>NZ_NEIR01000001.1:0-603391 GCF_002112825.1 Pseudomonas sp. B5(2017)
ACTCAGCAGTGAAACGATGCATCGCCGATGGTAGTGTGGGGTTTCCCCATGTGAGAGTAGGTCATCGTCAAGATTCATTTCGCAAAACCCCTATCTGCGCATGCAGGTAGGGGTTTTGTCTTTGTGGTGCAAAAATTCCCGGGCATACGCAGTTCCTGTGGGAGCGGCCTTGTGTCGCGAAAGGGCCGCAACGCGGCCCCAGGATTGATGCGCAACAGTTGAAATTGCTGGGGCTGCTTTGCAGCCCTTTCGCGACACAAGGCCGCTCCCACAGGGGATCGCGCCAACTTTTAGAATTTGAGCAAGGCAGTTGCTCCCACAGGGCCCCGCGTAGCTCTGAAAAGCAATCATGAAATGTGCGTCATTTATGCCTGACGAGTTACAGGTCAATGCTACGCTCGCGGAAATACTCAGCACGGATACCCATCATGGAAATGAACTGGCACCAGGCCCTGCAAGAGAGCCTGAGCTGGCTGGCAATCGCCTCGTTCATCACCCTTGTCTGCTTCACGGCAGCCGCCACACTGGCCGTACGTTGTACGCGCTGGGGCAGCCAGTTCTGGCAGCTTGCCGGGCCCTATTTCAGTTTCAGGCGCAGTTGGCGGCCGTTACTGGTGTTCGCCCTGCTGCTGGTATTGACGCTATTCTCGGTGCGCCTGAACGTGCTGTTCTCGTTCTGGTACAACGGCTTCTACAGCGCCTTGCAAGGCCTTGACCAAGCCGCCTTCTGGTACCTGCTCGGCGTCTTCGCGGTATTGGCCACCATCCATGTGCTGCGTTCGCTGTTCACCTTCTATGTAAGCCAGGCGTTCAGCATCCAGTGGCGGGTCTGGCTGACCGAGCGCCTGACCCACGACTGGATGCACGGCGATGCCTACTACCGTGGCCAGTTCCTTGCCGAGCCGGTGGACAACCCTGACCAGCGTATCGAACTGGACGTCAACGCCTTTGTCAGCAACTCGGTGACCCTCGCCCTGGGCGCGGTCAGCGCGCTGGTTTCACTGGTGGCGTTCACCGGCATCCTCTGGGGGCTGTCGGCGCCGCTGGCCGTCGCTGGTGTGGAGATTCCCCGGGCGATGGTGTTTGCCGTGTACCTGTACGTCATCGTCGCCACCTGGATCGCCTTCCGCCTCGGGCGGCCGCTGATCCGCCTGAACTTCCTCAACGAAAAGCTCACCGCCAACTTCCGTTACGCGCTGATGCGTCTGCGCGAGAACGCCGAGAACATCGCTTTCTACCAGGGTGCGCAGGTCGAGCGGGGCACCTTGCTGGGCCGCTTTGGTGCCTTGATCGTGAATGCCTGGGCGCTGGTGTTCCGGAACCTGAAATTCAGTGGTTTCAACCTGGGCGTGAGCCAGGTAGCAGTGGTGTTCCCGTTCATTCTGCAGGCACCGCGCTTCTTCAGCGGGGCGATCAAGCTGGGCGACGTCATGCAGACCTCCCAGGCCTTTGGCCAGGTGCAGGATTCGCTGTCGTTCTTCCGCGAGTCGTATGATGCGTTTGCCCAGTACCGGGCTACTCTCGATCGTCTGACCGGCTTCCTCGATGCCAACGAGCAGGCAAGCGCTTTGCCGCGCGTCATCACCGAGGACCAGGAGCATGCCTTGGCGATCAGCCGCCTGCAGGTGCTGCGCCCGGACGGGCATGCCCTTATCGCCGACCTGGACCTTGACCTGCACGCCGGCCAGGCGCTGTTGATCAAGGGGCCGTCGGGCAGCGGCAAAACCACGCTGCTGCGTGCGCTGGCAGGCCTCTGGCCGTATGCCGAGGGTGAGGTCAGGCGCCCGCTGGGCCACCAGGCGCTGTTCCTGTCGCAGCGGCCGTACCTGCCGCTGGGCGATCTGCGCGCCGTCATTGCCTACCCGGCGGCCAGCAGGCCTGAGGATGAAACGCGGATGCAGCAGGCCTTGCGCCAGGTCAACCTGGCCCACCTGGCCGAGCGACTGGACGTCAGCTGTGACTGGTCACACATTCTCTCGGTCGGTGAGCAGCAGCGCCTGGCATTTGCCCGGGTGCTGTTCAACCGGCCGCAGGTGGTGTTCCTTGACGAGTCCACTTCGGCCATGGACGAAGGGCTCGAGCATGCCCTGTATTCACTGTTGCGCACGGAAATGCCGGCGGCGTTGCTGGTCAGTGTCGGGCACCGCAGCACGCTGGCAGGTTTCCATACCCATCGGTTGGAGGTGGATGGGCATGGCGGCTGGTCGCTACTGGAGCAGCAGCCAGCGCTGGCCTAGTTCGGATTGTCGGTGATCGGGGCCGGCCTGAGCAATGCGACCCCGACCAGGGTGCTGCCGGCACACGCTGCGCCAAGCAAGAATGTCGCCTTGAAGCCGACCCCGTCCCACAGCAGCCCGGCCACCACGCTGGCCACCAACAGCGCCACGCCGGTCAGCAGGTTGAACAGGCCGAAGGCTGTACCGCGCAGTTCGGCGGGGGCGCTGTCGGCGATCATGGCGGCAAAGATGCCTTGGCTGAAACCCAGGTGCAGGCCCCAGGCAGCCACCCCCATGGCCAGCCCGGTCCAGCCCGGCAGCAGGGCCAGCAGCAGGTCGGCGGCGACCAGCAGCCCCAGCCCGGTCATCAGCACGCCGCGGCGGCCCACGCGGTCCGACAGCACCCCCGCGGGGTAGGCCGACAGCGAGTAGGCCAGGGCCATGAGCACCAGCACTGCCGGCGCCCACAGCGGCGCCAGGCCCATGTCCTGTGCGCGCAGCAGCAGAAACGCCTCGCTGAAGCGGGCGAGGGTGAACAGCGTGGCCAGGCCGATCAGCCGCCAGTAGGCCGGGCCCAGGCGGGCCAGCTCGTGCAGGGCCAGCGGTGAGCGCACCGGCCGGGTGGTGGCCGGCGTTTCAGGTTCGCGCACGAAGGCGATGAGGATGTACACGGCCACGAACGCCGGGAGCACCGCCACCCAGAACACCGTCTGGAAATGGCTCGCGGTCAGCCACATCAGCACGATCGCCAGCAACGGCCCAAGGAAGGCGCCCACGGTATCCAGCGCCTGGCGCAGGCCGAAGGCTGCACCACGCAGTTCTGCGGGCGTGACGTCGGCCACCAGCGCATCGCGCGGCGCCCCACGAATGCCTTTGCCTACCCGGTCGACGAAGCGTGCCGCGGTCAACCACTCCAGCCCGGAGGCCATGGGGAACACCGGCTTGGTCAACGCACCCAGGCCATAGCCCAGCACCGTGAGCAGCTTGCGCTTGCCCAGCCGGTCGCTGAGGGCACCGGAAAACACCTTGGTGATCGAGGCGGTCGCCTCGGCGATACCTTCGATAAAGCCCACCGCCACTACCGAGGTACCAAGCACGGTGACCATATACAGCGGCAGCAGTGCGTGAATCATTTCCGAGGAAATGTCCATGAACATCGACACGAACCCCAGCGCCCAGACACTGCGAGGGATCTTCGACAGGGACCTAGTGGCGTTCGTGGCGTGGCTTTCTTCGTGGCTGCGCATCAGGAGGCTCGGCAGAGGGCTACGTTCGAAACTGTAGGAGCCGTCACGCAGGATGCAAATCGGACAGGTGTATGCAAGCAAGAGCGCGAATAGCCGGGCTGCGCCGGCAACGCTGTCGTGTCAGCAAAGTTCCGTTACAAACATGTAAACTTCGTAAATAAGATTTAAACTCATTTGCGAATCTCTATATTTACCATCCCTGTTGGCCACCAAACTGTGTTTGCGAGGCCGGTGGGCGAGGGCTCCCGGTTTCCGACAGGGATGTGCCGTTTCGCTCATGAATCGCAGGAGATGTACCCATGCAGTGCAAGACTTCACCCAACAGCCTGGCCCTGGCGTTCGTCGCGCTGGCGTCACCGGCCATGGTGGCCACCGTGGCCCAGGCCGAAGAACAGCGCACGGGTGAGGTGCTGGAGATGCCGGTTGCCGACAGCGCCCTGGTTATCCAGGACACCCTGGTTACCGCCGAGCGCGAGGCACGCCAGGCCCTGGGTACGTCGATCATCACCGCCGAAGACATCAAGCGCCATCCGCCGGCCAATGACCTGTCCGACATCATCCGCCGCGAGCCCGGGGTCAACCTGACCGGCAACAGCGCCAGCGGCGCGCGTGGCAACAACCGGCAGATCGACCTGCGCGGCATGGGCCCGGAAAATACCCTGATCCTCATCGACGGCAAGCCATCCAGCGCACGCAATGCCGTGCGCTATGGCTGGAACGGCGACCGCGATACCCGCGGTGAAACCAACTGGGTACCGGCAGAAGCGGTCGAGCGCATCGAGATCCTGCGTGGCCCGGCGGCCGCACGTTACGGTTCCGGCGCCATGGGCGGGGTGGTCAACATCATCACCAAGCGGCCCACCAACGAACTCAAGGGCAGCGTCAGCCTGTACACCCAGCTGCCGGAAGACAGCGCCGAGGGCGCCAGCCGTAGGGCCAACTTCAACCTGGGCGGCGGCCTGACCGACAACCTCGGCTTCCGCCTGTACGGCGGCCTGGCCAAGACCGATGCCGACGACCTGGACATCAATGCCGGGCATGCCACCAGTGCGCTGGTGGCGGGCCGCGAAGGCGTACGCAACAAGGACATCAATGGCCTGCTGAGCTGGAAGCTGAACGACGAGCACCGCCTCGAGGCCAGTGCCGGCTACAGCCGCCAGGGTAATATCTTTGCCGGCGACACCATGAACAGCAACGGCGGTGGTGACGTCGAGTTCGTGTCCAGCCTGTACGGCCACGAAACCAATGTGATGCAGCGCAGTACCTACGACCTGACCCACCTGGGCGATTTCACCTGGGGTACCAGCAAGACCGTGCTGGCCTACGAGTACGTGCGCAACTGGCGCCTCAACGAGGGCCTGGCAGGCCGTACCGAAGGTGCCCCCAATGCCGAAGGCGCCGCCATGTCGCGCCTGCGCAACACGCGCCTGAGCAGCGAAGTGAACCTGCCATTCGCCATGAGCAGCACCGAACATGTGCTGACCCTGGGCGGCGAGTACCTGTACGAAGCGCTCAATGACCAGGGCTCGCTGCGCCCGCAAAGCTCGGACCCTACCGGTAACGACGGGTTGGTCGGTTTCGACCGCAGCAGCTCGAAGATGACCGCCCGCAGCTATGCGCTGTTCGTCGAGGACAACATCATTGTCGGCGACACCACCATTACCCCGGGCCTGCGTTTCGACCACCACGAAACCTTCGGCGACAACTTCAGCCCCAGCCTGAACCTGTCGCACAAACTGACCGAAGCACTGTCGGTCAAAGGCGGTATCGCGCGCGCCTACAAGACCCCGAACCTGTACCAGTCCAACCCCAACTACTTGCTGTACAGCCGCGGCAATGGTTGCAGCGTGCAGCAGACCAACAACGGTGGCTGCTACCTGCAGGGCAACGCCGACCTCAAGCCCGAGATCAGCGTCAACAAGGAAATCGGCCTGATGTACGACCGTGGTACCTGGCGCACCAGTGCCACGTACTTTCGCAACGACTACAAGAACAAGATCGTCGGTGATACCGATGTGTTGTACACCATCGGCACCGGCAGCCGCGTGACCCAGTGGGACAACGCCGGCAAGGCGCGGGTGGAAGGTATCGAAGGCAACCTGTTCATCGAGCTGACCCCGGCCCTGGACTGGAACACCAACCTGACCTGGATGCTCGACAACGACAACCGCGAGACCGGCGAGCCGCTGTCGGTGATCCCGGAATACACCGTCAACACCACCCTCGACTGGCGCGCCACCGAGAAGCTGTCGTTCCAGGTGGCGGGTACCTACTTCGGCAAGCAGAAGTCGCCGACCTTCAACGAACGCACCCAGCAAGGCTACGACAAGACCGCGCAACAGGACGTGGAAGCCTACGGCCTGGTGGACGTGAGCGCTGGTTACAAGTTCAACGCCAACTACGACGTGCGGGTGGGGGTGAACAACGTGTTCGACAAGCAGATCCTGCGTGGCGGCAACGCCAGTACTTCGGGCGCCAATACCTATAACCAGCCGGGCAGGGCGGTGTTCGCTGCGCTGAACATCAACTTCTGATCCAAGGGGCCGCTGCGCGGCCCATTCGCCGGCAAGCTAGTTCCCACAGGGATCGCGCCAACGTTTGGAATTTGAGCAAGACAGTTGCTCCCACAGGTACCACATAGTATTCAAACCCTGTGCAATCCCTGTGGGAGCTGGCTTGCCGGCGAATGGGCTGCAAAGCAGCCCCGGATGCCCCGATCAACGCCAAGGAGCCCCCGATGATCAAAGCCCCCGCCTGGCTGCAGATCCTCTCCCGCAGCTGTGCCGCACTGCTCGGCGGCTATGCCCTCAGCTACGCCGCCAGCGCCTGCCTGGCCCGTATCCTGCCGCTGGCTGCCGCCGATGCGGTCATCGTCGCGACCCTGCCGGCCTTCATCTTCTACACCGCCGCCATCCTCTGGGCCTTCGCCTGCAGCGATGCCCTGCGCGCCTGGGCCCCGCTGGCTGTGGCCGTACCGCTTGCCCTGATCGGCTTCTGGCCGCAGGCACTGGAGTGGCTGGCATGAAGAACACCTTCACCCAATCGATGGCCTGGCTGCACACCTGGGCCGGGCTGATTTTCGGCTGGCTGCTGTTCGCCATCTTCGTCACCGGCACCCTGGCGGTATTCGACAAGGAACTCGACCACTGGATGCAACCGGAAATCCCGGCCACCGAGGTACCCCAGGCCGACGCCGCGCGGCGCGCCATTGCCTACCTGCAGGCCCACGAGCCGCAGGCTGGGAACTGGGGCATCAGCCTGCCGAGCGAGCGCTCTCCCGGGTTGCGCGTGTCCACCGGCGAGCGTCGCCATGGCCCCACCGTGCAGCTCGACCCGCGTACTGGCGAGGCCATCGAGGTGCGGGACAGTGTTGGTGGCAACTTCTTCTTCCGCTTCCATTTCACCCTCGACCTGCCACGCAACTGGGGCATCTTCGTGGTCGGCGCGCTGGCGCTGGTGATGCTCGCGGCGCTGGTCACCGGTATCGTCATCCACAAGAAGATCTTCAAGGAGTTCTTTACCTTCCGGCCGAACAAGGGCCAGCGCTCGTGGCTGGATTTCCACAACGCCAGCGCGGTGCTGTTGCTGCCGTTCCACCTGATGATCACCTACACCGGCCTGGTGATCTTCATGCTCATCTACATCCCGGCCGGGGTCGATGCGCTGTTCGCCGGCGACAACCGTGCCTACTTCCAGGCCCAGGGCAATGCCCGCCTGGAGCAGCCTCGTGGCCTGGCCAGGCAACCGGCCGCGCTGGTCGATGTCGCGCCATTGCTGGCCCAGGCCGAGGCGCGCCTGGGGCCGATTGGTGGCCTGAATATCCGCAACCCCAACACGGCGGCGGCGCGTATCGAAATACGCCCCGGACTGGGCAACCGCATTGCCTTGGCCAAGGGCCAGGCCATGGTCTTCGATGGTGTCAGCGGGCAGTTGCTCGGCGACGTCGCCGAATGGCGCGCGGCGCCATTGACCCAGCGGGTCATGGCCGGCCTGCATTTCGCCCAGTTTGGCGGCTACCCGATGCGCTGGCTGTATTTTGTCTGCGGGCTGGTCAGTTGCCTGATGATCGCCAGCGGGCTGGTGCTGTTCTGCGTGAAGCGTGGGCGCAAGTACGCCAGCGCCGAGGCTTCGGTGCGGCGTTGGTACCGAGTGGCGGAGGTGTGCAACGTGGGCTTCGTCAGTGGCCTGTTGTTGGCGTGCGTGGCGTTGCTGTGGGCCAGCCGCGTGCTGCCGGTAGAACTGGCGCAGCGGGAGAGCTGGGAGGTTCGTGCGTTCTTTGGTGTATGGCTGCTGGCGCTGTTGCATGCCGGTATCAGGCCAGTACGCCGGGCCTGGGTCGAGCAACTGCTGCTGACCGCGTTGCTGTGCATTGGCCTGGGTGCGTTGGGTGGCTTGGGCGACGCCATGCGCCTGGGGGTGGTGGCCTGTGCCCTGGTGTTGGGTGTATTGCTCGGGCTGCTGGCCTGGCGCGTATGGCAGGCGCAGTGGGTGCCGCAGAAGGCCAGGGCAGGGCGGCGGATGGAGGCCGGGGCATGATGATGTGGATCATGGGCAGCGTGTTGTTCGCCTACGCTGGCATGCTGGGGCTGTGCCAGGGGCTGGAGCGGCATTACAAGCAGGTATGGAACCGCACCTGCCCGTCGGTGCTGCGTGTCGGCTTGCGCGCGGCCGGCTGGCTGGCGTTGCTGGCCAGTCTGGTGCTGTGTGCCCAGGCCTGGGGCTGGGCCATGGGGCCGGTGGCCTGGTTTGCCGTGATGTCGCTGGCGGGGATGGTGCTGGTATTGCTGCTGCCATACTGGCCGCGGCTGGCGGTGGGGTTGGTGGCAGCGGTGCCGGTTTGGGGACTGATGCTGCTGATGATCTGACCAGGCCCCCATCGTCGGCGCAGCCGGTGCCAGGTTGTTGCGGTAAAAAGTGCCAAGGCATGTTAAACCTTGCGCCCCAACCCGCTGCGAGAGAAACCCGGTGAAAGCCGTCCGCCTGACCCTGATCTGCCACGCCCTTACCCAGGCCCAGAAGACCGGGCGCCTGCACCGTGCCGACGACGGCATCCTGCCGTTGGGCCAGCAGCCTTTCGCCGACCTTTCTGGTGTGCCGGTGCTGACTGCACCAGAGCGGCGAGCCTGCGAGACGGCGGCGTGGTTTTTGGGACCGGTGCAGGTCGAGCCGGCCTTGGCCGATTGCGACTTGGGGCGTTGGCAAGGGCTGACGCTGAAGCAATTGCAGGCCGAGCAACCGCAGGCGATGGCCGAATGGCTGCAGGCCCCGGCCAGTGATGTGCACGGCGGCGAGTCGTTCGCCGTGCTTTGCCAGCGCATCGCCGCCTGGTTGGCGGCCTTCGACAGGCCGGGTGAATGGGTGGCGGTTACCCACCCGATGGTCATGCGCGCTGCGCTGGTGCACGTACTTGGCTGCCCGATGAGCGCCAGTCAGCGGGTCGATGTGTTGCCGCTGTCGCGCCTGGAGCTGAGCTTTACCGGGCAGTGGCGCCTGCGCCTGGGCTGAAGGTCAGAACGCCAGCTTGTAGCCGATCAGCAGCAGCATCGCCGCCAGGCACGGACGCAGCACGCGGTCGGAAATCCGCCCGGTGAGGTGGCTGCCCAGGTAGATGCCTGGCAGCGAGCCCAGCAGCAGGTAGCCCAGCAGCGACCAGTCCATGTTGCCCATGCCGGCATGGCCCAGGCCCGCCACCAGGGTAAGTGGCACGGCGTGGGCGATTTCGGTACCGACCAGGCGGCGGGTGACCAGGAACGGGTACAGCAGGAACAGCGCCACGGTACCCAGTGCGCCAGCACCGATGGAAGTGAGGGTAACCATCACCCCCAGCACCACGCCGGTGAGCACGGTAAGGATGTTCAGGCTGCGGTCGCTGAGGTGGTAATGGTCACCGGCATGGCGGCTGGCGAAGGCCTGCAGGCGCGATTTGAACAGGATGGCCAGCGCGGTCAGGATCAGCACCACCGCCAGGCCTTGCTTGATGACGGCGTTGAGCGCCGAGGTGTCGGTGTGCAGGGTGCTGAGGAACCACAGGGTCAGCGCCGCAGCGGGCACGCTGCCCAGGCTGAGCAGGCCGGTGATCTTCCAGTCGACGTTCTTGTTGCGCGCATGCACCCAGACGCCACTGGCCTTGGTGATGGCGGCGTAGAGCAGGTCGGTGCCGACGGCTGTTGCCGGGCTGATGCCAAACCACAACAGGATCGGGGTCATCAGCGAGCCGCCACCGACGCCGGTCATTCCGACGATGAAACCCACGACCAGGCCCGCAATGGTGAAACCGAAAGAACCTACATCCATACGCTACTCGACTGCCCAACTTGCCCGTTATCGGATGCAGCCCAGCATATAGATTTTTTTATAGCCAAATAGACTTGTTCGTTATTAGGTTATAACCGAGACGGCGACGTACGCGATCTTTGTAGGAGCGGCCTTGTGTCGCGAAAGGGCCGCAAGGCGGCCCCGACAATATGTGTTGTGCTGCTGATATCCCGGGGCTGCTGCGCAGCCCTGTCGCGACACAAGGCCGCTCCTACAAAAAGGCGCATCGTTCAACACAGTCAGCGATCAGTCATCACCACCATCACATGCGCATCTGCGCCATCGTCACTTTCCGACAGGTAGATATGCCCCACCTGGCTGTCGAAATACGCCGTCTCCTGCGGCCCGATGCTCACCGCTTCGCCGGTTTCGAACTCGATACGAACACGCCCGCTCAGCACCAACGCGAACTCTTGCCCGGGGTGGCGGATAAAATCGTCGAACTGGCCGCGTTCACGGGCAATGATGCGGGCATAGGCGGGTGTCATGCGCCGTTCGGGGAAGTCGCCGGCGATCGGGTGGTAGTCATAGGTGCCGGTCGAGTAGCCCGCCGCCGCCGGCAGTGAATCGACCACCACGGTCACCGGTGCCGGTGCCGTGACCGTGCCGCTGGCGCGCAACAGCTGGGCAATGTCGACATTCAGCGCCCGGGCGGCGGCGGCCAGTTTTTCGTAGCTGACCGAGACCTGCGCCAGTTCCATCTTCGACAAGGTGGACAGCGGTACGCCGCTGGCTTCGGACAATTGCTTGAGGGTCATCTGGCGCGCCTTGCGCACCTGGCGCAGGCGCTGGCCGACTACGGCACGGTCCAGCAGGGGTAGGGCAGCGGGCATTCGGGGTCTCGGCATGCGGCGTTGGTCGGGCATCTTACCTTGGACCCTTGCGTATTCGTAAATTCTCATATATTAGAATTCTCATAAATGATAATTAGCCTGGCAGGAGCGTGCATGACCCCGATCTACGACACCCTGATCATCGGCGCCGGCATTGCCGGTGCATCTCTGGGCTATCGCCTGGCCGGCCAGCAGAAGGTGCTGCTGCTCGAGCGCGAGGCACAGCCTGGCTACCATTCCACCGGGCGTTCGGCAGCCATGTTCATGGAGGCCTACGGCACCCCGCAGATCCAGGCGTTGACCCGCGCCAGCCGGGCCTTCTACGAAGCACCACCACAGGGTTTCTGCGAGCACCCGCTGCTGGAACCGCGTGGCTGCCTGTACGTCGCCAGCCTGGAACAGCGCACGCTGCTCGAGCAGACCCATGCGCAGAACCTGGCCAACGGCACCGAGGTCAGCCTGCTCGACCGCGACGCCGCCCTGGCCCTGGTGCCGAGCCTGCGTGGCGAGAACCTGGCCGGCGCGGTGCTCGAGGCGGGGGCCATGGACCTGGACGTACATGCCCTGCACCAGGGCTTCTTGCGTGGCTATCGCGCCGCTGGCGGCGAACTGCGCTGCAACGCCGAGCTTGTCCAGGCCTGGTACCTGGATGACCTGTGGCAGGTGCAGCTGGGCGATGGCAGCCGCGTGCAGGCGCGCCAGCTGGTCAATGCCGCTGGCGCCTGGGCCGACCGTGTGGCCGAGCAGTGCGGCGTGGCGCGTATCGGCCTGCAACCCTGCCGGCGCAGTGCCTTTACCTTCCCCGGCCCGGCAGACCAGGACTTCGCCCGCTGGCCGGCGGTAATCGGCGTAGACGAAAGCTTCTACTTCAAGCCCGACGCCGGCCAGCTGCTGGGTTCGCCGGCCAATGCCGACCCGGTCGAACCCCAGGACGCCGCGCCCGAGGAGCTCGACGTGGCTTTGGGCATCTACAACATCGAGGCCATGACCACCCTGGCGATCCGCCGGCCGAGCCACACCTGGGCCGGGCTGCGCTCGTTCGTCGCCGACGGCGACCTGGTGATCGGTTTCGATGTGCACGCGCCAGCGTTCTTCTGGCTGGCGGCACAAGGTGGCTATGGCATCCAGTCGGCTGCGGGCGCCTCGCGCCTGGCTGCCGACCTGCTGCTGGGCCAGCCCCTGTGTCCTGGCCTTGTCAGCCAGGGGGTGGCGCCCGAGCGCCTGTCCCCGGCCCGTTTCCAGCAATCCTGAAAGGAGCATCCCATGAGCAATGATATCCAGCGTTTCCCCAGCAGCCTGCCGTTCCCGTTCTCCCGTGCGGTGAAAGCCGGCGGCTTCCTGTTCCTCTCCGGCCAGGTGCCGATGAGTGCCGGCGGCGAAGTTGTGCGCGGTGACATCCAGACCCAGACCCGCGCCGCCTGCGAGCGCATCGGCGAAAGCCTGGCGGCCTGCGGCGCGCGTTTCGACCAGGTGGTCAAGGCCACGGTGTGGCTGTCGGACATGAGCCACTTCGCCGGTTTCAACGAGGTGTACAAGGAGTTCTTCGGCGCAGCGCTGCCGGTGCGCTCGACCGTGGCCTCGGCATTGGCGCTGGGGGTGGATGTGGAGATTGAAGTGCAGGCGTTTGTCGGAGATTTTTGACCGAACAAATCGCCCATGTGGGAGCGGCCTTGTGTCGCGAAAGGGGCGCGGAGCGGCCCCAGGATTTCTGCATTGCTGCACAGATCGCCGGGGGCCGCTCTGCGGCCCTTTCGCGACACAAGGCCGCTCCCACAAAAGCGATGTGGTGGCAGTGAGACAACAACAATAAATCCAGAGGTTCACATGCAAGAGCAGCTGAAGATTGCCGGCGCGTTTGTCGGCGTGATCGTGGGGGCGGGGTTCGCTTCGGGGCGGGAACTGTTGTTGTTCTTTGTCGATTTCGGTGTGTGGGGGCTGGTTGGTGCGCTGGTCAGCGCAGCCTTGTTCACCTTCCTCGGCATGGCCCTGGCGGGGCTGGGCAATCGCCAGCAGGCCACTTCGCACAAGGATGTGATCCAGGCCATCTGCGGCCGTCACCTGGGCCTGTTCGTCGACTGGCTGATCACCTTTTTCATGTTTGCCGTCACCGTGGTCATGCTGGCCGGTGGTGGTGCCTTGCTGGAGCAGCAGTTCGGCATCCCGGCGCTGGCCGGCAGCGTGATGGTGACGCTGGTGGTGGTGGGCATCGTGTGCCTGGATGTGCGCAAGGTGATCCTCGCCATTGGTGCCATCACGCCGTTGCTGATCCTGGTGGCCTCGGCGATTGCGTTGTACGCCGTGTTCAGCCGGGAGCAGAGCTTCGCCCAGCTCGACCAGCTGGCCAGCCAGCAACAGGCGGGCACCCGTCACTGGCTGCTGGGGGCGTTCCTGTACGTGTCGTACAACATCGTTGCCGGCGCGCCGATCCTGGCCATCCTGGGCGGCTCGGCCAAGGGCGAGAGAACGGCGGTATGGGGTGGGTTGCTCGGTGGTGCAGCACTGGGCGGACTGATGCTGGTGATGAGTGCCGGGCTGTTGTCGCGCCTGGACAGCGTGGCTGACCTGCCGATGCCGATGCTGTCGATCGCCAACGAAGTATCGCCACTGCTGGGGCTGGTGATGTGCCTGATCATCTTCGGCATGATCGTCAACACCGCGGTGGGTACGTTGTTCTCGTTTCTCTCGCGGCTGATGCCGGCGGGGACGGCGAAGTTTCGCTGGGGCTCGGTGGTGACCGGGGTGGTGGCATTCGGCTGCAGCCTGGTGGGGTTCATCAGCCTGGTGGGTGAGGTGTACCCGCTGTTCGGCTACCTGGGCTTCGTGTTGATGGCGGCGGTGCTGCTGGCCTGGGTCCGGCGGAGCAAAGTGGTTAAAGCGGCAGTGGCGTAGGGGGCTGCTGCGCAGCCCGATCGCGACACAAGGCCGCTCCCACAAGGATCGCATGGCACCTGTGGGAGCGGCCTTGCGTCGCGATTGGGGCGCAGAGCGCCCCCCTGGGCCATCAGATCCTGAAGCTGCCTACCAGCTGCTTCAGGCGCCCGGCCTGCTGGGCCAGTTGGTCGCAATGGCGCAGGGTCTCGTTGAGGTTCTCCACCCCTTGCTGGTTCAGGGCGTTGATCTGGGTGATGTCCAGGTTGAGGCTCTCGACCACGGCGGTCTGCTCTTCGGTAGCAGTAGCCACCGATTGGTTCATGCCATCGATCTCGCCAATGCGCTGGGTCACGCTGGCCAGGCGCTCGCCGGCCTGGTTGGCCACCTGCACGGTCTGCTCGCTGGAAACCTGGCTGGTGTTCATGGTGTGCACCGCTTCGCGCGAGCCTACCTGCAGGCTGGTGATCATGCGGTGGATTTCTTCCGCCGATTCCTGGGTGCGGTGCGCCAGGTTGCGTACCTCGTCGGCCACCACGGCAAAGCCACGGCCGGCCTCACCGGCACGGGCCGCTTCGATGGCGGCGTTCAGCGCCAGCAGGTTGGTCTGCTGCGAGATGCCCTTGATCACGTCGAGGATCTTGCCGATTTCGTCAGTGCTGGCGTTGAGCGTTTCGATTTGCGCGCAGGACTCGCTGATGCGCTGCGACAGGGCGGTCATGGCGCTGATCGCTTCTTCGACCACTTCACGGCCACCGTGGGCCTGTTCGCTGGCACCGCTGGCATGCTGCGAGGCATCGGCGGCGTTGCGGGCGATTTCCTGGGTGGCGGCACCCAGTTCGTTGATCGCTGCGGCCACGCTGTTGGTGCGCATGCTTTGCTCTTCGGAACCGGTGATCGACGCATTGGAGGCATTGACCACCTTTTCCGACAGGTCGTGCACCAGGCGGGTTGCCGAGGACACTTCGCTGATCGAGGCATGGATGCGCTCGACGAAGCGGTTGAACGAAGTGGCCAGTTCGCCGAACTCGTCCTTGTTCTGCACGGTCAGGCGGCGGGTAAGGTCACCTTCGCCCTCGGCGATGTCGCGCATGGCGCGGCCCATGGTGGTCAGCGGGCTCATCAGCACCGGGATCAGCAGGCCGAGCAGGCCGGCGATGGCCGCCACGGCGATCAGCATGGCGATGATCGCCGAGGTGCGGAACTGACTGAGCGCGGCGTAGGCCTTGTCCTTGTCGATCGACAGGCCGATGTACCACTGTGCCGACGGCAGGCCGGCCACCGGGGCGAAGGAGATGATGCGGTCCTGGCCATTGAGGGTGACATCCTGCATGCCGGCGGCGACCTGCAGGTTGCTGCCGGGGTAGATGTCCTTGAGGTTCTTCATCACCTGGTCTTTGTCGGGGCTGACGATCACCTGGCCATTGCTGTCGGCCAGGAAGGCGTGGCCGATGCCGCCGAAATCGACCGAGTTGATGATCTCGACCAGGGTGTCGAGGGTGACGTCACCGCCGACCACACCGATCAGCTCGCCATTGCCCTTGCTTTTCACCGGCGTGGCGATGGTGACCATCAGGCCGCCGACAGCACCCTGGTACGGAGCAGTCAGCACGGTCTGCCCGGCGCTGGCCGCGGCGCCGTACCAAGGGCGCTGACGTGGGTCGTAACCGGCCGGCATCTGTGTATCGGGGCGCTGGGTGAACACACCGTTGGCCTGGCCCAGGTAGGTGAACAGGAAATTGCGCGTGTAGGACGGCTGCTCGATCAGCCCGGCCAGGGTGTCGCCGGCACCTTGCTGGGCGATGTCCTGGGCCAGGTTTTCCAGGACCAGGATGCGCCCGCTCATCCAGTTCTGCACGCTGCTGGCGGTCAGTGCGCCGGACTGCTGCACCGAAGCTTCGATGTTCTGGCGAATGGTGTTGCGTTGCAGGTAGTCGTTGTAGAGCGTGAACAGGGCAAATGCCAGGACCACGACGCCGCAGGCGCTGAGCAGGATCTTGTGGCGAAATTTCAGGTTCATGTTTCGAGACCTTGGGCCAATGAGGGGAGGGCGCATCGCGCTCATGACGCATTGCGCAACCTATCGTTCGGGATATCGGCTCAAGGGGTAAAAGATTGAAGTGCTTACAGAAATTTCTTACGGTCATTTCGACGGACGGCATTCACTGGCTACACAACTGCTCGATCAACAGGCGTGCAGCCTGCTGCAACGGTTGTTGCTTGCGCCAGAAGATGTGTACCGGCAACTGCAGCTCGTTGCGGGTGTTGCGAAAATCCAGGCGCACCAGTCGCCCGCTGGCCAGCAGTGGCGCGACCCGCGACAGCGGCAGGTCGCCCCAGCCCAGGCCGGCCTCCACCATCTGCAGGGCGAGGTCGAAGCTGTCGGTTGACCAGTGCGTGGCGCCTATCAACGGGCGTGGGTCGGCCAGCGGCAGGTCACGGCTGCGCACCAGGATCTGGCGCACCCGGGTCAGGTCTTCGAGGTAGTGGATACGCCCCTCGCGCAGGGCCGGATGGGCGGGCGACAGGATGGCCACCAGCGACTCCATGCCGATGTGCTGGAAGCCGCGCCGGGCATCGACCTGCAGCCCGGCAAAGGCCACGCAGAGGTCGGCGCGGCCGCTGTCCAGCAGGTGCACGGCCTCTTCCTGCGGGGCGCTGAGCAAGGCGATGTCCAGCAGCGGGTGCCGCTCACCCAGGCGAGCGATGGCCGCCAGCAGCGGGCGGTGGTCGATGTCCGGCACCACCGCCAGGGTCAGGCTGCTCTCCAGCCCCTGGGACAGCTCCAGGGCATGCACCTGCAGCAGCCCCAACTGCTCGGCGATCAGCCGGGCATGGGGTTCCAGCGCCATGGCCTGTGCGGTCGGGCGGACTTCCCGCGGGCCGCGCTCGAACAGGGTGTAGCCCAGTTCGGCCTCGAGGTTGCCGATAGCCATGCTGACGGCCGAGGGCACCCGCTGCAGGGCGCGCGCGGCGGCGGAAAACGAACCGCGGTCGAGCACGGCGAGAAACAGCTGGATATTGTCGCTGGAAAAGTTCATGGCAGCCTCCTGTCAGTAGATCTGACAGCTGCTGACTTTTGCTGTCAAGCATGATGAAGCATGATCGCGCCCCATCGCTTTTGTCATTGGAGGTAACCCCGGGTGCAGGGACTCAAACGCAAACTGGTCTACGTGACTTTCTATGAACTGATCGGGCTGTGCATGTCGACCCTCGGGCTGGCCTACCTGTCGGACACCCAGGCATCGCATACCGGGCCTCTGGCGGTGATGATCACCACCATCGCCATGCTCTGGAACCTGATCTACAACACCCTGTTCGAGTGGTGGGAGAGTCGCCAGGCCACGCGCGGGCGCAGTGTGGCACGGCGGGTGGCGCATGCCATCGGCTTCCAGCTGACCCTGGTGGTGTACCTGATCCCGCTGATTGCCTGGTGGCTGGACATGACATTGCTGGAGGCGTTGCTGGTGGATATGGCGTTCATCGTGCTGGTGCCGTGCTACACCTTTGCCTACAACTGGGCGTTCGACCGGATCTTTGGCTTGCCCAGTTCTGCGTTGGTTACGGCCTGACACGTTACCTGTGGCGGCCTCTTCGCGGGTAAACCCGCTCCCACAGGGATATCACAGGCCTTGAAGGCAGTGGGCGACCCTGTGGGAGCGGGTTTACCCGCGAAGAGGCCGGAACAGTCAACCACTAAGGCGGCAGGCGTATGATCAAAGGCTCCTGTTGCTGCTTCACCTGCTGCTCGACCGGTTGTTCCGCCGGCCGCGGCGCACTGGCCAGCAAGCTGTCCTCGACCTGCCCCGACAGGTAGTACACCCCCGACATGGCCCCGCTCTGGCGGTTCTCCATCAGCTCCTGCCATTCCTGGTTCAGCGCCACGTTGAGGATCACCCGCAACTGCTCGACCATCTGCGGGTGTTCGCGGTCATGGGTCATCATCCCGTAACCGGCCGCCGCAATCGAAATCATCGCCCCCGCCACCTTGCCCACCGCCGACGCCACGGCACTGGCGATGCCGCGCGGGGCCAGGGTGGCGCCGAGCTTTTCGCTGGCCTGGTTGGCCACCGAGTTCAGCCCGACATCGGTCTTCCCGGGGCCTTTGCTGGCCTGCTGGTGCAGGTACTGGCGCATGGCTTGCCAGGCCGGTTGCTGGGCCAGCGACTTGGCCCGTAGCAGTTGGTACAGGCTGGCATTGCGCGCATCCGGCGGCCCCAGGGCGATGGCAGGAATGCGGTTGAGGCGCTGGCTGAACTGTTCGGGGGGCGCGTTGTAGCGGCTGATGATGGCCGGCAGCTGCTGGCCGAGCAGTTGCAGGTACAGCTCGCTGGCACGGTCGCGGATGCCTTCGGGGTTGATCTGCTCGGCCACCGGTTCGATCACCCGCTTGTGGTACTGCTCCTGCAGGTACAGCGCCAGGCGCTTTTCCGCCGGCTCCCGGCCTTCACCGCTGTCGATCTTGTACCAGGCCACCTTGAGGGTCAGCCACTGCTGGGTCCAGTAGCCGGTGAACCAGGGGATGAAGTCGCTTTCGGTGCGCTGCTGCACCTGTTCCTTCCACACTCGCATGGAGCGCCGGGCATAGTCGTTGGCCGAGCTGGCGGCGCCGACCGAGGCTTCGATCAGTTCCTGGTCGATGCGTTGCCAGGCGGCGGGGGTGAGCACCACCGGTGGTGGCGGGACAGGTGGGGGCTTGCCTGCGCAGCCGGCCAGGGCCAGCAGCAGGCACAGCAGCAGGAGGACTCGAGTGCTCACGCAACCGCCTCCCTGATAGAGGCTGGGGTGGTTCTCGGAGTATAGGGTGGGGAGTGAAGGGCTGCCGTGCAGCCCATCGGCCATCGCCCGGCCAAC
The DNA here is from genome assembly GCF_002112825.1 of Pseudomonas sp. B5(2017). NCBI lineage: Bacteria > Pseudomonadati > Pseudomonadota > Gammaproteobacteria > Pseudomonadales > Pseudomonadaceae > Pseudomonas > Pseudomonas sp. B5(2017). The sequence continues at coordinate 18,334 of NZ_NEIR01000001.1, forward strand.
GCGATCCATGTAGGAGCGGCCTTGTGTCGCGAAAGGGCCGCAAAGCGGCCCCGGCAATTTCTGCAGCACAAATCCTGGGGCCGCTTCGCGCCCCATCGCGACACAAGGCCGCTCCTACAAGGGGGGCGTCAGCTTGAATCGGTCATTCCAGGTCGAGCTTTTCTTCCAGGCGGTCGAGATGCTTGTGCATCAGCCCCAGCGCCGCCTCGGCATCGCCGTGCTCCACGGCATCGATGATCGCCGCATGTTCCTGCCACGCGCAGTGGTCGCAGCATGGCGACTCGTAGCGGGCGATGATCAGCGAGGTCATCGGCACCAGGCCGTTGAGGAACCGTGCCAGTGGCGCATTGGCGGCCACCTGCGCCAGTTTCAGGTGAAACTCGCCGCCCAGGCGGATCGCCGCACAACGCTCGCCGTTCTCATGGTGCTGGCGCTCGCGCTCCACCAGTTGTCGTAACTGGCGAATCTGTACCGGCCGGGCGCGTTGCGCGGCCAGGGTGATCAGCGTGGTTTCGGCCAGGCGCCGGGCGCTGAGCACCTGGCGTGCCTGCTCCGGGTCGGGCGCGGCCAGATGCGCAGTGTGGCTGGGGCGCTGCACCACCACCTGCTGGTCGGACAGGCGCCCGAGCACGCGGCGGATCACTGTACGGCTGACGCCAAAGGCATGGCCCAGCGCCTGTTCGGGCAACAGGCTGCCAGGTGGCAGGCGCTGTTCGAGAATGGCATCGAACAGCCGCGGGTAGATCTGCTCGGCCGACAGGCGGGTTTCGCCGGCCGCGAGCAGGGCCGGCAAGTGAGGGGCGGCGTTCATGGTCGCTCTCCTGGGGTCATGGATGCGGGTGTTCGTCCGGGATGTTCAACGGGATGCCCATGCGCAACCCTTCGGCCAGGATGTGCTGGCGCATCTGGGCACTGGCCTGGGCGCTGCTGCGCTCACGTATGGCGCGCACCACCGCTTCGTTTTCCTTCAGCCGCGCGGCCAGGTGCTCTGGCGAATTGCGCAGCATGTCGGCGCTCTGCTTTAGGGCATTGCCGGTCTGTTGCACCACGCTCTGGAAGATCGGGTTGGTGGTCAGGGCGAACAGCGCTTCATGGAAGGCGATGTAGGCCCTGACGCCGGCTTCGCTGTCATCGGCCTCCAGCGCTTCACGCATGTCCATCAGGGTCAGGCGCAGCTGGCCGATGTCCTGGCTGTTGGCCGACTGCGCCACCAGGCCGACGATGAAGGGCTCGAGGGTGTAGCGCAGCTCCAGCACGTCGGCCAGGCTGGCTGCGGCGCTGGTGTCCACGCCCGGTTCCTGGGCGGCGGCATCGGCATCCAGCACCAGCACGCCCTTGCCCGGCAGCGAACGCACCAGGCCCAGGGTTTCCAGCACGGTTACCGCTTCGCGCAGGCTGGGGCGGCTGATACCCAGTTGTTCGGCCAGCTCGCGCTGGCCTGGCAGCATGTCGCCTGTACGCCATTGGCCTCGGGCGAGGGCCTGGCGCAGTTTTTCCACCACTGAGTTGACGACGGTAGATGAGCTGATCACGGTTCGCTCCTGGAAGGGCCGGCATCAGTGCCGGCCACGTTCGCTCAGAATTCCTGTTGATGGGGGTTGGGCTGCTTGCGTGGCGTGGGGGCGAAGCCGGGTTTGCCGTCGAGCACGTTGTGCGCGCGTTCCAGGTCGATGTCCTTCTCCCAGCGGGCGATGGCCACGGTGGCCACGCAGTTGCCGATCAGGTTGGTCAGCGCCCGGCCGATGCCCATGAACCAGTCCACCGCCAGTACCAGTACCAGGCCGACCACCGGGATCGCCGGCACGGCGGTCAGGGTAGCGGCAAGGATCACCAGCGCCGAGCCTGGGATGCCGTGAGCGCCCTTGGAAGTCACCAGCGATACCAGCAGGATGGTCAGCAGGTCGGTCATTGCCAGTGGCGTGCCGGTGGCGTTGGCAATGAACACGATGGCCAGGGTCAGGTAGATGGAGAAACCATCGAGGTTGAACGAATAGCCGGTGGGGATCACCAGGCCGACGGTGGAGCTGCCGATGCCCAGGTGCTCAAGCTTGCGCATGATCTGTGGCAGTACGGCATCGGACGAGGCGGTGCCCAGCACGATGGTCAGCTCTTCACGCAGGTACTTGATCAGTGGCAGCAGCTTCAGGCCCGACAGGCGCATGACCGTGCCCAGCACGATCAGTACGAAGCCGGCACAGGTCAGGTAGAACAGCGCCACCAGCCCGCCCAGGTGTTGCAGCGATTCCAGGCCGTACTTGCTGGTGGTGAAGGCGATGGCACCGAACACGCCGATCGGTGCCAGGCGCACGATCATGCCCATGATGCGGAAGATCACGTGGCTCAGTTCGTTGATCAGCCGCGAGATGCCGGCTGCCGAGTCACCTACCAGGTTCAGCGCGCTACCGAACAGTACCGAGAACAGCAGCACCTGGAGGATGTTGTTGTCGGCGAAGGCGCCGATCACCGAGGTGGGGATCAGGTCCATGAAGAACGCCGTGGCACCGTGGATGTGCTGGCCGCGCTCGGCCAGGCTGCTGGCGTCGGCGCTGGACAGTTGGTCCAGGTGGATGTTGGCGCCGCTGCCGATGCCGCTGGTGAAGGCGAACACCAGGCCGATCACCAGCGCCAGGGTGGTCAGCACTTCGAAGTAGATCACCGACTTCAGGCCGATGCGCCCGACCTTTTTCAGGTCGCCGGCGCCCGAGATACCGCTGACCACCACGCAGAACACGATCAGGCCGATGAGCATCTTGATCAGCTTGATGAAGCCGTCGCCAAGGGGTTTGAGTTGCAGGGAAAGGTCGGGGAAGCTGAGACCGCAGGCGATGCCGAGGGCAAGGCCGAGCACGACTTGAAGGAAGATCGAACGCGAGCACCATTTGAGCATGGGAGGGATCTCTGATCGGTGTCCTTGCTTCGGTAGCCGCACGGGGCGAAAGAGCGCAGGACTTAATTATTGTGGTCTTACCGGTTTGTTCAGCGCGAAGCCATGAAAGCGCGAAAAATCCGACTTTGCAAGGTTTTTTGGCCTTACCGGTCTGACCAGTTGTGGGGCAATCCAGCCTGCCTCGCTCTAATTCGGTGCGTCTGGTTGATCGGGCCGCAGTGCGGCCGTTCGCAGGTGAATCGCAGCGGCGAACCGCGTGCGCACATGAATCAGATCAGGCTTTGGCCAGTGCCTCGGGCACCGTAGCAATCAGCTTGCCAAGCGCCATGCCGACTTCAATATTTTCGATAACACCATGATTCATAAGGGTTAGCATTATGCGGATGACCTCGTAGAATCCGCGCCCGGCGTAATGGCGCGACTCTTGATAGCGCGTCAGCGAGCCATTGGCTTGACCTCGGCCAGTACCGGGTGCGCGACCAGCTTGTCGATGTGCAGGGTGTCGTCGTTCATCCAGCTTTCGCTGAGCAGCCGGTAGTGTTCCATGTCGCGGCAGCGCAGGCGCAGGCTGTAGTCGAAGTGGCCGCTGATCAGTTGGCACTCGTGCACTTCCGGGCAGTTGCGCAGGGTGGCTTCGAAGGCCTTCTGCGCGGCCCGCCCGCTTTGGTTGGACAGGGCGACCAGCACCAGCAGCGACACCCCGGGCGCCACCTTCTGCAGGTCGATGATCGCCCCGTAGCCGCGGATCACGCCACGGCGCTCCAGCTTGCGTACACGCTCCAGGCAGGGGCGCGGGGTGAGGTGGACGAGGCTGGAGAGCTTCTCGAAGGTGATGCGGCCGTCATGGCGCAGGATGTCGATGATCGCTTCGTCGATGCGGTCGAGGGGGTGGGCGTTGGCGTCCTTGGTGTCCATGCGCTTGGGCTTCGTTCGGAAGAGGGCATGGGACAGGTTAGGCGGTAAAGGGGGCCGCTGCGCGGCCCATCGCGACACAAGGCCGCTCCTACAAGGGATACGCGGTCCTTGTGTAGGAGCGGCCTTGTGTCGCGATGGGCTGCGCAGCAGCCCCAGGATCCATCAGGCGCAGACAGAACCAGCCTTGGCCACCGCCCGCAACTCCACCACCCGCGGCTGCAACAACCCATACAAATCCTTCGGATCTTCCAGCACCGGCACCAGCCCGATATCCGTGCCGATACCCAGCGCCTGCGCCGTATCCAGCACATAGCGCAAGGCCGAATAATCCTCCAAGGCAAACCCCACCGAGTCGAACAGCGTCACCTGTTCGGCGCGCTCACGCCCCTTGGCTTCCCCGGCAACCACGCGCCAGAATTCGGTCACTGGCGAGCCCGCCGGCATCTGCTGGATCTCGCCTTCCACCCGGCTCTGCGGCTCGTACTCGACGATCACCCGGGCCCGCTCGACAATCGCCCGGTGCAGCTCGGTCTTGCCTGGGCAGTCACCGCCCACGGCGTTCAGGTGCATGCCCGGCTCGATCATCTCCGGGGTGAGAATGGTGGCGCAGGCCTTGTCGGCGGTCACCGTGGTGACGATATCGGCCCCGCGTACCGCTTCGGCCACGGAGCTGGCGATGCTCAGCTTGAGGCCGGGTCGGTTGGCCAGGTTGGCGACCAATTTGGCCGAGGCGGCCGGGTCGATGTCGTACAGGCGGATTTCATCGATGCCCAGCAGGGCATTGAAGGCGATGGCCTGGAACTCGCTTTGCGAGCCATTGCCGATCAACGCCATGCTGCGGCTGTCTTCGCGCGCCAGGTAGCGGGCGGCCAGGGCCGAGGTGGCCGCAGTGCGGATGGCGGTGGTCAGGGTCATTTCGCTAAGCAGCAACGGTGCACCGGTATCGACGCTCGCCAGGGCGCCGAAGGCCATCACTGTGGGCAGGCCATGGCGAGTGTTCTTCGGATGGCCGTTGACGTACTTGAAGGCGTAGCGGCTGGCGTCCGAGATTGGCATCAGCTCGATCACGCCGTCCGCTGAATGGTTGGCCACCCGGGCGCATTTTTCGAAGGCGGGCCAGCGCAGGTAGTCCTGACGGATGTACTCGGCCATTTCCAGCAGGCACGTGGGCAGGCCTTTGCGGTTGACCAGGCGGGCCAAGTCTTGCACATCGATATAGCGGGTCATGAGGGGTCTCCCTGCGGTCGACGCTTCCAGAGTGGGCTCTGGTTTCATTGTGCGGCGGGTGGGGAGGTAAAGCTGGCTGTAATGGGCTGTGGCGGCAGCGGCTTTGGCTGATTTCGCTGCGCTGGCAGCCGAATCGGCTGTGGCTGCCTGGCCCGGCCCTATCGCCGGCAAGCCGGCTCCCACAGGGATATCACAGGCCTTGAGAGCGGCGCTGTAGGAGATAGCCCAGCCCTTTGGGCCGTGCTGTCGCACAGATAACTGAATTCGCGAGCGATCCTCGTACCCTGTGGGAGCGGCTTTAGCCGCGAAGAATCCAACGCGGTGCATGGCACCGGCTGCGCCGGTGTTCGCGGCTAAAGCCGCTCCCACAGGGTCCCTGCTAACTCAATGACTTATGTGCAGTTCTATGAGAGCTGGCTTGCCGGCGATGAGGCCCGCACAGGCAAAGGCAATCATCGCTCACGCAGCCGCTTGTACAGCGTGGTGCGGCTGATCCCAAGCCCGCGCGCCACCGCCGACAGGTTGCCGTTGGCTTGCTCCACCAGCGCGTGCAGGTCCGCTTCCTCAGTGGCAAGCAGCACGGGGGCCTGCAACTCGGCCAGAAATCCTGCAGGCAGGTGCTCGACGCCAACCGGCCCATTACCCGCCAAGGCCAGCGCCACCTGCAGCACACTCACCAGTTCACGCATATTCCCCGGCCAGGGGTGCTGATCGAGCAGTTCGATAATGGCCGCAGGCAGCCGCGCAGGCTGCCCGGGGTCGCGGTAGCGCGCATGCACCTGCTCGATCAGCTGCCGGCGATCACTGCGCTCGCGCAGCGGCGGCAACACCACCGCCAGCCCGGCGATGCGGTAATACAGGTCCTGGCGAAAGCGCCCGGCGCGCACTTCTTCGGCCAGGTCGCGGTTGCTCGCCGACACCACGCGGATATCCACCGCCACCGGTTCGCCGCTGCCCAATGGCTGGATGCTGCGCGTCTGCAGCACGCGCAGCAGTCGGGCCTGGGTGGGCAGCGGCATGTCGCCGATTTCGTCGAGGAACAGGATGCCGTGGTGGGCCTTGCGGATCAGGCCCGGGTTGCCCTTCTGGTGGGCGCCGGTGAACGCGCCCTTGTCGTAGCCGAACAGTTCCGACTCCACCAGCTCTGCCGGGATCGCCGCACAGTTGACGGCAATCAGCGGCTGGCTGGCGCGGCTGCTGGCCCGGTGCAGGGTATCGACGAATACCTCCTTGCCTACGCCGGTTTCCCCCTGCACCAGCACCGGGATGTCCTTTTCCAGCAGCAGGCCGGCCTGCGCCAGGGCCTTCTCCAGGCGTGGTTCGGCGCTACTGGCGGCGGGGCGGCCGGGGGCCTCACGCGGTGGCTGCCACTGGCAATGAAAGCGGTTGCGCCCGGTGGCTTGCAGGGCGAAGGGCTGTTGCCGGGGATGGCTGAGCAGCTGTTGCAGGGGCAACTGGAACAGTTGCGCGATGTTCTGCTGCAGCGGGTTGCCCCCGAGCAGGGTGTTGGCCCGGTGATTGGCGGCCAGCACCTGCCCGTGCTCATCGAACACCAGCAGCCCGGCCCAGGGGCTGTCGAGGTTGTCGGAGGCGCTGTTGAAGATCAGTTGCGCGTGCTGGTCGGCGTGCTTGGCGAGGATCAGGCGGTTCTCCAGGCTCTGGCCCATCATGCGTACCAGGCCCAGGGTCTGGCTGGCGGGCAGGTAGCCGTCGCTGGCCACATCGAGCACCCCGACCAGCTGCCGCTCGGCGTCGAACAGCGGCGCGGCGGCGCTGGACATGTAGCGGTTCTGGCGCAGGAAGTGTTCGTCCTGGCCAACGTGAATCGCCTCGGCGCAGACCAGTGCGGTGCCCAGCGCATTGGTGCCGACACCGCGCTCGTGCCAGTGGGCACCGGCGCTGAAACCATGCTGCTGGCGCGGCTCGATGAACCGTCGCGAGCCCCAGCTGTCGAGCAGGCAGCCGCTGGCATCGGCCAGCATCACCAGGTAGCTGGCATTGCCCAGCAGGTGCGCATATTGCGGCAGCACCGCTTCGCGGGTCAGGTGCAGCAAGGCCTGGCGCTGCTCCAGCAGGGCGTTCAGCTCGGCGCGGGTCAGGCAGTCGAAGTCCGGGGCGTGCTGGGGTTGCAGGCCGTGGTCGCGGCAGCGGGCCCAGGAGGCCTGGATCAGTTGGGCATGGGTCGAAGCGGATGCGGCCATGGGCCTGTCCTGTGTGATTGTTGTCATGGGGCCGACCGCTGTTCAGTGTCGTGCACGGTTGTTCAATGTCAAACCGGCAAGTGTTCAGTTGTTCAGTGCTTGTGTTCACTTGTGAACCTGCGATTGGCCGGTGTTGCCAGCAAGGCCCCGGGCCAGACGGTCGCGGCGCAACTGGCACGAAACTGGCTGTGCCCGGCAGACAAAAACCACAAGAAGGCCACGCCATGTCCCTGGTGCTGGAACAGGTCAGCCGCAGCGTCGACAACCAGGCCTGGATCGTCGATGCCTCACTGCGTTTCGAACCCGGCTCGTTCAACGTGCTGCTGGGCCGCACCCTGGCCGGCAAGACCAGCCTGATGCGCCTGATGGCCGGGCTCGATCGCCCGGACCGGGGGCGGGTGCTGATGGATGGCCAGGACGTGACTGGCGTGCCGGTGCGCCAGCGCAATGTGTCGATGGTGTATCAGCAGTTCATCAATTACCCGACCCTCAGCGTGTACGAGAACATTGCGTCACCGCTGCGCCAGGCACGCATGGCCGAGCCCCAGATTCGCCGACGGGTGCAGGAAACCGCCGAGATGCTGCGCATCGAAGCCTACCTGCAGCGCCTGCCGCTGGAGCTGTCCGGTGGCCAGCAGCAACGCACGGCAATGGCCCGGGCGCTGGTCAAGGATGCCTCGCTGATCCTGTTCGACGAGCCTCTGGTCAACCTCGACTACAAACTGCGCGAGGGCCTGCGCCAGGAACTGCGCGAACTGTTCGCGGCACGCCACTGCATTGCCGTGTATGCCACCACCGAGCCCAACGAGGCGCTGGCTCTGGGCGGCACCACCACCCTGGTGCATGAGGGCCGTATCGTCCAGAGCGGGCCTACCGCCGAGGTCTACCAGCGCCCGGGCAGCGTGCTGGCTGCCGAACTGTTTTCCGAGCCGCCGATCAACCTGGTGCCTGGCCGTATCAGCGGCAACGACGTGAGCCTGGCCCAGGCCGTGCACTTTGCCCGCAATGCCGACTTGCAGCCGCTTGCCGAGGGTGACTACCGCTTTGGCGTGCGGCCCAGCCACATCAGCCTGGTGCCGGCCCACGACGACGACCTGGAACTGTCGGTGCTGGTGGAACTGGCCGAGATCAGTGGTTCAGAGACCTTCCTGCATGTGCGCAACGAACACTGGCGCATGATCCTGCACCTGCCAGGGGTGCACGAATACCAGGTGGACACGCCGATCCGCGTGTTCATCCCCACCCACAAGCTGTTCGTGTTCGACAGCGCCGGGGCGCTGGTGCAGGCCCCTGGGCTGCGCCAGGCAAGGAGAGGGTGATGGCCGAGATCCGCCTGCGCCAACTGGCGCACAGCTACAGCCGCCAGCCCGCCAGCGAGGCAGACTATGCCCTGCACGCGCTGGAGCATGTGTGGGAGCAGGGCGGCGCCTACGCCTTGCTCGGGCCGTCGGGCTGCGGCAAGTCGACCTTGCTCAACATCATTTCCGGGCTGCTGACACCGTCCCACGGCGAGGTGCTGTTCGACGGCAAGCCGGTCAACCAGCTGTCACCACAGGCGCGCAACATCGCCCAGGTGTTTCAGTTCCCGGTGGTGTACGACACCATGACGGTGTTCGACAACCTGGCGTTTCCCTTGCGCAACCAGGGGCTGGACGAAGCCCGGGTGCAGGCCCGGGTGGAGGAGATTGCCGAGGTACTCGACCTCTCGGCCGTGCTGCGCAAGAAGGCGCGCAACCTCAGTGCCGACGAAAAGCAGAAGGTCTCCATGGGCCGTGGCCTGGTGCGCGATGACGTGTCGGCGATCCTGTTCGACGAGCCGCTGACGGTGATCGACCCGCACCTGAAGTGGAAGCTGCGGCGCAAGCTCAAGCAGATCCACGAGCAGTTCAACATCACCATGATCTACGTCACCCACGACCAGTTGGAAGCCTCGACGTTCGCCGACAAGATCGCGGTGATGCACGGCGGGCGCATCGTTCAGTTCGGCACCCCGCGCGAACTGTTCGAGCGGCCGCGGCATACCTTCGTCGGTTACTTCATCGGCAGCCCGGGAATGAACCTGATCGAGGTACGCGCCGAAGCGGGCGGGGTGGCGTTCGGCGATATTCACCTGGTGCTGCCCGGGCAACTGCGGGAGCACCTGCGAGAGCGCCTGGCGGCCACAGGCGGTGGACGCCTGCAGGTAGGCATCCGCCCGGAATTCGTGCAGCTGTGGGACAGCCCGTTCGATGACGCCTACCCGGCACGGGTGCTGGACGTCGAGGACCTGGGCACCTACCGCATCGTCACCCTCGAACTGGGCGGTGTCGCGCTCAAGGCGCGCCTGGGCGAGGACCGCCCACTGCCGGTGGCCCAGGCCTGGGTCAGCCTGCCGGCGCAGTGGCTGATGCTGTACGTCGACGATGTGCTGCTGGAGGCCGGGCCATGAACAAGGTGCCGAACAACAAGGCCTGGTGGCTGGTGCTGCCGGTGTTCCTGCTGGTGGCATTCAGTGCGGTGGTGCCGATGATGACGGTGGTCAACTACTCGGTGCAGGACATCTTCGACCAGTCCAACCGCTACTTCGTCGGCGCCGACTGGTACCGCCAGGTGCTGCGCGACCCGGCGCTGCACGATGCGCTGCTGCGCCAGTTCATCTATTCCGCCTGCGTGCTGCTGATCGAGATCCCGCTGGGCATCGCCATTGCCCTGACCATGCCGACCAAGGGGCGCATGGCCTCGGTGTGCCTGATCGTCATGGCCATCCCGTTGCTGATCCCGTGGAACGTGGTCGGCACCATCTGGCAGATTTTCGGCCGGGCCGACATCGGCCTGCTCGGCGCCACACTGGCCAAGCTCGGGGTCAGCTACAACTACGCTGGCGACCCGTTCGACGCTTGGCTGACCGTGCTGGTGATGGACGTGTGGCACTGGACATCGCTGGTGGCGTTGCTCTGTTATTCGGGGCTGCGCGCCATCCCCGACGTGTACTACCAGGCTGCGCGCATCGACCGCGCCTCGGGCTGGGCGGTGTTCCGCCATATCCAGTTACCCAAGCTGAAGAACGTGCTGCTGATCGCGGTGATGCTGCGCTTCATGGACAGCTTCATGATCTATACCGAGCCCTTCGTGCTGACCGGTGGCGGGCCCGGCAACGCCACCACCTTCCTCAGCCAGACCCTCACGCGCATGGCCGTGGGGCAGTTCGACCTGGGCCCGGCGGCGGCATTCTCGCTGGTGTACTTCCTGATCATCCTGCTGGTTTCGTGGCTGTTCTACACAGCCATGACCCATGCCGACAAGGACTAGGCCATGAGCACGCGCAAATCGCTGGCCCTGTTGCTGTACTTCTTCTTCCTGCTGGTGCCGATCTACTGGCTGCTGAACATGTCGTTCAAGAGCAACACCGAGATCCTCGGCGGCCTGACCCTGTGGCCACAGGCGTTCACCCTCGACAACTACCGGGTGATCTTCACCGATGCCAGTTGGTACAGCGGCTACATCAATTCGCTGTACTACGTGTGCCTGAACACGCTGATTTCGCTGCTGGTGGCGCTGCCAGCAGCATATGCCTTCTCGCGTTACCGCTTCCTCGGTGACCGGCACCTGTTCTTCTGGCTGCTGACCAACCGCATGGCGCCACCGGCGGTGTTCCTGCTGCCGTTCTTCCAGCTGTATTCGTCGATCGGCCTGTTCGATACCCATATCGCCGTGGCCCTGGCCCACTGCCTGTTCAACGTGCCGCTGGCGGTGTGGATCCTCGAGGGGTTCATGTCTGGTGTGCCGAAGGAAATCGACGAAACAGCCTACATCGACGGCTACAGCTTCCCGCGCTTCTTCGTGAAGATCTTCATCCCGCTGATTGGCTCCGGCATCGGCGTGACGGCGTTTTTCTGTTTCATGTTCTCCTGGGTCGAGCTGCTGCTGGCGCGCACCCTGACCTCGGTGAATGCCAAACCGATCGCCGCTGTGATGACCCGTACCGTGTCGGCCTCGGGCATCGATTGGGGCGTGTTGGCGGCGGCGGGGGTACTGACCATCTTGCCGGGCATGCTGGTGATCTGGTTCGTGCGCAACCATGTGGCCAAGGGCTTCGCCCTGGGCCGGGTGTGAGGAGGGCAAGGCATGGAGTGGATGGCCTGGACCTTGCCGACGGCGCTGTTCTTCGCCGCCGTTGGCGTGCTGCTGCTGGGCATGACCCTGCTCGAACTGCGTCGCCCCTGCGTGGAGCGACGCGGCTTCCTGCCGCTGGTCACCAGCCGTGGCGACCGCTTGTTCATCGGCCTGCTGGCCAGCGCCTACCTGCATTTGCTGGTGGTTGGCGTCAGCGAGTGGCCATTGTGGGTGGCCTCGCTGCTGTCGCTGGCGTGGCTGGTGGTGGTGCTGCGCTGGGGCTGAGCGAGCGGCCCTGTGGGATAACTGAAACGGGAGATCACAATGTTCGACAACAAGTACAACAGGCGACATTTGACCCTGGCCGCGTTGCTGGTACTGGCCAGCGTGCAGGGCACAGCCTGGGCCGACCAGTACGAGGATGCGGCAAGGAAGTGGCTCGGCAGTGAGTTCAAGCCTTCGACCCTTACCCCTGAGCAGCAGCTGGCCGAGTTGAAGTGGTTCATCAAGGCTGCCGAGCCGTTCCGCGGCATGAAGATCAACGTGGTGTCGGAAACCATCACCACCCATGAATACGAGTCCAAGGTGCTGGCCAAGGCCTTCAGCGAGATCACCGGTATACAGCTGACCCACGACCTGTTGCAGGAAGGCGACGTGGTGGAAAAGCTGCAGACACAGATGCAGTCGGACAAGAACATCTATGACGGCTGGGTCAACGACTCCGACCTGATCGGTACGCACTTTCGCTACGGCAAGGTGGAATCGATCACCGACCTGATGGCCAACGAAGGCAAGGACTACACTTCGCCGACCCTGGACCTGAAGGACTTCATCGGCATTTCCTTCACCACCGCGCCGGATGGCAAGGTCTACCAACTGCCCGACCAGCAGTTCGCCAACCTCTACTGGTTCCGTGCCGACTGGTTCGAGCGGCCCGAGCTGAAGGCCAGGTTCAAGGAAAAATACGGCTACGAGCTGGGCGTACCGGTGAACTGGTCGGCCTACGAGGACATTGCCAGGTTCTTCAGCGAAGACGTCAAGGAGATCGACGGCAAACGCGTCTATGGCCACATGGACTACGGCAAGAAAGACCCGTCGCTGGGCTGGCGCTTCACCGATGCCTGGTTCTCCATGGCGGGTGGCGGCGACAAAGGCCTGCCCAATGGTTTGCCGGTGGACGAATGGGGCATTCGCGTGGAGGACTGCCACCCGGTGGGGTCCAGCGTGACCCGTGGCGGCGACACCAACGGCCCGGCCGCCGTGTATGCCACGCAGAAGTACGTGGACTGGATGCGTGCCTATGCGCCCAAGGAAGCCCAGGGCATGACCTTCTCCGAAGCCGGCCCGGTGCCGGCACAGGGCAACATCGCCCAGCAGATCTTCTGGTACACCGCGTTTACCGCCGACATGACCAAGCCCGGTTTGCCGGTGGTGAACGCCGACGGCACGCCGAAGTGGCGTATGGCGCCTTCGCCGAAGGGGCCGTACTGGGAGGAGGGGATGAAGCTGGGCTACCAGGACACCGGTTCGTGGACCTTCTTCAAGTCCACCCCCGAGAAGCAACGCCTGGCTGCGTGGCTGTACGCCCAGTTCGTCACCTCCAAGACCGTGTCGCTGAAAAAGACCATCGTCGGCCTCACGCCGATTCGCGAGTCGGACATCAATTCCCAGGCCATGACCGAACTGGCGCCCAAGTTGGGCGGGCTGGTGGAGTTCTACCGCAGCCCGGCGCGGGTACAGTGGACACCGACCGGCACCAACGTGCCGGATTACCCGCGGTTGGCGCAGTTGTGGTGGAGCCACATCGCCGAAGTGGCCAGTGGCGAGAAGACCCCGCAGGAAGCGCTGGACGGCCTGGCCCGCGACCAGGACCGGATGATGGAGCGCTTGCAGCGGTCCAACGCCCAGGCCACCTGCGCACCGAAGCTGAACCCGGAGAAGGACGCCCAGTACTGGTTCGACCAGCCCGGGGCGCCGAAACCGAAACTGGCCAACGAAAAGCCCAAGGGCGAGACGGTCAGCTACAACGAACTGCTGAAGTCGTGGGAGGCGGCGAGGAAGTGACCGGCTGAATACCGCGCCGGCCTCTTCGCGGGTAAACCCGCTCCCACAGAGATATCGCCATCTTCTGGGACGGCGCGCAACCTGTGGGAGCGGGTTCACCCGCGAAGAGGCCGGTGAAGCCAATGCATTGATCACGGGCAAAAAAAACGGCACCTGCCAGAGGTGCCGTTTTCATATCACGCGGTATTACTTGTGCAGCTCTTCCGCCGCATACAGCGTGTTCTCCAGCAGGCATGCGCGGGTCATCGGCCCGACGCCGCCCGGCACCGGCGTGATCCAGCCGGCGCGCGGCAGGGCGGTCTCGTAGACCACGTCGCCGACCAGCTTGCCGTCTTCCTGGCGGTTGATGCCCACGTCGATAACGATGGCACCTTCCTTGATCCACTCACCCTTGACCAGGCCCGGCTTGCCTGCGGCCACTACCACCAGGTCGGCGCGGCCGACATGGCCGGGGAGGTCCTTGGTGAAGCGGTGGCAGACGGTCACGGTGCAGCCGGCCAGCAGCAGCTCCATGGCCATCGGGCGGCCAACGATGTTGGAGGCGCCGACGATGACCGCGTTCATGCCGTACAGGTCCTGGCCGGTGCTTTTCAGCAGGGTCATGATGCCCTTCGGCGTGCACGGGCGCAGCAGCGGGATGCGCTGGGCCAGGCGGCCGATGTTGTACGGGTGGAAGCCGTCCACGTCCTTGTCCGGGCGGATGCGCTCGAGCAGCAGCGAGGCGTCCAGGTGCGCCGGCAGCGGCAACTGCAGCAGGATACCGTCGACGGCCGGGTCGTCATTGAGGCGGTCGATCAGCTCGGTCAGGGCCTGCTGCGTGGTTTCGCTGGGCAGGTCGAACGCCTGCGAAATGAAGCCGACCTCTTCGCAGTCCTTGCGCTTGTGCGAGACATAGACTTGGGAGGCGGGGTCGGTGCCGACCAGGATCACCGCCAGGCCCGGCGTACGCAGGCCTTGCTGGCGACGCTCCACGACACGTTGAGCGATCTGCTGGCGCAGGCTGGCGGCGATCGCCTTGCCATCGATTAGGTGTGCAGTCATAGACGCGTGATTAACCATCGAGAAGGAAACAATTAAAGAGGGCGCATTCTCGCACGACATGGGCCAAGGGCAAAGGCGGGTGGTCGGGCAAATCCCCTAAGCCCTTAAATAATTTAAATTTTTTTGAGAAAGGTGTTGACGACTATCAGGCCCGCCTATAAGATTCGCCGCACTTGTCGGGCACAGCCTAGCACTGGTTGGCTAAGTCGGGCAGAATGAGTGGTTTAGCAGTTACCTGTTAAGGTCTCGTTCGGTTAGGCTTCAAGCTTAAGCGCCCGTAGCTCAGCTGGATAGAGCATCCGCCTTCTAAGCGGATGGTCGCAGGTTCGAGTCCTGCCGGGTGCGCCATTAGGCAGCTTTGGCAAGCAAGTAGGCTGTAATGCAATATGGTGGGCGTAGCTCAGTTGGTAGAGCGCTGGATTGTGATTCCAGTTGTCGTGGGTTCGATTCCCATCGTCCACCCCATATTCTTCAAAGGCGCCTCGATAGCATCTGGCGCCTTTGTTTTAAGCGTTACGCGGACGTGGTGAAATTGGTAGACACACTGGATTTAGGTTCCAGCGGCGCAAGCTGTAAGAGTTCGAGTCTCTTCGTCCGCACCATGCTTCTGTAAGGCTGTACCGCAAAATCGCAAGACTGCAATATGGTGGGCGTAGCTCAGTTGGTAGAGCGCTGGATTGTGATTCCAGTTGTCGTGGGTTCGATTCCCATCGTCCACCCCATATTCTTCGAAGGCGCCTTGATCGTGAGATCGGGCGCCTTTTTGTTTCTGCGCTCGGTGTATGGCTTGAGGGTTCTGGCACTTGTGAGATCGAGCGCCGCCCGCGCGGCGCTTCGCGGGACAAGTCGGATCGCCGCGCGGGCGGCGCTCGGTCTCCCGGGCGCTGAAAATGCCCTGGCGAACGCCCTCCCGGCCAAATCGCATCCCGGCCCTTGCAATCCTCTGGTGACACCCCAATAAAAGCTGTTAGATTTCAGCCGGTTGAAACACCGGCCCATTTGGCCGGCAGAGGAACAGCCCGATGATCGCAAAAGAAGCCCGTCAGGCCCTGGCGCTACAGCGCTTTGCCGAGGCCAACCCGCAGCTGCTCGAAGAGATCCGTGAGCTGGATGCGCGCGAGCAGGCCCAGCAGATCGAGTGGGCGTTCGAGGATGCGGCCGAGGAGCAGGGTATCCAGCCTTGGGAGCTGGCCCTGCAACTGATCGCCGAAACCCCCGAGCAACTGCAGGCCATGCGCCTGGAGACGCACCGCGAGGTAGCTGAGGCGCTGGGGATGGAGTGGGAGGAGTACTGCCAGTTCAACGAAATCGACCCTGAATAAAGGCAGCGAATTCGTTCCTGGTAGTTGTTTGACAAGGTATTTCGGCTGCAGGGCGCCCCGGGCGTCGTGCGGCCCCCATTGAAGCAGGCCCGGCGTTATGTCGTGCGGGCCTTGAAAGTTAATCGACCGGCGTGGTTTCCCGTCGTCCCGAGTGGGGTGACTTCTGCTGCGCGACTCACTAGAATGCTTGCCCTTGATTCTGGAGTCGGGCTAACGCCGGCTAACGTCTGTGCAACGAGGAATATCCATGCAAGTTTCTGTTGAAAACACTTCCGCTCTCGAGCGCCGCATGACCATCGCCGTTCCGGCCGAGCGCGTCGAGAACGAAGTCAACAAGCGTCTGCAACAGACTGCCAAGCGCGCCAAGGTTGCCGGCTTCCGCCCAGGCAAAGTGCCGATGAGCGTGATTCGTCAGCGTTTCGAAGCTGATGCCCGTCAAGAGGCTTTCGGTGACCTGGTCCAGGCTTCCTTCTACGAAGCCATCGTCGAGCAGAAGCTGAACCCGGCTGGCGCCCCTGCGGTAGAGCCGAAGTCCTTCGAAAAGGGCAAGGACCTGGAATTCGTCGCCATCTTCGAAGTGTTCCCGGAGTTCACCGTTGGCGGCCTCGAGTCGATCAACGTCGAGCGCCTGAGCGCCGAAGTGGCTGACGCCGACCTGGACAACATGCTGGAAGTGCTGCGCAAGCAGAACACCCGCTTCGAGGCCGTCGAGCGCGCCGCGCAGAACGACGACCAGGTCAACATCGACTTCGTCGGCAAGGTCGACGGTGAAGTGTTCGCTGGTGGTTCGGCCAAGGGCACCCAGCTGGTACTGGGCTCCGGCCGCATGATCCCAGGCTTCGAAGATGGCCTGGTTGGCGCCAAGGCTGGCGAAGAGCGCGTTGTCAACGTGACCTTCCCTGAGGACTACCAGAACCTGGACCTGGCTGGCAAAGCCGCCGAGTTCACCATCACCGTCAACAGCGTTGCCGCTCCTGTGCTGCCAGAGCTGAACGAAGAGTTCTTCGCCCAGTTCGGCATCAAGGAATCGACCCTGGAAGGCTTCCGCACCGAAGTTCGCAAGAACATGGAGCGTGAACTGCGCCAGGCCATCAAGGCCAAGGTGAAGAACCAGGTCATGGACGGTCTGCTGGCTGCCAACCCGATCGAAGTGCCGAAGGCCCTGCTGGAAAACGAAGTCAACCGTCTGCGCGTGCAGGCTGTTCAGCAGTTCGGTGGCAACATCAAGCCTGAGCAACTGCCGGCCGAGCTGTTCGAAGAACAAGCCAAGCGCCGTGTGGTCCTGGGCCTGATCGTGGCCGAAGTGGTCAAGCAGTTCGAGCTGAAGCCGGACGAAGGCAAGGTTCGCGAAATGATCGAAGAAATGGCTTCGGCTTACCAAGAGCCTGAGCAGGTCATCGCGTGGTACTACAAGAACGATCAGCAACTGAACGAAGTCCGTTCGGTTGTGCTGGAAGAACAAGTTGTAGATACTGTTCTGCAGAAAGCGACTGTGACCGACAAGTCGGTCTCGTACGAAGATGCCGTTAAACCAGCACAGGCTCCAGCCGCCGCTGAGTAACAGGCTTCTCTCGTAGGAAACCCCCACAAGCCAGCCTTCGAGCTGGCTTGTGCGTATTCAAGCCATGACTATTTGGGAGTGAGCGCAGGACATGTCCCGCAATTCTTATATTCAGCAGAGCTCTGACATCCAGGCCGCAGGCGGCCTGGTCCCGATGGTTATCGAGCAGTCCGCCCGTGGCGAACGCGCTTACGACATCTACTCGCGCCTGTTGAAGGAGCGTGTGATCTTCCTGGTTGGCCCGGTAGAGGACTACATGGCCAACCTCGTCGTCGCGCAACTGCTGTTCCTTGAAGCGGAAAACCCGGACAAGGATATCCATCTGTACATCAACTCGCCGGGCGGTTCCGTCACCGCCGGCATGTCGATTTACGACACCATGCAGTTCATCAAGCCGGACGTCTCGACCATCTGCATCGGCCAGGCCTGCAGCATGGGCGCCTTCCTGCTGGCTGCAGGTGCCAAGGGCAAGCGTCACTGCCTGCCGAACTCGCGTGTGATGATCCACCAGCCGCTGGGCGGCTTCCAGGGTCAGGCCACCGATATCGAGATCCACGCCCAGGAAATCCTCAATATCAAGGCCCGCCTGAACGAGCTGCTGGCCTACCATACCGGCCAGGATCTCGAGACCATCAAGCGCGACACCGAACGTGACAACTTCATGAGCGCCTCGCGCGCGGCCGAGTACGGCCTGATCGACTCGGTCTACGACAAGCGGCAACTGGCCTCCTGAACCGGGGTGCCAGAGCAGGTGGGCGCCGAAAGCGCCTACCTGCGGACTTGAAAAAGCCCGCAATTGCCTTCATCTTGTGTTGCAAGCCTACCGGATTGGATCGATCGAATGACTGACACCCGTAACGGCGAGGACAGCGGCAAATTGCTTTATTGCTCCTTCTGCGGCAAAAGCCAGCACGAAGTGCGCAAACTGATTGCCGGGCCCTCGGTATTTATCTGCGACGAGTGCGTCGACCTGTGCAACGACATCATCCGTGAGGAGGTGCAGGAAGCCCAGGCCGAGAGCAGCGCGCACAAATTGCCTTCGCCGAAAGAAATCAGCGGTATCCTGGACCAGTACGTCATTGGTCAGGAACGCGCGAAGAAGGTGCTTGCCGTAGCGGTGTACAACCACTACAAGCGCCTGAACCAGCGTGACAAGAAGGGTGACGAAGTCGAACTCGGCAAGAGCAACATCCTGCTCATCGGGCCAACCGGCTCGGGCAAGACCCTGCTCGCCGAAACCCTTGCGCGCCTGTTGAACGTACCGTTCACCATTGCTGACGCCACCACCCTGACCGAAGCCGGTTACGTGGGTGAGGACGTCGAGAACATCATCCAGAAGCTGTTGCAGAAGTGCGACTACGACGTGGAAAAGGCCCAGATGGGCATTGTCTACATCGACGAGATCGACAAGATTTCGCGCAAGTCGGACAACCCGTCCATCACCCGTGACGTCTCGGGCGAGGGCGTGCAGCAGGCACTGCTGAAGCTGATCGAAGGCACCGTGGCCTCGGTTCCGCCGCAAGGCGGCCGCAAGCACCCGCAACAGGAATTCCTGCAGGTCGATACCCGCAACATTCTGTTCATCTGCGGTGGCGCCTTCTCGGGCCTGGAAAAGGTCATCCAGAACCGCTCCACCAAGGGTGGCATCGGTTTTGGCGCCGAAGTACGCAGCAAGGAAGAGGGCAAGAAGGTTGGCGAGTCCCTGCGTGAGGTCGAGCCGGACGATCTGGTCAAGTTTGGCCTGATCCCGGAATTCGTCGGCCGCCTGCCGGTACTGGCAACCCTCGACGAGCTGGACGAGGCTGCGCTGATGCAGATCCTCACCGAGCCGAAGAACGCCCTGACCAAGCAGTATGCCAAGCTGTTCGAGATGGAAAGCGTCGACCTCGAGTTCCGCAGCGATGCGCTCAAGGCCGTGGCGCGCAAGGCCCTGGAGCGCAAGACCGGCGCCCGTGGCCTGCGTTCGATCCTCGAAGGCGTGCTGCTCGACACCATGTACGAGATTCCTTCGAAGAAGGATGTCAGCAAGGTGGTGATCGACGAGAGCGTCATCGATGGCACCTCGCAGCCGCTGATGATCTACGAGAACAGCGAGCCGCAAGCCAAGGCCGCACCGGACGCCTGATCCAGGCAATGGCCGGTTGACGGTTGCAAGCGAGAAGGGGCCTACGGGCCCCTTTCTGCTTTTCCTGCGCTAGCGCTTGTAATTTCCCAAGCGTGCCCCCACATTAGGTCCAAGCATCATTTCCACCGGTTTCCGGCCATAAGGCCGCTGTAGAGGCGAAATCATGAAGACCACCCTCGACTTGCCTCTTTTGCCATTGCGCGATGTCGTTGTTTACCCGCACATGGTCATCCCGCTGTTCGTGGGGCGCGAAAAGTCCATCGAAGCCCTTGAGGCGGCGATGACGGGCGAAAAGCAGATCCTCCTGCTGGCCCAGAAAAACCCGGCCGACGATGATCCGGGCGAAGACGCCCTGTACCGCGTCGGTACCGTTGCCACCGTGCTGCAATTGCTGAAACTGCCCGATGGCACCGTCAAGGTGCTGGTCGAGGGCGAGCAGCGCGGCGCCGTGGAGCGTTTCAGCGAAGTAGAAGGGCACATCCGTGCCGAAGTTTCCCTGATCGACGAAGTCGACGCCGCCGAGCGCGAGTCGGAAGTGTTCGTGCGCACGCTGCTGTCGCAGTTCGAGCAGTACGTGCAGCTGGGCAAGAAAGTCCCTGCCGAAGTGCTGTCGTCGCTGAACAGCATCGAAGAGCCAGGGCGCCTGGTCGATACCATGGCCGCACACATGGCCTTGAAGATCGAGCAGAAACAGGAAATTCTCGAAATCGTCGACCTGCCGACCCGTGTCGAGCACGTCCTGGCGCTGCTGGATGCCGAAATCGACCTGCTGCAGGTCGAAAAGCGCATTCGCGGTCGGGTCAAGAAGCAGATGGAGCGCAGCCAGCGCGAGTACTACCTGAATGAGCAGATGAAGGCCATTCAGAAAGAGCTCGGCGATGGCGACGAAGGCCACAACGAAGTCGAAGAGCTGAAAAAGCGCATCGAAGCCGCTGGCCTGCCCAAGGACGCACTGGCCAAGGCCCAGGCCGAGCTGAACAAGCTCAAGCAGATGTCGCCGATGTCGGCCGAGGCCACCGTGGTCCGGTCGTACCTCGACTGGCTGGTGCAGGTGCCGTGGAAGGCCCAGAGCAAGGTGCGCCTGGACCTGGCCAAGGCCGAGGAAATCCTCGATGCGGACCACTACGGCCTGGAAGAGGTCAAGGAACGCATCCTCGAGTACCTTGCCGTGCAAAAGCGCGTCAAGAAGATCCGCGGGCCGGTACTGTGCCTGGTCGGCCCACCCGGCGTCGGCAAGACCTCGCTGGCCGAGTCGATCGCCGCTGCGACCAACCGCAAGTTCGTGCGCATGGCCCTGGGTGGTGTGCGTGACGAGGCCGAGATCCGTGGTCACCGCCGTACCTACATCGGTTCCATGCCTGGCCGCCTGATCCAGAAGATGACCAAGGTGGGGGTGCGCAACCCGCTGTTCCTGCTGGACGAAATCGACAAGATGGGCAGCGACATGCGTGGCGACCCGGCCTCGGCACTGCTCGAAGTGCTCGACCCGGAGCAGAACCACAACTTCAACGACCACTACCTGGAGGTCGACTACGACCTCTCGGACGTGATGTTCCTGTGCACCTCGAACTCGATGAACATCCCGCCGGCGCTGCTCGACCGGATGGAAGTCATCCGACTACCGGGCTACACCGAGGACGAGAAGATCAACATCGCGGTCAAGTACCTGGTGCCCAAGCAGGTCAAGGCCAACGGCTTGAAGAAGGACGAGCTGGAAGTCGACGTCTCGGCGATCCGCGACATCATCCGCTTCTACACCCGCGAAGCCGGTGTGCGTGGCCTGGAGCGGCAAATCGCCAAGGTCTGCCGCAAGGTGGTCAAGGAACATACCGGGCAGAAGCAGGTCAAGGTCAAGGTGGCCAGCGAGCAGCTGGAGCACCTGCTGGGTGTGCGCAAGTTCCGCTACGGCCTGGCCGAGCAGCAGGACCAGATCGGTCAGGTTACCGGCCTGGCCTGGACCCAGGTGGGCGGCGAACTGCTGACCATCGAAGCCGTGGTCATCCCCGGCAAGGGCCAGCTGATCAAGACCGGCTCGCTGGGCGACGTCATGGTCGAGTCGATCACCGCCGCGCAGACCGTGGTGCGCAGCCGTGCCCGCAGCCTGGGTATCGCCGCCGACTTCCATGAGAAGCACGACGTGCATATCCACATGCCGGAAGGCGCCACGCCGAAGGATGGCCCGAGTGCCGGTATCGGCATGTGCACCGCGCTGGTGTCGGCGCTGACGCAGATTCCGGTACGTGCCGATGTGGCCATGACCGGCGAAATCACCCTGCGTGGCCAGGTGCTGGCCATTGGCGGGTTGAAGGAAAAACTGCTGGCGGCACACCGTGGCGGGATCAAGACGGTGATCATTCCCGAGGAGAATGTTCGCGATCTGAAGGAGATTCCGGAAAATATCAAACAGGATCTGCAGATCAAACCGGTCAAATGGATTGACGAAGTCCTGCAAATTGCGCTGCAATACGCCCCGGAGCCCTTGCCAGATGTGGCTCCGGAGATTGTCGCGAAAGATGAAAAGCGCGACGGCGATGCTAAGGAAAGAATTAGCACGCACTAGTAGTTTTTGGCTGGGGGGCTTTCCTTGACAGTTTTTTCGGGGCCTTGCTATAAAGCGGCACGCTATTGTCATCAGGCCACCCAGCGCACGTTTCATAAGCTTTTCATTACATACTTAGAAACAAACTCAATAGAGAAATAAGGGGACTTAGAGTGAACAAGTCGGAACTGATTGACGCTATCGCCGCATCTGCTGACATCCCGAAAGCTGTAGCCGGCCGTGCGCTGGACGCAGTCATCGAATCCGTCACCGGCGCCCTGAAGCAAGGTGACGATGTGGTACTGGTTGGTTTCGGTACCTTCTCGGTCAAGGAGCGTGCAGAGCGCACCGGCCGCAACCCGCAAACCGGTAACGCGATCAAGATCGCTGCCGCCAAGGTTCCAGGCTTCAAGGCTGGCAAAGGCCTGAAAGACGCCGTCAACTAAGTCGTCTCTTTCAGCCGGACCCGGCCTGGCCAGGTCCGAGCACGGTGATGGCGGGGCGCAAACGTTCCCGCCTGACACGTTTGCTAAGAAAAGGCGCATCCTCGGATGCGCCTTTCTTTTATCAGGTTTCTACCCACGCTCCGCGGTTGTCGACGCAGTGGTACAGCCGTTTCTGGGGGACGCATGCTGCAAAATATCAGGGACAATTCACAAGGTTGGATTGCCAAGACCATCATCGGCCTTATCGTCGTGTTGATGGCGTTGACCGGCTTTGAAGCCATTTTCCAGGCCGCCACACATAGCCAGGACGCCGCCAAGGTGAACGGCCAGACCATCAGCCAGAACGAGCTGAGCCAGGCGGCCGACATGCAGCGCCGTCAGCTGATGCAACAGTTGGGCAAGGATTTCGACCCGGCGCTGCTGGACGACAAATTGCTGCGCGAAGAGGCACTGAAAGGCCTGATCAGCCGCAAGCTGCTGCTGCAAGGCGCCGAAGATGCCAAATTCGCCTTCTCCGAGGCCGCGCTGGATCAAGTGATCCTGCAGACGCCGGAATTCCAGGTGGACGGCAAGTTCAGTGCCGACCGTTTTGACCAGGTCATTCGCCAGATGGGCTATGGCCGCATGCAGTTCCGCGACATGCTCGCCGAGGAAATGCTTATCGGCCAGCTGCGCACCGGCCTGGCCGGCAGCAGCTTCGTCACCGACCAGCAGGTCGATGCCTTTGCCCGCCTCGAGAAGCAGACCCGTGACTTCGCTTCCCTGACCTTCAAGGCCGACCCGGCCGCGGTCAAGGTCAGCGATGAAGAGATCAAGGCGCACTACGACCAGCACGCCAAGGAGTTCATGTCGCCGGACCAGGTGGTGATCGACTACATCGAGCTGAAGAAGTCGGTGTTCTTCGACCAGGTCAAGGTGACCGACGAAGAGCTCAAGGCCCAGTACGAGAAGGAAATCGCCAACCTCGCCGAGCAGCGCCATGCCGCGCACATCCTCATCGAGGTCAACGACAAGGTCACCGACGCCCAGGCCAAGGCCCGCGCCGACGAGATCGAGCAGCGTCTGGCCAAGGGTGAAGACTTTGCCGCGCTGGCCAAGGAGTTCTCCCAGGACCCGGGTTCGGCCAACAGCGGCGGTGACCTTGGCTTCGCCGGCCCGGGCGTTTACGACCCGGCGTTCGAAGATGCACTGTACAAGTTGCAGGATGGCCAGGTCTCGGCGCCGGTGCGCACAGAGTTCGGCTACCACCTGATCAAGCTGCTGGGCGTACAGGCACCGGAAGTGCCGAGCTTCGCCAGCCTGAAGGACAAGCTGACCCGTGACCTGAAGATCCCGCTGGTCGAGCAGCGTTACGTAGATGCCAGCAAGCAGCTGCAGGATGCCGCCTACGAGGCTTCCGACCTGGCCCAGCCGGCCCAGGACCTGAACCTGAAGGTGCAAACCTCCGCAGCCTTCGGCCGTGAGGGTGGTGAAGGCATCACTGCCAACCGTTCGGTCGTGCAGGCCGCATTCTCCGAAGAAGTGCTGGAGGAGGGTGCCAACAGCACCGCCATCGAGCTCGACCCGGAAACCACCGTGGTACTGCGCGTCAAGGAGCACCGCAAGCCTGAGCAGCTGCCGCTGGAAGCCGTGGCCAAGAACATCAGCGAACACCTGGCCAAGGAGAAGGCGACTGCCGAGCTCAAGGCCAAGGCGGACAAGCTGATTGCCGGCCTGCGTGACGGTTCCATCGCAGCGGGCAGTGTGCACGAAGGGCAGGGCTGGAAGGCCTATGAAGCAGTTACCCGCGGCGAGGACGGTATCGACCCGGCCGAGCTGCAGGCACTGTTCCGCCTGGGCAAGCCACAAGCCAAGGACAAGCCGGTTTATGGCAGCGTCGTGCTGCGTGACGGTAGCCTGGTGGTACTGCAGCTCAAGGGTGTCAACGAAGGCGCTACTGCCACCGACGAAGAGAAGCAGCAGATCCGCCGCTACCTCGCGTCGCGTGCTGGCCAGCAAGACTTCGCGGCGTACCGCAAGCAGCTGGAAGCCAAGGCGGACATCACCCGTTACTAAGGTGATGGATGCATGAACGAACAGGCCGCCCAGTGCGGCCTGTTTCGTTTCTGTTGTCTGTGCCGGCCTCTTCGCGGGTAAACCCGCTCCCACAGGTCCAACACAGGTTTCAAGTACTGTGGTGAACCTGTGGGAGCGGGTTTACCCGCGAAGAGGCCGGCACCAGCAGCGCAGGGTCTAGCGTTTCACCCCTTCATGGATATCCAGCGTATCCCGCGCAATCTCCCGCCCCAGGGCAATCAGCTCCGGCGCCTTGTAGAACTCGAAAAACCGGCATACCCGTTTGGGCACGTTGATCAGTACATCCGGCGGATAGCCGGCGATCTTGTACTGCGCCAACGACGTCTGCATGACCTCGAAGCTCTGGTTGATCAAGTCCAGCAGCGAAGCGGGCCCCACGTTGTCGATGATGAACGAGCCAGTCGCCGACTTCGGCGCGCCTTCGCGCTCCGGCGCCGCCGCCGGTTGCTGGCCTTCCGGGTTGGCGGCGTCGGCCAGCCACGGGTTTGGCGGCGCCAGCCCTTCGGCGACGATTTCCTGCTCGATGCGGATCAGCTCCTCCGCCGGCTTGCGCCGGAACGGCAAGCGCGAGCCCAGCGAACTGAGCAGGGCATCGAAACGCATCTTGAACGCTGCCGGGCGTTCGATCACCGGTAACTGGTACTGCTTCTGGTTGGTGGCGTTGAGGTTGACCGCGATGATCAGGTCGCAGTGGCTGGACACCACCGGCACGATCGGCAGCGGGTTGAGGATGCCGCCGTCGACCAGCATGCGGTTGCCTTGCATCACTGGGGTGAACAGGCTGGGGATGGCCGCCGAGGCGCGCATGGCCTGGTGCAGGCACCCCTCCTGGAACCAGATTTCCTGCTGGTTGGTGAGGTCGGCTGCAACCGCCGTGTAGGGGATGCGCAATTGCTCGATGTTGATCTCGCCGACGATCTTGCGGATTTGCCCGAACACCTTGTCGCCGCGAATTGCGCCGAGGCGAAAGCTGACATCGACCAGGCGCAACACATCCAGGTAGTCGAGGCTCTCGATCCAGTTGCGGTAGTCTTCCAGCTTGCCGGCGGCATAGATGCCGCCGATCACCGCGCCCATGGAGCAGCCGGCGATGCAGGCAATGTCGTAGCCACGGCGCTCGATTTCCTCGATCACCCCGATATGTGCATACCCCCGGGCTCCGCCGGATCCCAGTACCAGTGCCACGCGTTTGCTCATGAACATTCCCCGGCCAGTGCAACCATGGTCCTACAATGCACCCATCGCCACCTGTGCTTCAATGTGCATCGCGCTGAGCTACTGTAATAAAACTGGTTGGGCCAAGCTGGCTGGGCAGGGCACTTTTCAGCTGCCGAGGCGTCAAAAAGCCAACGTTTTTTCTTTTGAGGTATTACCGATGAAAGCCTGGATCTGCCTTCCCTTGATCGCCTTGGCCCTTGCTGGCTGCGCGGGCAAGACGGCCTACCGCGAGAGTTGCGCGACCCAACTGGATGCCGCCTGGAAGGAACTGGACCTGGCCAAGGCCGAAGGCTTTGCCGGTGCCGTGAGCTACTCCAAGGCCTTGTCGTTGCTGACCGGGGCCAAGACCCAGCAGCAGTTCGAAGGTTATGAAAGCTGTACCAGAAAAGCCGAAAAGGCCCGTTTCTATATTCGTGAGTCTCGCGCCGGGCGCTGACCAAGGAGCGTCTTTCGATGTCTGCCATGCTCGATCATGTGGTTGCCCAGATAGTGGCCTTGCAGGTGCGCCTGCTGGCCTGCCGCGAGCGCCTGGCTGCCGATACCGACAGTGAGGCCTTGCATGACCTGCGCACCACGCTGCGGCGCCTGCGCAGCCTGCTGCGGCCGCTGCGTGGGCTGCCGGGGGTGGAGCAACTGGAGGACGCCGCCAAGTCGCTGGGTACACTGACCACGCCGTTGCGTGATCGTGAGGTGCTGGCGGCCGAACTGATCGGTCGTGGTTTTGCCGAGGCCGGGCAGCGGCGCCTGGAAGGGCGTGGCAGGACCTTCGCCAGTGTTGCCGCCAGCCCGCAGCTGACTCGGGTGCTGGCGATTGTCGACGCGTTTCCGCTGTTCCTGCGTGCAGCTGGCCGCGAGGGCCTGGTCAAGGCGTTGGAAAAGCGTATCGACAAACGCCTGGTCAAACAGTGGCGCAAGTTGTACGAAGCGCTGCAGGACCCGGCCCACGATCGCCATCGCCTGCGTTTGCTGATCAAGCGTGCGCGCTACGGTGACGAGGCATACCCGCAGCTCGACCATGCGGGCAAGCCGTTGCGGCGCTTGCTGAAGCAGGCCCAGGGCGACCTGGGTGACTGGCATGATCGCCTGCAATGGCTGCTGCAGGCGCGCGACCATGCCGACCTGGCACCGTGCAAGGTCGCCTGGGAGCAGGAGTTGCACGAGGCCGAGCGCCATTCGGATGTGACGCTGGATGCACTGCTGCAGGCGCTGGCGCGGCGAAAGCCCGAAAAATGACCGATATGCGGGCTGATCGACAGGGGTTTGCTGGCTAGGATGGACAGACCTTTTTCGCTGCAGGCAGGAGCCGGCCAATGAATTTCAACCAACTGCTCGACGCCGTGCGGGCCAACCCCGAAGCGGTGAGCGTCCCGCCAAGCTGGGCCCAGGGTCGCGCCGCCTTTGGCGGGCTGATGGCGGCCATGGTGTATGAAGCCATGCGCCAGAAAATTTCCGATGACCGCCCCGTGCGTTCTCTGGCCATCAGCTTTGTGGCGCCGGCCGCGGCGGATGTGCCAATCCGCTTCGACGTGGAGGTGCTGCGTGAAGGCAAGGCAGTCAGCACCTTGCTGGGCCGTGCCGTTCAAGACGGCCAGGTGGTGACTCTGGTGCAGGGCAATTTCGGTGCAGGGCGGCCATCGGTGGTCGATGTGCCGGCGTTGCCGGCCACGGAGATGAAAGCGCTCGAAGACGCAGCCCCCGAGTTGCCCCATATCAAAGGCGTTACTCCGGAGTTCATGCAGCATGTTGCCTTGCGCTGGGCGGTGGGTGGGTTGCCGTTCAGTGGCAATCAGTCGCGCCAGATGGGCGGCTGGGTACGTTTGCGCGGGGTGGCCGAAGAACCGGTCAACGAGGCGCACCTGCTGGCGTTGGTCGATGCCTGGCCGCCGAGCCTGATGCCGTTTCTCAAGCAGCCGGCCGCAGGCAGTACGTTGACCTGGACCATCGAATTCATGCAGCCCACGGCGCAGCTGTCGACCTTGGACTGGTGCCGTTATTGCGTGGAAACCGAGCATGCGCGGGATGGTTATGGGCATGCCGCCGCCGCGTTGAGGACGGCGCAGGGCGAGTTGCTGGCCTTGAGCCGGCAGACGGTTACCGTGTTTGCCTGACCGAACCCGGGAGCGCGTTGCGCTCCTATCGCGACACAAGGCCGCTCCCACAGGATCGCGTAAAATTCAGGACATGCGCGGTTCTTGTGGGAGCGGCCTTGCGTCGCGATTGGGCTGCAGAGCAGCCCCACTGGCATCAGCGCCGATGCTTGTGTCGTTCCCGCCAGGCCTTCCACCAGGCCCCGCTCAGCAAGAAGCGCGGAAAGGTGATGAACTGCTCGGTCAGCAGGCGTTGCACGGCATCCTTGCGGTTGGCGAAGGGCTCGGGTTGCTCGGCTTCCAGGCGATGGCCCTGGCGCTGCAGGCCCAGGCCGGCGATCAAGGCAATGATGCCAACGGCAATCTGGCCCAGATCCAGGCCGAACAGGCCGGACAGAATCAGCAACGCGCCAAGGATGAACAGCGGCACGGCGATCAGGTGCAGCACCAGGTTGGTCGGGTGGCGGTGGTTGTGGTGGTAGCCGCGCCATTGCCAGGCGGGCAGGTTGGGCAGGCGTTTGCTCATGGGCATTTCCTCTCGGTCATGCCCAAAGCTTAGTGCGCCCCCCAGGCGGGGGCCAATCGAGGCTGGCTATGGTGACTATAGCTTGAGCTGGCCAATGGCCTTGTTCAGTTCACCGGCCAGGGTCGCCAGTTCGCTGCTGGTGGTCGCCGAGCCCACGGTCTGTTGCACGGTCTGTTCGGTGACATCGCGAATACTCACCACGGCGCGGTTCATTTCCTCGGCCACCTGGCTTTGCTGCTCGGCTGCCACGGCAATCTGGGTGTTGCTTTCGCGCATCTGCGCCACGGCACCGGTAATCTCGGCCAGTGCTTCGCCGGCCTCCTGGGCCTGCCTGACGCAGTCGTCGGCCTTGTACGAGCTTTCCTGCATGAAATCCACTGCATCGCGGGTGCCCGACTGCAGGGCCGAGACCATGGTGGTGATCTCGTCGGTGGAGTTTTGCACGCGCTTGGCCAGGTTGCGCACTTCATCGGCCACCACGGCAAAGCCGCGGCCCAGGTCGCCGGCGCGCGCTGCTTCGATGGCGGCATTGAGCGCCAGCAGGTTGGTCTGTTCGGCGATGCTGTGGATCACACTGACCACGCCATTGATCTTCTGGCTGTCTTCGGCCAGCTGGCGAATCATCTCGGCAGTTTGCTGAACGCCGCTGGACAGCCCGGAAATCGAGTCCTGCACCCGGCTGACCACCTCCTGGCCGCTACCGGCCAGGGTGTCGGCGGTTTGTGACAGGTCACGGGTGGCGCCGGCGTGCTGGGCGATGTGGTGCACCGTCGCCGACATTTCGTTGATGGCGGTAGCGGCCTGGTCGGTTTCGCTCTGCTGGCCGAGCATGCCGTGGCGCACGTCGCTCATGCTCGCAGCCAGGCGCGCGGCACCGGAGTCCAGTTGCGCTGCGGTGTGGGCGACGGTACTGACCACGCGGTGGTAGGTCGCCTGCATGGCATTGAAGGCCCCGGCCATCTGGCCGACCTCGTCGCCACAGGCCAGCGGTACGCGGGCCGACAGGTCGCCGGTTTTTTCCACGTGCAGCATCACGTCCTTGAGCGTGTTGAGCTGGCTGAGCAGGAAGCGGATCAGCAGCTGCGAGGCGCCGAGCATGGCCAGCATCAGGACCAGCACGCATACCGCGTAGTTGCTGAAGCGGTCGAGGAACACCTGGCGCAGGCTGGGCGACTGGGCCAGCACGGCCATTTGCTGATCGCCGTTGCGCAGCACCTGCGCGCCCTGTAGCGGGTTGTTGCCCAAGAGCCGGGCGGCGGGCAGTTCGACCCAGCCTTGGGCATTGCGCAGGGCCTCGAGGGGTTCACCCGCGAAGGTGGGCGTTTGCCCGGCTGACCAGCTGATGACGTTGGCCGGGCGGGGCAGCGGCTGGCCGGCCGGCCAGGCAGCCAGCAGTTGGGCCTGCGCGGCCGCCTGGGCCTGCGCGGCCTCGGCGCGGGCGCGTTGCTCCAGATGCACGGCATAGAGCACCAACAGCAAGGTCGTGACAAAGGCCACCGCGTTGACGGCCCAGAACTTGTACTTCAGGGAAACATTGCTAAGCCAGGCACCCATGGGCAGGTCTTCTCTGAGTTGAGCGGGAACAATATTGGCAAGGTGCCATCATTGTGCCTGCGCAAGCCAGGGCCTTTCTTGATGTGCATCAAGAAAATTCTGCCGCAAGTTCTGACGCGCTTTTGTAGGAGCGGCCTTGTGTCGCGATAGGGGTGCGAAGCGCCCCCAGGTTTTCAGCTTCGCTGCATAGATTGCCGGGGCCGCGTTGCGGCCCTTTCGCGACACAAGGCCGCTCCTACAGGAGAACGCGTCGGGTTCAGGGGAGTTGGAAAAACGCCTGCGCCGTTGCCGTGGTATGCGCCGCCGTCTGTTCGGTCGACTCGCCCCGGTGCAAGGCCACTTCACGCAACACCTCCGGCAGGAACGCTGGTTCGTTGCGCCCGTTCTTCGGCTTGGGCCGCAGGCTGCGCGGCAGCAGGTAAGGCGCATCGCTCTCCAGCATCAGCCGCCCCTCGGCAATGTTGCCCACCAGCGGGTGCAGGTGGGTGCCACGGCGTTCGTCGCAGATCCAGCCGGTAATACCGATGTGCAGGTCCATGTCCAGGTAGGCGAACAGCGCGTCGCGCTCGCCGGTAAAGCAGTGCACCACTGCGCCGGTCAGGTGGTCGCGGTAATCCTTGAGGATCGCCAGCAGGCGTTCGCTGGCGTCGCGTTCGTGCAGGAACACCGGCAGATGCAGCTCGGCAGCCAGTGCCAACTGTGCCTCCAGGGCTTTTTCCTGCAGCGGGCGAGGGGAGAAGTCGCGGTTGAAGTCCAGGCCGCATTCGCCCACGGCGCGCACGCGTGTTTCATTCAGCAACTGGCGCAACTGGCGCTCGCTGCCGGCATCCCAGGTTTTGGCATCATGAGGGTGTACGCCTGCCGTGGCGAACAGGTGCGCGCCGCTCGCATCCAGTTGCTGGCACAGCTCCAGCGCCTGTTCGCTGACCGCCAGGCTGGTGCCCGTCAGCACCATCTGCGTGACCCCGGCCTCAAGGGCGCGCTCGACGATTGCCGCCTGCTGGTCGTGGAAACTGCTGTTGGTCAGGTTGACGCCGATATCGATCAGTTGCATGGTGCTATCTCGTGCCGCGGGGCGGCCAGCATAGCAAAAACCGTGTTTTTCTGAAAAAACCAAGAACTTCATGCTGTTGCCGTGGTCTTTTACCGTCATTTCTCTCTTGGCGGTGCAACCCCATGGATGCCGCCCACCGACCACGGACACGTTTTCGCATGCAGCGATGCTGGCTCATTTTCCTGCTGACGCTTGGGCTGACCTTGACCGGGCCTGCCCACGCGCGCGTGCCGGGACCGCAGCAGAACATCGCGCCGGCCAAGGTCCGTGACCTGCAACAGATTCGCACCAGCCAGGTGCTGCGGGTGCTGGTCAACCAGAGCCGCAACAGCTCCGGTGAGGTCAAGGGCGAGCCGGTCGGCATCGAATACTATCGCCTCCGTGCCCTGGAACATTACCTCAATGCCCGCGCCGCCGACGGCCAGGAGATCCAGCTCAAGCTGATCCCGCGGGCCAAGGAGCAGTTGCTCGGCGCCCTGGCCCGGGGCGAGGGTGACCTGGCCGCGCCGGGTGAGCTGCTCGACCCCGCCGTGGTGCGTGGGGTCAGCAGCAGCGCGCCGGTGCTCGACCAGGTGCCGCTGCTGCTGGTGGGGCGCAAGGGCGAGCGCAGCTTCAGCCATGTCGAGCAGTTGTCCGGGCGTACCGTGGCCCTGACCAGCGCCAGTGCCGCCGGCCCGTTGATCCAGCAGGTCAACCAGCAACTGGCGCTGCGCAAGCGCGCGCCGATCAAGGTAGAGTGGGTCGACTCGACCCTGGCGGTGGAGGATGTGCTGGAAATGGTCCAGGCCGGCATCTATCACCTGACCGTGGTCGAGCAGCCGATCGCCCGGCGCTGGGCCCGGGTGATGCCGCGCCTGCGCCTGGACAGCCGCGTAAAGCTGGGGGCGCCGCAAGCCATGCGTTGGTATGTGAGGCCCGATGCGCCGCAGTTGCAGGCCACGGTCGATCGCTTTCTGCAGGGCTACCGCGCACCGGACAACCAGGACGCCGCGTTCGAGCGCATCTACCGCCGCCAGTACCGGGTGCACGACCCATTGGCCAGCAAGAATCGCCAGCGCCTGACCGCGCTGCGGGCGGTGCTGCAGAAACACGGTGAGGCGCAGCAGATCGACTGGCTCAACCTGGCCGCGCTGGCCTTCAAGGAGTCGACGCTCAACCCGGCAGCGCGCGGCACCGGAGGGGCCCATGGCCTGATGCAGATCACCCCTTCGGCGGCGCAGCGTGTGGGGGTGAGCAACACCGCCACGGTGGATGGCAATGTCCAGGCCAGCGCCCGTTACCTGGCGCTGATCCGGCGCAAGTTCTTTGCCAGCGCCAAGATCAACGAGCGCGAGCGCATGGCCTTCGTGCTGGCGGCCTACAACCTGGGCCCCGAGCGCGTCCAGGCCATGCGCGCCGAAGCGCGGCGGCGCGGGCTGAATGGCGACCAGTGGTTCTTCCAGACCGAACGTGTCGCCATGGAGCAGGTGGGCATGGGGCCAGTCAACTTCGTCAATAGCGTCAACAAGTACTTTGTAGCGTTCAACCGGGAGCGTGCCGCGCTGGAGCGTGTGGCTAAACGCTGACAAATCGATTTTGTCGATTGTTATGTTGGGTTTTTTGCGATTTTCATATCTATCGAATCGATTATGATGGCGACCATCCCAACACAACTTCCCCGCTTCAAGGAGTCTTCGACATGAACAACGCTACCCTCAACGCTCTGTTCTCCACCCGCGCCGGTGCTGGCCTGAGCGTCATCCGTATCCTGGTCGGCATCATCTTCATTGCGCATGGTGCGCAAAAACTGTTTGGCATGTTCGGTGGCTATGGCCTGGAAGGCACCGGCCAGTGGATGGAGAGCATCGGCCTGGCCCCGGGTTACCTGATGGCCCTGCTGTCCGGTAGTGCCGAATTCTTCGGCGGCCTGGCCCTGGTGATCGGCCTGCTGGCCCGCCCGGCGGCCCTGGTGCTGGCGGTGACCCTGGTGGTGGCGATCTTCTCGGTGCACATCGGCAACGGCCTGTTCATGTCCAACAACGGCTATGAGTTCGGCCTGGCCCTGCTGGCTGGCACCGTCGCGGTACTGATCGAAGGCGCTGGCCGCTTCTCGCTGGACCGCCTGATCGCCCGCTGATCCACCGCAAATGCCAAGATACAAGCCTCAGGCCGATCACTTTCGGCTTGAGGCTTGTATCTTGCCGCTTGTAGCTCTAGCATACCGTCTGCGCCGATTTAAACAGCTACTTGCGGGGCGCAGGAAAGCCCCTCTCCGGGTCATCCGAAATACCGCTAAAGCGCTGGTTCGGTGACGCCTCCCACCGCTGCCCAGCGGGATTCGCGAGGCGGAGAGAAGCTCCATGAGTTGCCCACGTACCAGTGTCTGTTTGAGCCCCTTGCCTGCCAGCCAGGCGTCCCGCACACCGCGCATCCTGCTCGGCGGCCAGCATCAACCCACTCTTTTACGTCACCTTGAAGGCCTGTCCCGGCGCAAGGGCCAGGCGCGTGCATTTCTGATCCAGTTCGCCGATACCGGTTGCCACCTCGCACAGTATGGCAATGACCGTTTCGACCTGGCCGTGATCCAGGCCCCGGCACCGGACGAGGCCGCCGAAATCATCGGCCACCTCACCCGTATCGCGCGCCAAGGCCTGATTACCCGCCGCTGAGGAGCGCGCTGTTGAGTACCAACATCATCACCACGGAAGGCCATGAGGCGCTGAAGAAAGAACTGGACCACCTGTGGCGGGTATACCGCCCGGAGATTACCCAGAAGGTTACCTGGGCGGCATCGCTGGGCGACCGCAGCGAGAATGCCGACTACCAGTACAACAAGAAGCTGCTGCGCGAGATCGACCGCCGGGTGCGTTACCTGCGCAAGCGTCTTGAAGATGTGAAGGTGGTGGCCTACTCGCCGCAGCAGGAGGGCAAGGTGTTTTTCGGTGCCTGGGTGGAGATCGAGAACGACGAGGGCGAGACCATGAAGTTTCGCATTGTCGGGTATGACGAGATCTATGGGCGCAATGACTACATCTCGATCGACTCGCCCATGGCTCGTGCCTTGCTGAAGAAGGAGGAGGGTGATGAGGTGGTGGTGCACACACCTACCGGTGAAGCGACCTGGTATGTGAACAGCATCACTTACGGCCAGTGAGTTGATATTGCCTGTGCCGGCCTCTTCGCGGGTAAACCCGCTCCCACAGGTCCGACACAGGTTTCAAGTACTGTGGTGAACCTGTGGGAGCGGGTTTACCCGCGAAGAGGCCAGCACGGGCTGTCATCAACTCTCGCGTAAAACCGCCAACGGGCTGGCATTCAACGCCCGCCGCGTCCCCAGCATCCCCGCACCACCTACCAGCAGCGCCCCTGCCAGCGGCAACAGCAGCAACCACACATGCGGGCTCCATTGCAGGTCGAAGGCATAGCGGTACAGCACCAGGGTAATCAGCTCGCACCCGACCGCCGCCAGCAAGCCGCTGGCCGCACCCAGCAAGCCGAACTCGATCCGCCGCGCCTTGACCAGCAATGGCCGCGCCGCGCCCAGCGCACGCAGCAAGGCGCCCTGGCGGATGCGCTCGTCCAGCGTTGCCTGCAAGCCTGCGAACAGCACCGCCAACCCGGCTGCCAGCACGAACAGCAACACATACTCCACCGCCAGGGTCACCTGGGCGAGGATGCTGCGCAGCTGTTCGAGCAAGGCGTCCACCTGCAGGATGGTCACCGCCGGGAATGCCCGTGACAGCGCCACCACATCCAGGTCATGGCCCGGTGCCAGATAGAAGCTGGTCAGGTAGGTGGTCGGCAGCCCCTGCAACGTGCCGGGCTGGAAGATCATGTAGAAGTTCGGCTGGAAGCTGTCCCAGTGCACGCTGCGCAGGCTGCTGACCCGGGCCTGGCGCTGCTGGCCGCCGATGTCGAAGGTCAGCAGGTCGCCCAGTTGCAGCTTCAGGCTGCTGGCCAGTTCCGCCTCCACCGACACACCGGGGATTTCATCTTCCGCGGGCAACGCCTGCCACCAGTTGCCGCCCGTCAGTGCATTACCTTCGGGGAGTTCGGCTGCCCAGGTCAGGCTGAGGTCGCGCTGCACGGCGCGCTCGCCTGCCGAATCCTTGCTGACCACCTGCTGCACCGATTGCTCGTTGATGCGCACCAGGCGGCCGGGTGTCACCGGGTACAGCGGTGCCGAGGTGGCATTGACCTGCTGCAGGTGTTGGGCGAAGGGCTCACGGTCATCCGGCAGGATGTTCAGGGCGAAATGGTTGGGTGCATCCTTGGGCAGCTGCGCTCGCCAGGTGTCGAGCAGTTCCGCGCGCAGCAGCGCGACCAGGGCCATGGCCAGCAGGATCAGGCCGAAGGCCAGGGCTTGGCCGGCAGCGGCCATGGGGTGGCGCAGCAGTTGGCCCAGCCCCAGTCGCCAGGTCAGCGGGGCCCCGGCCAGCAATTGGCGCAGGCTGCGCAAACCGAGCAGCAGCAGGCCACCGAGCAGCAGCGCGGCGACCAGGCCGCCACCGAGCAGGGCGAAGGTGAGCAGCAGGTCGAGGCTCAGGCGCCACATGATCAGGCCCAGTGCGAACAGGGCCGCGCCGTACACCAGCCAGCTGCTGGGCGGTATCGGCAGCAGGTCGCGGCGTAGCACGCGCAGCGGCGGCACCTGGCCCAGCGCGGCAATTGGCGGCAGGGCGAAGCCGGCCAGGGCCACCAGCCCGGTAGCGATGCCAGCCAGGGCCGGGACGATGCCGCCTGCAGGCACCACGCTTGGCAGCAGGCCATGCAGCAGGCGGAACAGGCCCAGCTGGGCCAGCCAGCCGAGCAGGGCGCCGGCCAGCGCGGCGACCAGGCCGAGCATGGCCAATTGCAGGCAGTACAGGCCCAGTGCCTGGCGGCGCGAAAGGCCCAGGCAGCGCAGCAGGGCGCTGGCGTCCAGGCGGCGTGCGGCGTAGCGGCTGGCCGACAGGGCCACGGCGACGCCTGCCAGCAGCACCGCCACCAGGCTGGCCATGTTCAGGTAGCGCTCGGCCTTGCCCAGGGCGCCGCCGACCTGCTGGTTGCCATCGCGGGTGTCGCGCAGGCGCTGGTTGGCGGCCAGGTCCTTTTTCAGTGCCCCGCGGTACTGGGCCAACGCTTCTGCATCGCCGCGCCACAGGTCGCGGTAGGTGACCCGGCTGCCCGGTTGGATCACGCCGGTGGCCTGCAGGTCGGCCAGGTTCATCATTACCCGTGGGGTAAGGCTGTAGAAGTTGTTGGCGCGGTCCGGTTCGTAGGTCAGTACGCGGCTCATGCGCAGCGTCTTCATGCCCACGTCGATGCTGTCGCCAACCTTCAGCCCCAGTGCCGCCAGCAAGCGTGGCTCGACCCATGCTTCGCCAGGTGCCGGGCCGCCGCCCGGGGTTTCTGCGGCATAGGGCTCCGCGGCACTGCGCACTTGCCCGCGCAACGGGTAGGTACCATCGGCAGCCTTGACGCTGGACAGCTGGATACCGTTGTCGCCGCCGACCACGCTGGTGAACTCGACCACCTGGGCGTGGCGCAAGCCAAGCGCCTTGCCGGCTTCTATCTGCTGGTCGCGGGCCGGGGCACTGCCCTGCAGCACCAGGTCGGCACCGAGGAACTCGCTGGCGCGCAGTTGCATGGCGCCGTTGAGGCGGGCACCGAAATAACCGATGGCAGTGCTGGCCGCGACCGCCACCAGCAGGGCGAAGAACAGCACGCGCACTTCGTTGGCGCGAATGTCGCGCAGCAACTGGCGCAGGGCCAGGCCGCACAGGCGGGACAGTGGCATGTGGTTCATCAAGCCTCCACCGGGGCCACCAGGCGGCCCGCATCCAGGCGGATCTGGCGGCGGCAGCGCCGGGCCAGGCGTTCGTCATGGGTAACCAGCACCAGGGTGGTGCCGCGTTCCTTGTTCAGTTCGAACAGCAGGTCGCTGATGCGCTCGCCGGTGTGGCTGTCGAGGTTGCCGGTGGGTTCGTCGGCGAACAGCACTGCAGGTTGCGCGGCGAAGGCACGGGCAATGGCCACCCGTTGCTGTTCGCCGCCCGAAAGCTGGCGCGGGGTGTGGCTCAGGCGCTTGCCCAGGCCGACCCGTTCGAGCAGGGTGCGCGCGTGTTCGCGGGCATCGCGGCGGCCGTCCAGCTCCAGCGGCAGCATGACGTTTTCCAGGGCGTTGAGGCTGTCGAGCAGCTGGAACGACTGGAACACGAAGCCCACATGTTCGGCGCGCACCCGCGCGCGCTGGTCTTCATCCAGCGGCCCCAGGTCGTGGCCTGCGAGGATGACCTTGCCGGCACTGGGCTGGTCGAGGCCGGCGAGGAGGCCGAGCAGGGTCGACTTGCCCGAGCCCGAGGCGCCGACGATGGCCAGGCTGTCGCCCTGGGCCAGGTCGAGGGACAGCGCGTGCAGGATGGTCAGGTCACCTTCCGCGCTGGGGACCACTTTGCTAAGGTTCTGCGCAACGAGAATGCTGGGGCCCATGGAGAATCCGATGCGAGTGTGGTGGTTGAGTGCCGGTCTGGCCCTGTATTGCCTGGCCCAGAGCGCGGCGGCGGGAACACTGCTGGTTGTCGGCGATAGTATCAGCGCCGGTTTTGGCCTGGATACCCGCCAGGGCTGGGTTTCCCTGTTGCAGACCCGCCTGCGGGACGAAGGTTTCGACGACAAAGTGGTCAATGCATCGATCAGCGGCGACACCAGTGCAGGTGGCCAGGCGCGGCTGCCGGCGCTGCTTGCAGCGCACAAGCCGAGCCTGGTGGTGCTGGAGCTGGGCGGCAACGATGGCCTGCGCGGGCAGTCGCCAGCGCAATTGCAACAAAATCTTGCCTCGATGATCGAAAGTTCGCGCAAGGCCG
Source organism: Pseudomonas sp. B5(2017) (assembly GCF_002112825.1). NCBI lineage: Bacteria > Pseudomonadati > Pseudomonadota > Gammaproteobacteria > Pseudomonadales > Pseudomonadaceae > Pseudomonas > Pseudomonas sp. B5(2017). Next base: position 56,093 of record NZ_NEIR01000001.1, read on the forward strand.
GTGCCAAGGTGGTGCTGCTGGGCATGCGCCTGCCACCCAATTATGGCGTGCGCTACACCACCGCCTTCGCCCAGGCGTATGAACAGCTGGCGGCAGAAAAACAGGTGCCGCTGGTGCCGTTTTTCCTCGAGGGGGTAGGGGGCGTGCCTGAGTTGATGCAGGCGGATGGCATTCACCCGGCCCAGGCCGCCCAGCAGCGCCTGCTGGAAAATGCCTGGCCGGCGATAAAACCCTTGCTGTGACGCTTTAAACGGCGCCGGCTTTCGGCTAATGTTGCGCCCCCCGTTTCGAGTGCCACCGATGCCGCGCCCTGCCTGGTCCCTGTATGCCTACCAACTGATCGAGCCTGATGAGCAGCTCGACCTGTTCGCCTGCCAGGAAATCCGCGTCCACCTCGTGGCCCGCCAGCTCGAGCTGGGCGTACCGGCCGACCGCACTCTGTGCGGTGGCCTGCTGCCGGCGCAACCGCGCTGGTCGGGGGTGGCGCGCTCGATCTACCGCGACGGCCGCCTGTGCGACCTGTGCCGCGCCATCCTCGATGCCCAGCGGCGCGGCATGCGCCCGGTGTGGCCGGAGCTGCAGGGCGCCTGAACACCGCGCCTTTCATCATCTGGAACGCTTGCATGGTGCCAATGCCTCCCGCTTGCATCGGCGCAGGTGTACAATCGATTCTCTTGACCCACCTTTCGAAGGATTTACCGGATGTTGCCGCGCTTTCCTGCCGTCACCCGTAGCCTGTCCCTGGCCGCCCTGCTGGTAGCAGGCCCCGCTGCTGCGCTGGAGCTGCCACTGCCACCACCCGGTGAAGACATCATCGGTCAGGTGCATGTGATCAAGGCAAAGTACGAGGACACGTTCGCCGATATCGGCACTGCCAACGACCTCGGCTACCTGGAAATGATCGCCGCCAACCCGGGCGTGGACCCATGGCTGCCAGGTGCCGGCACCGAGATCATCCTGCCGACCCGTTACATCCTGCCGCCGGGCCCGCGCGAGGGCATCGTCATCAACCTGGCCGAGTACCGCCTGTACTACTTCCCGAAAGGGCAGAACGTGGTGCATACCTTCCCGCTGGGCATTGGCCGTGAAGGCTGGGGCTCGCCGATCGCCAATACCAAGATCACCGCCAAGACGCCGAACCCGACCTGGACCCCGCCAGCGTCGATCCGTGCCGAGCACGCGGCTGACGGCGACATCCTGCCGAGCGTGGTGCCGGCTGGCCCGGACAACCCGCTGGGGCCGTTCAAGTTCACCCTCGGCGTGCCGGGCTACCTGATCCATGGTTCGAACAAGAAGTTCGGCATTGGCATGCGTACCAGCCACGGTTGCTTCCGCATGCTCAACAACAACGTGCTGGAACTGTCGAAGATGGTGCCGGTGGGTACGCCGGTGCGCATCATCAACGAGCCCTACAAGTTTGGTATCAGTGGCGGCAAGGTCTATCTGGAGGCGCACACGCCGCTGGACGACCAGGGTAATCCGTCGGTGGTCGATAAACACACTGCTGTTATCAACGCCTTGCTCAAGCGTGAAGACCTGGCCAATAACCTACGCATGAACTGGGACATGGTGCGTGACGTGGTGGCCGCGGAAGATGGCATGCCGGTGGAAATTGCCGTGCCGACCGAAAACCAGGGTGGCGCACCGATGGTTTCGAGCATTCCGCCCGAACTGCAGTAAGGTAATTGCGACACACCCGGGCCTGCCTTAGTGCAGGCCTTTTCGTTTCTGCGTGGCGCGTTTGCCTTGTGGCAGGCAATAAAAAAGCCGACCCACAAGTGGGTCGGCTCCATAACAATCCGTGAGGATTATTACTTGCGGCTGGCTTTGTCCAGCATACGCAGAGCGCGCTCGTTGGCTTCGTCAGCAGTCTGCTGAGCCTTCTGAGCGGCTGCCAGTGCGTCGTCAGCCTTACGGTAGGCTTCGTCTGCACGAGCTTGAGCGCGAGCTGCTGCGTCTTCAGTCGCAGTCAGACGAGCTTCGGTTTCTTTGGATACGCTGCTGCAACCGGTAGCCAGAACTGCGGCCAGAGCCAGAGCAGAGAATTTCAGAACGTTGTTCATCGTGTTCCCCTTCAAGGACTTTCTATTAAATAGCCATCTCTCGGAAAAGAGAAACTGGCCGGCGTACATAGTACCCATTACTTGTAGTAAGTAAACTGACTAAGCGCAAGAACTGCAAAAAAAATGTTGCTTGACGCCTTTCCGACAAGATTTGCGACACGCCTGTGAAAAAAACGTACAGGGTTCGCAAGCGACTGTAGTACAGGAACTTTTTTGTTGAACTAAGGGTGACTTTAACTGTCCTTCGGCGTCTTAAGCCCTAGTACATCCGGTGGCTGCCTGGCGCGTTGCCAAGAATGGCATCTGGCTGCATTTTCGCCATTTTTAACCGCCACCACCTTGAGCAATCCCGCCTGCGGCGCCTACTATCTTGTGAGTGCCAGAGGATCCGAACGATTGCAATCGTCCAGTGGTCGAAGGGGGCAACAGGTGGCGTAGAGGATTCTGTGCCGGATAAACCACTATCGGTTAAGGTATGGGTCTGCCGAGAAGACCTGCGAGGAGTAGTGATGAGCGAAGCGCTGACCATCCACCATGACCAGGCCGGTCATCAGTTCGAGACCAACGTGGACGGTCATCGTGCCTATCTGACGTACATGGACCTGGGCAAGCAGACGCTGGACATCTATCGCACCTTCGTACCCAACGCCCTGCGCGGCCGCGGGATTGCTGCCGCCCTGACCGAACGGGCCCTGGAGTACGCTGAACAGATGGGCTACACGGTGATTCCGTCCTGCTCATACGTGGAGCGCTACATGGAGCGCCAGCAGCGGCATTCGAGCAAGGTCTGATTCTGTAAATAAAAAGCGGGGCCGCTTCGCAGCCCATCGCGACACAAGGCCGCTCCTACAGGAAATCGCATAACCCTGTAGGAGCGGCCTTGTGTCGCGATGGGGCGCGAAGCGGCCCCGCTCTTTATCGCATCAGCCGCGCTTGCGCTGCGGCAGCACATCCTTCAGCTTGGTGCGCATGCTGCGCAGGGTCTTCTCGGTAGCCGACCAGTCGATGCAGGCATCGGTGATCGACACGCCGTACTGCAGCTCGTCCAGGTTCTTCGGAATAGACTGGCAGCCCCAGTTCAGGTGGCTCTCGACCATCAGGCCGATGATCGACTGGTTGCCTTCGAGGATCTGGTTGGCGACGTTCTCCATCACCAGCGGTTGCAGGGCCGGGTCCTTGTTGGAGTTGGCGTGGCTGCAGTCGACCATGATGTTGGCCTTGATCTTGGCCTTGGCCAGGTCCTGCTCGCAGAGGGCGACGCTGACCGAGTCGTAGTTCGGCTTGCCGTTGCCGCCGCGCAGTACCACGTGGCCGTACGGGTTGCCCTTGGTGGTGACGATCGACACGCCGCCTTCCTGGTTGATGCCGAGGAAGCGGTGCGGTTTGGACACCGACTGCAGGGCGTTGATGGCAACGGTCAGGCCGCCGTCAGTACCGTTCTTGAAGCCGACTGCCGAGGACAGGCCCGAAGCCATCTCGCGGTGGGTCTGCGATTCGGTGGTGCGGGCGCCGATGGCCGACCAGCTGATCAGGTCCTGCAGGTACTGCGGGGAAATCGGGTCGAGCGCTTCGGTGGCGGTCGGCAGGCCCATTTCGGCCAGGTCCAGCAGCAGCTTGCGGCCGATGTGCAGGCCATCCTGGATCTTGAACGAGTCATCCAGGTACGGGTCGTTGATCAGGCCTTTCCAGCCGACGGTGGTGCGCGGTTTTTCGAAATACACACGCATGACCAGGTACAGCGTGTCGGACACTTCCTCGGCCAGCACTTTCAGGCGCTCGGCGTACTCGTGGGCGGCCTTGATGTCGTGGATCGAGCAAGGGCCGACCACAACGAACAGGCGATGGTCCTTGCCGTCGAGAATATTGCGCACCACTTCACGGCCGGCAGTAACGGTCTGCAGGGCCTTGGCGCTGAGGGGGATTTCCTTCTTGAGCTGATCGGGGGTGATCAGGGTCTCGTTGGAGGCAACGTTCAAGTCATCGATCGGTAAATCAGCCATCGTGTTACTCGTCAGGTCACGGGTGCCGGCCGCCAACTATCCCCGTGCGGCCCAGCAGCAAGAATAATCGCAGCGGGGAGCCGAACCTTAGCGCGTTACAGGTGGCGCGACAATGGGCTGGGCCCAGTCCGTGTGGGGTTTTTCCGAGATGGCAGGTGTTTGCCGTGCATGGGCTGCCCAGCGCTGCGCAACCTGTGTAAAAAGAGGGCTGACATTTACCTGGAGATCGGCATGCATCCGCACACACCACGTATCGGCATCATCGGCAGTGGCGCCATCGGCGGCTTCTATGGGTTGATGCTGGCCCGGGCTGGCTTCGATGTGCATTTTCTGTTGCGCAGCGAGTACGAGGTTGTCCGCGAGCAGGGGTTGACCCTGGACAGTGCCGTGCATGGCAACTTGCAGATGAAGGTGCAGGCCTATGCCAGTGCCGCCGACATGCCACCCTGCGACTGGCTGCTGGTGGGGGCCAAGGCCACCAGCAATGACCAGTTGGCGCCGCTGATCGTGCAGGCGGCCGCACCGGGCGCCAAGGTGGTGCTGCTGCAGAACGGCCTGGGCGTGGAGGAGCAATTGCGCCCGGCCTTGCGCAGCGACATGCACCTGCTCGGCGGCCTGTGTTTCATCTGCGTCAACCGCCAGGCGCCCGGCGTGATCCGCCACCAGGCCCTGGGCGCGGTCAACCTCGGCTACCACAGCGGGCCGGCCAACGATGGCGGTGCCGCGCTGGTCAATGAAGGCGCGGAGCTGTTCCGGGCTGCGGGCATCGACTCGCAGGCCATGCCCGACCTAGCCCAGGCACGCTGGCAGAAGCTGGTGTGGAACGTGCCCTACAACGGCCTGTCGGTGCTGCTCGGCGCCAGCACCACGCCGCTGATGGCCGACAGCCATGGCCGCGCCCTGATCCAGGCCCTGATGGCCGAGGTGGTGCAGGGGGCGGCGGCGTGTGGCCATGTGTTGCCCGAGGGGTATGCCGAGCACCTGTTCCAGGTGACCGAGCGCATGCCCGACTACTGGCCCAGCATGTACCACGACCATGTCCACAAGCGCCCGCTGGAGCTGCAGGCCATCTATGCCGAGCCGTTGGCGCAGGCGCGTGCGGCAGGCTGCCACTTGCCACGCATGGAGATGCTGTACCAGGCGCTGGCTTTCATCGACCGGGGCGAACAGCCTCGCTGAGGGTGGCTCTGGCCCCGCCGGGGCCCTCCAGCCCGCATCAGCAGCGCGCCGGACGGCAAAGCGTGCGTCCGGCGCGCTGCTAAGCTGAAGCTTGCTCTGCCGCAGCGGCAGTCGAGGAGGTCGAATGATCCACTCCATGCTGTACGCCACCGACCTCGGTGTCTACGCCCCTTTTGTCATGCAACACGCGCTGGCGCTGGCGCGCACATTCGGCGCCGAGTTGTATGTGATCCATGCGGTAGAGCCCATGGGCCAGTTCGCTGAATCTCTTCTGCAAAGCTACCTCGATGAGCAGACGCTCGACCAGCTGCACAGCCAGGGGGTGAACACGGTGATGGCCAATATCGAGCAGCGTGTGCTGGAAAACTTTCGCGACGAACTGGGCGAGGAGGCCGACCTGGCGGTGATCAAGGCGGTGCGAGTACGCCAGGGCGACCCGGCGCAGGTGATCCTCGACCAGGCACAGCGGCTGAGCGTCGACCTGTTGATTTTCGGTAGCCACAGTGCTGGCGCCGGCGTGGATGTGCCATTGGGGCGCACGGCGGTACGGCTGCTGCAGCTGTCGCCGGTACCGGTGTACATGGTGCCGCTGGCGCAGCATTTGGGGCGTAGGAAAGCATGAAGATGGCCGTAGGCCATTTCCGGGGGTATGTAACAAAATAGTTCTAGATTTATTTCCAGAACCACTAATATAGTTATATATCGTCGCTGCCTGCTGCCGCGGACTCATCGCTGAACCGAGGGGAACCTATGAAGCTTCAACAACTGCGCTACATCTGGGAAGTGGCGCACCATGACCTCAACGTCTCCGCGACGGCGCAGAGCCTGTATACCTCCCAGCCAGGTATCAGCAAGCAGATCCGCCTGCTCGAGGATGAGCTGGGTGTTGAAGTCTTTGCCCGCAGCGGCAAGCACCTGACCCGCGTTACCCCGGCCGGTGAGCGCATCATCAATACCGCTGGCGAAATCCTGCGCAAGGTCGAAAGCATCAAGCAGATTGCCCAGGAGTTCTCCAACGAGAAGAAGGGCACGCTGTCCATCGCCACCACCCACACCCAGGCGCGTTATGCCTTGCCGCCGGTGATCAGCAACTTCATCAAGCAGTACCCGGAAGTGTCCTTGCACATGCACCAGGGTTCGCCCATGCAGATTGCCGAAATGGCCGCGGACGGTACGGTCGACTTCGCCATCGCCACCGAGGCGCTGGAGCTGTTCGGCGACCTGATCATGATGCCGTGCTACAAGTGGAACCGCTGCGTGGTGGTGCCGCAGGGCCATCCGTTGACCAAGCTGCCAAAGCTTACCCTGGAAGCGGTCGCCGAATACCCGATCGTTACCTACGTGTTCGGTTTCACCGGGCGTTCGAAGCTGGACGAAGCGTTCAACCACCGCGGCCTTACGCCGAAAGTGGTGTTTACCGCGGCTGACGCCGACGTGATCAAGACCTATGTGCGCCTGGGGCTGGGCGTGGGGATCGTCGCCAAGATGGCGGTGGACACCAAGCTCGACAGCGACCTGGTGGCCTTGGATGCCAGCGAACTGTTCGAAGCCAGCATCACCAAGATCGGCTTCCGCCGCGGCACCTTCCTGCGTGGCTTCATGTGCGACTTCATCGAGAAGTTCGCCCCGCACCTGACCCGTGAAGTGATGGCCAAGGCCATCCAGTGCCACAACAAGCAGGAGCTGGAAGACCTGTTCGAAGGCGTCGAGCTGCCGGTGCACTGATCCGGAATTGCAAGGGCCTCACGGCCCCTGTGGGAGCGGGTTTACCCGCGAAGAAGGCGACGCGCTGTATGGCACCGGCTTCGCCGGTGTTCGCGGGTGAACCCGCTCCCACAACGGCCCATTATGCCTTGCTGATCAGGTTGCCCGCGTGCAACCCGCATTCCTTCTGCGTCGACTCTTCCCACCACCAACGCCCTTCGCGCTCATGCTGGTTTGGCAGCACCGGGCGGGTGCAGGGCTCGCAGCCGATGCTGATGAAGCCGCGCTCGTGCAGGCTGTTGTACGGCAGTTCCAGCATGCGGATATAACCCCACACTTCCTCGCTGGTCATCTGTGCCAGTGGGTTGAACTTGTACAGGGTGCGCTCGGGGGTGGAGAAGGCGCTGTCGATTTCCACTGCCGCCACCTGGCTGCGGGTGCCCGGGCTCTGGTCGCGGCGCTGGCCGGTGGCCCAGGCGCTCACGGTGGCCAGCTTGCGACGCAGTGGCTCGATCTTGCGGATACCGCAGCACTCGCCGTGGCCGTCCTTGTAGAAGCTGAACAGGCCCTTTTCCTTGACGAACGGGTCGAGCTTGGCGCGGTCGGGGCTGAGGATCTCGATCGGCAGGTTGTACTGCTCGCGGACCTGGTCGATGAACCGGTAGGTCTCCGGGTGCAGGCGGCCGGTGTCGAGGCTGAACACCTTGACCTGCTTGTTCAGCTTCCAGGCCATGTCCACCAGCACCACATCCTCGGCGCCGCTGAAGGAGATCCACAGGTCATCACCGAAGTGCTCGAAGGCAAGCTTGAGGATGTCCTGCGGGGACTTGTTGGCATAGGTCGCGGCCAGTGCTGCGACGTCGAAGGGTTGGCTCATCAGGCGGTTTCCATCGTGGCTGTGGCGCTGTGCGCTCGTAGTGAGGTGATGGTAACAAAAAATGGCGGGGTAGGCGGGCTTGGAGTCGGTGGCGCCTGCTTCGCGGGCTCGCCCGCTCCCACAGGTACAGCGCACATCTGCCAGTTGTGGGAGCGGGCGAGCCCGCGAAGCAGGCGCCGCCGATCACAAGCCTTGCAAGGTCTCCATCAACACCCGCACCTTGGCAATCGACTCTTCATATTCGGCCTGCCACTCGGAGTCGGCCACCACCGCGCCGCCGCCCCAGCAGCTGACCTGTCCACCCTTGACCAGCAGGCTGCGAATGGCAATCGAGCTGTCCATTTCGCCGCGCACATCCACGTAGAGCAGTGAGCCGCAGTACAGCGCCCGGCGTGCCGGCTCCAGTTCGTCGATGATCTGCATGGCGCGGATCTTCGGCGCGCCGGTGATCGAGCCGCCCGGGAAGCTGTCGCCGATCAGGTCCAGGGCGTCTTTATCGCTGGCCAGCTGGCCGGTGATGCTGCTGACCAAGTGGTGTACGTTGGGGTAGCTCTCCAGGCTGAACAGTTCCGGCACCTTCACCGAGCCGATCTCGCAGGTGCGCCCCAGGTCGTTGCGCAGCAGGTCGACGATCATCAGGTTTTCCGAGCGATCCTTGGGGCTGTGCAGCAGCTCCTCGGCATTGCGCATGTCTTCAGCCGGGTTGCTGGCGCGCGGGCGGGTGCCCTTGATCGGCCGGGTTTCCACCTGGCGCTGGCTGACGCGGATGAAGCGCTCGGGCGAAAAGCTCAGCAGGGCGCTGCCGTCGGCCAGTTGCTGGTAGCCGGAGAAGGGGGTGGGACAGGCTTTGCGCAGGGCCTGGTAAGCGTGCCACGGGTCGCCCTGGCAGGGCGCGCGGAAGCGCTGGGTAAGGTTGATCTGGTAGCAGTCGCCGGCCTGGATGTAGTGCTGCACCTGGTCAAAGGCGGCCTTGTACTGCTCGGGCTGCAGGTCGCCGGCCATCGGCGCGAGTAGCTGGAAGCTGCTGCTTTCCGCGTTGTCGACACCTTCGAACAGGGCGATTAGCCGTTCCCGTTCGCTGCCGGGCAGGCTCGGGTGGAACACCAGTTGGCTGGTCGCGCACTGGTGGTCGGTCACCAGCGCCCAGGCATACAGCCCCAGTTGCGCGTCCGGCAGGCCAAGGTCGTCCACGGCCAGGCTGGGCAGGTGTTCCAGGCGGCGGCCGAAGTCATAGCTCAGGTAGCCGATCAGGCCGCCAGCGAACGGCAGCTCGCTGCCCGCGGGCAACTGCGCATGGCCCAGTCGTGCCAGACCGGCGCGCAGGCGCTGGAGGAAGGTGCGGCCATCTTCGTCGGGCTGCGCCTGCAGGTGTTGCAGCGGCCAGGCGCTGAGCAGGTCGAAGCGCCCGCGTTCGGCGCCGGGGCGGGCGCTGTCCAGCAGGATCGCACCGGGGGCCTGGCGCAGGCGGGCGAAATAGGCGGCAGGGTCGGGCTGGTAGGGCAGGGGGTGGAGCGTACAGGTCGGCATCAGTGTGGACGGCGATGTAAAAGCGAGGAGGGCGATTGTAGACCTGTGCAGGAAATGCGCCTAGCTTTGTGGCGACATTCAAGCACTGGGTTTCGCCCTTGCGGCACTGTCGCGACACAAGGCCGCTCCTACAGGATCACGCGATCTCCTGTAGGAGCGGCCTTGTGTCGCGATAGGGCTGCGCAGCAGCCCCGGCGATTTCAGCGCGGGTGCACGTGCCCGAACAAGCCTTGCGATACCCGCACGCGCTGTTCGGCATCTTCGCTGATGCCATCCTTGGCCAGCGCTTCCAGGTGCGCCTCGATGGCGTGGGTGCGCTGGGTCAGGCCGCAGTCGTTGGCGATCTGGATGTTCAGGCCGGGGCGGGCGTTGAGCTCGAGAATCAGCGGCCCCTTGTCCTGGTCCAGCACCATGTCGACACCGATGTAGCCCAGGCCACACAGCTCGTAGCAGCCGGCGGCCAGCTTCATGAAGCCGTCCCAGTTCGGCAGTTGCACGCCATCCACCGCGTTGGTGGTGTCCGGGTGCTTGCTGATGATGTTGTTCAACCAGGTGCCGCGCAGGGTCACGCCGGTGGCCAGGTCGACACCCACGCCGATGGCGCCCTGGTGCAGGTTGGCCTTGCCGCCGGACTGGCGGGTCGGCAGGCGCAGCATGGCCATCACCGGGTAGCCCATCAGCACGATGATGCGGATGTCCGGCACGCCTTCGTAGCTGATGCTCTTGAAGATCTGGTCGGGGGTGACCCGGTACTCGATAAGCGCACGGTCGCGGTGCCCGCCCAGCGAGTACAGGCCGGTGAGGATGCTCGAGATCTGGTGCTCGATTTCCTCGTGGCTGATGATCTTGCCGGACACCGTGCGGTAGCGGTCCTCGAAGCGGTCGGCGATCACCAGGATGCCGTCACCACCGGCGCCCTGCGCCGGCTTGATGACGAAATCGCTGCGCCCACCAATGATCTGGTGGAGCTTCTCGATCTCTTTCTCGGTCTCGATGATGCCGTACATTTCCGGCACATGGATGCCGGCCGCCAGGGCGCGCTCCTTGGTGATGATCTTGTCGTCGACGATCGGGTACAGATGGCGCTTGTTGTACTTCAACACGTAGTCCGCGTTGCGCCGGTTGATACCCATGATGCCCCGGGCCTCCAGGGCTTTCCACGTCTTGATCAGGCCAAACATCAGGCGTCAGCCTTCTTCAGGAATGCCTTGAAGCGCACGAGCTCGGTCAGGCGGTAGCCGCGGTAGCGACCCATCGCCAGCATGAAGCCCACCAGGATCAGCAGCACGGCCGGGAAGGTGAACACGAAGTACACCAGCTCCGGCACCATCATCAACAGGTGCGCCAGGGAAGCGGCGAACAGGGTGCCGATGGCCACTTTCATGGCATGGCCGCCGCCACGCTCTTCCCAGGTGATGGACAGGCGCTCGATGGTCATGGTCAGGATCACCATCGGGAACAGCGCTACCGACAGCCCGCGCTCCAGGCCCAGCTTGTGGCTGAACAGGCTGATGGCGGCAATCAGTACCACGACGAAGGTCAGTACCACCGACAGGCGTGGCAGCATCTGCAACTTCAGGTGTTCCAGGTACGAGCGCAGCGACAGGCCCAGGGCGGTGATTACCGTGAACAGCACGATACCGAAGCCAAGCTGGGTCTCGCGGAAGGCCAGGGCGATCAGTACCGGGGTGAAGGTACCCAGGGTCTGCAGGCCGACCAGGTTGCGCAGCACCAGGATCACCAGCACACCGATCGGGATCATCACCATGATCATGAAGGTTTGCTGGGTCTGCAGCGGCAGGCCGTACAGCGAATATTCGAGGAAGTCGGCGTCGGTATTCTCGTCGGTCAGCTTGGCCAGGCGGATGGCGTTCATCTCGCTGTTGTTCATGCTGAAAGTAACGTTGGCCTTCTTGCCGCCATCGACAGTGATCAGGTTGTCGTCACCGGTCCACCACAGCAGGCGATCGCTTGGCAGGCCCTGCTCGCCGGTGTCCGGGTTGAAGTACAGCCAGTCGGTGCCGTTGAAGCTGCGCAGCCACAGTTCCGGGGTTTGCGGGGTGTCGGCCACCAGGCGGATGGTGTGCACCTTCTCCATCGGTACGTGGGCGATCGACAGCAGCAGGTCGATGACCTGGGCCTTCTTCATGGCCGTGGTGTCGCCGGCCAGCAGCAGCTTGACGTTATCGTCGTTCAGGTTGTTGACCCGCTTGATGGTCTCGCTGACGAAGGTCTCGACGTCGGCCGAGTGCTGGCGGATCGGCGCCATCAGGGCCTCGGCGGCGATCTTCTCGGGGCCTTCCACTGCCAGGCTGTCACGGAAGGTCGGGCCTTTGACCGTGGTCTTCTCGTTGCTGTAGCGCTTGGTCAGCACCAGGCGGTAGTAGAGGGTCTGGTTGCCGCTGGCGCGGCGGGCCGACCAGGTGACCTTGCGGTTGCCGTCGGCACGGTTGACGCTCACCCCGTAGTTGTTGGAGATGAAGCTCTCGTTGAGGCTGACGTAGTCGCGGTTCAGCGGTGGCACGAACATCTGCACCTTGACCGGGTCCTTGGTGCTGGCCACGAACTCGACCTTGGCGTCGATGTTCCACAGGTCGTCGGTTTCATCCTCGGTTACCGGGATGCCGAGTACGAAGATCTGATAAGCCGTGACCGCCACGCCCAACAGCACCAGCACGGTGATCAGGACTTTCAGATGGAGGGTAAGAGAGCGCATCGGGATTACTCTGCTTTGGGAGCGTCGGTGGCACAGGCAGGTTTGCCGGCCGCGTATTTAAGGCTTGGGTCGACCAGCGCGTCGAAGTGCTTGAGCGCCTCGGAGCCGATCAGCAGCGGGAACTGGAAGGCGCTGCGGTCGGTGAGATTGACTTCGATGGTGCGCATGGCCTGGCCCATGCAGATTTCAAGTTCGATGACCGGGCGCGCGGTATAGGCCTTGCCCGATTCAGCATCATAGTCGCCGGCCCGGCGCTTGATCTTGCTTACGCGTGCCAGCGGGCGTTCGATGGGGTGCGAATGGGCGGCGTCGATGGCCAGGTAGAAGCGCACCCAGCTTTCGCCGTTGCGCTTGAAACGCTTGATGTCGCGGGCGCTGAGCGACGCGGTCTTGGCGCCGGTGTCGAGCTTGGCGGCCACTTCCAGGTCCAGGTCGCCCAGGCGTGCATATTCGTTGAGACCGTACACGGTCTTGCCTGCGGCCTGGCCAAGGGCCGGCAGCAGGGTGAGGCAGAGCAGCAATAATACGGGTGTAAGTCTCATATTCCTGGCGCGGTGCAGTGCAAGGTTCGGGGCTGTTTTCAAAGCCATGTTCAGAGCCGTGTTCAGGGCAAGGCGACTGGCAGCGACTGCGCAAGCTTCCTCGTTCATCTGTCAACAGCATGAATGGATGACAGACAGGCTATCCATACTCCATCGGAGGCGCGGCATTCTATCACGCCGGCGCCTTGACGCCAGCGGTGCGCGATCTGACAGCACCGCGCTGGCATTAGTTCGTTCTTAGACGATTGTCGACAATATTCATTTTGTCTTTGACTGCTGCGGTCGAATTAGCTAATTTCTGGCAAAGAGATTTGCAAGGTGTCGACAATATGCAGGACCTATCCACCCCCAGCCCGATGCTGGCAGACGAAACGGAAACCTTGTCCGAAAACGTCTTCCGGCGCATCCAGGCGGCCATCGTCAAGGGCGATATCGCCCCCGGCAGCAAGATTTCCGAGCCGGAGCTGGCGCGTACCTACGGCATCAGCCGCGGGCCGCTGCGCGAGGCCATCCACCGCCTCGAAGGCCAGCGCCTGCTGGTGCGCGTGCCGCATGTGGGGGCGCGGGTGGTGTCGCTCAACCACGCCGAACTGATCGAGCTGTACGAAATTCGCGAATCGCTGGAAGGCATGGCCTGCCGCCTTGCCGCCGAACGCATGAGCCAGGCCGACATCGACGAACTGCGCCGGGTGCTCGACACCCACGAGCGCGATGCCGCGTTCCAGGCCGGCCTGGGCTATTACCAGCAGGAAGGCGACTACGACTTCCATTACCGGATCATCCAGGGCAGCGGTAACCAGACCCTGGTCAAGATGCTCTGCGGCGAGCTGTACCAGTTGGTGCGCATGTACCGCATCCAGTTTTCCGCCACGCCCAACCGGCCACGCCAGGCCTTTGCCGAACACCACCGCATTCTCGATGCCATCGCCGACCGTGACGGCGAGCTGGCCGAACTCCTGATGCGCCGCCACATCGGCGCGTCCAAGCGCAATATCGAGCGTCACTACCTGGACGCCCACAACAACAGCCCACGAGGTGAGAAATGACTGTGAAGAGCACCCCCGGTCAGCGTTTCCGCGACGCCGTTGCCGCTGAACATCCGCTGCAGGTGGTTGGCGCCATCAACGCCAACCATGCCCTGCTGGCCAAGCGCGCCGGCTTCAAGGCCATCTACCTGTCCGGTGGCGGCGTCGCCGCCGGTTCGCTGGGCCTGCCGGACCTGGGCATCAGCGGCCTGGACGATGTACTCACCGACGTGCGCCGCATCACCGACGTGTGCGACCTGCCGCTGCTGGTGGATGTCGACACCGGCTTCGGCGCCTCTGCCTTCAACGTTGCCCGTACCGTGCGCTCGATGAGCAAGTTCGGCGCTGCCGCCATCCATATCGAGGACCAGGTCGGCGCCAAGCGCTGCGGCCACCGCCCGAACAAGGAAATCGTCAGCCAGCAGGAAATGGTCGACCGCATCAAGGCCGCAGTCGATGCCCGTACCGATGACAGCTTCGTGATCATGGCGCGTACCGATGCCCTGGCCGTCGAGGGCCTGAACGCCGCCCTGGACCGCGCCGCCGCCTGCGTCGAGGCCGGTGCCGACATGATCTTCCCGGAAGCCATCACCGAACTGCAGATGTACAAGACCTTCGCCGACCGGGTGAAGGCACCGATCCTGGCCAACATCACCGAATTCGGCGCCACGCCGCTGTACACCACCGAAGAGCTGGCCTCGGTCGACGTGTCGCTGGTGCTGTACCCGCTGTCGGCGTTCCGCGCCATGAACAAGGCGGCCGAAAACGTGTACACCGCGCTGCGCCGCGACGGCACGCAGAAGAACGTGATCGACACCATGCAGACCCGCATGGAGCTCTACGATGCCATTGGTTACCACGCCTTCGAGCAGAGCCTCGATGCGCTGTTTGCCCAGAAGAAGGGCTGAAGGTCAAAGATTTGCGTTGGAGCGGCTGGCCTCTTCGCGGGTGAACCCGCTCCCACAAGTACGGCGTGATGCTCGATGCCTGTGGAACCCTGTAGGAGCGGGTTTACCCGCGAAGGGGCCGGCCCAGGTTTCAACGATTAGCCAGATTTCCATAACAAGTTCAAGAAAGGAGAAACACCATGGCCGAAGCAAAAGTACTCAGTGGCGCAGGCCTGCGCGGCCAGGTGGCCGGCCAGACCGCGCTGTCGACCGTGGGCCAGGCCGGTGCCGGGCTGACCTACCGTGGTTACGACGTGCGTGACCTGGCCGCTGGTGCCGAGTTCGAAGAAGTCGCCTACCTGCTGCTGTACGGCGAGCTGCCGAGCAAAGCCGAACTGGCCGACTACAAGCGCAAGCTCAAGGGCCTGCGTGACCTGCCGCAAGCCCTGAAGGAAGTGCTCGAGCGCATCCCGCGTGATGCCCACCCGATGGACGTGATGCGCACAGGTTGCTCGGTGCTGGGTACCCTGGAGCCCGAGCTGACCTTCGAGGCCCAGCGTGACAAGACCGACCGCCTGCTGGCGCTGTTCCCGGCGGTGATGTGCTACTGGTACCGCTTCACCCACGACGGCGTGCGTATCGACTGCACCAGCGACGAAGACACCCTCGGTGGCCACTTCCTGCACCTGCTGCACGGCAAGAAGCCGAGCGAGCTGCACGTCAAGGTCATGAACGTGTCGCTGATCCTCTACGCCGAGCACGAGTTCAACGCCTCGACCTTCACCGCCCGCGTCTGTGCCTCGACCCTCTCCGACCTGTACTCCTGCGTAACCGCTGCTATCGGTTCGCTGCGCGGCCCGCTGCATGGCGGTGCCAACGAGGCGGCGATGGAGCTGATCGAGCGCTTCCAGAGCCCGCAGGAAGCCACTGCCGAGCTGCTGCGCATGCTCGAGCGCAAGGACAAGATCATGGGCTTTGGCCATGCCATCTACAAAGAGTCCGACCCGCGCAACGAGGTGATCAAGGGCTGGTCGAAACAGCTCGCCGACGAAGTGGGTGACAAGGTGCTGTACCCGGTTTCCGAAGCCATCGACAAGACCATGTGGGAGCAGAAGCGCCTGTTCCCCAACGCCGACTTCTACCATGCCTCGGCGTACCACTTCATGGGCATCCCGACCAAGCTGTTCACCCCGATCTTCGTCTGCTCGCGCCTGACCGGCTGGGCGGCGCACGTCTTCGAACAGCGCGCCAACAACCGCATCATCCGCCCGAGCGCCGAGTATGTCGGCGTCGAGCAGCGCCAGTTCGTGCCGATCGAGCAGCGCTGAGTCATAGATCGCTGGGGCTGCTGCGCAGCCCTTTCGCGACACAAGGCCGCTCCCACAGGGACGGCGCAGTACCTGTGGGAGCGGCCTTGTGTCGCGAAAGGGGCGCGTAGCGCCCCCAAGGCCTGAGCCGCACCTGCCCCCGAATACCGTGACCGAGCCTGATAACGATATGAACACTGCATTCCGCAAGCACCTGCCAGGCACCGACCTGGACTACTTCGATGCCCGCGCGGCGGTCGAGGCCATCAAGCCCGGCGCCTACGATGGCCTGCCTTACACCTCTCGCGTACTCGCCGAAAACCTGGTGCGCCGCTGCGACCCGGCTACCCTCGACGCCTCGCTGGGCCAGCTGATCGAGCGCAAGCGCGACCTCGACTTCCCGTGGTTCCCGGCCCGCGTGGTGTGCCACGACATTCTCGGCCAGACCGCACTGGTCGACCTCGCCGGCCTGCGTGACGCCATTGCCGACAAAGGCGGCGACCCGGCCCAGGTCAACCCTGTGGTGCCGGTGCAGCTGATCGTCGACCACTCGCTGGCCGTCGAGTGCGGCGGTTTCGACCCGCAGGCCTTCGAAAAGAACCGCGCCATCGAAGACCGCCGCAATGAAGACCGCTTCCACTTCATCAACTGGACCAAGAAGGCGTTCAAGAACGTCGACGTGATCCAGCCGGGCAACGGCATCATGCACCAGATCAACCTGGAGAAGATGTCGCCGGTGATCCACAACGACCGTGGCGTGGCCTACCCGGACACCTGCGTCGGCACCGACAGCCACACGCCGCATGTCGACGCCCTGGGCGTGATCGCCATCGGCGTGGGTGGCCTGGAAGCCGAGAACGTGATGCTGGGCCGTGCCTCGTGGATGCGCCTGCCGGAAATCGTCGGTGTCGAGCTGACCGGCAAGCTGGCGCCGAACATCACCGCCACCGACCTGGTGCTGGCCCTGACCGAATTCCTGCGCAAGCAGAAAGTCGTCGGCGCCTACTTGGAGTTCCACGGCGAGGGTGCCCGTGCCCTGACCCTGGGCGACCGCGCCACCATCTCCAACATGGCCCCGGAATATGGCGCCACTGCGGCGATGTTCGCCATCGACCAGCAGACCATCGACTACCTGCGCCTGACCGGCCGCGAAGAGCAGCAGGTCAAGCTGGTGGAAACCTATGCCAAGGCCACCGGCCTGTGGGCCGACAGCCTGGGCGGCGTCGTCTACGAGCGCACCCTGAGCTTCGACCTGTCGAGCGTGGTGCGCAACATGGCCGGCCCGTCCAACCCGCATGCCCGCGTCGCCACCAGCGACCTGGCGGCCAAAGGCATCGCCGGCAGCTGGGAAGAAGTGCCAGGGCAGATGCCAGATGGCGCGGTGATCATTGCCGCCATCACCAGCTGCACCAACACCAGCAACCCGCGCAACGTGATTGCCGCAGGCCTGCTGGCGCGCAATGCCAACAAGCTGGGCCTGGCCCGCAAGCCGTGGGTCAAGTCGTCGCTGGCGCCTGGCTCCAAGGCCGTGCAGCTGTACCTGGAAGAGGCCGGGCTGGAGAAGGAGCTGGAACAGCTCGGCTTTGGCATCGTCGCCTTCGCCTGCACCACCTGCAACGGTATGTCCGGCGCCCTGGACCCGGTGATCCAGCAAGAAATCATCGACCGTGACCTGTACGCCACCGCCGTGCTGTCGGGCAACCGCAACTTCGACGGGCGTATCCACCCGTATGCCAAGCAGGCCTTCCTCGCTTCGCCGCCACTGGTAGTGGCCTACGCCATCGCCGGTACCATCCGCTTCGACATCGAGAAGGATGTGCTGGGCGTGGTCGACGGCAAGGAAATCCGCCTCAAGGACATCTGGCCCAGCGACGAAGAGATCGACGCCGTGGTGCGTGCCGCGGTCAAGCCGGAGCAGTTCCGCAAGGTGTACATCCCGATGTTCGCCATCGAGGAAGACCGTGGGCCGAAGGTGGCGCCGCTGTACGACTGGCGCCCGATGAGCACCTACATCCGCCGCCCGCCGTACTGGGAAGGTGCCTTGGCCGGTGAACGTACCCTGCGCGGCATGCGCCCGCTGGCAGTGCTGCCGGACAACATCACCACCGACCACCTGTCGCCGTCCAACGCCATCATGCTCGACAGCGCTGCCGGCGAGTACCTGGCGAAGATGGGCCTGCCGGAGGAGGACTTCAACTCCTACGCTACCCACCGTGGCGACCACCTGACTGCCCAGCGCGCTACCTTTGCCAACCCCAAGCTGTTCAACGAAATGGTGCGCAAGGAAGACGGCAGCGTGAAGCAGGGCTCGCTGGCGCGTATCGAGCCGGAAGGCAAGGTCACCCGCATGTGGGAGGCGATCGAGACCTACATGGATCGCAAGCAGCCGCTGATCATCGTCGCCGGTGCCGACTACGGCCAGGGCTCGTCCCGTGACTGGGCGGCCAAGGGTGTGCGCCTGGCCGGTGTCGAGGCGATCGTCGCCGAAGGCTTCGAGCGTATTCACCGTACCAACCTGGTGGGCATGGGCGTACTGCCGCTGGAGTTCAAGCCGGGCACCGACCGCAAGACCCTCGGCCTGGATGGCAGCGAGACCTATGACGTACTGGGCGCGCGTACGCCGCGGGCGACGCTGACCCTGGTGGTTACCCGCGCCAACGGCGAGCGCCTGGAGGTACCGGTGACCTGCCGCCTGGACACCGCCGAGGAGGTGTCGATCTACGAGGCTGGCGGGGTGCTGCAACGCTTCGCCCAGGACTTCCTCGAAGCGACCGCCTAATTGCAGGGGGCCGCTTTGCGGCCCATCGCGACACAAGGCCGCTCCTACAAGCGTTACCAGATCCCTGTAGGAGCGGCCTTGTGTCGCGATGGGCTGCAAAGCAGCCCCAGAGGCCATATGCATCTCAGACAGGACAGCACATCCATGGCTCATGTACCGCAAGTAAAAATCCCCGCCACCTACATCCGTGGCGGCACCAGCAAAGGCGTGTTCTTCCGCCTGCAAGACCTGCCCGAGCAGGCGCAGATCCCCGGCCCTGCCCGTGATGCACTGCTGCTGCGGGTGATCGGCAGCCCCGACCCCTATGGCAAGCAGATCGACGGCATGGGCGGCGCCACTTCGAGCACCAGCAAGACCGTGATCCTGTCGCAAAGCATCAAGCCTGAACACGATGTCGACTACCTGTTCGGCCAGGTCAGCATCGACAAGGCCTTTGTCGACTGGAGCGGCAATTGCGGCAACCTTTCTGCCGCGGTCGGTTCGTTCGCCATCAGCAGCGGCCTGGTCGACCCGGCGCGCATTCCGCGCAACGGTATCGCCACCGTGCGCATCTGGCAGGCCAACATCGGCAAGACCATCATCGCCCATGTGCCGATCACCGAAGGTGAAGTGCAGGAAACCGGCGACTTCGAGCTGGACGGGGTGACCTTCCCGGCCGCCGAGGTGCAGCTTGAGTTCCTCGATCCGGCGGCCGACGAAGATGGCGACGGCGGGGCGATGTTCCCCACCGGCAACCTGGTCGATGACCTCGAGGTGCCGGGTGTCGGTACGTTCAAGGCGACCCTGATCAATGCCGGCATCCCGACCATCTTCGTCAATGCGGCGGATATCGGCTACACCGGCACCGAACTGCAGGACGCCATCAACGGCGATCCGCAGGCGCTACTGCGCTTCGAGACGATTCGCGCCCATGGCGCCGTGCGCATGGGCCTGATCGACAACGTCGACCAGGCTGCCGGGCGTCAGCACACGCCGAAAGTGGCTTTCGTCGCGCCGCCGAGCACCTACACTGCGTCCAGTGGCAAAGCGGTGCAGGCAGGTGATATCGACCTGCTGGTACGGGCCTTGTCGATGGGCAAGCTGCACCATGCAATGATGGGGACGGCCGCGGTGGCCATCGGTACCGCGGCGGCCATTCCGGGCACGTTGGTCAACCTCGCCGCAGGCGGGGGCGAGCGCAGCGCCGTGCGTTTCGGCCACCCCTCGGGCACCCTGCGGGTGGGGGCCGAGGCGCGCCAGGTGAATGGTGAATGGACAGTGACCAAGGCAATCATGAGCCGCAGTGCTCGCGTGCTGATGGAGGGCTGGGTTCGCGTGCCTGGCGATAGCTTCTAACGCACCACTGGCGCTCGGCTTTAGTTCGTTGGGGCCGCTTTGCGCCCCTTCGCGGGCAAGCCCGCTCCTACACGGTTTGCGCGGTACCTGTAGGAGCGGCCTTGTGTCGCGAAGGGCTGCAAAGCAGCCCCGGCAATTCTGAAGGGAGCTGGATATGAGCGCCAACGTAGACCTCAACGCCCGCCCGGACTACGACCGGGTGCTGCAAACCCTCGCCGATTACGCCCTCACGTACCGGGTCGAATCCGCCGAAGCACTGGACACCGCGCGCAACTGCCTGATGGATACCCTCGGCTGCGGCCTGCTGGCCCTGCGCTTCCCCGAATGCACCAAGTTGCTAGGCCCCCAGGTTGAAGGCACCGTGGTGCCCAACGGCGCCCGCGTGCCCGGCACCGCCTACCGCCTCGACCCGGTCAAGGCTGCCTGGGACATCGGCTGCACGGTGCGCTGGCTGGACTACAACGATACCTGGCTGGCCGCCGAATGGGCCCACCCCTCGGATAACCTTGGCGGAATCCTGGCCGTTGCCGATCACCTGTCGCAGAAGCACGTGGCCGCAGGTGAGGCACCGCTGCTGATGCGCGATGTGCTCGAAGCCATGGTCATGGCTCACGAGATTCAGGGCGTGATGGCGCTGGAAAACGCCTTCAACCGCGTTGGCCTCGACCATGTGATTCTGGTCAAGGTAGCCTCCACCGCCGTGTGCGCCAGGCTGATGGGGGCCAACCGTGAGCAGATGCTGAGCGCCTTGTCCCACGCATTCGTCGACGGCCAGGCGCTGCGTACCTACCGCCATGCGCCCAACGCCGGTTCGCGCAAATCGTGGGCCGCCGGTGATGCTTCCAGCCGTGGCGTGCGCCTGGCCGATATTGCCCTGCGTGGCGAGATGGGCGTGCCGGGCGTGCTCACTGCGCCGCAGTGGGGCTTCTATGATGTGCTGTTCAGTCACACCAACAAGGACCTCGCGCTCAAGCCGTCCGAGCAGCAAGAGCTGCGCGTGCCGCAAGCCTTGGGTAGCTACGTGATGGAAAACGTGCTGTTCAAGGTCAGTTTCCCTGCCGAGTTCCACGCCCAGACCGCCTGCGAGGCAGCGGTAACCCTGCATCCACTGGTGCGTAACCGCCTGCACGAAGTCGACCGTATCGTCATTACCACCCAGGAGTCGGCGATCCGCATCATTTCCAAGAGCGGCCCGCTGGCAAACGCCGCCGACCGCGACCACTGCCTGCAGTACATGGTGGCGGTGCCGCTGATTTTCGGTCATCTGGTGGCCGAGCATTACGAAGACACCTTCCATGCCAACCACCCAAGCATCGACCGCCTGCGCGAGAAGATGGAGGTGGTGGAAGACCCGCGCTTCAGCCGTGAGTACCTGGAGCCGGACAAGCGCTCGATCGCCAACGCGCTGCAGGTGTTCTTCAAGGATGGCAGCAGTACCGAGCAGGTGGTGGTGGAATACCCGATCGGGCATCGCCGGCGGCGAGGGGAGGGCATACCGTTGCTGGAGGCCAAGTTCAGGGACAACCTGGCCACGCGCTTTGCGCGGCAGCGGTGTGGGGAGATTCTTGAGGTGTGCAAGGACCAGCAGAAGCTGGAACAGATGGCGGTGCACAGGTTTGTCGACCTGCTCGTGATCTGAGGTTGCCTGTGCTGGCCTGTTCGCGGCTAAAGCCGCTCCCACAAGGTCCTGCGCAGCCGTCGACAACTGTGGGGTCCCTGTGGGAGCGGCTTTAGCCGCGAAGAGGCCGGTACAGGTTGAAACAAGAAAGCCCCGGCATTTCTGCCGGGGCTTTCTTTTACATCTTACAACTCAGCTTACGCCTGAACTACCGGGATCTTGGCGTTGGCTGCCGCTTCGCGGAACTCGGCGATCTGGTCGAAGCTCAGGTAGCGGTAAACGTCGGCAGCCATGCTGTCGATGTCCTTCGCGTACTGCATGTACTCTTCAACGGTCGGCAGCTTGCCGATGATCGAAGCGACAGCAGCCAGCTCCGCCGATGCCAGGTACACGTTGGTGGCGTCGCCCAGACGGTTCGGGAAGTTACGGGTCGAGGTGGAGACCACGGTCGAACCGGTCTGCACACGTGCCTGGTTACCCATGCACAGCGAGCAGCCTGGCATTTCCATGCGCGCGCCAGCCTTGCCGTAGATGCCGTAGTAGCCTTCTTCGGTCAGCTGGTGAGCGTCCATCTTGGTTGGCGGAGCCAGCCACAGACGGGTCGGGATACCGCCCTTGACCTTGTCCAGCAGCTTGCCGGCAGCGCGGAAGTGGCCGATGTTGGTCATGCACGAACCGATGAACACTTCGTCGATCTTCTCGCCCTGTACCGAAGACAGCAGGCGGGCATCGTCCGGGTCGTTCGGCGCGCAGAGCACAGGCTCTTTCACGTCGGCCAGGTCGATTTCGATGATTTCGGCGTATTCTGCATCGGCGTCGGCCGACAGCAGCTCAGGCTTGGCCAGCCAGGCTTCCATGGCCTGGGCGCGGCGCTCCAGGGTGCGGGCATCGCCGTAGCCTTCGCCGATCATCCAGCGCAGCAGGGTGATGTTGGACTGCAGGTACTCGGCGATGGCCTTTTCTGGCAGCTTGATGGTGCAACCGGCAGCGGAACGCTCGGCCGAGGCGTCGGACAGCTCGAAGGCTTGCTCGACGGTCAGATCGTTCAGGCCTTCGATCTCGAGGATGCGGCCGGAGAAGGCGTTTTTCTTGCCTTTCTTCTCGACGGTCAGCAGGCCCTTCTGGATGGCGTAGTAAGGGATGGCATGAACCAGGTCACGCAGGGTGATGCCTGGCTGCAGTTTGCCCTTGAAGCGCACCAAGATCGACTCTGGCATGTCCAGCGGCATGACGCCGGTGGCGGCGGCGAAGGCCACCAGGCCGGAACCTGCCGGGAACGAGATGCCGATCGGGAAGCGGGTGTGCGAGTCGCCACCGGTACCCACGGTGTCAGGCATCAGCATGCGGTTCAGCCAGCTGTGGATGATGCCGTCGCCCGGGCGCAGCGACACGCCGCCACGGGTGCGGATGAAGTCTGGCAGGGTGTGGTGGGTGGTGACGTCGATCGGCTTCGGATAGGCCGCGGTGTGGCAGAACGACTGCATCACCAGGTCAGCGGAGAAGCCCAGGCACGCCAGGTCTTTCAGCTCGTCGCGGGTCATCGGGCCAGTGGTGTCCTGGGAACCGACGGTGGTCATCTTCGGCTCGCAGTAGGCACCTGGGCGCACGCCCTGGCCTTCTGGCAGGCCGCAGGCACGGCCGACCATTTTCTGTGCCAGGGTGAAGCCCTTGCCCGAATCGGCAGGCTGCTCCGGCTTCTTGAACAGGTCGGAAGCACCCAGGCCCAGTTCGGCACGGGCTTTTTCGGTCAGGCCACGGCCGACGATCAGCGGGATACGGCCGCCAGCGCGGACTTCATCCAGCAGCACTTCGGTTTTCAGCTCGAATTTGGTGACCAGTTCGTCGCTGCCGTGACGGCGCACTTCGCCCTTGAACGGGTAAACGTCGATCACGTCGCCCATGCCCAGGTTGGTGCAGTCGAATTCGATCGGCAGGGCGCCGGCGTCTTCCATGGTGTTGTAGAAGATCGGGGCGATCTTGGTGCCGAAGCAGAAGCCACCGGCGCGCTTGTTCGGCACGTACGGGATGTCGTCGCCGAAGAACCACAGCACCGAGTTGGTGGCGGATTTACGCGAGGAACCGGTACCGACCACGTCACCGACGTAGGCAACCGGGTAACCCTTGGCCTTGACGGCTTCGATCTGGGCCAGCGGGCCGACCGAACCAGGCTGGGATGGCTCGATGCCGTCACGGGCCATTTTCAGCATGGCCAGGGCGTGCAGCGGGATGTCAGGGCGCGACCAGGCGTCCGGAGCAGGGGACAGGTCGTCGGTGTTGGTTTCGCCAGGCACCTTGAACACGGTCAGGGTGTACTTGTCGGCGATGGCCGGACGCGAGGTGAACCACTCGCCGGCAGCCCAGGATTCCAGCACGGCCTTGGCGTGAACGTTGCCGGCCTTGGCTTTTTCGGCCACATCGTGGAAGGCATCGAACATCAGCAGGGTGTGCTTGAGCTGTTCGGCCGCGACGGCGCCCAGTTCGGCGTCATCCAGCAGTGCGACCAGCGTTTCGATGTTGTAGCCGCCCTGCATGGTGCCCAGCAGTTCGGTGGCGTGCTTGCGGTCGATCAGAGGCGACTTGGCTTCGCCCTTGGCGACGGCGGAGAGGAAAGCGGCCTTGACGTAGGCAGCTTCGTCGACCCCTGGCGGTACGCGGTTGGTGATCAGGTCTACGAGGAAGGCTTCTTCGCCGGCCGGCGGGTTTTTCAGCAGCTCGACCAGGCCTGCAGTTTGTTCGGCGTTCAGCGGCTGGGGCACGATACCCAGGGCGGCACGCTCTTCGATGTGTTTGCGGTAGGCTTCAAGCACAGTTATTTCCCTCATCAGTGGTCCCTAAAGGGGGTCCGGGACGCTCATCCAGCATTCAATGCACCCATGCGCTGCCACGGCTTTGTGGGCCGCCCAGCCAGAGTCGCAAAGAATCCTTACAGAAGCTGCTTTCAAAGTTTTACGCCTGCAGAACGGGGAGCTGATGAGGGCTGGCACGGGCATGCGAGGGATGCATGGCCCGGGCCAACGCCGTTCTACCGGATGAACTGTGCTCGTGACGCTTTGAAAACAGCTTCCAACGGACATTGTTGCCTTTGAAAAGGCGGGATGATTCTACGGCAAAAAAAGCTCGAACGTAAGGCGGCGAAGATGACTTTAACGAGTGACCCTGGTTAGACAAAGGGCTAACATGAGCCCGTGTTCCACCGCCAAGCTGTTGTTTTTCATGTCCAACAAGTCCATCAAGACCCCTTGCGTCGGCCTGTGCTCCACGGTTTACGGAGACACGGTTTGCCGTGGCTGCAAGCGGTTCCACCACGAAGTGATCAACTGGAACGGCTACGACGATGCGCAGAAGCGCGCCGTGTGGCTGCGCCTGGAGCAACTGCTGGTGCAGGTGATGATGGCCAAGCTGGAGGTGTTCGACAAAGGCCTGCTGCGCCAGCAACTGGAGCAGCGTTCCATCCGCTTTGTCGAGCAGCAGTCGGAATATTGCTGGGCGTACCAGCTGATTGCCCGCGGGGCGCGGATGATCCGTGACCTGGAGGCCTATGGCATGGTGCTGCTGCCGGAATTCCGCGACTGGGAGCTGCCGCAGTTGCGCGACGCCATCGACCGCGAGTTCTTCCTGCTGTCCGAGGCGCATTACCAGCGCTACATCGCCCCGGCGTTCCTGCAACAGGCTTTGGAGTAGGCTGTTTCCCGCTGATATCAGGCGGCATCGCTCGCGTAGTGTCCGGCGTTTTCCATGTACAGGAAGCGCCCATGAGCGACTATGTCTACCACCCGGAATTTTCCTTTTTGGCTCGCTGCTGGTGGCAGCTGGGCGATGAGCTCCTGCATCCCGATCAGTGGGACGCTTCGACCGCCAGGCTTGCCCCCATGTGGCTGCATTATGGCGGGGCCGGGTTTCACAATGACCACTGGTACCGGTATCTGCGGGCCGAGCCCGAAGGCACCGGGCCATTGCGGCTGGAGCCATGGAGCTACACCTTGCCCAGTCATGTGTATGGCGAGCTGTTCTGGTTCGGAGCCTATGTCAGCGGTACGGACCGGACCGGGGCGACGCTGCGCTATGAAATGCGGCCTTATGACCGGAACTGGAAACCGCTGAAGCGGATTGTCTACAGTAAGCCGGGGGCGCTGTCAGGCTTTGCAGGCTACGTAGGCGTGAAGGACCAGACCGAGGCGGCGGCCGGGCGTCAGCATCTGGCCGACCCGCAGCACCTGTGGAATCTTTCGGGTATCAACCACAACGATATCAAGCGCGGGGCGCGGTTATGCAATGTCGTTCTGGTCGACGCCGCCGGGCAACGGGCCAGGCGCATCGCCAACCAGGAGGCGTGGCTGATAAACACGCTGTCCGGCGAGCCAGGCCTGATGGCCCTCGAAGTGCTGGACTACGCCCATGAAGCGCGTGATGTCGCCTGGGGCACGAGCCTGCAGCTGGCGGGCAGCAGTCAGGCGTTCAAGGCAGAGCACAGTTTTATCGCGAGTTTGTGCTGGCGGCCCGACGAGACGCCGGCCGGCCCTGCCGGCTCCACGGACGGCGTGCAGGGCTTGGTGGCAGCTCGCTTTGACGAAGGCTGGGAGTGGAACCCACGGGCAAGGTTGAGTGTGGAGCAGACCGATTCGTTGGGCACGCGCTGGCGCGACGATGAAACCCGACCGGCATGCGAGCGTTTCTGGTTTGCCGCCTACCTCGATAACGGGGTGTATGCGTATGAGATCTGGCCGCTTGACGAGCGCGGTCGGCGCCTGAACTTCACCCTGCGTAAACAGAAGGGCTGGACCATGAGCCTGGCGCAGCGCTGGCAATCGGTTCGTGCGCAGGCGGATTTTCTCTGGCATCTGGACGGGTTGGACCCGGCTGCCTTGCAGGTGGGGGCAACAGTGGCCAACGTGAAGCTCAGGCACAGCAGTGGCCGAGTCGTGAAGCTGGCAGATCGCAGCGAACGCAGGCTGGGTACGGAGGCGCTGGGTGAGGAAGGTTCCCTGACTGTGCAGGTGGTGGAAACCTCGGCCAGGTTCTAGGGGGGCGCAAGGGCGCTGCTACAGCGCCCTTGCCGGGGTTCAGTCGCCGCTGTACTCGCAGCCGCTGGTGCAGGTCTCGTGGATGCGGACCTTCGACAGTTCCGGCAGCAGCGGCTTGACCTGGTCCCAGATCCACTTGGCGATCACTTCGCTGGTGGGGTTTTCCAGGCCCGGGATGTCGTTCAGGTAGTTATGGTCCAGTTGCTCGTAGATCGGCTTGAAGATCGCCTTGATCTCGGCGAAATCGCGGATCCAGCCGGTGTGCGGGTCGAGCGGGCCGGTCAGGTGCAGGCCGACCTTGAACGAGTGGCCGTGCAGGCGGCCGCATTTGTGCCCGGCAGGTACGTGCGGCAGGCGGTGGGCCGATTCGAATGTGAATTCCTTGAAGATTTCCACGCTGTCATAACTCTATGTGAATCAAGAATGCGCGCAGTCTACCAGCATGGCCGCTACAAGGCTTGCAGGCGTTCATGCAACCGCCCGGTGGCAATCAGCTCCAGCAGCTCGTCGCCCAGCCGCTGGCTCTCGGCAATGGCCTTGTACCAGTAGCGCTTGCGGCCAGGCGCATCGCCCATGAAACGCTTGAAGTCGTTGCGGTCGGGCAGCTTGCCGTAGGGCAGCGCCGCCAGGTACTGCGGCGAGGGTGTCATCAGCAGCACGTTCTGCAGGCGGGTGGCATCGCCCTTGCGCCAGGGCAGGGCCTTGTCGAACCAGCCGGGTACGACCATGTCGGTGAAGTGCGGGTACAGCACCAGGTCGTCGCCGCGGTAGGGCAGGTCGAGGTGGTAGTCCAGCAGGCCGCCGTCGCGGTAGGTGCCTGCACCTGCGCCTGGGATGTCTTTCACACCTTCCATGACCATGGGGATGGACCCTGAGGCGAGCAAGGCATGGCGCAGATTGGCCAGGTCCAGCGGCAGGCAGCGCGAGGGGAAGTCGGTCAGTGCGTCGAGCGGCGGCGTGGCGCGGCCGTCGTGCAGGATGATGCGCTCGAAGTGCCGGGCCAGGCGCGAACGGCCGAGCAGGTTGCTGGCGATCACCGAACCCAGGCCGAGGCCCAGGCGGCCACGATGGTCGTGGGCGAGCTGGCCATGGCTCTTCACTACCAGGATGTTCAGGCGATAGTGCGGGTTGGCCAGCAGTTGGCCGTCGCGGCCTTGCAGCAGGTTGTCGAGCATGTGTTGGCAGCTGCGGCTGATTTCGGCCGGGGTGACGCCCTTGGCGAAATCCTGCTCGGTGTACAGTTCGCCCAGGCGACGGATGCCTGCGACCGGGTCGTCGAGGCAGGCACTGGCGAAGCGCCAGGCGCCGATCGAGGCGCCGATCAGCGCACGTTGGCGTGGTGCCGACGGCAGCCACTCACCGAACAGCGCCAGGTCCAGGCCCTGGATGCCCAGCGGCTTCGGCCCGCCAGCCGCACCCGGCAGCACACCGACATCGGCCGCCTGCAGGCCGCGCTCGCGGACCTGCCGCAGGGCACGTTGGCCTGCCTTGAAGGTGAGGGCGGGGTACTTGATGTGAATGGCGCTCATGGCGGGTCTCTTGGGCAGCAGGCGGTCATTATAAGGCTTCATGCGAATACCCTGTGGGAGCGGGTTCACCCGCGAAGCATGCAACGTGGTGTATGGCACCGGCTCCGCCGGTGTTCGCGGGCAAGCCCGCTCCCACAGGGACCGCGCGGGATTCGGTGATGGCGTGAAAGCAGCCTGACCTGCGCTATCATGGCGCCAGTTGTTTTCAGGTTGAATTAAGGACCGGTGGTTAATCTTAACCCCGTAGACAACTTGCACAGTTCTCAGGAGAGAAGAACGATGAAACACATGACTGCCCTGTTCACCGTAGCCGCCGCCCTTGCCCTGGGCGCCCATTCCGCCATCGCCAAGGATGTGCAGCCCGACGAAGTGGTCAAGCTGGTCAATGCCAAGACCGTCAAGTCGCTGGACGAACTCAAGGCCGCCGCCGTGGCCAAGCACCCGGGTGCCACCGTCACCGACTCGGAGCTTGAAGACGAGTACGGCCGCTACATCTACAAGGTCGAGTTGCGCGACACGCAGAACGTCGAATGGGACGTGGCGCTGGACGCCAAGACCGGTGAGGTGCTGAAGGACGAGCGGGACAACTGATGACCCACCTACTGCGGCCGGCGCGCTACCTCGCGCTGGCCCTGCTGGCCGTGTGTTCCCTGGCCGTTGCCCGCGACCTGGACCAGGACGAAGCCCTGGAACTGCGCCAGAAGGGCATCATCCTGCCGCTCGAGCATCTGCTGGAAACCGCCCTGGGGCGTCACCCCGGGGCGCGCCTGCTGGAGGCCGAGCTGGAAGAAGACGACAATCGCTACGAATACGAAGTCGAGTTGCTGACGGCTGAAGGCGTGGTGCGCGAGATCAAGCTCGACGCCAGCAGCGGTGCCCTGCTCAAAGACGAGGAAGACGACTGAATGCGCCTGTTGCTTGTCGAGGACAATGTACCGCTGGCCGATGAACTGACCGCCGGCCTGCAGCGCCAGGGCTACGCCGTGGACTGGCTGGCCGATGGCCGCGACGCGGTGTACCAGGGCCAGAGCGAACCCTACGATTTGATCATCCTGGACCTTGGCCTGCCGGGCTTGCCGGGCCTGGAGGTACTGGCCCAGTGGCGTGCCGCCGGCCTGGCCACGCCGGTGTTGATCCTTACTGCCCGTGGCTCGTGGGCCGAGCGTATCGAAGGGCTGAAGGCCGGGGCCGATGACTACCTGAGCAAACCCTTCCACCCCGAAGAACTGCAGCTGCGCATCCAGGCGTTGTTGCGCCGTGCCCGTGGCCTGGCCAACCAGCCGACGCTGGAAGCGGCCGGCCTGCACCTGGACGAAAGCCGGCAGTGCGTGAACCGTGACGGCGTGGATATCCAGCTGACCGCCGCCGAGTTCCGCCTGCTGCGCTACTTCATGCTGCATCCGCAGCAGATCCTGTCCAAGAGCCACCTGGCCGAGCACCTCTACGACGGTGAAACCGAGCGCGATTCCAACGTGCTGGAAGTGCACGTCAACCACTTGCGGCGCAAGCTGGGCCGCAGCGTCATCGAGACCCGCCGTGGGCAGGGCTACATCTACGCCGGGAGCGCCGCGTGAAGTCGATCCAGGCGCGCCTGAGCCTGGGCCTGGTGGCGGTGCTGGTGGTGGTCGGCCTGGTGCTGGCGCAGCTGACGTTGTGGCTGTTCGAAGTCGGCCTGCAGCGCTACCTGGAGAACGGCCTGCGCAAGGAAAGCGAAAACCTGCTGGTGGCCCTGGTGCGCGGGCCTTCGGGCCTGCAGCTGGATGAGCGGCGTATTTCGGCCGCCTACCAGCGGCCGTTTTCCGGCTATTACTTCCGCATCGATTTCGATAAAGGCACCTGGCGCTCCCGTTCGCTGTGGGATCTGGACATGCCCAAGCCCGCCGCGCCGGGCCTTTCCGACAGCCACGAACTCGGCCCGGAAGGCCAGCAACTGCTTGCCCTGCGTGCCGACTACCGGCGCCTGGGCCAGGACATTTCGATCAGCGTGGCACAGGATTATTCGCCGGTACGCGAAGGTTTTCGGCGCCTGCAACAGATCGGCCTGGGCATGGGCCTGGTGGCGCTGATCCTGGTGCTGGTGTTGCAGCGCATCACCGTGACCCGCTCGCTGCGGCCACTGGAGCGGGCTCGCCAGCAGATCGCCCAGTTGCAGCAGGGCCAGCGCTCGCAGCTGGATGCCGAAGTGCCCAGCGAACTGGCGCCGCTGGTGGGGCAGATCAACCACCTGCTGAGCCATACCGAAGACAGCCTGCGCCGCTCACGCAATGCCCTGGGCAACCTGGGCCATGCACTGAAGACGCCACTGGCGGTGCTGCTGAGCCTGGCCTCCAGCGAGCGCCTGAAGGACCTGCCGGATGTTCGCGCGCAGATGCGTGAGCAGCTGGAGCAGATTCAGCAGCGCCTGGCGCGTGAGCTGAACCGTGCGCGCCTGGCGGGGGATGCGCTGCCTGGCGCGCAGTTCGACTGCGACGTCGAGCTGCCGGGGTTGCTGGGGACGCTGGGCATGATCCATGGCGAGGGCCTGCTGCTGGCCAGGGATGTGCCGCCCGGGCTGCTGCTGCCTTGGGACCGCGAGGACTTCCTGGAGCTGCTCGGCAACCTGCTGGACAACGCCTGCAAGTGGGCCGACAGCGAGGTGCGGCTGGGTATCGCACCGAATGCCGAGGGCTACCAGGTGTGGGTCGATGATGATGGCCCCGGTATCCCCGAGGGCCAGCGGCAGCAGGTACTGGAGCGCGGTTCGCGGCTGGACGAGCAGGTAGACGGGCACGGGCTGGGGTTGGGCATCGTGCGCGATATCGTCGAGGCCTGGGGCGGGCGCCTGGCGCTGCTGGATAGCCCGTTGGGCGGCTTGCGGGTAAGCATCGACTTGCCGCGCAAGGCTCGGTAATGCCGGGTCCCTGTGGGAGCGGGTTTACCCGCGAACACCGGCGAAGCCGGTGCCATGCACCGTGTCGCATTCTTCGCGGGTGAACCCGCTCCCACAAGTTGCGCGGCGCGCTTGAGGAATTTGCTGGCCATATCACCACTGCAAAAAAATTGCAGTACAGCCGCATTTTTTTGAATTAGCCCAATCTCAACCCACCCGGCAAAATTCCCCCACGAAACCCTGCGGTTTCCATCTCTCCACGGACGGAGCCCCTTGTGCTATTGCAACCGCAATACGAGGCCCAGGCCACCTCGGCTGGGCTTTCTTTTAACCAGAAAAACTACAGATTCCGATTACCTACATGTCTGCCTCGCGTTCCGAAAGTCGTCTGCAGCGGCTGTTGCCAGCGCCCCTGAATATTCCCCCCAAAGAATGGTTGCGTGCCGGTATCGGCGCGTTGCTCGGCCTGTTCCTCGCCGGCTGGCTGACCAGCATGGCCTATGGCCCCAGCATCGCTTTGCACCTGCTCGGCCCGCTGGCGGCTTCGGCCGTGCTGGTGTTCGCCGTGCACTCGGGCCCGTTGGCCCAGCCCTGGCCGGTGCTGGGCAGCTACGCCCTGGCCGGCGCGGTCGGCCTGGCCATGCGCCAGGGCTTCGGCCCGGAGCTGTGGGTGGCCGCTGCCGCCCTGGGTATCTCGATCCTGGTGATGTGCCTGCTGCGCTGCCTGCACCCGCCAGGTGGCGGGGTGGCGGTGAGCGCGGTGCTGGCCGACCCGGGGCTGACCGCCATGGGCGACCATCTGCTGGAGCCGGTGCTGCTCAACGCGTTGATCCTGGTAGCGGTGGCGATCCTTTACAACCGCCTCACCGGCGTGCGCTACCCGAAAGGCGCGGTGCCGCGCAAGGACCTGCACCACACCCATGACCCGCTGCCCAGCGAGCGGGTCGGCATCCGTGGAGAAGACCTTGACCAGGCCCTGGAAGAACTGGGCGAGTTCGTCGACGTCACCCGTGACGAACTGGAACGCATCATCCTGGCCACCGAGCAACACGCCCTGCAGCGCAGCCTCGGCGGCATCACCGCAGCATCGGTGATGTCCCGCGACGTGCAGTTCGCCACGCCCGACACCACTCTGGAGCAGGCCTGGAAAATGCTGGCCAGCCACCACCTGAAAACCCTGCCGGTGCTGCAGCAGGGCAAGCTGGTGGGAATCGTCAGCCTCAGCGACCTGGTCGGCCCGGCCATGCAGCGTGGCCGCTTCAGTTGGCGCGGGTTGTTCGGCCGCAAGGCGGTGCGCATGGAGCAGGTGATGAGCCGCCGGGTAATCAGCGTCAGCAGCCAGCACCCGCTGGAGCGCTTGCTGCCATTGCTGTGCGAGCAGGGCCTGCATTGCCTGCCGGTGCTCGATGCCGACCAGTTGGTGGGGGTGATCACCCAGACCGACCTGATCGCCGGCCTCAAGCGCCAGCTGCTCAGCAAGGCCGAGGCTTCAGATAACCGGGTCCCAGCGTTGTGACCAGTCGCTGGCGCCGGCGGCCACCAGCCGGCGCAGGATGGCGAAGGCCTGTTGCAGGGCTTCGCTGTCGCGCTTGCGCGGGTACACCAGGAAGGTCGGGTAGGTGAATTCCGGCGCCTGCGGTACCCGCTCGAACACCCCGCTGTCCAGGTAGGCCTGTACCACCCGCGTGCGGAAGTAGCCACTGCCGCCCTGGTCGAGTATGAACTGCAAGGCCAGCGGGCCCAGGTTGAAGCTCAGCGCCGGGCGCGCGCAGTCGGGCAGGGCGGCATCGTGCTGGCGACGGAAGGCTTCGCCCCAGTCGATATAGATGTACGGGTCTGGCTGGGCGACCCGGCGCACACGGATCAGCTTTTCCTCCATCAACTGCTCCACCTGCAGGCCCGGGCCGTAGGTCGGCTGGTAGACCAACGCGGCATCCAGCAGGCCCATCTCGACCTTGCGCAGCAGCGATTCGCCGTCGCTCACCTCGCTGCGGATGGCATGGCTGGGCAGCTCGCGGTGCAGGGCACTGACCCAGTCGAGCAGCATCGGGTTGCCCAGGCTCACCTCAGCGCCCACGTGCAGCACTTGCTGGCAGCCTTCGGGCAGCGGCAGGTCGCGGCGCGCCGCTTCCCAGGTTTGCACCATCTGGTTGGCATAACTGACGAATGCCTCGCCGTCGCTGGTCAGGCTGGCGCCGTTGCGGCTGCGCACGAACAGCTGGCAGCCCAGTTGCTGCTCCAGGCGCTGCACCCGCG
Source organism: Pseudomonas sp. B5(2017) (assembly GCF_002112825.1). Lineage (NCBI taxonomy): Bacteria > Pseudomonadati > Pseudomonadota > Gammaproteobacteria > Pseudomonadales > Pseudomonadaceae > Pseudomonas > Pseudomonas sp. B5(2017). The sequence goes on from NZ_NEIR01000001.1 coordinate 89,327, forward strand.
CGGTGATTGCGGTCTGTGACACGAACAGGCGTTCGGCGGCGGCGACCAGGCTGCCGCAACGCACGATTTCCAGAAAGGTACGGGCCTGATCGATGTCCATGAGCTGCTCGGTGGCTGAAGGGGTGGCCTATTCTAGAGGCTTTGCACCGTTATGGGGCGTTTTTGCGTTGTCTGCAAATTTGCAGGTCGGTTGTGACTTTAGTCCCATGGCGGCGCGGGTGTAGCGGTCCATACTCAAGTTTCGCCCTTCAATAACAACAAGTACCGGGTTTCTTTCGATATGAGCTACCAGCACAGCTACGCCCATTCCATTTCCGACCCTGCCGCTTTCTGGGCGGAACAGGCCGCGCACCTGGCCTGGCACCGCAAACCTGCCCTCACGCTGCAAGACAATGCCGACGGTACCCACCGCTGGTTTGCCGATGGCCGCCTGAACAGCTGCTACCTGGCCCTTGATCACCAGATCGAGCAGGGCCGTGGTGAGCAGCTTGCGCTGATCTACGACTCGCCGGTGACCGGCGTGCAGCAGGCCTACACCTACCACCAATTGCGCGACGAGGTGGCGCGCCTGGCCGGGTTGTTGCGCCAGCTGGGGGTGAACAAGGGCGATGGCGTGATCATCTACATGCCCATGGTGCCGCAGGCGGCCATGGCCATGCTGGCCTGCGCGCGGATTGGCGCAGTGCACTCGGTGGTGTTCGGTGGCTTTGCCGCCAACGAGCTGGCCTTGCGCATCGACGATGCCCGGCCGACGCTGCTGCTGACGGCCTCCTGCGGGCTGGAGTTCGACCGGGTAATCGAATACAAGCCGCTGGTCGATCGCGCCCTGCAACTGGCCCGCCACCAGCCGCGCAACGTGCTGGTGCTGCAGCGCCCGCAGGCGCGTGCCCAGCTGCAGCCAGGCCGCGACCTGGACTGGCAGGCGGCATTGGCCAACGCCGAGCCGGTGGCACCGGTGGAGCTGGATGCCGGCGACCCGCTTTACATCATGTATACCTCTGGCACCACCGGCAAACCCAAGGGCATCGTGCGGGAAAACGGCGGCAATGCCGTGGCGCTGTGCTACGCCATGCGCCATATCTACGGCATGCAGGCCGGCGATGTTTGGTGGGGCATATCCGATGTGGGCTGGGTGGTCGGCCATTCGCTGATCGTCTATGGGCCGCTGATGAGCGGCTGCACCACGGTGTTCTACGAAGGCAAGCCGATCCGTACCCCGGACGCCTCGGCCTACTGGCGGGTGGTGGAGCAATACAAGGTCAATGCATTGTTCTGCGCGCCCACGGCCATGCGCGCCATCCGCAAGGAAGACCCCGAGGGGGAGCTGATCCGCAAGCACGACCTGAGCTCGCTGCGCCAGTTGTTCCTGGCTGGCGAGAAACTGGATTCCAGCACCCACGAATGGCTGGAACGGGTCAGTGGCAAGCCGGTGCACGACCATTGGTGGCAGACCGAGACCGGCTGGCCGGTCACCGCGCCCTGCGTAGGGCTGGAAGGCAGCGCGGCGAAGCCGGGGTCCAGCAACCGAGCGGTGCCGGGTTACCACGTGCGCGTGCTGGATGACGAGGGCCACCTGCTCGGGCCGAACCACCAGGGCTCGATCGTCATCGCCCTGCCGTTGCCGCCCGGGTGCAGCCAGACGCTATGGGGCGATCATGAGCGTTACCTGCAGGCTTACCTGCGGACCTACCCGGGGTATTACCACACCGGCGATGGTGGCTACCTGGACGATGACGGTTTTGTCTACATCATGGGGCGCACCGATGACGTGATCAACGTGTCCGGGCACCGGCTGTCCACCGGCGAAATGGAGGACCTGGTGGCACGCCACCCGGCGGTGGCCGAGTGCGCGGTGATTGGCGTGCATGACGAGATCAAGGGGCAGGTGCCGTTGGCCCTGGTGGTGCTCAAGGACGGCGAGGGCATTGCCGAGGCGCAGTTGCTGGTGGACCTGGTGGGCAGCGTGCGCGAGGAGATTGGCGCGTTGGCGTGTTTCAACCGGGTGCGGTTGGTGAAGCGGCTGCCCAAGACCCGCTCCGGGAAGATTCTGCGGGCGGTGCTGCGCAAGATTGCCGACGGGCAGGACTATGTGCCGCCTTCGACCCTGGATGACCCGGCAGTGCTGGGGGAGATCGAGGCGGTGCTGGCGGATTTGCCCAGGGCGGGTTGATGTTTTGACTTTGCTGGCCTCTTCGCGGGCATGCCCGCTCCAACAGGTATTGCACAGTTCTCAAGGCCTGTGACATCCCTGTGGGAGCTGGTTTACCCGCGAAGAGGCCGGCCCAGGCAATGCAGTTCTAGGGCCCTACCTGATGCAGCTGCCCCAACCGGCTGCGCGTACGCATCAGGTCGGCAAGCGGCCCGCCCAGGCTTTCTTCCAGCGGCCGTTTGCCGATCACCAGCACCTGCCGGTCCTGGTCATACAGCACATCCACCAGGTTGACGAAACGTTGCTGCGCCGCCAGCGAACATTCAGACAGATCATCCAGCCCATCGATGATCCACTCATCGTACTGCCCAGCCAGCACCAGGTAGTCGATCACTGCCGTGGCCTTTTCGCACAGGTCGTCAAAGCCAAGCACCACCCGCCGGCCATCGACGGCCAGCGCGCGCAGCGGGCGCTTGTTCACTTCCAGCATCACCGGCTGCGGCTCGGGCACTTTCAGCGCCTGGCGCTGCGCTGCATTGCCCGGCCACATATAGTGGCCCCGGGTAAAGCGCTGATGCTCGCGGTTGGCCGGCAGGCTGCGGAAATCGGTATCGCCACCCACTTCCAGCACTTCCATCGCGCTGTTGATCAGGCGGATCACCGGCAGGAAACGTTCGTGGTACAGCGGGTTGGGCAGCAGCCCTTCGGGTGCATAGTTGGACGTCACCAGCAGGAACACGCCGCGGCTGAACAACGCATTGAACAGCCGGGTGAGCAGCATGGCATCGCCAATGTCGTGCACATGGAATTCGTCGAAGCACAGCACCTGGCAATCGCCTACCAGCTCGTCGAGGGTCGCGCCCAATGCATCGTCCAGCGCCCGGTGGCGGTGCATGCCCTGGTGCAGGCGGGCGAAGAAGTCATGGAAGTGCAGGCGCAGCTTGGCCTGCACCGGCACCGCCTGGAAAAAGCCATCGAGCAGCCAGCTCTTGCCCCGGCCTACCGAACCGTACAGGTACAGGCTGCGCGGCTGGCCTTGTTCGAGCTGCGCCAGTTGTTCGGCCATGCAGTGGATCACCCGGCGTTGGCCGTCGCTGAGCTGGTAACCGCGGCTGTGCGCCTTGTCCTCGAACCAGCCGAGCAGTTCGCTCTGGTTGGCGGCGGCGCCGCGCAGGCGTTGGCCAAGCTGGCGTAGCGGGGTAGGGATCCAGACAGGCAAAAGCAAAGCTCCTTGGGCGATGGCGGGGCAGCGTGCAGCTTGCCCGAGGGCGGCCATTTTGACCAATACAGAAAGTGCGCGGCAATCATCGCCTGATGAGATAGGTTTGCCATGGCAGGCGTACAGTAGAGGCTGGAGCCGATGCGAGGAGGGGCGAGCATGCACGCCGACCATGATCTGCAGCGTTTCGTCGAGGCGCAGAACCCTGTGTATGACCAGGTGATGCAGGAGCTGCAGGCCGGGCGCAAGCGCAGCCACTGGATGTGGTACGTGTTCCCGCAGCTCGATGGCCTGGGCCACAGCGCCATGGCCGAACGCTATGCGCTGGCCGGTATCGACGAGGCCCGTGCCTACCTGGCTCATCCGCTGCTTGGCCCACGCCTGGAGGCCTGCGTGACTGCGCTGTTGCAGCACAGCGACAAGAGCGCCCGCGAAATGCTCGGCAGCCCCGACCACCTCAAGCTGCGCTCGTGCCTGACCCTGTTCGCCCGGGCGGCGCGCGACAACCCGCTGTTCCAGCTGGCGCTGGTGCAATTTTACGGCGGTGATCAGGACGCCCTGACCCTGGCCATGTTGCAGGGTTAGCTCAGGCCTTGTGCTCCAGTTGGCGCTCGATCATGTACTTCACTGCCAGCCGACGTTCTTTCAGGCGGCGCAGGTCTTCATCCTCGAAGTTGCCCGCCGAGATCGACTCGGCGGCCAGCACCTGGTTGTCGATGTCCATGTACTCGTCCAGCAGCCGGTCCAGTGCCTTGTCCTGCTGACGGCGTTGCTGGACGATTTCGCGCGGGTAGTGCAAGTCCTGGTAAAGGTCGTGGGAGACAGGCATGGGGTCCTCCTTGGTCAATGCAGATGGCTCATCTGATTGGAAGGGAGGAAAGCGATTGTGTTGAAGCCAAGCGGGCGGAAAACGACGGATGGTCGCCGCGCCAACCCCGAAAATGACTAACTCGCTGTTTTTTGGTAATTTTTTTTCATCAGGGGGTTCACAGACCGAAAGTTTGTTGTTAAAGTGCCGCGCATTCCAAGACAACAACCCAGTTGTCACTCAGTTGGAATTGTCAGAGCAGCAAACGCTGCATCCGATACAGGGGCGTCGCCAAGCGGTAAGGCAGCAGGTTTTGATCCTGCCATGCGTTGGTTCGAATCCAGCCGCCCCTGCCATTTTCCTGCTTCAAACGTATCTCGGTCCGGTGCTTGGAAAGACAAGCGCCGGGCTTTGTCGTTTCCGCAGGTTTTGTCGCGGGCTGTTCGGTCACCTGGCAGTTCCAAGCATCTCGTTCAGCAAGCGGGCCAGTTCATCGGCCTGTACCGGCTTCTGGATCACCAGGCTGCCCGGCAACTCCAGCCCCTGCAATTCTGCATAACCGGTAAGCAGTACCACCGGCAGGTGCGGGTACCGCTCGCGTGCCGCCAGTGCCAGTTGCGCACCGTTGAACTCGGGCATGGCGAAATCGCTCAGTAGCAGGTCGATCTGCTCATCCAGCAAGGCCAAGGCCTGTTCGCCACTGTGCGCCTGGCGCACCTGGTAGCCGTACTGGCGCAACACATCGCCGAGCATGTCGCGTACCAGATGGTCGTCATCCACCAGCAGCACGGTGCGATTACGGCCGCTTTCGCTTATCGAGTGGCTGAACAGCGACGGCACCGGTTCGTTGACGGCTTCACCCTTGACTGCCGGCAGATACACGGCCACCTGCGTACCACGCCCAGGCGTGGTGTCGATGCGCACGCCACCCCCGGACTGTTTGGCGAAGCCGAATACCTGGGCCAGGCCCAGGCCCGAGCCCTTGCCGATATCCTTGGTGGTGAAGAACGGCTCGAATACCTTGGCCAGCACCTCTTCACTCATGCCGCAGCCGGTATCGCGGATGCTCAGCATCACGTACTCGCCAGGGTCCGGGTCTTCCGGGCGCTGCGGGCGGGCGTCGATCCGGGTATTGCGGGTCGACAGCGTCAGTTGGCCGCCGTCGGGCATGGCATCGCGGGCATTGATCGCCAGGTTGAGAATGATCATTTCGGTCTGGGTCGGGTCGGTCAGCGCCTGCCACAGGGTTGGTTCCAGGTCCAGGCGCACCGAGACATTGCCGCCCAAGGTGCGGCGCAGCAACTCCTCCAGGCCGGCCAGGGTGCGGTTGAGGTTCAGCGCCACCGGTTCCAGGCGCTGGCGACGGGAGAAAGCCAGCAACTGCGAGGTCAGCTTGGCGCCGCGCTCGCCGGCTTCGCGGATGTGCGTGAGCCGCGCACGGGCTTTTTCAACGTCGGCTTTGGCCAGGTCGCGCTCGAGGAAGCTGGCACCGGTGAGGATTACCGTCAGCAGGTTGTTGAAGTCGTGAGCCACACCGGCGGTCAGCTGGCCGACCGCTTCAAGCCGCTGCATCTGCTGCAGCGCGGCCTCGATACGTTCGCGCTCGGCGATCTGCTCGCGCAGGCGGGCGTTGGCTTCGGCCAGGCCCAGGGCGGCTTCGCGCTCGCTGGTGATGTCGCGCGCCACCACGTACAGCAGGGTGTCTTCCGGCACCACCACCCACGACAACCAGCGTTGCTGGCCACCGGCATCCAGGATACGCCCGACAAAGCGGGCGCTGGTGCGGCCATGGGCGAGGGCGGCCAGTTCGGTGAGCAGCAGTTCCTGGTCGGGCTCGGGCAGCAGGTGCAGCAAGGACGACTGGCTCAGGCGTTCGCGGGACAAGCCCAGGCTGGCTTCCCAGGCGGGGTTCAGCGCGACTGGGGTCAGGTCCTTGTTGAGCACGGCCAGCAAGTCCTGCGACAGCTCCCAGGCACGGTCGCGTTCGCGGGTGCGGCGCTCGACCCTTTCACCCAGCATCTCGTTGAGCTGGCGCAGTGCCTGGTTGGCCTGGCGCTGGGCATGGATGTCTTGCAGCACCCCGGAAAAACGCACGCACTTTCCGTCGACGAACTGGCTCTGGCCACTGCTGAGCAGCCAGCGCGGTTCCAGGCCAGCGGGGTGGGCGATGCGGAATTCGACCCGATACAGGCCGCCACTTTCCGGGCACATGGCGTGCTCCACCGCCTCGCGCACCTGCGGCAGGTCGTCGGGGTAGATGCCGGCGTAAAACACCTCGAGGCTCATTTCGGTATCGGCGGGCAGGCCGAACAGGGTCTTGCAGCGGTCATCCCACAACAACAGGCCTTCTTGCGGGCGCATGTCCCAGGTGCCCATGCCGGCAGCGTCGATGGCAATGCGTGCCCGTGCCTCGACGTCGGCCAGGGCTTCTTCGGCGCGGCGCCGGCGCTGGCGCTCCTGCACTTCGGTCAGGGCCCGGCGTACGGCCTTGGGCAGCAGCGGCAGGTTCTTCTTGAGTACATAGTCGGTGGCGCCCAGGCGGATCATTTCCACCGCATGTTCTTCGCCATAGATGCCAGACAGGAAGATGAACGGAATGTCCGGTGCCAGGCGCTGGGCGATGGCCAGCACATCGGTGCCGGACGAGCCCGGCAGCACGCAGTCGCACAAGATCAGGTCATAGTGGGGCTCGCTCAGGGCTTGCTCGACACCGGCATGGTCGAACACCAGCTGCGCCTGCACCTGCAACCCGCTGCGTTCCAGGCGCATCAGGGTCAGCTCGGCGTCCATCGAGTTGTCTTCGACCATCAGCAGTTTCAGCGGCGTTGGCTGCATCGTCGCGGCCACCTCAGATGCTGCCACGCCGGTTCAGGCGCAGCGAGCCGGGTGGCGGTTCGTTGAGTACCGCCCAGAACACCCCCAGGTCGGAAATGGCGGCGACGAATTCCTTGAACTCCACCGGCTTGACCACGTACGCGTTCACCCCCAGCTCGTAGGCGCGCAGCAGGTCGGGCTCCTCGCGCGAGGACGTCAGCATCACCGTCGGGATGCTGCGCAGCTCGGCGGTGGCGCGCACTTCCTTCAGCACCTCCAGGCCGTCGACCTTTGGCAGTTTCAGATCCAGCAGCAGCACGGCGGGGTTGCCATCGTCACGTTCGGCATAGGCATTGCGCCGAAGCAGGTAGTCGAGTGCCTCGGCACCGTCACGCAGCACGATGACCTCGTTGGCCAACTGGCTGCGCTCCAGCGCCAGGAGCGTCAGCTCCAGGTCCCGTGGGTTGTCTTCGACCAGCAGGATGGGTTTGAGCATGATGGTAGCGGTGCCTCAGGTAGTCGCGGGATGGCGCGGGAGGGTGAAGTGGAAGGTTGCACCCTGGCCAACCTTGCCATGGGCCCAGACCCGGCCGTCATGGCGTTCGATGATGCGACGCACGCTGGCCAGGCCGATCCCGGTGCCTTCGAAGTCTTCCATGCGGTGCAGGCGCTGGAACACGCCGAACAGTTTGTTGGCGTAGGCCATGTCGAAGCCCACGCCGTTGTCGCGAATGCAGATCTCGGTTTCGCCCGGGTGTTGCACGGCGCTGATGCCGATGCGCGCCGGGGTGCGCCCACGTGTGTATTTGATGGCGTTGGCCAGCAGGTTGTGCAAGGCCATGTTGATGAACGCCGGGTCACCGACCACCTTGGGCAACTGGGCGATGTCCCAGACAATTTCGCGGTTTTGGTAGTCGGGCGCCAGTTCGCTGCGAATGGCCTCGACCAGGGCGTTGAGGTCGACCTCGGACAGGCGCAGGGCAGAGCGGCCCATTTGCGAGAAGTTGAGCAGGTTGTCGACCAGGCTTCCGGCAAAATGCGCGGCTTCCTCGATGTGTTGCAGAAAGCGCCTGCCGCGCTCGCTTAGGCTCTGGCCCTCGATTTCGCCGAGCAGTTCGGAGTAGCCGGCAATATGGCGCAGGGGCGCGCGCAGGTCATGGGACACGCTGTAGGAAAACGCTTCGAGCTCCTTGTTCGAGCGGCGCAGCTCCCCAGCCAGCTGCGCCAGTTCCTCGGCCTTGCGCAGGACAATGCCGAGCACTGCCGTGCGCAGCTCCTGCACGCCTTCGATGACCAGCGGGTGCCAGGGTTCGCAGTAGCCGCGCAATTTTTCCTGCCAGCTTTCGAAACTGTGCCGCGGGTCGAGGTTGCCCTGCGGCCCGACCTGTTTGTTCGGCTGCCCGGCCCAGTTCACCGTGCGCACCTGCTCGGGGCGGAACCACAGCAGGTAGTGCGAGTGGATCTGCGAAATGGCCACTGCCAGCACACCGCCTGCATGGGCCGCGAGCTCGGGCAGTTCATCGATGTCGCGGCGCAGGTTGTCGCTGTGGAACACGCTCTCTTCGCCACGCTGGGAGAGCCAGTGCACCAGGGCGTTTACCTGCGCGGCCGGAGGGGTCTTGCCGATCAGGTCGCAACGTTCGGCGGATATGACCGCGGCACCTTGGGCGCCGGCGAAGGCCAGCAGTACTTCCGGCAAGTCGCGCAGGCCGTCGCCGACACTGTCATGGTCGGCCATGGACGAGATCATGCGCACGATGTGTTGGCGCAGCTCCAGCAACTGGCGAGTGTTGGCGTGGGACTCGCGCGACTCGATCTGCAGCGACAGCACACTGGCCAGCAGTTCGCAGGCGGTACGGGTGCGCAGGTCCACCGGGCGCGGCTGTTCGTGGTGACAGGACACCAGCCCCCAGAGTTGCCCGTCGACCACGATCGACAGCGACATCGATGCCAGGGTACCCATGTTGCGCATGTACTGCAGGTGCACTGGCGACACGCTGCGCAGCGCGGCAAAGCTCAGGTCCAGCGGCTTGCCGGTGCGCGGGTTGGCAGCTGGCAGCAACGGCGAGGCCTGGTAGTTGGCGTCCTCGATCACGCGGATGCGGTTGATTCGGTACAGCTCGCGCGCCTGGCGCGGTATGTCCGAAGCGGGGAAACACAGGCCCAGGTAGCTCGGGTACCCCGGGTCGGCCACCTCGGCCAGCACCTGGCCGTTGCCTTCGGCATCGAAGCGATAGGCCTTGACCCTGCCAAAGCCGGTGATGCGCTTGAGCTGCAGCACGGTTTGCTGCAGCAGTTCCTCGAGGCTGCCGGCCTGGTGCAGGCGGCCTACGAAGCTGCGCACCAGCGGGTAGTAGTCGCCTTGCCCGGCAAGGTCCGCCGGCAGACGAGGGGGTTCGAATTCGGCGATCAGCACCTGGTCGTGACGATGGACCAGCAGGTGCAGGTTGCCACGATATGGAGCGTCCTGGCGCAGGTGCACATCGCTGATGTGGAACGGAAAGACCTCGTCCTGCGGCAGGCGGGCCAGGTGCAGGCGCAGGTCGAAGGCACCGCTGACCAGTTCGGCGAAGTCGCGACCTATCAGTTCACTGGCCGGCATGCCCAGCCAGTGTTCGACATTTTCACTGGCCTGGAGTACCCGCATGTCGGTTTCGTCCAGCACCAGCAGGAAACCGTGGGGCTGGATGCTGCCAGGCAGCTGGATCGGCTCCTGGGCGCAGCGCTCGAGGGCTTGGGTGAGCGTGCTGTCTGCAATCATCTATGAAAACGCTCCTGTCGTGTCCTTCCATGCATGCCGCATGAGTCTAGGCAGGATGAAGGGGATACACCCTAACAGAATATCGGTCCGGATAACGGCCTTTGGCCATTTGAGGAGAATGTCGGCGATGCGTTCTGTGTCGTGCGGCTTTTTTTTCAGGTGGTAGCGCTTTTTGGCTAATACAAAAAAATGGCTCGATGCCAGCAGCGTGATGCCACTCCGCTGCTACGCTCAGGTCAGCAGACATCGACAAGGATAATTAGGTGACGGAGCGCTACCTGGCCGCCCTGTTGGGCCTTATGTTGAGCAGCAGTACCATGGCGGCGGACTTCCTGGTGGAGGTGCGGGTGCTGGTGCAGCGCGGCTGCATGCTGGTCAACCAGCCCCGCGATGCCGGGGCACAGGCGCTTGGGCGCATCGACCTGGGCGCTGCTGCACGGCTGGATGGCCCTGGGGCGCCGCTCACCGGCGCGCTGTTGAGCCAGCGCCCGCCACGCCTGGAATGCAATCCCCACACCCCCTATCAGGTCCGCGTCGATGGTGGGCAGCATGGCGGCGTCGGCGAGTTGCGCTTCCTGGCCAGTGACGATGCCACGGCCCGGCCCATCCCGTATCGCCTTTACCGCGACGCTGCCTGGCGCGAACCGCTGGCGGTGAACGTGGCGCATTCGGCGCGGGTGCCGAACAGCGGTTCGGTCGAGCTGCCGTTGTTTGCTCGGATCGACAAGCTGGCCTGGGTACCGCCTGCAGGCTTGTACGCCGACCTGCTCAAAGTCACCGTCAGCTGGTAGGGATGCCGCCATGCACAAGGACGCGACGCCATGAACCGTACCTCGATCCTGCTGCTTTCCCTGGGCCCGCTGCTGGTGCCCGGTGGTGCCGCGCATGGCACCAGCACCGGTTTCATCCAGGCGCGGCTGGTGATCAGCACCGCTTGCCAGATCAGCAGCAACGAGACGCAACCGGCAACGGTGGGTAACCCCGGCCTGATGGACTTCGGCGAGCGCGGACCGAACTGGGACCAGCCGCTGCGCAGCCGGGTTGATGATGTGAGCGGCGAAGGCAGCCTGCATATCAGCTGCACGCCCGAGGTGCGGGCGTTCAACGTGCGCATCAACGGCGGCCTGAATGGCAGCGACGGCATACGGCGCCTGAGCAACGGCCGCGAGCTGATCCCCTATCAACTGGCGATCGACCCAGACGGTAACAGCCGCTACGGCATCGGCCAGGCGCGTGCCTTCACCATCAGCAGTACCCGGCAGATACCGATCCCCATCTACGGTGTGGTAGTGGCGCAACCGCGCGCGCTGCCGGCCGGGCTGTACCGTGACACCCTGAGGGTGACCCTGGACTGGTAACGACACAAGGAGACTTCGATGAGAACGAACCTTTCACGCTGCATCCTCACCGGCCTGGGGCTGATGCTGGCTTCCCAGGCCCAGGCCGCCACGACCGGGACCATCGACTCGAAGCTGACCTTGACCGCAGCGTGCCAGGTCAATGGCAGTTCGGGCACTTCGGGGGTGAACTTCGGCGCCCTGGACTTCGGTACTCGCGATGCCCTGTTCACCAGCGCAGACGCCCAGGTGATCGGCGGCGGCGGAGGGGCGATCAGCATTCTCTGCTCGGCTGGCACGGTACCGGTGATCCGCGTGGGGGCAGGCGTCCACGATGGCCAGTCGACCGGGGGCAGCCGTGCGCTGGCGGATGGCGCCGGCAACTTCGTGCCGTACGACTTCTACACCGATTCCGGCCGCACGCAGGTGTTGGCCATCAACGGCACCATCACCTTGCCGATCAGCAGCGGTACGGCCCAGACCGTCAACCTGTATGGCCAGGCACGCGGCAAGGCCGGTCTGCCGGCGGGGGTGTACACCGACACAGTGTCCGTCGAGCTGTCGTTCTGAACCATGCGCAGCTGGCTGGCGGGCAGCCTGAGCGGCCTTGGCGTGCTGCTGGCCGCGCCTCTGGATGCGGCGACCACCAGCAGCTTCCAGGTGACGGCGCAGATCGTTGCCGGGTGCCTGGTGGTAGGCGGTGTGAGCAGCTTCGGGACGCTCGACTACGGTTCGCAATCGGCGCTGGCCAGCGGAGTCATCGGCACCTCGTTGGGCGGCAGCACGGTGACCTTCCAGTGCACCCCGGGGGTGGCCTTGAGCATGAGCGTGGATGGCGGGCAGAACAGTGCCAGTGGCACACGTAACCTCAAGCGTACGGGCGGCACGCAGGTGCTGGCCTACCAGTTGTACCGGGATGCGGCATACAGCCAGAGCCTGGGGATCGGCCAGAGCGTGGCCGTGAGCTACACCGACCCGACGGCGATCAAGCTGCCGGTGTACGGGCGGGTTCAGCTGACCGGCACGCAGCCGGCGGGGACCTACACCGATGTGGTGCAAGTGACGGTGACCTGGTGAATTCACCGGCACCAACGACCGGTATTCAAGGAGAGCTTCATGGGGGCAGGCGCGAAGTGGGCGCGTGGATTGATCGGAGCATTGTGGCTGGCGAGCCTGCCGGCCGGGGCGGCCACCTCGGTGCTGATCTGGCCGATCGACCCGGTGCTGGAGGCTGACCAGAAGGCTGGCGCACTGTGGCTGGAAAACCGCGGCACGGCGCCGGCCAACCTGCAGGTGCGCGTGTTCGCCTGGCGCCAGGGTGACTACCAGGAACAGTACCAGGCGCAGCGCGAGATCATTGGCAGCCCGCCTGTGGCCAATATCGCCCCCGGGCAGAAGCAACTGATCCGCCTGACCCGCACCGGCCCCTCGCCAGTCGGCCAGGAGCAGGCCTACCGCATCATCATCGACGAAATTCCGCCCGCCATCCCCGTCGACAAGGCCGAGCCCGGCACCACCGCGGCGATCCGCCTGCAGATGCGCTACTCGGTACCCCTGTTCGTCTACGGCGAAGGCCTGTGGGGCAAGGCCGATCCCGCGGGCAAGCGCAATGCCGAGGGCGTCGGCAAGCCGCAACTCAGCTGGCGTGCGGTGACCGTGCAGGGCAAGCCGTACGTGGAGCTGCGCAACACCGGCGCGGTGCATGCGCGGCTGACCGATGTGGTGGTGCAGCAGGGCAGCCAGAGCAAGCCACTGGCCGATGGCCTGCTGGGTTATGTGCTGCCGGGGGCCAGCATGCGCTGGCCGGCACCGCTGGCACCGAGTGCCGGCAGTGTGCTGAAGGGGAGGGTAAACGGCCAGAGCAGCGCGGACGCCATCCGCCAAAGCCAATGAGCCTGCGCCTGAATGCCGCGCAGGGGCCAGGGAGGACCCGGCAATGGTTGGAAACCGTGTGTGAGGGGGCTGACAGCGAGGACGCACCGCTGGTGCCTGGGGCTGGCCCTGGTCGGCCCTGGCCTGTTGCTGGCCGACGACCTGCCGCCGCCACCCACGGAACTGTCCGCGATCGCCGATGCCACGTTGTACCTCGAGCTGCTGGTGAACCAGATGCCCAGGGCTGAACTGGTGCCAGTGCAGCAGCGCGCCGGGCAGCTGTACCTGGACAGCGACGTGCTGCGGGCGGCCGGCGTCTCGCTGCCGGGCAACCCGCAGGGCGAGGTGGCGCTGGAGGCCATCGCCGGGCTGCACGCCGACTACGACAGCCAGAACCAGCGCCTGCTGCTGCAAGTGCCGCCGGCCTGGCTGCCCGACCAGCAGCTGGGCGACCGCAACCTGTACCCGGCCAGCGATGCGCGCAGCAGTTTCGGCGCCTTGTTCAACTACGACCTGTACCTGAACGACACCGATGACGGCGGCAGCTACCTGGCGGCCTGGAACGAACTGCGTCTGTTCGACAGCTGGGGTACGTTCTCCAGCACCGGGCAATGGCGCCAGTCGTTCAATGGTGCGCCGACCGACGACACGCGCCAGGGCTTCTTGCGTTACGACACCACCTGGCGCTTCACCGACGAACAGCGCCTGCTGACCTACGAAGCCGGTGACCTGATAACCGGGGCCTTGCCCTGGACCAGCTCGGTGCGGGTCGGTGGCCTGCAGTTGTCGCGCGATTTCGCTGCGCGCCCCGACCTGGTCACCTATCCGCTGCCGGCGTTCTCCGGTGAAGCGGCGGTACCGACCTCGCTGGACCTGTTCATCAATGGCTACAAGTCCAGCACCAGCGAATTGCAGCCGGGCCCCTACACGTTGACCAACGTGCCGTTCATCAACGGCGCCGGGGAGGCGGTGGTGGTTACCACCGATGCCCTTGGCCGGCAGGTGTCGACCACCTTGCCGTTCTACGTCACCAGCAGCCTGCTGCAGCAGGGCCTGACCGACTATTCGGTGGCAGCCGGCAGCCTGCGCCGTGACTACGGGGTGCGCGATTTTGCCTACGGTCCCGGGGTTGCTTCGGCCAGCCTGCGCTACGGGGTCAGCGACATCTTCACCCTGGAGACCCATGCCGAAAGCGCCGAATCGCTGATGCTGGGCGGCCTGGGCGGCAACATGCGGCTGGGCAACTTCGGCGTGCTCAACGCGGCCCTGGCGCAGAGCCGGTTCGACGGCGACAAGGGCCACCAGGTCGCCCTCGGTTACCAGTACAACAGCCAGCGCATCGGCTTCAGCTACCAGCGCCTGCAACGCCATGGCGACTATGCCGACCTGACCCGGGTCGACAGCCGGGACATACAGCTGAGCCAGCGCAGCGAACAGGTCACGTTGAGCCTGAACCTGAACGAATACGGCAACATCGGCGCCGGCTATTTCGATGTGCGCGCCGGCGACGGCACACGAACCCGGCTGATCAACCTGAGCTACAGCAGGCCGCTGTGGGGCAACAGCAGCGTGTATCTGTCGGCCAACCGTGAAGTGGGGGACAGCCAGTGGGCGGTGCAGGCGCAACTGGTGATCCCGTTCGACCTGCATGGCACCCTGGCCCTGGGCATGGAGCGCAGCCAGCAAGGCGAAAGCCTGCAGCGGGTCAACTACAGCCGCGCGACGCCGGTGGGTGGTGGTGTCGGTTACAACCTGGGCTACGCCGCCGGTAGCGAGCGCGATGCCTACCGCCAGGCCGATGTCACCTGGCGCCTGCAATCGGTGCAGTTGCAGGCCGGTGTGTATGGCAGCAGTGGCGAGATGACCCGCTGGGCCGACGCCAGTGGCTCGCTGGTGTGGATGGATGCCGGGCTGTTCGCTGCCAACCGCATCGACGATGCCTTCGTGGTGGTCAGCACCGGTGGTTACGCCGATGTGCCGGTGCGCTATGAAAACCAGGAGGTCGGCCGCACCGATGCCGACGGCCACCTGCTGGTGCCGTACAGCAGCGGTTACTACCGCGGCAAGTACGAGATCGACCCCATGGACTTGCCGCCGGACATCCTCGCGCCGGAAGTGGAACAGCGTGTGGCGGTGCGCCGGGGCAGTGGCTACTTGCTGGAGTTCCCGCTCAGGCGCGTGCTGGCGGCCAGTGTCGAACTGGTGGACGCCGACCGGCAGGTGCTCAAGCTGGGCAGCCGTGTCACCCATGCAGAAAGCGGCAGCCAGGCGGTGGTCGGTTGGGATGGCCTGGTGTATCTGGAGAACCTGGCGCCGCATAACCGCCTGCAGGTGGAGCTGGAGGGGGGCGGGCACTGCCAGGTGGCGTTCGACCTGCCTGAAGCACAAGGTTCGATCCCCTTGATCGGCCCGTTGGTGTGCAAATGAAGGCCTGCTGGCGTGGTTTGTGGGCATGCGCCTTGTTGTTGTGGGCGGGCTCGGTCTGGGCCAAGTGCACATCAGTGTCAACTGCGCCGGCGGCGTTTGGTTCGCTCAACTCGACCCAGGTACGTGGCGCGGTACAGACAGCGTCCAGTACCAACTCGGGCCTGCAATGCAACGGTTCGGTGATCAGCGTGCTCAGCAGCACCGACTCCTTCAAGATCAAGGTCACCTCTACCACCAGCGGGCTGGTAGGCCCTACCGGGGATGTGATCCCCTACACGCTGTATGCCGACGCCACGACCACCTATCCGATTACCCGTGGCACCGCCTTCGAATTCAGGACCACCGGCATCCTCGACTTGCTCGGGTTGCTCAACGGTACACCGAAGAACGTGCCCATCTACATGCGCACGCAGGTAGGCAGCAACGTATCGGCCGGGTTGTATCAGGAAACCCTCACTGTCGAGTGGACCTGGGACTATTGCGACGGGATTGGTGTTGGCGGGCTTTGCATAGGGCGAGACCAGGGCACTGGTACCAAGACCCTGCTGGTGAGCATGACGGTGACCAACGACTGCCAGATCACCACACCCAGCATCAATTTCGCCAGCGCGCCGGTGGTGGCGGGGTTCGGTACGGTTAGCCAGAGCCTGAGCGTGTCGTGCACCAAGGGCAGCAACTACACCGTGGGCCTGGATGACGGGCAGAACGTGGCCAATGGGCGGCGGCGGATGAAGTCGGCTGCCAACAACTACCTGGCCTATGACATTTTCAAGGGCGCCGGTGCGGTGCGCTGGGGTTCGACAGGGGCTGCGCGACGGGCCAGTGCCGATGCCGATGTGAACCCCGGCACGGGGACCGGCACCGGTAGCCAGGTGTTCAACTACAACGCCAAGGTCTACACCGACCAGGCTACACCCCCGGCTGCGACCTATACCGACAGCGTGCTTCTGGATGTGCAGTTCTGACATGGCTCCCGGCTGACGCGATCGTTGTAGGAGCGGCCTTGTGTCGCGAAAGGGGCGCGCAGCGGCCCCACATTTTCAGCTTCGCCGCAGATATCGCCGGGGCCGCTTTGCGGCCCTTTCGCGACACAAGGCCGCTCCTACAGGGGGCGCGTCGGCCAGGGGCCTCAGCGCAAATCGCCAACCATCTTCGCCAATGTCTCCAGCACCGCCCCGGCCAACGCCTTCGAGCGCGCCCCCGACCACCCGGTGACGGCATTCGGAGCGTCGTCATGGTCCTTGAAGGGCATTTCCAAGGTCAGTGACAGGCAGTCATGCGCCATCCCCACCGCATTGCAGGCCAGCGTCGTGTTGGCTTGCCCCGGTTCGTCGCGGGTGTAGCCATGCACGGTCTGGAAGTCGCGGGTCAGGCTGCACAGGGTGCTGCGGAACTGCTCTTCCAGCTTGGCCAGACGCGGCGTGTAGCCGGGGTTGCCCTCGCAGGCCGCGGTGAACACATGGGGAATCTCCTCGTCGCCATGCACGTCGATGAACGCATCCACGCCGTATTGCTTCATCTGCGCCTGGGCGAAGAACACCTCGGGGCTGAGCTCGACGCTGGCGTCCTGCCAGGCACGGTTGAGGTCCTTGCCCTTGAAGTTGGTGCGCAGGTGGCCGAGGAAGGCGCCGTCGGGGTTCATGTTGGGGATCAGGTACAGGTCGGCCTTGGCCAGCAACTGCCGGATCACCTCGTCGTTGGCCTGCAAGCGGTCGATCACGCCCTCCATGAACCATTCGGCCATGTGTTCGCCCGGGTGTTGCTGGGCAATCAGCCACAGCTTGCGTTTGCCTGCGGCACCATCACCGGCACGCAGCAGGGGAATGTCGCGGCCCTGTACGCTGCGGCCACTGGCGAGCAATTCGACCCCCGGCAGTTGCCGTGCACGCTCGATCAGCTGGTTGTGGCGCGCGCGCGGGTAGGGCTCGAAGTAGGCGAACCAGATGTGCGGCTGTTCGGCCTTTACCTCGAACGACAGCGCCGTGCCGTCGAACTGGCTGGGGACGCGAAACCAGGTTTGCTGGTCGTAGGAGGCCACGGCGTTGTAGCCGCTCCAGGCGTTCTTGTAGGAGGAACCGGAGGCGTTGTCGAGGCTGAAGCGATGGACCTGGCCCGGCGTAAGCCCGCTGACCTTGAAGTGGAACCACTGGTAGTGGCCGCTGTGGGTGTCCGGGCGGATGGCCAGGTGCACCCGGGCCGGGTTGCTGGCATCCAGCACCTGGATGTTGCCGGAGTCGAAATCGCAGTCGATCTGTAGGGGGGACAGCGTCACGGTCATGTGCCGGGCTCCTTCTGGGGGCTTTGTTGTGAGGGTACTGTACACGGCTTGACAGGGTTGCTGTGCGAGATCAGGCGACGCGGGGCGATCTCATATGTTTCCTACAGGCTATTTGAAGAACTGACTCGGCGTGATACCGAACTGGCGCTTGAACATGCTGGCGAAGGCACTTGGGCTGTCATACCCCAGCGTCCCCGCCACATCGATGATCCGCTCGCCCAGGGCGATCCGCTCCAGTGCCTGCATCAGCCGCGCCTGCTGGCGCCACTGGCCGAAGGTCATGCCGGTTTCCTTGCGGAACAGGCGCTGGATGGTCTTTTCGTCCACCCCCAGCTGCTGGCCCCAGTCGGCCACGGTGGCGTTATCGTCAGGCCGCTCGTGCAGCGCGGCGCAGATTGCCTGCAGGCGTTTGTCGCCGGGCTGCGACAGCTTCAGTGGCAAGGTCGGCAGCACGCAGATCTCGTCGAGGATCAGGCGCATCACCCGGGCTTCACGCGAGTCTTCGGCAAACGGCGCGGTAAAGCCTACGGAGGCCTTGATCAGTTCGCTGAGCAACGGCGAGATGCTGATAGCCTTGCTCTGCACGGGCAACTGCACTGCCGCGTCGGTGCGCACGAACACACTGCGCATCTTTACATCGCCCACGCAGCGGATCGCGTGCACCTGGCCGCAGGGCATCCATACGCCGCGGCTGGGTGGCACGGTCCAGCGTTCGTTACCGGACTCGACGATCATCAGGCCTTTGATGGCATAGATCAGTTGGTGCTTGGCATGGCTGTGGGGCTCGATGAACCAGTCGGTCGGGTAGTCCGTCGCACGGCTGCCCACCTCCCAGCTCCACTCATCCACCTCCACCAGCAATTCGTGCTGCGGCTTCAGCATTTCAACCTCTTGTACGGGCAGCCTGGCACGCCCACTTTAACAGCAGCGGCTTGGGCGGGCTTGCGAGCGGGTTGCCGGCAGCAGCGCGGTGGCCAACCCCAGCAGCGGCAGGAACGAGATGATCTGGTACACCCACTCGATGCCATGCCGGTCGGCCAGTTCGCCAAGCCCGGCGGCGCCGATGCCGCTGATACCGAACATCAACCCGAACATCACCCCCGACACCATGCCGACCCGGCCCGGCACGGCCTCCTGGGCATACACCACCAGGGCGGCGAAGGCCGAGGACATCACCAGGCCGATGGCCACCGCCAGTACCGCCGTCCAGGCCAGGTTGGCGTAGGGCAGGGCGAGGGCGAAGGGCGCCACGCCGAGGAACGAGACCCAGATCACCGCCTTGCGCCCGATACGGTCACCCACCGGGCCACCGGCGAAGGTGCCCAGGGCCACGGCCGCGAGGAACACGAACAGGTACAGCTGGCTGTGCTGCACGCTCAGGCCGAAATGCTCGATCAGGTAGAAGGTGAAGTAGTTGGTGAACGAAGCGATGTAGACGAACTTGGCGAACATCAGCACGGCGATAACCGCCACGGCGCGCCACATGGCGCCACGCGACAGGCCGGGGGCCTGCTGGCCGGCGAAGGACTTGAGCCGGGTCTGGCCGTGGCGTACGGTCCAGCCGGTCACCCGCAACAGCACGAATACCGCCAGCGCGGCCGCCAGCATGAACCAGGCAATGGCCGGTTGGCCGTGCGGAATGACGATGGCAGCGGTCAGCAGCGGGCCGAGGGCCGAGCCGGTGTTGCCACCGACCTGGAAGGTCGACTGCGCGGTGCCGAAGCGCCCACCGGAGGCCATCCTGGCCACTCGCGAGGCTTCGGGGTGGAAGGTCGCCGAGCCCACGCCGACCACCGCCGCGGCCACCAGCAGCATTTCATAGCTGCTGGCGAAGGCGAGCAGGGCGATGCCCACCAGCGTCACCAGCATGCCGGCCGGCAGCAGGTAGGGTTGCGGGTGCTTGTCGGTGTACAGGCCGACCCAGGGTTGCAGCAGGGACGCGGTCACCTGGTAAATCAGGGCGATCCAGCCGATCTGGGCAAAGCTCAGCGCGAAATCGCTCTTGAGCATCGGGTAGATGGATGGCAGCACGGCCTGGATCAGGTCGTTGAGCAGGTGGGCGAATGCGGCAGCGCCGACGATGCGGACCAGAAAGCCCTGGGGTTGGTCGGCAGGCGTGGTGGCGGCCATGGAGGCGGTGGAGGTCGTCATGGGCGATCTTCTTCTGGCGAAAGGGAACAAGGCATTTGCCGAAGAAGGGTAGCCAGTGCCCGGTTTGCCTGTCTCACGCCGAACAGGCAGCCACTGTCGCGTTTCGGACATTCCGGGCCTGACGCCCTGAATTCGCAAGCGGTCCGCGTACCCTGTGGGAGCGGGTTTACCCGCGAAGAATCCAACGCGGTGCATGGCACCGGCTGCGCCGGTGTTCGCGGCTAAAGCCGCTCCCACAGGGTCCCTGCTAATACCTGGCCGCCCTCGGATTCATCGTTCGTGCCGCGCCACCCAGCGCAGCAATGCTGCAATCGGTACGCTGCGATGAGCCTCGTGCCGGTAGGGCTTGCCTTCGGCGGTAAAGCGTTCGCGATAGCGGCTCAGCACCAGGCTCCGGCCATCGGCCGAAACACGGGCCTCCAGTTCATGCAGCAACAGCGGTTGCCGGGCAGCGCCTTCCAGGCGCCTGAACAGCAGCATGGCGGCTTGGGCATCATTCTTCACGGGCACCCCCTGCACAATCCACTGGCCACGCCCCCGGCTCGCCGGCCTTGCCTTCTGCCACCCGGTTGCTGCGCCGCTGCGCGGTGTAGTCACGCAGCGCAACGTAGTAGTCAGGCCAGGTGCGCAGCAGGTCGGTCAATGGCAGTGCTTCGGCCCGTGCATCGACGATGCCGCCGGCCGTGGCTACGTTGCCCATGGTTTCTACGGTATCGCTGTTGCCGCCAAACGGGTCCAGTGCCAGGCCCAGCAGCGTGCCGGTGGCATCGCGCAGGTTGTGGGTGCCCAGCAGCGGCAGCTCGACAATGGGGCCAGCGGCGATGTTCCACACCCCGAAGGTCTGGCCAAAGTCCGAGCGGTGCTGGCTCAGCCCCATCTTGCCAGACACGTCGACCAGCCCCGCCACACCCAGGGTGGTGTTGAAGATGAAGCGGGAGAGGCTGGTCATCGCCCGTTCGCCATTGCCCTGCAGCAGGTCGTTGACGAACACCTTGGGCTCACCGAAGTTGCTGGCAAAGTTGTGCATGCCCTGTTGGGCAAAACCGGGCAGCGCGGTGTAGCCCCGGGCGACGGGGGCCAGCAGATAGTCATCGACCGTGCGGTTGAAGGCGAAAACGGCGCGGTTGGCGGGCTCGGCCGGGTCACTGACCTGATAGGCGACATTGCCGCAGGCCGCCGTGGCCGGTGCACGTTGGCTGCAGCCTCCCGCTGCAAGCAACGACAAGGCCAGCGCGGCGGAGCGCGCTGAACGGGAGGCGGATGATGAACGGGACATAGATACATTCCTGGCAAGAACTGGCGGCGATGCTGCGCAGTTTTCTTTGCCTGGGGATGTCCGGATTGTCTCGGCGTCGACACTTTGTTTCCGGGTTGAAATATATGACGGCTGCGTGGGGATGGCCTTAAAGTACGGCTTGGTAACCTTGTTTTGCGGTGCTTTTTTGTGAGCCATTTGCTGATAGTCGACGATGATGTCGAGGTGCTCGACCTGCTGCAGAAGTTTCTCTGCCAGCATGGCTACGAGGTTGATGTGGCCAGGGATGGCAAGGCGCTGTGGCAGGCCGTCGAGCGGCGGGTGCCGGACCTGGTCATTCTGGATGTGATGCTGCCTGGTGACAGTGGCCTGGTGTTGTGCCAGCGCTTGCTGGCCGAGCACAAGGTGGCAGTGATCATGCTCACCGCCATGGGCGAGTTGAGTGACCGGGTGGTTGGCCTGGAGCTGGGGGCAGACGACTACCTGACCAAGCCGTTCGCCGCCCGTGAACTGCTGGCCCGGGTGAGGGCAGTGCTGCGCCGTGCCGGCGAAGCGGCCGGGGGCGCGGCGGGCCATGCCTGCGCGACCCTGGAGTTTGCCGGCTGGCGGCTGGATGTGGTGCGGCGCGAGCTGCGTTCGCCGGACAACGTCATGATCCCCTTGTCCAACGGTGAGTTCGAGCTGCTGCTGGTGTTCGCCGAGCATCCGCGGCGGGTGCTCAGCCGCCAGCAGTTGCTGGACATGGCTCGTGGCGATGCTTACGACGCCTATGACCGCAGCATCGACGTCCAGGTGAGCCGGCTGCGCCGCAAGCTTGAAACCGACAACGGCAACGAGCCCTTGATCCGTACCCTGCGCAATGCCGGTTATCTGTTCACGCCCACGGTCGCGAAGCGATGAAGCTGCTGGCCAGGGTTCGCCAGGCCCTGCCACGGCCCAGGATCACCATTGCCCGCTGGATCGCACTGACCACCCTGACGGCGATGCTGTTCCTGCTGCTGCTCAAGGGGCTGTTCAGCCTGTTGCTGAGCGTCTGGGCGCAGCCACCGCTGCTGGAGAGCGGGGTGATCGAGAAGGTTGCAGCGGTCACCCGCATCCTCGATGCCGCGCCCATGGCGCAGCGTGCCAACATCGCCAGTGCGGCGGGCGACGGCTCATATTCCGTGCGCTGGCTGCGCCGCCATGACGAAGCGGGCGTGCCAGTGCTGGTCGATGCCGAGTTCAGCGAGGGCACGCCTATCCTGCGCGCACTGCTAAAGCGCCCGGATGCCAGGGTGGAGGCTTTCGAACCGTCCGATATGCCGGAGTACGCACCTGAACGTGGTTATGCGC
The DNA here is from genome assembly GCF_002112825.1 of Pseudomonas sp. B5(2017). Lineage (NCBI taxonomy): Bacteria > Pseudomonadati > Pseudomonadota > Gammaproteobacteria > Pseudomonadales > Pseudomonadaceae > Pseudomonas > Pseudomonas sp. B5(2017). Next base: position 111,730 of record NZ_NEIR01000001.1, read on the forward strand.
TGATGATCGAGCTGAGCGACAAGTCCTGGGTGCTGTTCCGTGCCACCAGCCGTAGCTGGGGCCTGGATGAACTGCCGCGCAACCTGATCATCCTCGGCCTGATGCTGGTTTCCAGCCTTGCCGTCGCGCTGCTGGCCACGCGCTACCTGGCCAAGCCGCTGGAACGCTTTGCCGAAGGTGCGCGGCGTTTTGGCAAGGACTTCAACGCCCCGCCCATTCCGGTGGTCGGCCCGCACGACCTGCGCCAGGCCATTCTCGCGTTCAATGCCACCCAGGCGCAGCTCAAGCATTTTCTCAACGACCGCACCCAGATGCTTGCGGCCATTTCCCATGACTTGCGTGCGCCGCTGACGCGCATGCGCTTGCGCGCCGAGTTCATCGACGATGCCCAGCTACAGGCCAAGTTGTTCAAGGACGTCGACGAGATGCAGGCGATGGTCGATGCGGCGTTGGAGTTCTTCCGTGATGACGCACGGCTGGAACAGACGACCGTATTCGACCTGGGCGAGCTGCTGCTGACCGTGGTGGACGACTTCAAGGACGCGGGGGTCGAGGTCGGCCTCAGCGGGCCGCGCCGCTGTGTGTACACGGGGCGGCCCGTGGGTATCAAGCGCGTGCTGGTCAACTTGATCGACAATGCAGCGAAATACGGCTGTGAGCCAACGGTGGTGCTGGCGGTAAGCGCCAGGCAGATCGAGATTACCGTGCTGGATCGCGGGCCGGGCATCGCGCCGGAGCTGCATGAGCAGGTATTCGCGCCGTTCTACCGTATCGAAGGTTCACGCAACCGCAATACCGGTGGCGTGGGGTTGGGCCTGCCCGCAGCACGGGCCATCGTGCTGGAGCAGGGGGGCAGCGTGACCCTGGGCAACCGCCCGGGTGGCGGGCTGGAAGTCAGGGTCATGCTGCCGCAGGGCTGATCAGAGCCCCAGTTCGCTGAGCCCGGGGTGATCATCCGGGCGCCGGCCCAACGGCCAGCGGAACTTGCGCTCGGCTTCGCTGATAGGGTGCTCGTTGATGCTCGAATGACGGTTCTGCATCAGCCCGTCCTCGGCAAACTCCCAGTTCTCGTTGCCATAGGCGCGGTACCACTGGCCGCTGTCGTCGTGGTACTCGTAGGCATAGCGCACGGCAATGCGGTTGCCGGTGAAGGCCCACAGCTCCTTGATCAGGCGGTACTCCAGTTCATGGTTCCATTTACGCGTCAGGAACGCCTCGACCTCGGCACGGCCGCGGGGGAACTCGGCGCGGTTACGCCAGACGGTGTCGATGGTATAGGCAAGCGCGACCTTGGCCGGGTCGCGGCCGTTCCAGCCATCCTCGGCCAGGCGGACCTTTTCGATGGCGCTTTCGCGGGTGAAGGGCGGCAGGGGTGGGCGGGACATCGGGGTACTCCTCAGTTCGATTGGCTGGTAGGAGAGTAGTAGCCGCTGGCCGAACAGAGAATGGGTGTGCCTGGCACATCATAATTGCAGTGCGTGGAACAATGCCGAGGTGCCATACCAGGCGCGGTCCACGTGTAGGAGCGGCCTTGTGTCGCGACAGGGCTGCGTAGCAGCCCCAATAGCTCCAGAGTTGACGCAAGCACCTTGGGGCCGCCTTGCGGCCCATCGCGACACAAGGCCGCTCCTACAGGGGGGGCTCTGTCAGGCTGCGTCGGCTGCGGTTTTCCCGGCAGCCTTGCTACGCCCGCCCAGCCACACCAGCAGCAGCCCGGCAGCCGCCAGCACGCCACCTGCCATCGGCACTGCCGCATAGCCCAGGTCCAGGCTGATCACCGCACCACCCAGCGCCGCGCCCACGGCATTGCCCAGGTTGAACGCGCCGACGTTGATCGACGAGGCCAGCCCCGGTGCTTCGATGGCGGCGATCATCACCCGCATCTGTAGCGGCGGTACCACGGCGAAGGTGAACATGCCCCACACCAGCAAGGCGATGGCGGCGCCGATGTGGCTGCCGAGCACCAGCGGCATCAGCAGCATGATCACTGCCAGTGCCGCGAGGAAGATCCGCGCCGCCCCATCCAGCGACCAGTCGGCCAGGCGGCCACCCAGGCTGTTGCCCAGGGTGAAGCCCACACCGATCAGCACCAGGCCGAGGGTGACGAAGCTGTCCGAGGCGCCGGTCAGTTCGGCCAGTACCGGTGCCACGTAGGTGTACAAGGTGAACATGGCGCCGGCACCGAGCACGGTGGTGGCCATTGCCAGCAGCACGCTGGGGCGGGCGATGACCGCCAGCTCCTTGCGCACGTGCGGCACGCTGCCGCGTTCACCCTTGGGCAGGGCATACCACAGCGCGGCCATGGCCAGCAGGCCCAGCACGGCGGTACCGGCAAAGGCCATGCGCCAGCCGACCTGCTGGCCAATCCAGGTGGCGGCCGGCACGCCGCCGATGTTGGCGATGGTCAGGCCCATGAACATGGTGGCCACGGCACTGGCCTGTTTCTCCTTGGGCACCACGCTGGCAGCCACTACCGCGCCAAGGCCGAAGAACGCGCCGTGGTTGAGGCTGGTGACCAGGCGCGAGGCGAGCAGGGTGTAGTAGTCCGGTGACAGCGACGACAGCAGGTTGCCGAGGGTGAAGATGGCCATCAGCGCCATCAGCGCGGCGCGCTTGCCGAAACGGCTGAACAGCAGGGTCATGATCGGCGCACCGACCATCACCCCGATGGCATAGGCGGTAATCAGCATGCCAGCGCTGGGGATGCTGACATCGACACCTTGGGCGATCACCGGCAGCAGGCCCATCGGGGTGAACTCGGTGGTGCCGATGCCGAAGGCGCCGATGGCCAGGGCAAACAGGACGCGCCCGGCTTTCATTGCGCGTGTTCCTGTCATGGTGTGGCCTCCGTCAGTTGGGTTTTTGTCTCATGGAATTGTGGCAATACGTATTCGGCGATTTCGCGCAGGGTTTCGTCCAGCGGCCGCACGTTGCGCCGCAGGTGCAGGCCGATATGGTCGACGCCCGCCGCACGCAGGGCGCCGAGCTCGGTCGCCAGCGCCTTGCGGCCGCCGCGGAAACCGAAGCGCCAGCGTTGCAGCGGTTCGTCGGGGTTGTCCGCCAGGTCCAGGTGGATGAAGCTGCTGTAAGGCTTGTTGCCCGCCACCGCGCGCCAGGCGGCGACCCGCTGCCGGTGGTCGTCCGCTGTGCCGGGGTAGGCAAGGCAGCCGTCCAGGTTGCTGCCGATCCATGCCGGGCTCTGCTGGGCCAGGCCGGCTACCAGCAACGGTAGCGGCGAAGCGGTGCTGGGTAGTACGGCCAGCCCTTCGGGCAGGTGGCCGTTGGCACCATCACGCAGCAGCGCGACCTGTTCGCGGAAGGTGTTGCCACGCCCCTCGAAATCCCGACCGAACAGTGGGTACTCCACTGGCCGGTCACCACTGGCCACGCCCAGCAGCAGGCGGTTGCCACTGAGGCGCTGCACGCTGTTGGCCGATTTCAGGGTCAGCAGCGGTTCGCGAATCGGCAGCACCACGGCAGCCGTGCCAAGCAGGATGTCGCGGGTTACCCCGGCCAGGTAGCCGAGGTAGGCAAACACCTCGAACACCTGGGCGGCGTCGCCGAACGACGGGTCGTACAGCGGCACATCGCGGACCCACAGGGCGCGGTAGCCCAGGCGGTCGGCCAGTTGTGCCAGTTCTGTGTGGCGGGCCAGGTCCGGCTCGCCGAACTGGCGGCCATCGCGGCGCCGCGCCTGGTCGCCGGCGGGCGTCCAGTCGTGGTCCAGCGGTGCTTCCAGGCCGATGCTGAAGCCGCCAGCGGTCAGGCGTTCGAGAGGCGTGGTCATGGTATCAATCCCAGATTGGCGCCAGGCCGTCAGGGCTGACTTCGCGGCCATTGCGCTCGAGCTTGGCGATGCGTGCCATGTCGTCGGCGTCCAGCTTCAGGTCACGGGCGAGCAGGTTGCTGGCCAGGTTTTCGCGCTTGGTCGACGACGGGATCACCGCGTAGCCCAGCTGCAGGGCCCAGGCCAGGGCAACCTGGGCGACGGTGGCCTTGTGCTTGGCGGCGATGTCGGCCAGAACCGAGTCCTTCAGGACTTTGCCGTAGGCCAGGGTCATGTACGAGGTGACGGTGATGCCTTGCTCCTTGAGGAACGCGGTCAGCTTGCTGTTCTGCAGGTACGGGCTGAGTTCGATCTGGTTGGTGGCGATTTCGCCTTTGCCGACCACTTCGATGGCCTGGCGGGTCAGTTCGATGTTGAAGTTGGACACACCGATCTGGCGGGTCAGGCCCAGCTTCTTGGCTTCGGCCAGGGCGCTCATGTACTCGCGCAGCTCAACGCCGTTGCCTGGGGCAGGCCAGTGGATCAGCAGCAGGTCGACGTAGTCGGTGCGCAGTTTCTGCAGGCTGTCGCGCAGGCTCGGGATCAGCTTGTCGGCGGCGTAGTTTTCGACCCAGATCTTGGTGGTGATGAACAGCTCGTCGCGCTTGACGCCGCTTTCGGCGATGGCCTGGCCGACGTCGGCTTCGTTCTGGTAGATCTGCGCGGTGTCGATGACCCGGTAGCCCAGTTCCAGGGCCGACTTGACCGAATCGATGACGGCCTGGCCGGTGAGGCGGAAGGTGCCGAGGCCGAAGGATGGAATGCTCATGGATCTGCTCCTGGTGAGTGAGGGGTGAGCCGAATCGAGCCTGGTCGCTCGGGTTCGATCGCTCTTCGTGTGGGGAGCAGTGTGCGGCTTTGAGGGGGATTGATTAAGGTGGGGCGGGGCCAAGGTCATTTGACCGGGAGGCAAGAATAGGTCGCTGTGCCTTGACTGTTGCTGAGGGAATGCAGGGTAAACCTGTACCGGCCTCTTCGCGGGTGAACCCGCTCCCACAGGGGCCGCGCCGCACTCAAGAAGGGTGCAGTACCTGTGGGAGCGGGTTCACCCGCGAAGAGGCCAGTACAGAAAAACGAAACGGCCCGCCATAGAGGCGGGCCGTCTGGCATTGCAAGGTGACGATCAGCGGCGGCGGAACAGCGGCAGCGGCTCGTCGGTGGCGGCCTGGTAGGTCACCGAGAAGTCCTTCAGGCTTTGCAACGCGTCTTCCGGGTCCTTGTCGGCACGGATGGCGAACGCGTCAAAACCGCAACGGGCCATGAAGAACAGCTGGTCGCGCAGCACGTCGCCAATGGCGCGCAGTTCGCCCTTGAACTTGTAGCGGTCACGCAGCAGGCGCGCATTGGAGTAGTTGCGCCCGTCGGTGAACGCCGGGAAGTTCAGTGCGATGACCTGGAAGTGCTGCACGTCCTCGCCGATTTCTTCCGCTTGCTCGTCGCTGTCCAGCCACACGCCCAGGCCGCCGTCGCGGGCCTTGAGTACGTGGGCATGGTCGCGCCACATCTGCAGCGGGACGATGTAGTCGTCGCAGTTGGTCAGCTCGTCAAAGGACGTTTCCTTGGGCAGCAGATGCCAGGTTTCGTCGACGATCTGGTTGTTCTTAATGATTCGCTGCATAGACGCGTTCCTTGAAGGGGTCGATGCCGATACGCTGGTAGGTGTCGATGAAACGCTCTTCCTCGGTACGTTGCTCGACGTACACGGCGATCAGCTTCTCGATCACATCGGCCATATCATCCTGTGCGAAGGACGGGCCGAGGATCTTGCCCAGGCTCGCGCCACGCGCGGCATTGCCGCCCAGCGACACCTGGTAGAACTCCTCGCCCTTCTTGTCCACGCCGAGGATGCCGATGTGGCCCACGTGGTGGTGGCCGCAGGCGTTCATGCAGCCGGAGATGTTCAGGTCGATCTCGCCGATGTCGAACAGGTAGTCCAGGTCGTCGAAGCGGCGCTGGATGGATTCGGCGATCGGGATCGACTTGGCGTTGGCCAGCGAGCAGTAGTCACCACCCGGGCAGCAGATGATGTCGGTCAGCAGGCCGATGTTCGGGGTGGCGAAGCCGCTTTCGCGCAGTTCCAGCCACAGGGCGTGCAGTTGGCGCTGCTCGACGTCGGCGAGGATGATGTTCTGCTCGTGCGAGGTGCGCAGGAAGCCGAAGCTGTAGCGCTCGGCCAGGTCGGCCACGGCGTCCAGCTGCTTGTCGGTCAGGTCGCCCGGGGCAACGCCGGTGGGCTTCAGCGAAAGGGTCACGGCCACGTAGCCAGGGCGCTTGTGGGCGCGGGTGTTGCGCGAGCGCCAGCGGGCGAAGCCTGGGTACTCGGCGTCCTGGGCGGCGTAGTCGAAGTTGTCCAGGGCCAGGTAGGCCGGGTCAACGAAGTGGCGCGATACACGCTGCACTTCGGCTTCGGTCAGCGTGGTGCTGCCGCCGCGCAGGTGGACCATTTCGGCCTCGACCTTCTCGGCGAACACTTCCGGGGTAAGGGCCTTGACCAGGATCTTGATCCGCGCCTTGTACTTGTTGTCACGACGACCGTAACGGTTGTACACGCGCAGGATGGCGTCGAGGTAGCTGATCAGGTCCTGCCACGGCAGGAACTCGTTGATGAACGAGCCCACCACCGGGGTACGGCCCAGGCCGCCACCGACCAGCACACGGAAGCCCAGCTCGCCAGCGGCATTGCGCACCGGCTCCAGGCCGATGTCGTGCACTTCGATGGCGGCGCGGTCTTCCTGCGAGCCGTTGATGGCAATCTTGAACTTGCGCGGCAGGTAGGCGAATTCCGGGTGGAAGGTGGTCCACTGGCGGACGATTTCGCACCACGGGCGCGGGTCGACGATTTCGTCTGCGGCTACACCGGCGAACTGGTCGGTGGTGGTGTTGCGCAGGCAGTTGCCGCTGGTCTGGATCGCGTGCATCTGCACGGTGGCCAGTTCGGCGAGGATGTCCGGGATGTCTTCCAGTGCCGGCCAGTTGTACTGCACGTTCTGGCGGGTGGAGATGTGGGCGTAGCCCTTGTCGTAGTCGCGGGCGATCCTGGCCAGGGTGCGGACCTGGGTGGCGTTCAGCTGGCCGTACGGCACGGCGACGCGCAGCATCGGTGCGAAACGTTGGATGTAAAGGCCGTTCTGCAGGCGCAGAGGGCGGAATTCTTCTTCGCTCAGCTCACCGGCCAGATAGCGGCGGGTCTGATCACGGAACTGCTTGACGCGGTCCTCGATGATCCGCTGATCGTACTCGTCGTATACGTACATAAAAGTCCTGTCTCAGGCATGCAGCTATTCGCGCGCACGGCCGCGCACTCCGCTTCGGAGCCGGGGAACGATAGCAGGTTGCGTTTATGCGCTAAAGTGATGTTTTTGCATATGAAAAGAACCAAATGGACTATGTGAGACTGACTGCCATTTGTGCGTTGGGCGTGGCCTGGCGTTTATAATCCGATGTTTGCTTCGCAGGGATGTCAGCCCATGCTCAAGGCATTGTGCCAAAGCTTGTGTCTTGCCTTGCCGCTGGCGGCGAGCGCGCAGCCGGCTTCGGTGGTTTTCCTCAATCCGGGGCTGTCTACCGAGACGTTCTGGACCAGTTATACGCGCTTCATGCAGGCCGCCGCAGACGAGCTGGGCATGACCCTGCGCGTGGAGTACAGCGAACGCCGCGCCGACCTGGCGCTGACCCAGGCCAGGGCGATCCTGGGCGGGGCGCAGCGCCCGGATTACCTGGTACTGGTCAACGAGCAGTACGTGGCGCCGGAGATCATCCGCCTGTCGCGCGGCAGCGGGGTCAAGCTGTTCCTGGTCAACAACGGCCTGACTGCCAGCCAGGCCCGCAGCATCGAGGCCCAGCCCGACAAGTATGCCGAGCTGCTGGGCACCTTGACGGCCAACGACGAGCAGGCGGGCTTCCAGATGTTGCACCAGATGGTCGCGCAATTGCCCCGTGACAGCGGGCCGGTGGACCTGCTGGCGTTTGCCGGGGTCAAGACCACCCCGGCCTCGCAACTGCGCGAGGAAGGCATGCGCCGGGCCCTGGCCGACTTCCCCCAGGTGCGCCTGCGCCAGGTGGTATATGGCGGCTGGAGCCGCCAGCGCGCTTACGAGCAGGCGCAGCAACTGCTGGAGCGCTACCCGGCCACCCGCCTGGTGTGGTCGGCCAACGACGAAATGGCCTTTGGTGCCATGCAGGCGTTCGAGGAGGCGGGGCGCAAGCCAGGGCGCGATGTGCTGTTCAGCGCCATCAACAGCTCGCCAGAGGCCCTGCACGCACGTATCGACGGGCGCCTGAGCGTGCTGATGGGCGGGCATTTCACCCTCGGCGGCTGGGCGATGGTGATGCTGCACGATGATGCCCAGGGGCTGGCAGTGAACCGTGACGGCCTGCGCGAGCATCGCGTGCCGGTGTTGCAGCCGATCGACCAGGCCAAGGCAACCCGTTGGCTGAAACTGCTGGAGCGGCCCGACTACGGCATCGATTTCCAGCATTACAGTGCCGAAGGGCGGCCGCCCGACTACCAGTACCCGTTTCTGACATCACCGATCAATTATTGAAAGACCCTGCTTGAGGGAAGGGCATTGCTCGTCTTAACTGCTGGTGGTGAAGTGCATTCCCATAACCACTACAAGAGGCAATGCAATGGGAAACTCAACCAAGGTCCGCAAAGCTGACAGCAGCGTCGATGCCTGGGCGATCCTCTGCCTGATCGTTCTGGTGGTGGTCACTGCCGTGTATTGGGTCAGCCACCAGTAGACTTGTATTCAAGACCGTGATGCAGCCAGAGCGCCTGCGGGAGGGAGTCCCGCAGGCGTTTTTGCTAGCGCGCAAGGTGCAGGGCCAACTGCACCAGGCCGATCAGCACGGCAATGAACACCAGGGTGAACAGCGTCCCCAGCGCAATGAAATGGCTGGCCTTGCCGTGTGTGAAGTCGCGGGCGCGGTTCTTGCCGCTTTGCACGCCGAAGGCGGCAGCGAGGATGCTGTGCAGCATCTGCCAGAAGGTAGGGGGCTTGCCCTGGCTGGAATCGTCCATGGTGGCTCCTGAGGAAATCAGAGGCAATCAGGGACAGTGTAGGTGGCTATTGGGGCTGCTGTGCAGCCCATCGCGACACAAGGCCGCTCCTACAAGGGATTGCATTCTCCTGTAGGAGCGGCCTTGTGTCGCGATGGGCCGCAAAGCGGCCCCAAGGGTCTTAGCTGTCGTAACCCAGGTTAGGCGCCAACCAGCGCTCGCTGACACTCACATCCTGGCCCTTGCGCGCGCTGTAGCGCTCGATCTGGTCCTTGTCGACCTTGCCCACGGCAAAGTACTGCGCCTGCGGGTGGGCAAAGTACCAGCCGCTGACCGCCGCCGCCGGGAACATCGCGAAGTGGTCGGTGAGGAACACGCCGCTCGGCCCGGTCTCGCCGATGGCAGTGCCGTCAAGCAGGCGGAACAGGGTTTCCTTCTCGGTGTGGTCCGGGCAGGCCGGGTAGCCGGGGGCCGGGCGAATGCCGCGGTACTGCTCCTTGATCAGCGCCTCGTTGTCCAGGTGTTCGTCGCGGGCATAACCCCAGTGCTCTTTACGCACCTGCTCGTGCAGCCATTCGGCACAGGCCTCGGCCAGGCGGTCGGCCAGGGCCTTGACCATGATCGAGCTGTAGTCGTCGCCCTTGTTCTGGTAGGCCTTGGCCACTTCCTCGGCACCGATGCCGGCGGTGGTGATGAAACCGCCCACGTAGTCGGTAACGCCACTGGCCTTCGGCGCGACGAAGTCGGCCAGCGACCAGTTGGGCTTGCCGTCCGGCTTGATGGTCTGCTGGCGCAGGTGGTGCAGGGTAGCCAGGGCCTGGCCGTCCTCGCCGTACACCTCGATATCGTCATCGGCCACCTGGTTGGCCGGCCAGAAGCCGAACACCGCGCGGGCGCTGATGAGCTTTTCGTCGATCAGCTTGTCGAGCATCTCGCGGGCATCCTTGTACAGCGCCGTGGCCGCCTCGCCGACCACTTCGTCGGTGAGGATGCGCGGGAACTTGCCGGCCAGGTCCCAGGAAATGAAGAACGGGGTCCAGTCGATGTACTCGGCCAGGGTGCGCAGGTCGATGTCTTCCAGCACCTTGACGCCGGTGAAGGAGGGCACCGCTGGCTGGTAGCCAGCCCAGTCGTACTGCGGCTTGGCGGCGATAGCCTGGGCATAGCTCAGGCGCTCGGTGCGGGCACTGCGGTTGGCGGTGCGCTCGCGTACTTCTTCGTATTCCTGGCGGGTCTTCTCGACGAAGCCGGCTTTCAGCTCCTTGGACAGCAACTGGGTGGCAACGCCCACCGCACGCGAGGCGTCGGTGACGTAGACCACGGCGTCGTTGCTGTACTTGGGCTCGATCTTGACCGCGGTGTGCGCCTTGGAGGTGGTGGCGCCGCCGATCATCAGCGGCAACTGGAAGCCCTGGCGCTGCATTTCGCGGGCAACGTGGACCATCTCGTCCAGCGACGGCGTGATCAGGCCGGACAGGCCGATGATGTCGCACTTCTCGTCGCGGGCGGTTTGCAGGATCTTCTCGGCCGGCACCATCACGCCGAGGTCGACGATGTCATAGCCGTTGCAGCCCAGCACCACGCCGACGATGTTCTTGCCGATGTCGTGCACGTCGCCTTTTACCGTGGCCATCAGGATCTTGCCCTTGGCTTCCGGCTTGTCGCCTTTCTCGGCTTCGATGAAGGGGATCAGGTGTGCTACCGCCTGTTTCATCACGCGGGCCGACTTGACTACTTGGGGCAGGAACATCTTGCCCGCGCCGAACAGGTCGCCGACCACGTTCATGCCATTCATCAGCGGGCCTTCGATCACTTCGATCGGGCGTGCGCACTGCTGGCGGCATTCCTCGGTGTCTTCGACGATGAACGCGGTGATGCCCTTGACCAGCGCGTGCTCCAGGCGTTTTTCCACCGGCAGCGAGCGCCACTCTTCGTTTTCCACTTCCTTGGTTGCGCCGCCGCCCTTGTAGTCGTCGGCGATGGCCAGCAGTGCGTCGGTGCCATGCGGGGTACGGTTGAGCACCACGTCCTCGACCTTTTCACGCAGGGCAGCCGGGATCTCGTCATAGATCTCCAGCTGGCCGGCGTTGACGATACCCATGGTCAGGCCGTTCTGGATCGCGTGGTACAGGAACACCGAGTGGATGGCTTCACGCACCGGGTTGTTGCCACGGAACGAGAACGACACGTTGGACACACCGCCCGAACTCAGGGCGTGCGGCAGGTGGTCGCGGATGTAGGCACAGGCCTCGATGAAATCGACGGCGTAGTTGTTGTGCTCTTCGATGCCGGTGGCGACGGCGAAGATGTTCGGGTCGAAGATGATGTCTTCCGGCGGGAAGCCCACTTCATTGACCAGGATGTCGTAGCTGCGCTGGCAGATTTCCTTCTTGCGCGCGGCAGTGTCGGCCTGGCCGACTTCGTCGAAGGCCATCACCACCACGGCAGCGCCATAGCGCTTGCACAGGCGGGCGTGGTGCTTGAACTGCTCGACGCCTTCCTTCATGGAAATGGAGTTGACGATGCCCTTGCCCTGGATGCACTTGAGGCCCGCTTCGATCACTTCCCACTTGGACGAGTCGATCATGATCGGCACGCGCGAGATGTCCGGCTCGCCGGCGATCAGGTTGAGGAAGCGGACCATGGCGGCCTGGGAGTCGAGCATCCCTTCGTCCATGTTGATGTCGATCACCTGGGCGCCGGCCTCGACCTGCTGCAGGGCGACTTCCAGGGCTTCGGTGTAGTTCTCTTCACGGATCAGCCGGGCGAACTTGGCGGAGCCGGTGATGTTGGTGCGCTCGCCGACGTTGACGAACAGCGACTGGCGGTCGATGGTGAACGGCTCCAGGCCCGACAGGCGGCAGGCCTTGGCAATTTCCGGAATCTCGCGCGGCTTGTACTTGGCCACGGCCTCGGCGATGGCCTGGATGTGGCCAGGGGTGGTGCCGCAGCAGCCGCCGATGATGTTGAGGAAGCCGCTGGCGGCGAACTCCTCGACCACCACGGCCATTTCCGCCGGGGTTTCGTCGTATTCACCGAAGGCGTTCGGCAGGCCGGCGTTGGGGTGGGCCGAGACATGGGTGTCGGCCTTGGTCGCCAGCTCTTCCAGGTACGGGCGCAGGTCCTTGGCGCCGAGGGCGCAGTTCAGGCCCACGGAAATCGGCTTGGCGTGGCGTACCGAGTTCCAGAACGCTTCGGTGGTCTGGCCCGACAGGGTACGGCCCGAGGCGTCGGTGATGGTGCCGGAGATCATGATCGGCAGTTCGATGCCGTCTTCCTCGAACACCTGCTGCACGGCGAAGATCGCCGCCTTGGCGTTGAGGGTGTCGAAGATGGTCTCGATCAGCAGCAGGTCGGCGCCGCCCTCGATCAGGCCGCGGGTGGCCTCGATGTAGTTCGTTACCAGCTCGTCGAAGGTGACGTTGCGGTAGCCGGGGTCGTTGACGTCCGGGGAAATCGAGCAGGTGCGGCTGGTAGGGCCGAGCACGCCGGCGACGAAGCGCGGCTTGTGCGGGGTTTCCAGGGTCTTGGCATCGGCCACCTGGCGGGCGATGCGCGCGCCCTCGACGTTCAGCTCGTAGACCAGCGACTCCATGCCGTAGTCGGCCTGGGAAATCTGCGTGGCGTTGAAGGTGTTGGTTTCGAGGATATCGGCGCCGGCATCCAGGTAGGCCTTTTCGATGGCGGCGATCACATCCGGGCGGCTGAGCAGCAACAGGTCGTTGTTACCCTTGACATCGCTTGGCCAATCGGCGAAACGCGTGCCACGATAGTCGTGTTCCTCGAGCCGGTAGCTTTGGATCATAGTACCCATGCCGCCGTCGAGGATCAGGATGCGCTCTTTGAGTGCGTTCTGGAGTGCTTGGAGACGAGCGCTGCGGTCGGACATAGGAACTACCTGGTCGGGCAAATTTCAGAAGGTGCAGAATCATAACAAAGCTGCGCGGTTTTTAGGCGCATCGCCCATTTGCATGAAAATGGCTCATGTTGGGCGGGCGTCGGCGAAGCAGGGCACCCAAGGACGACCAGGCAACAAATCGTGATGGCTTTCAATACCCAGGACTTTCCGCACATGGTGCATCGTATTCTTGCCGGCGTTTTCGCCCTGCTCATCAGCAGTGTGGCGTTCGGGCAAGCCCCCCAGTCGAGCCCGGCTATTTCCTACACCCGGGACATTCAACCGATCTTCACCGAGAAATGCGTGGCCTGCCACGCCTGCAACGACGCCGCCTGCCAGCTGAAGCTGGAAAGCCCCGAAGGTGCGGTGCGCGGCGCCACCAAGGTTCCGGTGTACCAGGGCGAGCGCAGCAAGGCAGTGCCCACCACGCGGCTGTTCTACGACGCCCACAGCGAGGGCGAGTGGCGCAAGAAGGGCTTCTACTCGGTGCTCGACAACCAGGGCAGCCAGGCTGCGCTGATGGCGCGCATGCTCGAGCTGGGGCACAAGACCCCGCTCACGCCCAACGCCAAGCTGCCCGAGGAAATCGTCCTGGGCCTGAACCGCAACAACATGTGCCCGTTGCCGCATGAGTTCGATGCCTATGCCGGCGCCCACCCCAAGGAAGGCATGCCACTGGCGGTGACCGGCCTGACCGACAAGGAATACGACACCATGCGCCGCTGGCTGGCCGCCGGTGCGCCGGTCGAGTACCAGCCGATCAAGCCAAGTGCGGCCGAAGCCAAGCAGATTGCCGACTGGGAAGAGCTGCTCAACCGCCCGGGCTCCACCGAGGCGCTGGTCGGCCGCTGGCTGTACGAGCACCTGTTCCTGGCGCACATCTATTTCGTTGGTGGCGAGCAGGGCCACTTCTTCCAGTGGGTACGTTCGCGTACACCGAGCGGCCAGCCGGTCGACCTGATCGCCACGCGCCGCCCCAACGACCCGCCGGGCACCGACTTCTACTACCGGTTGATCCCGGTGCAGGGCGTGATCGTGCACAAGACGCACATCACCTACCCGATGGGGCCGCAGAAGCTCAAGCGGGTCAAGCAACTGTTCTACGCCGGCGACTGGCATGCCACCGCGCTGCCAGGCTACGGCCCGCGCCACCGGGCCAACCCGTTCGAAACCTTCGAAGCGATCCCGGCCGTGGCGCGCTACCAGTTCATGCTGGATAACGCCGAGTACTTCGTGCGCACCTTCATCCGTGGCCCGGTATGCCGTGGGCAGATCGCCACCGACGTGATCCGCGACAACTTCTGGGCGTTGTTCCAGGAGCCGGCCCACGACCGCTACATCACCGATGCCAAGTACCGTGGCGAGGCCACGCCGCTGCTGGCCATGCCTGGGCAGATCGATGACGTGGGCAGCGTGCTGAGCCTGTGGCACGCCTACCGTGACAAGCGCAACGAGTACGAAAAACTGCGCCGCGAAGCCTATGCCGACATGCCGGCACCAGGCTGGGCGACGCTGTGGGCCGGTAACGACAACGCGTTGCTGAGCATTTTCCGCCACTTCGACAGCGCCTCGGTGACCAAAGGCCTGATCGGTGATGTGCCGCTGACCGTGTGGCTGTTCGACTACCCGTTGTTCGAGCGCACCTATTACCAGCTGGCGGTCAACTTCGATGTGTTCGGCAACGTCTCGCACCAGTTGCAGACGCGCCTGTACTTCGACCTGATCCGCAACGGCGCCGAGGTCAACTTCCTGCGCCTGATGCCGGCCGACCAGCGCAAGGCGATCCTCGGCGACTGGTACCAGAACAGCGGCAAGGTGAAGATGTGGATGGATTATGAAGACATCGACACCGACACCCCGAGCGGCATCCAGCTCGACCCGCGCAACCCCAAGCGCGACTTCGGCCTGAAGCTGTTGCAGCGTACCGGCAGCCTGAATGCCGCGCCTGACCCGATCAACCGCTGCCAGGGCGCATTCTGCTCGCGGCCGCAGGTGAGCGAAGAGTTCCGCAATGCCGAGCAGTCGCTCAGCCGCCTGGTGTCGCGCCCGGCTGCCGGGTTGAAGGTGATCAACCAGCTGCCCGAAGCGACCATGCTGCGCATCGAAGGGCAGGGCGGCCAGCGCCAGGTGTACAGCCTGCTGCGCAATCGCGCGCACAGCAACGTGGCGTTCCTGCTGGGCGAGGCTTACCGCTACCAGCCGGGGCTGGATACCCTGACGCTGTACCCGGGCGTGCTCAGCAGCTACCCCAACTTCATCTTCAACATCCCGACCAAGGATGTGCCGGAGTTCGTCGAGGACATGGAGTATGCGAAAGATGACCCGGCCAGGTTCGAGCGCATCGTCATGCGTTGGGGTGTGCGTCGCAGTCACCCAGAGTTCTGGCGCTATTTCCATGACCTGAACAGCTTCATCAAGGAGACCGAACCGGTCGAGGCGGGCGTGCTGGACATGAACCGCTACGAGAACCTCTGATCGGTTGGGCTGACCTTTCCGATTACCCTGCGGTCGGACTTGCTGGGTGGTCCGGATCGATTGCAAGGGGCTGCTTTGCAGCCCTTCGCGGGTAAACCCGCTCCCACAGGTATGGCACCGCTCTCGAGGTCAGCGCTAACCCTGTGGGAGCGGGTTTACCCGCGAACGAGCGCGTAGCGCTCGCCCCTGCATTCGAGCCTAGGCCTCAATGCACCGGCAATCGCAGGGTACTCCATGCTGTATTCGCTTCAAGCACTGCGGGCGTTCGCCGCCTGGGTGGTGGTCTGCCACCATTTCATGCAGATCTTCTTCGACTTCCAAGCCTCCGGCCCCATCGGCCAACTGCTCACCGACCGCGGCGCCGCAGGCGTCGACATCTTCTTCGTCATCAGCGGGCTGGTCATCTACCTGTCGACTTGCGACAAGGCCATCGAGCCTCGCCAGTTCCTGCTCAACCGGGCGCTGCGTATCGTCCCGGCCTACTGGTTCTACACGGCGCTGATGGCAACCCTGCTGCTGGCCTTCAGCCAATGGATGCCGCACCAGGCATTCAGCTGGCACCATCTGCTGCTGTCGCTGCTGTTCATTCCGGCGGAAAACCCCGGTGGCTACGGCTTGTACCCGACCCTGAACGTGGGCTGGACGCTGAACTTCGAGATGTTCTTCTACCTGCTGTTCGGCCTGGCCTTCCTGGTGCGCCAGCGTCATCACCAGTTGCTGGTCACCGCCGCGCTGCTGCTGGCCAGCGAGATACTGGGCCGACTGGGCGTGCTCAGCCGCTTCTACAGCAACGACATCATCTACGAATTCCTGCTCGGCATCGGCTTGGGCGTGCTGCACCGTCGCGGGCTGATCCACCAGGGCCGCTGGCTGCCGTTGGCATTGCTGGCGGTTGCAAGCCTTGCCATCTACCACCTGGACGCTTCCCGGCGCTTGCTGCACTGGGGCGTGCCGAGCGCAATGATCGTGCTGGCCTTCGTCGCCCTGGAGCCGGTGTTCCGCGGCAACCGGCTGCTCAAGGCGCTGGGTGACTGTTCGTATTCGGTGTACCTGGTCCATGTGCTGGTGCTGTACGCAGGCTGGTTCGCCAGCCAGCGCCTGCAGTTGAACCCGTACCTGGTGTTCGCCCTGTGCGTGCCGTCCATTGGACTAATGTCGTGGTTCAGCTACCAGTGGCTGGAGCGCGGCCTGTACCGGCGCATGCAGGCCTGGCTGGCGGCGCCACGGGGGCAGGCCCCTGAATATGCGCTTTCCCGAGTCAAATACTAGGACTTTGTTCGAAGGCCGGGTTGGCGTACACTTGGCCGCAAGTCTGTGAGGAACCTACATGAGCGCTATAACCATTACCGACGCCGCCCATGACTACCTGGCCGATCTGCTCTCCAAGCAGAACACGCCTGGCATCGGCATTCGCATTTTCATCACCCAGCCGGGCACCCAGTACGCCGAAACCTGCATCGCCTACTGCAAGCCGGGCGAAGAGAAGCCTGACGACACCGCCGTGGGCCTGAAGAGCTTCACCGCTTACCTGGACGCGGTCAGCGTGCCGTTCCTGGAAGACGCACTGGTCGACTATGCCACCGACCGCATGGGTGGCCAGCTGACCATCAAGGCGCCGAACGCCAAGGTGCCGATGGTCAACGAAGACAGCCCGATCAACGAGCGCATCAACTACTACCTGCAGACCGAGATCAACCCCGGCCTGGCCAGCCACGGCGGCCAGGTGAGCCTGGTGGATGTGGTCGACGACGGCATCGCCGTGCTGCAGTTCGGTGGTGGTTGCCAGGGTTGTGGCCAGGCCGACGTGACCCTGAAGGAAGGCATCGAGCGTACCCTGCTCGAGCGTATTCCCGAGCTGAAGGGCGTGCGTGACGTGACTGACCACAGCCAGAAAGAGAACGCCTACTACTGAGGCTGACGCGCTCTGTCGTGTGTAGGAGCGGCCTTGCGTCGCGAAAGGGCTGCGGAGCAGCCCCGGGATATTGGCGGCGAAGCTGGTATTGCCGGGGCCGCCTCGCGGCCCTTTCGCGACACAAGGCCGCTCCTGCAGGGATCGCGTTGAACCCACTTCCTTAGCAACAAAGTGTTACCGTTTCAACCCCTGCGACAACAGGCCGCAGCCCGTATTCAAAGGGCTGCAGCCGATCCTTGCCTTCGTCGGGTAGAACCCCTCGGGGTGTCGTGCCAGAATGCCCCGGTTTTTCGACCGGCCCGTCCCGAGGGCCGGCACCTTCCCTGTAAAGGATGGTTTCATGAATGATCTATATACCCGGCGCGCAGTTGTCGCCGGGATGGGCGTTCTCGGGCTTGGCCTGCTCGCAGGCTGCAGCCCGGCCCGGGGGCTCGAGTTCAAGTACGGCAAGAACATGAGCAACGAAATCCTTGGGCGCAAGTTCAGCCTCAAGGACACCCAAGGCAATGTGCGCACCCTGTCGAGCTTCTACGGCAGCATGCCGATGATCTTCTTCGGCTTCACCCAGTGCCCGGCCGTGTGCCCGACCACCCTGGCGCGCGCTGCGCAAATCCGCAAGCTGCTGCGCGGTCGCGATCGCGACCTGTTCCAGGTTGTGTTGATTACCCTGGACCCGGAGCGCGACACCCCCGAAGTGCTCGACGCCTACGTGAAGGCGTTCGACCCGTCGTTCACCGCGCTGACCGGCACCCCCGAGGAAATCGCCGCGGTGGCCAAAGAGTTCAAGGTGTTCTACGAGAAAGTCCCGGCGGGTGATACCTATACCGTCTCTCACTCGTCCACCAGCTACGTCTACGATACGCGTGGCACCCTGCGCCTGAGCCTGGGCCATTCCCTGACCGCCCAGGAATGCGCCGAAGACCTGGTCACCCTGATGGAGATCTGCTGAATGTCGATGCAACCGATCAAGCACGGCCTGGCTGCCCTGGTCCTGATGGGCCTGGCGCTGCCGGCCCTGGCCCAGACCACCGTGAGCGACGCCTGGGTGCGGGCGACCGTGCCGCACCAGCAGTCCACCGGTGCCTTCATGACCCTGACCGCCAGCAGCGACAGCAAGCTGGTGGGCGTGGCTTCGCCTGTGGCCAAGACCGTGCAGGTGCACGAGATGACCATGAACGGCGATGTGATGGGCATGCGTGAGGTCCAGGCGGTCGAGCTGCCGGCCGGCAAGGCCGTAACCCTCGACCCGAACAGCCTGCATGTGATGCTGATGGGCCTGAACAACCAGGTGAAGGAAGGCGAGAAAGTGCCGCTGACCCTGACCATCGAAGATGCCAAGGGGGCCAAGGAAACCCTGGACGTACAGGCCGAAGTGCGTGCGCTCAACGCCGAGGCGGGCGGTGGGCATGATCACATGCACATGAAGCACTGATCAGGCTGAACCCTTTGGGGGGCGCTTTGCGCCCCATCGCGACACAAGGCCGCTCCCACAGGAGAACGCGCATCCCCTGTGGGAGCGGCCTTGTGTCGCGATGGGCTGCCAGGCAGCCCCGGTTCAATCAGCTGCGAAACTTGGGCAGCGGCCTGTCGAGGGTCAGCGAGGTCAAGGTCTTGCGGACCTGGGCCTCATCGGCCTCCAGGGCCTTGAGACTTGCGCGGATCTTGCCGGCGGCGGGCACGTCGCCCTGCCGGTCGATCCAGTCGGCTATCTCCTTGCAGGCACTGCTCAGGCAGGCCTGGCGCTGGTTCATCAGCGACAGGAGGGTAGTGAGCTCTCTTTCGGACATGGCAGGATCCTCCATTCAGCCTTGTCAGTGTAGCAGTGGCTGGCCGGCCTGCCTGAGGCCGGCTGTCGCAGCTCAGCCTTGCAGGCAGGCGCTGCGATAAGCCCCTGGCGTTACCCCATAGGCCTGCTTGAACTGCCGGCTCAAATGGCTCTGGTCGGCAAAGCCCAGGTCGAACGCCACCTCCGAGGCAGCCCAGCCACGCTTTAGCATTTCCCGCGCACGGGCCAGGCGCCGCTGCTTCAACCAGGCATGTGGCGGCAGGCCGGTGGCCTGGCGGAACACCCGGGCGAAATGGAATGGTGACAAGTTGACCGCCGCCGCCAGGGCCTCGAGCGAGGGCGGGTCGGCCAGTTGGCTTTCCAGCAGCTCACGGGCGCGGGCCACTGCCAGCGGTTCGTGGCCAGGGGCGGCAGGTTCGGCGCATTGCCCGTGCCGTTGCACCAGGGCCAGCACCGCCTGGCGCCAGGCGGTCTGCTGCTGCAGGGCGCTGGCGCCGGCTTCGGACAGCTGGTGCAACTGGCTGAAGGCAAGCGCCAGGGCCGGGTCGTGGATCACGCTGTCCTTGAAGCTGGGCATGCCGTGGCGGCCCAGTTCCAGTTCGTCGAGCACCCCGGTTACCCGTTCATGTTCCGGGTAGAACCCTCGGTAGCGCCAGCCCGCTTCGTGGGCGGTGGCCCCGGTGTGCAGCTCGTCGGGATTGATCAGCACCATGCTGCCGACCGGCGCCAGGTGCTCGCTGCCGCGATGCCAGAAGCGCTGGGCGCCTGACTCGATCACGGTGAACACATAGCCTTCATGCACATGCGGTGCGAAGCGCTGCTGGAAATAGCGCGCGTGCAGCATCTCGACGTCGCCCAGTGCCGGCGCCTGCCAGAGGTGTGTCTGCTCGCGCAGGGGCGTGCTCATGCCAGCCAGCTGCGCAGGAGGAAGAAGATCAACATGCTCACCAGCATGCTCAGCAACACGCTGCGGGTCAACAGCACCAGGGCGATGGCCACCAGCGAACCCAGCAGGTAGGGGTTGAGCAGGCTCAGGTTCAACAGGTGCTCGGGCATGAAGATGATCGGGCCGCAGATTGCGGTGAGCATGCCCGGCACGGCAAAACCGAGGAACTGCCGGGCGTTGGAGCTCAGGCGCAAGGGCAGGCGCGGCTCCAGGAACGCATAGCGGTTGAGGAACACGATGGCGCCCATGGCAAGAATCAGGACCCAGGTCATGCGCGGGCTCCGGCGAATTTCTGGCAGACGAAACCGGCGCTCATGCCCAGCAGGCCTGCGGCCACCAGGGCGGTTTCCCAGTGCCAGTAGCTGAACAGCACCGAACAGAACAGCGACACCGCCACGCACACCAGCGTGGCCAGGTTGCGCACCAGCGGCGCGATCAGGGCGACGAAGGTGGCGACAATGGAAAAGTCCAGGCCGAGCTGGTCCAGGTGCGGAATGTTCTGCCCCAGCAGGATGCCGGCCAGGGTGAACAGGTTCCAGGCGACGTAGAAGGTCAGGCCCACGCCCAGGGCGTACCAGCGGTTGAACTGCTGCTGGTCGTACTGGCTGGTCAGGGCGAAGAACTCGTCGGTGAGCAGGAAGCCCAGGCCCAGCCGCCAGCGCAGCGGCTGGCTGGACAGCACCGGGCGCATCGTCAGGCCATACAGCAGGTGCTGCGAGGTCAGCAGCAGGGTGGTCAGCAGGATCGACGCCAGGTTGGCGCCGCCCTTGAGCATGCCGATCGCCACCAGTTGCGCGGCACCGGCGAAGACGATGGCCGACAGCCCTTGCCCCTCCCAGGCGCTGAGGTTGGCCTCGATGGCCATGGAGCCGGCCAGCAGGCCCCAGGGGGCGACGGCCAGGGACAACGGGAGAATGGCGATGGCGCCGTGGAGAAAGGCTTGGCGGGCGATGTGGGGCATGGTGGCTGCAGTGCGTGTACGTTGGCAGGCCAGCATGCCAGACGGGGCGGGGGATGGCTTGAACGATCTTGCTATGCCTGGCACGGTCCCTTGTAGGAGCGGCCTTGTGTCGCGATGGGGCGCGCAGCGGCCCCAGGATTTCAGCTTCGCCGCAGATATTGCCGGGGCCGCTGCGCGCCCCATCGCGACACAAGGCCGCTCCTACACGGGAGCCGTGTCCGTGTTAAGGACGGCTGGTCAGGTGCTGCTGCGCTGTCACGCAGCCGTTGGTGTCCACGGCCTTCTGCAGCAGGCTCTGGCGGTGCTGCGGGTCGAGGTCGCCGAGCAGGCGGTATACCTCGGCCTGGTAGTCACGCTGGCGCCCCCACTGCATTTCCAGGCCTTGTGGCCGGTTGCGGTTGCAGGCCAGGCGCGTGGCCGGTTGCGGGTAGTAGGGGGCATATACGGTGGCCATGTTGGGGATGGCCTCCAGCGCAGTACGGTACTCGCTGCTGACGTTATAGGGCGGGCACCAGGTGGCGATGGCCGGCGCCGGCGCGGCAAAGCCCTGTCTGAGGCTGGCTTCGAGCAGCGGGCAGGCGGCATCCGGGATTTGCGCGGCGGGCAGGTAGGTCATGTAGTACAGCGCCAGGCGGTACTGTGCGACCGGGTGGCCCAGCTCCACGGACTTTTTCAGCAAGGCGACGGCTGTCGGCAGGGTGTGGGCCATGGCCTGGCCCTGGCGGCTGAGCTCCGGGTCGCCGCCGATGGCCGTGCGCAGCGTGCTGGCGCCGTCGTCCTGGCTGTCGGCCTGCTCCAGCAGGGGCAAGGCCTGGCGGTAGAGCAGGTCGGCATGAGGGTCGATGCGCACTTCCAGCGCGTGCGCGGCCAGCGGCATCAGGGCGATCAACAGTGGGGGCAAGCGAAGCATGCGGCTCACAGGCAAGCCCCATGGGGTGCCAGGTACTGATGGATGGCTTCGATGTTCATGGCGGTCAAGCGTGCGCCTCGGGCAGATCGGAACGACGGCCTATTCTAGCCACCCAAGGGGCCTGGCCGGAAGACCACCTGGCAACTGTCAGACGAGCTTGATCGGCGTGACCTTGCGCTGGGCATGTTTTTCCTGGGCCAGGCCAAGCTTGGCGGTAATGACCTTGGCCAGGGCATTGTTGCCCAGGTCGTTCAGGTGCAGGCGGTCGATGAACAGGTCGGCGCCGAACACCGGCGAGCTGCTGAGCATGCAGTTCATGTCATAGCAGGGCACCGGGTCGGCCTGGCTCTTGATGCGACGGAAGAAGGCCGAGTGCAACTGGCTGTCGAACGCGCCGTCCAGCAGCCGGTCGAAATTCGCCGGTCGCCGCTGTAGCGCGTCCAGCATGGCCTGCTCGCCAGCGGGCAGGCTATCCCGGCACCAGGGCAGCAACGGCTGCAGGATGAAGGTGAGGGTGGAATGGCTGTCTGCCAGCAGCCGGTCCCATTGGCGCAAGGTCCGGCCAATGCTGTCGGCGGCACGGGCCAGGCGCTTTTCCGGGGGTGACAGCGGCCAGGTGGCAGGTGTTGCGACCGAGGGCGTGGCCAATGCCTGGCCGATGCGCCGCCACAGCGATTGCCGGCGGGGCGCCGCCGTGGGCTGCATGCCTTCGCTGAAACTGTTGAGAAAATCCTGGTAGGCCTTGGCGTGCCGCGGGTCGCTCAGGCTGGCGAGGACTTCGCAGAGGGCTTCGTGGGCCAGGGTGTTGAGGCCGCTGAGCACCACCACATGGCCGAGCTGGCCAAGGCGGTGCTGGTGGGTCAGGAACATCAGCAGCTCCTGGCTGGCATTGAGCCCGCAGCCAGCCAGGCTCAGCCAGACTTCGCCAGTCAGCATCGACAGGTGCGAGGCCACCGTGTGTTCGTCGGAGCTGGCACCGATGCCCAGGGCGGTGGAGCCCCCGACCAGCAGGTTGATGCGTGACGCACCACCGCGCTCGGCTGCCGAAAAGCGCTTGCCGGCGCAATGGCTGTAGCGCAGGCCCAGGGCATCGGTGTTGATGGTGCCGGAGCGGTAGCCGGTTTCGTGCACATGCACGGTGTGCGGGGCACGCCGGCTGCCCAGCAGCAGAAAGCGCTGGTAGTCCTGTTGCAACGGCGAAGGCGACGGGGTCGTGTCAGTCGCGGTCATGGGTTCTCCTTCTGTTGCAGCGGGCACCTTGCGTCACGTTCAGGCCGCCAGCTCCTTGACGTTGTACAGCAGGCCGCCGGCGGCGATCAGCAGCAGGGCGACCCCCGAGGCCAGGCTGATCATGCGGTTGCTGCGCTGCGAGGCGATCTTGCCGATGGCGAAGATGTACAGGCTGAGCACGGCAAAATCGATGGCCACCCACAGCATCGACAGCACCACCATGCTCTTGCCGAACGATTCGGTGATCTGGATGAACTGCGGGAAGAAGGCGATGAAGAAGATGATGTCCTTCGGGTTGGAAATACCCACCATGAAACCTTGCAGCAGCCCGCCGCGGCCAGGCTTGGCGAGCTCGCCCGGTGCCTCGGCTGCCGGCGCCTGCAGGGCGTCCCGCAGCGTGCCGACGGCAATGTAGCCGATGAACAGGCAACCCAGCAGGCTCATGGCGCTGAGCCAGGCCTTGTCGATGGCGGCGCTGGTGAGGATGATCCAGGCCGCCGCGCCGATCAGCACCAGTGATGCCCAGTTGGTACCCACAGCCGTGAACATGGCCTTGCGTGAGCCGGAGGCGGCCGCGGTGTTGACGATCAGTGCCACCACCGGGCCGGGGGTGGCGATCAGTAGCAGGACAGTAAGGGCGTAGGTAGCGGTGAGTGCGGTATTCACGGTCAGGTCTCGATCAGTATGTCGGGTGTTGCCGGCTGTACGGCATGGGCGTGGAACGGGCAGCGGGACGGGTTGAGCGACCCTGCCTCCTGCAGTTGGTACTGCTTCCACTCGTAGTTGTCGGCATCGCCGAAGAAACCAAGGGTGTCGGGCATGACGCCGTCGTTGTAGTGGTGCACGCGCTCGCGGATGCGTTCGCGGATACGATGGCCGCTTTCGGTGTTGACGTTGGCCACTTCGTCGAAGTTCGCCCGCGGGTTGATGACGAAGGTGATGTGTGGCCCCAGGTTGCGGCTTTTCATCTGCTGGTGGCCGGGGAAGTTCATGTTGATGAACAGCGGCATGCCGGCAAAGCAGAACGACCAGGCGTTGTCGTCGGGGTCGGTCGGGATGCCCTGCGGCCAGGGATGCGGGTCGCGCGCGTGCACGCCACGCAACACCTTCCAGGCCAGCGCCTGTTGCTCGGCCAGGGTGTAGTCGGCGGCAGTTTCGAGAAACACCACCAGTGGGCTGCCGATACGCTGCTTGGGTGGGATAGGTGTGACGGTGCGCACGTAGTCGGCCAGGCCCATGGCGATGTCATCGGCCAGCTGCCCGGCGCGGGCGAAGAGGATGTGGCAGGTTGCGCCGTTTACCGCCTTGCGGCCGAACAGGCAGGGAAACTCGGGGTTGGCGAGGACACTGCGAAAATGTTCTACGGCTTTGTAGGTCCAATGTCGCGCGTTGCGCACATGGTCAGCGGCCAGCTCTAGCGCATCCAGGCGATAGCAAGTTCCATAACCCGTCGACATGATTTCCCCAGGCGTAAATTTGATGAACGTTCAAGTCACATGCAGGCAGGATCTTGGTTATGTTTATTATTTACCCGCATTTTCCGAGACGTCCTTGGCGTTGTAAAACGCGTGGAACTATGACCTACTATTAGTCTTACTCATGCTCAGGGCGTCGCCATGTCGGAACGGATTCAGGCTTTGCACGCGCTGCGTGCCTTCGAGGTGGCCTCTCGCTATGGCTCATTTACCCGTGCCGCGGAAGAGCTGGCCCTGACCCAGGGCGCCGTCAGCCACCACATCAAGACCCTCGAAGCCATGTTCGGCTGCGACCTGTTCGAACGCCGCGGGCCGAAGCTGGCCCTGACCGAGCACGGCCGCCTGCTGGCGCAGGAACTCAAGGTTGGCTTCAAGATCATCGAAAATGCCTGCGCCCTGCTGCGTCAGGACCGCTACGGCCTGCGTCTGAAGGCGCCGTCCACGCTGACCGTGCGCTGGCTGCTGCGGGCGCTGGATGCGTTCAAGAAGGTCGAGGACAACTGCAGCGTGCAGCTGTCCAGCGTGTGGATGGACATCGACAGCGTGGACTTCTACTCCGAGCCCTACGACTGTGCGATCCTCCTGGCCAACGGGCGTTTTCCCGCCGATATCGAGAGTTTCAAGCTGTTCGATGAATGGCTGATCCCGGTGTGCCACCCGGATTACATGGCCCAGGCTCAACCGGTCCTTGCCGACCTGGCCCAGTGCGAATTCCTGCACCCGTCCCCTGACCGACGAGACTGGCGGCGCTGGCTGGCTCGCATGGATGCGCTGGACATCAGCATCGATCACGGGCAAGTGTTCGATACTCTCGACCAGGGCATCTCGGCCGCACAGCAAGGCCTGGGTATTTCGGTGGTCGACCTGGTGCTGGCCAGCGCCGACCTGTTGGCCGGGCGCCTGGTCACACCGTTCAAGCACGCGGTGGCCACCGGCGACGGCTATTACATGACCTGGCTCAAGGCCAGCCCCAAGGCGCGGCAGATGCACAAGCTGCGCGAGTTCCTGCTAGGCCAGGTGCCACCGCTGGCCTGCAAGGACATCAATTACCTGTACGGTTGAACACGCGTTCGAGCAAACGCCCGGCCGCCGGCAAGCGCCCGGCGCTGAAAATATTTCGGCAAACACCTGCGGGGCCCAACAAAATGCGCTGCGACGGTGCGTCAGCGGTAGAATCCCGCAATCAGCACAACAAACGATTCAGAGGTCGACGCGGTGGAGTTGCAGCAGGGCTTTGTCCTGACCCGACATTGGCATGACACGCCCGAAGGCACCTGCGTGGAATTCTGGCTGGCCACCGACCAGGGGCCACGGCAGCTGCGCCTGGCGCCACAGGTATCGGTGGCATTCATCCCCCAGGAGCAGGAAGCGCACGCGCGGGTGCTGCTGGCCAACGAAGCCGGTGTCGAGTTGCGGCCGCTGCAGCTGAAGGACTTTGACCAGCGCCCGGTGCTGGGCCTGTACTGCCGCCAGCACCGGCAACTGATGCAGTTGGAGCAACGCCTGCGCACGGCCGGTATCGAGGTGTTCGAAGCCGATATTCGCCCGCCCGAGCGCTACCTGATGGAGCGCTTCATCACCGCCCCGGTGCAGTTCACCGGCCAACCGGATGCCCAGGGTGTGCTCTGCGATGCCCAGCTCAAGCCCCTGCCGGGTTATCGCCCGCCGCTGCGCCTGGTGTCGCTGGACATCGAGACCAGCGAGCGGGGCGAGCTGTACAGCATTGCCCTGGAAGGCTGTGGCCAGCGCCAGGTGTACATGCTCGGGCCGGCCAACGGCACGGCTGATGACCTCGACTTCGACCTGCACTACTGCGCCGACCGCGCCGACATACTGGCCTGCCTCAACCAGTGGATGGCCGAGCACGACCCGGATGCAATCATCGGCTGGAACCTGATCCAGTTCGACCTGCGCCTGCTGCATGAGTACGCCAAGCTGCTGCAGGTACCGCTGGCACTGGGACGCAATGGCGCGCCGATGACCTTGCGCAGCCATGCCGGTGGTGGCCACGTGTTCGCCGATGCCCCGGGGCGGCTGCTGATCGACGGCATCGAGGCGCTGCGCTCGGCGACCTGGAGCTTCCCGTCGTTCAGCCTCGAAAGTGTCGCCCAGACCTTGCTCGGTGAAGGCAAGGCCATCGACACGCCGTACCAGCGCATGGATGAAATCAACCGCCGCTTCGCCGAGGACAAGCCGGCGTTGGCGCGCTACAACCTCAAGGATTGCGAGCTGGTGACGCGCATCTTCGCCCACACCCGCCTGCTCGAATTCCTGCTGGAGCGGGCCTCGGTCACCGGCCTTGCGGTGGACCGCAGCGGTGGTTCGGTGGCCGCGTTCTGCCACTTGTACATCCCGCAGATGCACCGCCTGGGCTTCGTCGCCCCCAACCTCGGCAGCCGCCCCGACGAAGCCAGCCCCGGTGGCTTCGTCATGGATTCGCGCCCGGGCCTGTACGACTCGGTGTTGGTGCTGGACTACAAGAGCCTGTACCCGTCGATCATTCGTACCTTCCTGATCGACCCGGTGGGGCTGGTCGAAGGCTTGCGCCTGCCCGACGATGAACACTCGGTGGAAGGCTTCCGCGGGGGGCGTTTTTCCCGTAGCGAGCATTGCCTGCCGGCCATCGTCGAGCGGGTATGGCAGGGCCGGGAAGCGGCCAAGCGCGAGGGCAACGCGCCGCTGTCGCAGGCGCTGAAGATCATCATGAATGCCTTCTACGGAGTGTTGGGTTCGAGCGGCTGCCGCTTCTTCGACCCGCGCCTGGCTTCGTCGATCACCATGCGCGGCCATCAGATCATGCGCCAGACCCGTGCGCTGATCGAAGCCAGGGGCTACGAGGTGATCTACGGCGATACCGACTCCACCTTCGTCTGGCTCAAGGGCGCCCACGGCGAGGAGGCTGCAGCACGCATCGGCCGTGAGCTGGTGGCCCAGGTCAACCAGTGGTGGCGCGAACACCTGTGCGAGCAGATGAACCTGGAAAGCGCGCTGGAGCTGCAGTTCGAGGTGCATTACCGGCGCTTCCTGATGCCCACCATCCGCGGCACGGACGAAGGCAGCAAGAAGCGCTACGCCGGGCTGGTGCAGCGGGCCGATGGCAGCGAGCAGATGGTCTACAAGGGCCTGGAGTCGGTGCGTACCGACTGGTCGCCGCTGGCCCGGGAGTTCCAGCAGGAGCTTTATGGCCGGATATTCCGCGGGGAGCCTTACCAGGCGTATGTGCGCGATTATGTACGGCGCACCCTGGCGGGCGAGCTGAATGAGCTGATGGTGTACCGCAAGCGTTTGCGCCGGCCGCTAGCCGATTACCAGCGCAATGTGCCACCGCACGTGCGTGCGGCCCGGCTGGCCGATGACTACAACCGCCGCCTTGGCCGCCCGTTGCAATACCAGCGCGGCGGCTGGATCAGCTATCTGATCACCCTGGCGGGCCCCGAACCCCTGGAAAACCTGCAAGTGCCGGTGGACTACGAGCATTACCTGACGCGGCAGCTGCAGCCGGTGGCCGATGCCATCCTGCCTTTCGTTGGCGACAGTTTCGAAGGGTTGACCGGCCAGCAGCTGGCGCTGTTCTGAAGAGGTGGTAGCTATCTAGCCAATCGCTTGGCAAGCCTGCGTCTAGTGTCGGGCCTTTTGATAAGCCCGAGGCGTAACAACGTGACTACACCCACCAAGCAGCAACCGCCAACCGCCGATACGCTGGCCATGGAGCAGGCCTATCAGGACAACCTCATCGTCAAGCGACTGCCCAGATGGATTCGCCGGCTGCGTATCGTCTCGCCGACCGAGCAGAACATCCCGGCCAACGGTTTGTATGAATCGCAGCATGCTGCATTGCGCGACGCATTGAAAGACAGCCTGGCCTGTCGACAGTGGCTGGAAAAGGAGCTTGCGCGAATCGAGGGCATCGACCGTTTCGTCAAGCCGCTGCTTCAAAACGCCATGCAGGAACAGTTCGGCACCAAGGAAAATGTCGATGGCCTGTATTTCAGGCGCTGGTACACCTACACCGCTCCCAGCCAGGGCACCGTGTGGGGGCGCTACCCGGTTTTGGAAAAGGACTATTTCGAGGTACCGCTGATCGAGGCGGCACTGGACAACTTCACGCCGGGCGAGGGGCGGAACGAGCAGCACAAGGACAACTGCATCGTCGACAGCCTGTCGCAACGGCTCGCCTCACCAACCGCGCCAGCTTTCGCACGCTTGTGCCGCCAGCTGGATCTGGGCAAGCGCTATCAACAGCACCTGGACAGCGTGCTCAAAGCGCCGAGCAGCCAGGCAAGCGGCTGGCGCAGCATGGCTTCGACGCTTGCCCAGCTGTACAGCTCGGTCATGCTGATCGATGCGTGCAAGGCTAAAGGCGATGGAGTACTGAGTACTGCCGAGCTGGACCTGGTGCTGGAGCTATGCAGGCAAGGGAGACCTGGCACGTTGTACGAGTCGAAAGTGGTGGCCCGGCAACTGAAGGCGTTCGGCTGCGATCTGCAACAGATCGTGATACTCGATGTATTTCATGACAAAGTCAGCCGCAAGATCATTGTCTATATTCCCGATGACCCCCACGGTCCCTGGAGCGCAAGCCCCGACCTGGAAAGCTTCACCCGCAAGGTCTTGGGCAAGCGTCTGCGAGACAAGCGCTATCAGGATTTCTTCAAACGCTTCGTACGCCGGCGCGACTGCCAGCAGTTCTTCTCCAGGGTTGCCAAGGACCTGGTGGGCGTCGCCGATTGGGCAACCCGGGAAATGGACCAGCACATGCGGGACTACCCGCTGCCGTTGTTCGCCCACCTTGCTGCCGCGCGCATTGCCCACATCAAGGACGATGCCGCGCTGATTGCCACGCCGGTGTCGGACCTTGACCGCAAGGCCCAGGAAGCCCATCAACAAAGGTTGGTTGCCGAGGGTTGGACCCTGGCCACGGTGGCGGGCGTGTTCATCCCCGCACTCAATGCGCTGCTGCTGGCGGTAATGGTCTGGGACCTGCTGGGCGAGCTGTTCCAGGCCGTGGAAGACTGGCGCGAGGGCGATACCAGCGCAGCAATGGAGCATGTGCTCAGCGTGACCAAAGACCTGGCCGTGATCGGTGTAACCGCTGTGGTATGGCGGGAAGCGAGCCGGGCCTGGGCCGCATTGGACCAATGGGTGCCAGCGCGCCTGGAAGACGGCAGCGAGAAACTCTGGAATGGAGACCTGGTGCCGTTTCGCAGCGCTGCACCTCCCGCTGGGGAAGTGGCCGATGCAATGGGCATCTACCGTGCCCAAAACAGAAGCTGGATGACCATGGACGGCCACAACTACGAAATCGTCCAGCGCGCAGATGAAGAGTGGCAACTGGCACCACGAGATGGTCATGGACCTTTGTTGCGTCACAATGACGCCGGTGCCTGGCGGCTATGGACCGAGCAACCGGCCAGCTGGACAGACAAGCACAGGATGTTCCGCCGTCTTGGTGAGCGTTTCGCTCGCCTGGATGATGAACAGATTGACCAGGCCATGGCCGTCCATGCCCTGGATGCAGACCATCTACGGGCGCTGCATGTGTACGGCCGGCCACCTGAGGCCGAGCTGGTCGATACCGTAGAGCGCCTGCTGATCGATCGCCGGCTGCAAACCCTGCTGGACGATTTGAAGCTCGGGCGGGTGCCGGAGGACGCGCCGTTGCTGGCGAAGGCTCGCGCCCTACCTGGTGTCACCGAGCAGGGCGGGCCAGCATTGGCGGCGCAGGTCTCGGCAAGGCGGCGCCAGCTGTTTCAA
Organism: Pseudomonas sp. B5(2017); assembly: GCF_002112825.1. NCBI lineage: Bacteria > Pseudomonadati > Pseudomonadota > Gammaproteobacteria > Pseudomonadales > Pseudomonadaceae > Pseudomonas > Pseudomonas sp. B5(2017). The sequence goes on from NZ_NEIR01000001.1 coordinate 141,905, forward strand.
CAGGTGTATGACGGGCAGCAGGAGCCAGACGATGCGGCGGTGGCAACCTTGCGCAAGGCATTCCCGAGCCTGCATCGCCGAGCGGCGCGCGAGCTTGTGGGTGAGCTGTCGGCAGAAGGTGCGGAATTTCAGGCACTGGTCAGCGGTACGGTGCCGTTTCGGCTGGTCGAAAGGGCCAGGCTGAGCGTACTGCGCATACGTGTTGCGCGTGCCTGCGAGGCGCTGTTCATTGATACGCCCCAGACCCTGGACCAGGCCAAGGTCGCGCTGACGCTGCTGGAGACTCTGGATGTCAGGGAGGCCAGGCCGCGCTGGCGGCTGTACGATGGCGATAGCCCGCAGCCGATAATGACTACTGCTGGCGACGGGCAGAACTACAGGCTTGTGCATGACAACGGGCGGTTCGAGCTTGAAGATGCGCTAGGCCTCGAAATGAGTGGCCCCGGCGAGCTGTTCGAGACCTTGGCGGATGCGTTTGCCCCGGCCGATCGTGCTGCACTCGGTATCACTGAACCCTACGCCCCGGGTTTGAGAGCAGTGTTGGCCCGGCAAATGCCCGGGCACAGCAGGGTACTCGCCCAGGTGTTGGGCAAAAACCCTCGACAGCCATGGATGCTGGCGCCAGTGCGCCTGGAGGATGGCAGGGTCGGATACCCGCTGGGCGGCTGCCAGGGATGCTTTGCCCGGTCTGCATCTCGACCCCGGGCGTTCGAGGCGCGTCTGCGCGACCTTTACCCAGCGTACAGTGACGAGCAGATCGAAGCCTGGCTGACCACCTTGCATGCTTCGGGGCGTGATACCGACACCGAACTCGGTGTGCTCGAAGAGCAGGCCCGCAGGTTGAACGACCACTTGAAAAGCTGGGAGTGGCGAGGGTTGCTGAATCGTGATCGACCCGAGCGCAAGCGGTTTCGCAAAGCAATCATGCAATGCTGGCGGGAACGGGTGCCCGCTCAAGTTACACCTGAGCATCAACGTCTGGCTTTAACTTGGCAGTACAGCGCGTATGACCTGTGCTCATTGCCTGAATTGGGCCCACTCTTCAGCTTCCCGCACGTTACCGAACTTTCCCTGCGCAGCCTGTTGCTGAAAGAGGTACCAGAGCAGTTCCTGCTCTCATTCCCCAATCTGACGTCCCTGGAACTGAGCTACAACCAGTTGCAACGTCTGCCAGCGAGCCTGTCGTTGCTCAATGACTTGCGCATACTCGACTTGTCCGGCAATCGCATCTCTCTGGACGAGCCCCAGGCTCAAGTGCTGGCGCAATGCAGCCGGTTACGTTACCTGAACCTTTCGGACAATCGCTTGAACATGACCTTTTCTGTGGCACAGATGAACCAGTTGGCCGAACTGCGTTTGCGCAATGCCGGGTTGGTATTGCTACCCGAGGGCATCACGGACTGTCAGACGTTGTACATGCTCGATGCTTCCAACAACTTCATCACGCTGTTGCCTCCCAACTTCATCCAGTCCCCGTTGTGGCGGGACGGCTACGTGGCGCTGTCAGGCAATCCTGTGCTGCTGCACCAGGCTGTAGATGTGCAGGAGGCCTGGAACATTCCGGAGGACAGTTCGGTCCCTCACAAATTTCGCTGGGTGGACCGCCTGGACGGTGATAGACGCGAAGATCTGGGTAACCTGTGGGCCACTGTTGAGCAAATGGATGGGGTGACGAACTTCATGCAACTGCTGAAACAGCTTACGCGCTCGCAAGACTTCACCCATCCTCGATATGGGGAAATGCTGGCTGCACGCGTTTTGACCATGATGGAAAAGGTGGACAGCTCAGCAGCACTGGCCAATGAAATTTTCGCCAATGCACTGGTCGAGAACTGCGCCGACAATGCCACAGTGGTCTTCCAGCAGCTTGAAATCCGATGCCTTGTGTGGGAAGCCGAGCAGGCCGCCCCTTCTGGCAGCCAGGAACGAGCCCTGGTGAAACTGGCGCGGCAGTTGTGGAGGCAGCAGGAGGTTGACTTCATCGCCTTGCGCGAGGCTGAGGCTGCAGGTGCGGGCAATGAGTCGATCGAATGGGTACTAGCTTACTCGATCCGCTTGCGTGAGGAGCTGGGCCTGCCTGGCAACGCGCGCAGCATGCTATACGAGGGCATCCCGCACCTGGATGACGCTTCGGTGATGCGCGCGGCTGATCAGGTCAGGCGTAACGAGACAGCCGAATCGGTGGCAGTGTGGATGGTCCAGCAACCTTTCTGGAGAAATCATCTCGAGAAACGCTACGTGCGTGAACTGGAAGTGCCGCCAAGGTTTCAGAACCAGTTGGCAGAGGATGCCAATGCCGAGGACGCCGCCAGGTTGATGGCGGAAATCAGGCTGTGGACCGAGAGGACCGAGCTTCAACTGACCATCGAGGCTCTGCAACGGCCGGCATGACCAGGGCGCATTGGACTATGCTCAAGCTACAAGTGATAGAGGTACTTTTCGGGCTCGGGACGTGGAGTGACCGCACTTGGTAACCGCCGGTTACTGTTCATTCAAACATGGAGGCCTTTTGCTGGTTTACGCTCGCTCGTCGGATCTTTCGCCCTGATCTGTAGTCTTCTGGTTTATCGAGAGAATAAGGAGATACGCATGCTCGTCCGGTCACTGACCCTCGCCACCTTGCTCGCGCTCGTCGGCCCTGTGTTTGCTGCCGACAGTGACGCGCCGCTGGCCAAGGAACTGGGCAAGGCCAGGCCCTTGGTCGTCATTGCGCCCAGCAGCGCCGACCCGACCTTGCGTGGGTTGAACGAGGCCCTCAAGGACCCGGCCACCCAGGCCGCCTTCAAAGAGCGCAGCCTGGTGGTGTACAGCGTTGCCAACATGATGGGCAAGCGTGAGGACAAGAACCTCGAGCAGCAGACCACCATGGCCCTGATACGCGAGTTGAAGCTGGGTGCCAGCAAAGGCACCAAGGTGATCCTGGTGGGCAAGGACGGTGAGCGGCACATGCTCAAGGACGACGAGGAGGGCGAGGCCATCGACCCGCAGGTGATCCTCAAGGCGGTCGATGATCTGCCTGCCAGCGAAAAAGCCGTGACGGCGCCGGAGCCTGTGGCAGCGGCGGCCCCGGAGCCCAAGTCCAAGGACAGCAAGCCTGCCAAACCCGCCAAGCCGGCCGCGCCACCCAAGCCGCTGGAAGACTGACCCTGCACGACGGCCCCGAGGCACCTTGGGGCCGTTGTGTATCCCACTGTATCTGCCCACGCCGCAGACCCATTCCCATACAAAACCGCACCCCGCGCGATACATCCACGACATACCGCAACGGCCTAATGGCTCCACATTCCAACCACAGTGGAGCGACACCATGACTCAAGTACGAAACACCCTCGGCCTGCTCGGCGCTGCCCTGATCGGCAGCATGGCATTGAGCAGCAGCGCCTTTGCCGTCGAGCCGTTGGCCCAGGGTTACCAGCTGGCTTCGGCCAAGGTGGCCGGCGAGGGCAAGTGTGGTGAAGGCAAATGTGGTGGCAGCGCCAAGGCCACCCAGGGCGAAGGCAAATGCGGTGAGGGCAAGTGCGGCGCCAGCGCCAAGGCCGGTGCCGAAGGCAAATGTGGCGAGGGCAAGTGTGGTGACGCCTCGTTCGCCAAGACCGACAGCAACCACGACGGCAAGGTCTCGCGCGACGAGTTCCTGGCGGTGGCCAAGGACCGTGCCGGCGACTTCGACAAGATCGACAGCAACCATGATGGCTTCATCTCCGAACAGGAGGCTGCGGATCACCTCAAGGCGATCTACCAGGCTAATGGCAAGGCCATGCCCGAAGGCTTGTTCAGCCACCTGACCGGCAAGTCCTGACCTTCTGCCCCACGAACCGCGCAACGCCCCTCCTGCTGGTCAGGCGGGGCGTTGTGCCTGTTGCGGAGACCTGTTCATGCACCCCACATCTTTGTCCCCTGTACCTTTACAGACCGGGCTAGGCCTGCGCCGCGGCCTGCTGCCGGAACTGCTGGCCATGGAGGCTGGCGCCGTGGACTTTCTCGAATGCGCACCGGAAAACTGGGTTGCCGTGGGCGGTGCCTACGGCAAGGGTCTGGCGCAGTTGGCCGAGCGTTTTGCCATTACCTGCCACGGGCTGTCGTTGTCGCTGGGTGGCAGCGAGCCGCTGGACCGCCATTTCCTTGGCCAGACCCGCCAGTTTCTCGATCGCCACCAGGTGCGCCTGTACAGCGAGCACCTGAGCTACTGCAGTGATGACGGGCACCTGTACGACCTGATGCCCATTCCATTCACCGACGAAGCGGTGCGCCATGTGGCCACGCGGATTCGCCAGGCCCAGGAATACCTGGAGCGGCGCATTGCCGTGGAAAACATCAGCTACTACGCCGCACCGTACCAGGCGATGAGTGAACTCGACTTCATCCGCGCGGTACTCGATGAGGCCGACTGCGACTTGCTGCTGGACGTCAACAACGTCTTCGTCAATGCCTGCAATCACGGCTACGACGCCCGCGAATTCCTGGCGGGCTTGCCCCAGGCGCGGGTCGCCGGCATGCACGTGGCTGGCCATTACGATGAAGCGCCGGACCTCAAGGTAGACACCCATGGGGCTGCGGTGAAGGAGGATGTGTGGGCGCTGTACGCGGTCGCCTGTGCGCGCTTCGGTGTGCAACCGACCGTGCTCGAGCGTGATTTCAACTATCCGCCGCTGGCCGAACTGCTCGCCGAGGCGGCGCGCATCCGCACTGTGCAGTGTGCTGCGGGAGGGCATGCAAATGAATGAGACCTTGCGTGAGCAGCAGTACACCTTGGCCCGGCACCTGCGTGACCCGCAGCGCCATGCGCCGCCGCCGGGCGTGGAGGCCCGGCGCCTGAAGGTTTACCGTGAGCTGTTCTATGGTGCTATCGAAGGTTTGCTGGCCGGCAGTTTTCCGGTGATGCGCCAGGCGTTGGGCGAGCCGCGCTGGCATGCCCGAGTGCGAGATTTCTATGCCAATTATCGCAGCCAGACACCGTTGTTCACCGAGATTGCCCAAGCGTTCGTCGATTACCTGCAAGGCATCGAGCTGGATGCGCCCTGGCAGCTGGAGCTGGCGCACTATGAGTGGGTCGAGGCGCAGTTGTATCTGAGCGATGCCGAGGACCCGGCCCATGACCCGGCAGGCGACCTGCTGGAAGGGGAGCCACTGTTGTCGTGTGTGGCACGAGTGTTGGCCTATCGCTGGCCGGTGGAGCGGATCGGGGCGGATTACCAGCCAGCGGTTGCGCCAGAGGCGCCGACCTTGTTGCTGGTTTATCGCGATGCGGGGTTGAAGGTGCGCTTCGCGCGCCTGGCGCCGCTGGCGTACCGGTTGCTGGCGCTGGAACAGGGCAGTGGGCGGGCTCGGTTGCAGGCGTTGGGCGGTGCTGTGGAGGAGGGGTTGGCGTTGCTGGAGGGATTGCGCGAGCAGGGGGTCATCATCGGTACAGGTTGAGTGCGGGTATGGGGGGCGCCTTGCGCCCCTATCGCGACACAAGGCCGCTCCTACAGAGGTACACGATCCCCTGTAGGAGCGGCCTTGTGTCGCGATGGGCTGCAACGCAGCCCCGGCGATATCACCTGCAGAACCGCCCTCTGAGCCAATGATCCAGGCTCAACCGCCCAGCCCCTTTCAGCAGCAGTGGCAGCAACGCCACCAGGTAGATCAACGGCAACTTGAAGTTGCCAAAGCCCTGGTCGGTAATCGCATACCCTTGGGCCAGCTCGGCCAGGTTCGACCAGTGCGCCGGCCAATGCACCGCAGCAATCGCCACCACGGTCACCACCATCAGCCCCAACGAGGCCAGCCGGGTACCTAGCCCCAGCAACAGCAGTAACGGCAGGATCAGCTCCGCCCACATCGACAGCTGCCAGTTCAGCTCTGCAGGCAGCAGGTTGAAGGGGAACGGGAAGTTCGCTTGCAGGTCGGCGAACCAGTTGCTGCCATTGAATTTCTCCCAGCCGGATTCGAAAAATTCCCAGGCCAGGAACAGCCGCAACGGCAGGTCGGCGCTCCAGGTACCGAAACGGTCGAAGGTGGTCAGGGTGCGGGTCAAGGTGGTCATGCTGGTTTCTCTCTTCAGGAAAGGGCACGGGCGTTACGGCGTTGCTGGCGGGCCAGCTTAGCGGTGAGCTTGACGGTGATTGCGCTGAACATCAGGGCGAATGCCAGCGGGTACCAGCCGCCCATGGGGATGCGTTTGTAGAACGACAGGCAGAACACTGCGGCCAGTACCCACATGCCGGTGCTGTGCAGGGCCTGCCAGGCACGGCCACCCAACAGGCGCATCGGGGCCTTGAACGAGGTGATGGTGAGCAGCAGCAGGAACAGGTAGCCGAGGGTGCCGGGCAGGCTGGAAGTGAGCGTGCGGCCGGCCCAGAACAGCTCGGGGAATTGCTGGGCATAGCGGTAGATCAGTACGCCGTGCACGGTGTGGGAAAAGGCGAATGCCAACCCCAGATAGCGCCGTTCCTGGAGGATGCGACGGCTGCTGGTGCCAGGCAGCAAGGTCACCAGCGACGAGGCCAGGAAGGCCAGCAGGAATAGCGCGAAGGAGCTGCGCGCAGTGGCACGGATCGCGCTGCGCAGGCCGTCCGGATCAGGTTGGCTGGCCAGTACCACGGCGGTCATCGCCAAGGTCAGGCCGGCGAGCGTGGCGAACAGCTTCCAGCCGGAGGGAAGGGTGAGGGGTTTCATCAGGAAGGCTCCCGGGGTGTGGTTGTGTGACCGGGAGTGTGTCGGGGTGGGGTATCTGCAGTGTGTCGACGGTGGTGGGGTTGTGTATCGGATTGTAGAAGTCGCTCAAGCGCCGCAGTCCCTGTAGGAGCGGCCTTGTGTCGCGATGGGCTGCGTAGCAGCCCCAGGTTTTCAGCTTCGCCGCATGAATTGCCTGGGCCGCTTTGCGGCCCGATCGCGACACAAGGCCGCCCCTACCTGAGATTGCCTTACTTCAGCTCGATCTGCGCGCACAGCCCGCCGCCTGCGCGGTTGCTCAGGGTCAGCCGGCCGCCCATGGCCTGGATCAGCTGATGGGCAATCGCCAACCCCAGCCCTGTGCCGCCGGTGCTGCGGTTGCGTGAACCTTCCACGCGATAGAACGGCTTGAGCACTTCATCCAGTTCGCCACCGGGTATGCCTGGCCCGTTGTCGAGCACGCGGATCAACGTCCAGTCGCCCTCGCGGCACACCTCCAGTTCGGCAGCGCCGGCAAACTTGAGGGCGTTGTCCACCAGGTTCACCAGCACCCGGCGCAGGGCATGCGGGCGGGTTTCCAGCAGGCTGCCGCTGCTGCCATGGCGCTCGACCTGGGCGCCACTGTCCTGGTAGTCGAACACCAGGCTGTCGAGAAAGGCATCGAGGTTGACCCGGCACGGGGCCTCGGTGCTGGTGTCCATGCTGCGGGCATAGGCCACGCCTTCGCGCACCAGGTGTTCCATTTCATCCAGGTCGCTCCATAGCTTGTCCTTTTCCACCCCTTCGTCCATCACTTCGACACGCAGCTTCATGCGCGTGATCGGTGTTTGCAGGTCGTGGGAAATGGCCGCCAGCAACTGCATGCGTTCCTTGAGGTAGGCAGCGATGCGCGCCTGCAGGGCGTTGAAGGCCACGGCGGCGTAGCGCACCTCGCGCGGGCCGCTTTCATCCAGCTGCACGCCAGGCTTGTCCGGGTCGAGGTTGTCCACCGCACGGGCCAGGCGGGTCAGCGGGCCGATCGCCAGGCGTACCGCCAGCCAGGTGCACAGCAACAGCACGGCCAGCTGGATCAGCAACACCACGGGCAGCCAACGTGCCACCGGGACCGGCGATGGGGTGACGTCGATGGTCAGCGGTGCGCCATCGGCCAGGGTCAGGTGTGCCTGGAAGTGCGCATTCGGGCCGGGGATTTCCTGGAAGGAAAGGCGATAGTCGGCGCCAATGGCCTTGACGATAGAGTCGGCGGCCATGGGTGGGTCACTGGTCGGCATGGCTTCGCCCGCCAGGCCCTGGTCCAGCCGGTAGCGGTAGGTACGCCGCTCCAGGCGCGGCAGCCAGGCGGCGCGCTCGGCCGCGGGCAGGCGGTCGAGGATGGCCACCGAGGTGGCCACGTCCTGCTCCAGGGTGCTGAGCATCATCGAGCGGCTGCTGATGTAGCGCTCGTAGGCCTGCAGGCCGAACGACAGGCCGTAGGCCAGTACCAGGCCGGTGAAGAAGATCAGTGCCAGGCGCGAGGCCAGGGTACGTGGCCACTTCATGATGGCGACTCGAGCAGTTGCACCGGCAGCGAGAACACGTAGCCCTCGCTGCGCACGGTCTTGATGCAGCTGGGTTCGCGGGCGTCGTCACCCAGGCGCTGGCGCAGGCGGCTGACCAGCAGGTCGATGGAGCGGTCGAAGATGTCGGCTTCGCGGCCCTGGGTCAGGTTGAGCAACTGCTCACGGCTGAGCACCCGCTGCGGGTGGTCGAGAAACACCCGCAGCAGGCGGTATTCGGCACCGCTCAGGGCTACCAGGGTGCCTTCGCTGTCGAGCAGGTGGCGCGCGGTGGTGTCCAGCCGCCACTGGCCGAAGCCGAGCAGGCGGCTGCTTTCGCTGATGGTCAGGTTGGGCGGTAGCATGCGCGTGCGGCGCAGCACGGCATTGATACGGGCCAGCAGTTCGCGGGCCGAGAACGGCTTGGTCAGGTAATCGTCGGCGCCCATTTCCAGGCCGATGATGCGGTCGGTTTCGTCGTTGCGGGCGGTCAGCATCAGCACCGGGGTGTTGCGGTGCTTGCCGGCGCGCAGCTCGCGGCACAGCAGCAGGCCGTCGTCGCCGGGCATCATGATGTCCAGGACGATCAGGTCGACGCTGTTGGCTTCGAGAAAGGCGCGCATCTGCCGGCCGTCGGCAACGATGCTGGTGCGCAGGCCGTTCTTTTTCAGGTAGTTGCCGACCAGTTCGCGGATTTCGCGGTCGTCGTCGACGATCAGGATGTGATCGACGTGTTCCATGCGCTGCGTTCCTGTGCAAGAGGGGATGGGCGCAGTGTACCGAGCGCATTCGCGCTTGCCTGCGGGGGTTTGTATTGCAGTGTATCTGCCATGCGTACAGACACAGGAGGAAGCACATCACAGCTTCGGGCGACACATACGGGATACCTGGCCGGCGTGAAATGGCTCTCGACCGGGGAGCACAACTCCCCACCCTCAAGCGTTACACAGGAGAGATGCCATGAACTTCAATACCTTCGCCCGTGCCAGCCTGTTCGCCGTGCTCAGCTTCGGCGCCATTGCCGCCCAGGCCTCCACCATGCCGATGGACGACAGCGGGGTCATGCAGTACCGCTACGGTGACCACCTGGATGTGAAGAAAGTGCTGTCGATACAGGATGACCAGAGCGACGCCTGCGGTTTGGTGAACACCCGCATGGACTACCTCGACTCCAAGGGCCAGCAGCAGAGCGTGCAGTACCGCACTTACGCCACCGGCGGTTGCCATGAGAATTGATCGCCGCTTGTTGTTGAAGGTTGGCGGCATTGCCCTGGCGCTGGCCGGCCTGGGCCTGGCCGGGCACCTGATGGCCCGCGACAGCTACGGTGCCATGCCGTCGCTGTCCGGCGCCAGCCAGTGGCTGAACTCGGCGCCGCTGGATGGCCCCGGGCTCAAGGGCAAGGTGGTGCTGGTGGACTTCTGGACCTGGGACTGCATCAACTGCCGGCGCAGCCTGCCGCATGTGAACGAATGGGCGCGGCGCTATGCCGACCAGGGTTTGGTGGTGGTCGGCGTGCACACCCCGGAGTACGACTACGAGCACGATGTAGGCACCTTGCGTGACAAGGTAGCCAGCCTGGGGATCGGTTACCCGGTGGCGGTGGATAACGACTACAAGGTGTGGAATGCCTGGGGCAACCAGTTCTGGCCGGCGCATTACTTTGTCGACCGCAAGGGGCAGGTGCGCCATGTGCACTTTGGCGAGGGGGATTATGGTGGGCAGGAGCAGGTGATACAGGCGTTGCTGGATGAAAAAGGGTGAGTTGTCTGTGCCGGCCTCTTCGCGGCGGTTCGACGACTCGATGAACCCGCTCCCACAGGTACTGCACCGCTTGCAGACTGTGCGATCCCTGTGGGAGCGGGTTTACCCGCGAAGAAGCCAACACCGATCCGTCAGGTGAAACTGGCAAAGTGCGCCTGCATCCGAGCCGCATCCGCCTGGCGCCCGCTGAACAGCTCGAACGCCTTCACCGCCTGGAACACGGCCATGTTGCTGCCATCCAGGGTGCGGCAGCCCAATGCCCGGGCGGCGCGCAGCAGTTCGGTCTCCAGCGGGAAGTAGATGATCTCCGCCACCCACAGGCGCGCACGCAGCAACTCCACCGGCAGCGGTGTGCCCGGCAGCTTGGCCATGCCCACCGGTGTGGTGTTGACCAGCCCGTCCGCCTCGGCCAGGGCCGTGGCCAGGTCGTTGCCGACCACGGCGCGCCCGGCACCGAAGTGGGCATTCAGGTTGTCCACCAGGGCCTGCGCACGGGCCGCGTCCACTTCGAACAGCACCAGCCGCTCGACCCCTTCACCCAGCAGGGCATGGGCCACGGCCGAACCGGCACCACCGGCACCCATCTGCACCACCTGGCGCCGTGCCACATCAGGCAGGCCACGGCGCAAGCCTTCGGCAAAGCCCAGGCAGTCGGTGTTGTGGCCGACCCGCTTGCCGTCCTTGAGCACCACGGTGTTCACCGCGCCGATGCCGCGGGCTTCGTCCGACAGTTCGTCGAGCAGCGGCAGGATCGCCTGCTTGAACGGGTAGGTGATGTTGAGCCCGGTGAAACCGGTTTGCTGGGCGGCGTCGAGCAGGCCGGGCAGGGCGCTGTCGTCCAGTTGCAGCTGGTCGGCATCGATCAGCCGGTACAGGTAGCGCAGCGCCTGGGCATCACCTTCGTGTTCGTGCAGGGCAGGAGTGCGGGACAGCTGGATGCCGCGGCCGATCAGGCCGGCGAGGATGGCTTGCTGGCTCATGCGCTGTGCTCCTGCAACATTTCGGCGAAGTGGCTGATGGCCGTGCGGTAGCCATGGCTGCCCAGGCCGCAGATGACCCCGACGGCGATGGACGATACGAACGACAGGTGACGGAACGGTTCGCGCTTGTGCACGTTGGACAGGTGCACTTCGATCACCGGTACTTCGCTGGCCACCAGGGCATCGCGGATGGCCACCGAGGTATGGGTCCAGGCACCGGGGTTGATCACGATGCCGGCGCAGCGGCCACGGGCGGCATGGATCCAGTCGATCAGTTCGCCTTCGTGGTTGGTTTGGCGGAATTCGATTTCCAGGCCGTGGGCATGGGCGGTATCGGCACAGCCCTGGGCCAGGTCGGCGAGGGTTTCGTGGCCATATTGGGCAGGCTCGCGGGTGCCCAGCATGTTCAGGTTGGGGCCGTTGAGCACGAGAATGAGGGGCTTCATGACGGGCATCGCTTTGTTGTTGTTGGATGCGTCTAGTTTTGTACCGACTGGTTAGTTTAGTCAATTGGACTAAACCGCTGTACCGGGAAAGTGGGCGATTATCGAACTTGATATTGCCTGTACCGGCCCTATCGCCGGCAAGCCAGCTCCCACAGGAAACCCATAGGGCTCCAGCTTTGTCGCCTGCAGCTTGATTACAAAATTGTAATTTTCCCGCCACCGCCCCGATAAGCGCGGCTTTCTACAGTCCCTCGCCAAAGCTCGCCGACGAGGACCTGTTTCGTGCCCATCCCCCGCAAGACCGCCTTGCTCTGCCTGTTGCTGGCTGTTGCCGCCAGCGCCCAGGCCAGCCAGAGCCTGAGCCTGCCCCAGGCGCTTGACGCCGCCTTTGCCCAGAACCCGGAGCTGGCCGCGGCCGGCCGGGAAATCGGTATTGCCGATGGCGAGCGGCGCCAGGCCGGGCTGATCCCCAACCCGGAGCTGTCCTGGGAGGTCGAGGACACCCGCCGTGACACCAGCACCACCACTGTCACCCTCAGCCAACCGCTGGAGCTGGGCGGCAAGCGCGGTGCACGCATCGCCGTGGCCGGTGCCGGTCAGGCCATTGCCCAGCTGGACCTGGAGCGCCAGCGCAACGGCTTGCGCGCCGATGTGGTGCAGGCGTTCCACGCGGCCCTGCGCGCCCAGACCGCGCTGGAGCTGGCGCAGCAATCGCAGGCGTTGACCGAGCGTGGGCTGCGAGTGGTGCAGGGGCGGGTGACCGCTGGCCAGTCATCGCCCGTGGAGGCCACCCGGGCCCAGGTGCAGTTGGCCCAGGCCCAGGCCGAAGTGCGCCGTGCGCAAACCCAGCGCAGTGTGGCTTACCAGGCCCTGGCACGGTTGACCGGCAGCCCGCTGGCAAGCTTCGATCAGTTGCAGGCCGCCAACCTGTCCCCCGGTGATGCACCCAGCGCCGACGCCCTGCTCGACCAGGTCGAGCAAACGGCTGAATGGCGCCTGGCCGCCGCCCAGGTCGAGCGCGGCGAAGCGTCCCTGGGTTCGGAAAAGGCCCTGCGCATTCCCAACCTCACCGTCAGCCTTGGCAGCCAGTACAGCCGCGAAGACCGCGAGCGGGTCAATGTGGTGGGCCTGTCGATGCCCTTGCCGCTGTTCGACCGCAACCAGGGCAACGTGCTGGCCGCGGCCCGCCGTGTCGACCAGGCGCGTGACCTGCGCAACGCCGTGGAGCTGCGTCTGCGCAGTGAAACCCGCAGCGCCGTCAGCCAGTGGGCCACGGCCATGCAGGAAGTGCAGGCCTATGACCGCACCATCCTGCCTTCTGCCCAGCAGGCCGTGGACACCGCCACACGCGGTTTCGAAATGGGCAAGTTTGCCTTCCTCGATGTGCTCGACGCCCAGCGCACGCTGATCGAGGCGCGCGGGCTGTACCTCGAGGCGCTGGCCTCGGCGACCGACGCGCGGGCGCAGGTCGAGCGGATCTATGGCGACCTCGATGGCCTGCGCAACAAATTGAACAGCAGGAGCAACAATGACTAATCCACGCAAGATAGCCCTTCTGGCTGCCGCCATTGCCGCGCTCGGCCTCGGTGGCCTGGCCTGGACCGGCAACCTCGGCAACGCGTCAGGCACTGAAGCCCGGCACGACGACCACGGCGAAGACAGCCACGGCCACGGCGAGGAACAGGCCGGCGAAGGCCACGAAGAAGATGAGGGCAAGCTGCACCTGTCCATCGCCCAGATCGAAGCTGCCGGTGTGCAACTGGCCAATGCCGGCCCTCGTGAACTGGGCACCGCCATCAGCTTCCCGGGTGAAATCCGCTTCGACGAGGACCGTACCGCCCACGTCGTGCCACGCGTGCCCGGTGTGGTCGAGTCGGTGCAAGCCGAGCTGGGCCAGGCGGTCAAGCGTGGTCAGGTGCTGGCGGTAATCGCCAGCCAGCAGATTTCCGACCTGCGCAGCGAACAACAGGCTGCCCAGCGCCGCCTGGAACTGGCGCGCCTGACTTTCCAGCGCGAACAGCAGCTGTGGCAGGAACGCATCAGTGCCGAGCAGGATTACCTGCAGGCCCGTCAGGCGTTGCAGGAAGCCGAGATTGCCTTGGCCAACGCCCGGCAGAAGGTCGCCGCCGTGGGCCCGGCCGGCGCCGGCAACCGCTATGAACTGCGCGCGCCGTTCGATGCAGTGGTGGTGGAAAAGCACCTGACCGTGGGCGAGGTGGTCGATGAGACCAGCAATGCCTTCACCCTGTCTGACCTCAGCCGGGTCTGGGCCACCTTCGCCGTCGCCCCGCGCGACCTGGACAAGGTGACCACCGGCCGCAATGTCACGGTCAGCGCGCCGGACCTGGGCGCCCAGGTCGAGGGCAAGGTCAACTACGTCGGCAGCCTGCTCGGCGAGCAGAACCGTGCCGCCACTGTCCGCGCCACGCTGGCCAACCCCAACGGCGCCTGGCGCCCAGGGCTGTTCGTCAATGTCGCGGTCAGCGTCGAACGCTTCAACGCCGCCGTGGTGGTACCGCAAAGCGCCTTGCAAACCTGGGAGGAGCAGATCGTGGTGTTTGCCCGTACCGAGGAAGGCTTCGAGGCCCGCCCGGTGAAGACCGGCCGCCGCGACGCCGGCCAGGTGGAAATCACCACCGGCCTTGCCGCCGGAACCCAGGTGGCCGCTGCCGGCAGCTTTGTCCTCAAGTCCGAGCTGGGCAAAGGCTCGGCCGAGCACAGCCATTGATCACGGGGACGCCTGCATGTTCGAACGCCTGATCCAATTCGCCATCGAGCAGCGCCTGGTGGTGATGCTGGCCGTGGTCCTGATGGCCGCGGTGGGTATCCACAGCTACCAGAAACTGCCGATCGACGCTGTACCGGACATCACCAACGTCCAGGTGCAGATCAATACCGCCGCCCCCGGCTATTCGCCGCTGGAGACCGAGCAGCGCATCACCTTCGCCATCGAGACCGCCATGGCCGGCCTGCCCGGGCTCAAGCAGACCCGCTCGCTCTCGCGCTCGGGCCTGTCGCAGGTCACGGTCATTTTCGACGACGGCACCGACCTGTTCTTCGCCCGCCAACTGGTCAACGAGCGCCTGCAAGTGGCGCGTGAGCAGTTGCCCGACGGCATCGAAGCGGGCATGGGGCCGATTTCCACCGGGCTGGGTGAAATCTTCCTGTGGACGGTGGAAGCCGAGCAGGGCGCGCTGAAGGAGGACGGCACACCCTACACCCCGACCGACCTGCGGGTGATCCAGGACTGGATCATCAAGCCGCAGCTGCGCAACGTGCCCGGGGTGGCCGAGGTCAACAGCATCGGCGGCCATGCCAAGCAGTACCTGATTGCGCCGGAGCCCAAGCGCCTGGCGGCCTACAAACTCACCCTCAACGACCTGATCGCGGCGCTGGAGCGCAACAACGCCAACGTCGGCGCCGGTTACATCGAGCGCAATGGCGAGCAGTTGCTGATTCGCGCGCCAGGCCAGGTGGCGTCGGCCGAGGACATCGCCAACATCGTCATCTCCAGTGTCGATGGCACGCCAATCCGCGTCAGCCATGTTGCCCAGGTCGGCCTGGGCGAAGAACTGCGCTCGGGCGCGGCCACCGAAAACGGCCGGGAAGTGGTGCTGGGCACGGTGTTCATGCTGATCGGCGAGAACAGCCGCACGGTGTCCCAGGCGGTCGCCGCCAAGCTGGTCGAGATCAACCGCAACCTGCCCAAGGGCGTGGTCGCGGTGACGGTGTACGACCGCACCAACCTGGTGGAAAAGGCCATCGCCACGGTGAAGAAGAACCTGGTCGAAGGTGCCATTCTGGTCATCGCCGTGTTGTTCCTGTTCCTGGGCAACATCCGCGCTGCGCTGATCACCGCCATGGTCATTCCGTTGTCGATGTTGTTCACCTTCACCGGCATGTTCAGCAACAAGGTCAGCGCCAACCTGATGAGCCTGGGCGCACTGGACTTCGGCATCATCGTCGACGGCGCGGTGGTGATCGTGGAGAACGCCATCCGCCGCCTGGCCCACGCCCAGCAACGCCATGGCCGCATGCTGACCCGCACCGAGCGCTTCCATGAAGTGTTCGCTGCCGCCCGTGAGGCGCGTCGGCCGCTGATCTATGGCCAGCTGATCATCATGGTGGTGTACCTGCCGATCTTTGCCTTGACCGGGGTGGAGGGCAAGATGTTCCACCCTATGGCCTTTACCGTGGTCATCGCCCTGCTTGGTGCCATGATCCTCTCGGTTACCTTCGTGCCGGCGGCCATTGCCCTGTTCGTCACCGGCAAGGTCAAGGAAGGGGAAGGCCTGGTAATGCGCACGGCGCGTCAGCGCTATGCCCCGGTGCTGGCCTGGGTGCTGGGCCGGCGCAAGCTGGCGTTCGCTGGCGCCGCTACCCTGGTGTTGTTGTCCGGGGTTATGGCCAGCCGCATGGGCAGCGAGTTCATCCCCAGCCTCAGCGAAGGCGACTTCGCCCTGCAGGCCCTGCGGGTGCCGGGTACCAGTCTGTCGCAGTCGGTCGACATGCAGCAGCGCCTGGAACAGGCGATCATCGCCCAGGTGCCGGAAGTGGAGCGGGTGTTCGCCCGCACCGGCACCGCCGAGATCGCCTCCGACCCGATGCCGCCGAACATTTCCGACGCCTATGTGATGCTGCGTCCGCGTGAGCAATGGGGCGACCCGGGCAAGCCGCGTGATGAGCTGATCGCCGAGGTACAACGTGCCGCCGCCAGCGTGCCGGGCAGCAACCACGAGCTGTCGCAGCCGATCCAGCTGCGCTTCAACGAGCTGATTTCCGGGGTGCGCAGCGATGTGGCGGTGAAGCTGTTCGGTGATGACATGGATGTGCTCAACCGCACCGCCGCGCAGATCGCCAGCAGCCTGCAAGGCGTGCCGGGCGCGTCCGAGGTAAAGGTCGAGCAGACTACCGGCCTGCCGGTGCTGACCATCGATATCGACCGCGACAAGGCCGCCCGCCATGGCCTTAACGTGGGCGATGTGCAGGACGCCATTGCCATTGCCGTGGGTGGCCGCACGGCCGGCACGTTGTACGAGGGTGACCGCCGTTTCGACATGGTGGTGCGCCTGTCGGAAACCCTGCGCACCGATGTCGACGGGCTGGGCAGCCTGCTGATTCCGGTGCCGGCCAGTGCTGCTGCGGGTGCCGGGCAAATAGGCTTCATCCCGCTGTCGCAGGTCGCCACGCTGAACCTGCAGCTGGGGCCGAACCAGGTCAGCCGCGAGGATGGCAAGCGGGTGGTGGTGGTAAGTGCCAACGTGCGTGGGCGCGACCTGGGTTCGTTCGTCGAGGAGGCCGAGCAGACGTTGATCGAGCAGGTGCAGATACCGCCGGGTTACTGGACCCGCTGGGGTGGCCAGTTCGAGCAGCTGCAGTCGGCGGCCGAGCGCCTGCAGGTGGTGGTGCCAGTGGCCTTGCTGCTGGTCATGGCGCTGTTGCTGATGATGTTCAACAACCTCAGGGATGGCCTGCTGGTATTCACCGGCATCCCGTTCGCCCTTACCGGCGGGGTGCTGGCGCTGTGGTTGCGGGACATTCCGTTGTCCATTTCCGCTGGCGTGGGGTTCATTGCCTTGTCGGGGGTGGCGGTGCTCAACGGGCTGGTGATGATCGCCTTTATCCGTGGCCTGCGGGAGGAAGGGCGCACGCTGCGGGCAGCGGTCGAGGAGGGCGCGCTGACGCGCTTGCGGCCGGTGCTGATGACGGCACTGGTGGCGTCGCTGGGGTTCATCCCGATGGCCTTGGCGACCGGGACCGGGGCCGAGGTGCAAAGGCCGCTGGCGACCGTGGTGATTGGCGGGATTCTGTCGTCCACCGCACTGACCTTGCTGGTGTTGCCGGCGTTGTATCAGTGGGCGTATCGGCGCGAAGAGGTGCAGGAGGGTTGAGCGTTTTGGGGCTGCTTTGCAGCCCATCGCGACACAAGGCCGCTCCTACAGGGGACCGCATCAGCCGCAAATTGACGCGATCCCTTGTAGGAGCGGCCTTGTGTCGCGATGGGCCGCAAAGCGGCCCCAAATTCTCAAACAGTACGACGAGCCCCAGTCCTTGCACCGTCGCCCCCAGCCTCATCATGCAACGAAATCCGCGAAGTCTCCGGCAACGCCAACCCACCCACCAACGCCACCAGTGCAATCACCACCAGGTAGAACGCCGGTGCCAGGCTGCTGCCGGTCTGCCCGATCAGCCAGGTCGCCACCAGCGGTGCGGTACCGCCAAACAGTGTATAGGCCACGTTGTAGGTAATTGCCGAAGCGGTATAGCGGGTGCGGGTAGGGAAGCTTTCCGACAGCAATGCCGCCGTGACCACACCACTGCACAACGCCCCCACCGCCAGCAGGATCACCCCCAGCAGCGCACCGGACATCGAGCCGGAACTGGCCAGCCAGTACGCCGGGAACACGCACAGCATCACCCACAGGCAGGTAAAGCCGATGGTCTTGCGCCGCCCGACGCGGTCCGAGAACGCCCCGGCCAGCGGGCAGCCGACCGCGGCGAACAGCAGGGCCACGGTGGTTACCAGCAGCGATTGCGCGCGGGTCAGGTTGCCGACCAGTTGCAGGTAGGTGGCGAAGTAGGTGGTGAACATGTAGAACGACAGCGCGGTCAGCGAGATGAAGGCCCCCAGGTTGCGGATCGCCCGGCCATGGTTGCGCAGGGTTTCCTTGAGCGGCGAATGTTCATGCTCCTTGCCCTGGGCGATGGCTTCGCGGAACGCCGGGGTTTCTTCCATGCGCCAGCGCAGGTACAGGCCGACCAGCCCCAGCGGCGCGGCGATCAAGAACGGGATGCGCCAGCCCCAGGCATTCATCGCCTCGGCCGACAGGCTGGCTTCCAGGCCATAGGCGATCACTGCCGCGCAGGCAAAGGCGGAAAAGGTCGACACCGGTACGAAGCTGCCATAGAAGGCGCGCTTGTCGTTGGGCGCATGCTCCATCAGGTAGGCGCAGGCCCCGGCATACTCGCCACCGGCGGAAAAGCCCTGCAGGCAGCGCGCCAGGGTCAGCAGCGCGGGGGCTGCCAGGCCGATGCTGGCGTAGGTCGGCAGCAGGCCGATGAGGGTCGTGGAGCCGGCCATCAGCAGGATGGTCAGCGAAAGGATGCGCTTGCGCCCCAGGCGGTCACCCAGCGCGCCGAACACGATGCCGCCCAGCGGGCGCAGGGCGAACGCCACGGCGAATACCGCAAAGGTCTTGAGCAAGGCCACGCTGGCGTCTTCGCTGGCGAAGAACTGGCTGGCGATCAGGGTAGCGAGAAAGCCGTAGACGGCGAAGTCGAACCATTCGACGAAATTGCCGATGGCCGAGGCGGCGATCACCCGGCGCAGGGTGGCGGGGGATACCTCGTGAGGTGCGGGCATGCGAGTGCTCTCCGGTTCCATTGGCAGGCATGATGAAAGTGGCGCGGTCGGGCCGCGCCATCATTGTTGTGCTTGCCAGTAGATAGCCGGGCGCTGGAACGCGCTTTGTCGAGGGCGACCTCGGGATACCTGAATCAACCGCGAGCTGTTCGCTTGACGCGGTCCACTGTAGGAGCGGCCTTGTGTCGCGAAAGGGCTGCGCAGCAGCCCCTCGATTGCAGCTTCGCCACTGACATCGCCGGGGCCGCTCTGCGACCCTTTCGCGACGCAAGGCCGCTCCCACAAGAGCCAATGCAGGCCCGGGATGTTCATGCAAGACAGGCCATGGGTTCAGAAGCGCATATCCAGCGCCAGCTCGAAGGTGCGCGGCGGCCCCATGTAGTACTGGCTGTTGTAGGCCTGCTTGGCATACACCTCGTCGGTCAGGTTGCGTACTCGCCCGGTGAGCGTGGTGTGTTCATCCAGCCGGTAGCGGGCGAACGCGCCGAACAGGGTGTACGCCGGGGCCTTGAGGCTGTTGGCGTTGTCGGCATACACCGAGCCCACGTAGCGCCCGTCTGCCCCCACCGACCACGCCGGGGTCAGGCTGTAGGTCAGCCACAGGTTGGCGACGTTGGCCGGTACGTTCACCGGTGCGTTGCCCTTGCGCGATACCGACACGCCGTTGACCGCCTCGTTGAACGCGTCGTACTGCGCATCGACATAGGCATAGTTGGCTTCGGCCAGCAGCTTCGGCGTCACCTGCAGGCGCCCGGACAACTCGACACCGCGTGAGGTCTGCTGCCCGGCCTGGACCGTGAGGTTGGCGTCGTTGGAGTCGCGCACGGCAAAGTCCTTGCGCACGATCTGGTACAGCGCCAGCGTGGCTGCGCCGCGCCCGTCGAGAAAGTCGAACTTGCTGCCCACCTCCCACTGCTCGCCCTTGGACAGGTCGAACAGCCCGACGTTGGAATAGGTCGCTGCCGCCAGCGAGCCGGCCGGCAAGTCGGCAGAGGTACTGTACTGCGCATAGACGCTGGCGGACGGGGTCAGCGCGTAGGTCAGGCCGATACGCCCGGAAAGCGGTTCCCAGCGCCGTTCGAAGAACGCCGGCGAGGTTGGCGTTACCGCGCCGTAGTTGGTCACCTGCATGTCCAGGTAGTCGTAGCGCAGGGCGGTCAGCAGGGCCAGGCGTTCGGTGAGTTGCAGGCGGTTTTCGGCAAACACCGCGCGGTTGGTCACCTCGTGGCGGCGTTGCTTGGTCAGGCCGGCATTCACCCCGGGGATGTCGTCGAAGCTGCCGGGGTCGAAGTGCTCGGCATCGACCACATCGCTCCAGCTGCTCGACGTGGGGTAGAGGGTCTGGTGCATGCGCGAGTACTCCAGCCCCAGCGACCACTGGCTGGCCAGGCCGAACAGCTGGTTGTCGTGGCGCAGCTCGATGCGGTCGCCCAGCAGGTTCTGGTCGTGGCGCTGCAGGTAAGGGCTGCTGCGCTGTACCTTGCCATCGCTGGTGTAGCTGTAGCGTTCGAGGTTGCGGTAATCGCGCTGGGCGTTGTAGTGGTACAGCGTGTTCTGCACGCTGGTGCTGTCGCTGAGCTGGTAGTCGAGGATCGAGCGTAGCCAGCGTACCCGCTGCTCGTAGCGCCCGTCGCCGACGTTGTAGTTTTCGAAGCGGCGGCTGTTGTCGATCTTCATCGTGCTGCGCCCGGGCAGGATCGGCGAGCCCCAGTAAGGGCTGTCTTCGCGGTCTTCCTGGTACTCCAGGGCCAGGGTGTGGGTGAGGTTGGGCGTGAGGTCGCTCAGCAACGAGAAGGCCAGGCTGTCGGTGTGCCGTTCGTTGCGGTCGATGTAGCCGTTGCCCTGCCCGCGGCTGAAGTCCAGGCGCACGAAATGGCGGGCATCGGCGGGGTTGCTGGCCAGTGCCTGGTTGATGCCGAACGCCACTTCGCTGTCGTCGAAGCTGCCATGGCGGATACGGCCGTCGATGGTCTGCTGATCGCGGCTGGCCAGCTTGGTGATGTAGTTGATCGAGCCGCCCACCGCGCCTGCACCATGCAGGAACGACGATGGCCCGCCGATCAGTTCGACGCGGTCGAGCACCCAGGCATCCACTGGCCGGGTGGCGCTGCTGTAGCCCAGGTTGATGCCGTTGTACAACTGGGTAACCTGGTTCTGGGTGAAGCCGCGGTAGGCGACGAAGCCGCCAAAGCCGGGGTTGGCCGAGGCATTGACGCCGGTCATGGCGTTGATCACGTCCTGGCTGTCCTTGGCGCCGCGCTCCTCGATCAGGCGGCGGTCCGAGACACTGACCGAGGCCGGCGTTTCCCGCGCGGTGAGGCCCAGGCGCGAACCGGTGCGGATCGGCTCGTCCAGTTGCACGCCGCTGGCGGCGTCGCGTTCACCGTCGATGGTGGTGGCGCTCAGTTCCACCGGGGCAGCATCCGCCCAGGCAAGGTTGCAGGTGCCCATGAGGAGCACCAGGGAGGTTTTGCGAAGCATGTTGGTGTGTCTTCCACGCAAAGGTCATGGCTGACCGCGAGCGCGCGCAGTCAGGCGCGCCCGGTTGAGGTCAGGCGAAATGAAGTACGGCTGCGGGGAAAGCGACGGGGGAGGCGCGGGGGTTGAGGGCGGGGCGTTGATAGCGCGGCGGCGGTTGCGCCCAGCTGCGCACCACGATGGGCGAGGTGGCCACGGCTTGCGCCGGGGTGAACGACCAGCCGCTGCTGCTGAGCGGCACGGCCAGGCCGAACGAGGAGCACACCGGGCAGTCGAGCTGGGCCATGTGCTGGTCGCCGCCAGCGCCATCCAGGTCGATGGCAACGCCGTGTTCGCTGTTGATCGAGCAGAAACCGCCTTCCAGGCCGGCCAGGCGCAGGCCACCCATCTGGCCATGGTGCAGGCCGCACAGAACCAGGCTGAACAGGACACTGGCGTAGAGCGTCCAGGCGGTCAGCGTGCGGGTATGCCGGGTGGTTTTCATGGCGGCGAATCTACCATCCGGATGAACGGTCGGGTAGTGCTTCGGGCTTGATATTTTGGGGCTGCAATTTGACGAGATCCCTTGTAGGAGCGGCCTTGCGTCGCGAAAGGGGCGCAAAGCGCCCCCAGGGTTCTGTCAGGCCGCACGCTCCAGTACATCCAGCAAATCAACAAACTCCAGCGCCAGTTTATGCCGCGGCGCCAGGTGCACCAGCGGCACCGAGGCCTGGTGCGATTCACGCATCTTGATCGAACTGCTCAGGTACACCGGCAGCACCGGCATGCCTTCACCGCGCAATTGCTCGATCAGGGTCTGGTGCAGCGCGGTGCGCCCGGCGAACTGGTTGACCACCACACCTTCCACCTGCAACGCCGGGTTGTGGTCCTGGCGCAGTTCTTCGACCTCGGCCATGACGCAGTGCAGGGCCTGGCGCGAAAAGCTGTCGCAGTCGAACGGGATCAACAGCCGCTCGGCCGCCACCAGCGCGCTGAAGGTATAGAAGTTGAGCGCCGGCGGGGTGTCGATGTAGATCCGCTCGTAGTCCTCGCCCAGTTCCACCAGCAGCTTGCGCAGCTTGTTGATCTTGAACTTGCTCTCCAGCTTGCCTTGCAGGTCGCTGAGGTCGGGGCTGGCGGTCACCAGGTGCAGGTTGCTGTAGCGGGTTTCGGTGATCGCCACCCGGTGCTTCTTGCCGGCAGCGGTGACTGGCGACAAGGTCTGGCGGAAGAAATCGGCGATGCCGGAAGGAATGGCGTCATTGACCAGGCCGGTCAGGTAGTAGGTGGCATTGGCCTGCGGGTCGAGGTCGACCAGCAAGGTCCGGTAGCCTTCGGCGGCACTGGCGGCGGCAAGGTTGCAGGCGATGCTGGACTTTCCGACGCCACCTTTCTGATTGAAAACCACACGACGCATTAGACGCTCATCCATGAAATGAAAATGTCAGGTTGGGGTCAATCCTATGACTGGAACAAGACAGTTTTATGACAAGGAATGTTACAACCTGCCAAGTTCATTTCTTCATGTGGCAATAGGTTTGCCTTGAGCTGTGTAGTGTCTGTTCCGGCCCTTTCGCGGGTGAACCCGCTCCCACAGGTTATGCACCGCCCTTGAGGGCAGCGGGGTACCTGTGGGAGCGGGTTTACCCGCGAAGAGGCCGGAACAGGCAAACAAGGGCGTTCAGGCAACAACCACCCGATTGCGCCCCTCCTGCTTGGCCCGGTAAAGCGCCCGGTCAGCCTCGCTCAACGCATCCCCCGGTTCGCTCTCGGCCTCGCCATCCCAACGCGCCACCCCAAGCGACACGGTCACCGCCCCCACCGGCTCCACCGGCGTATCCTGCACCGTCACCCGCAGCCGCTCGGCCACCACTGCCGCAACGTCCACGCCGGCCCCCGGCAGCAGCATCAGGAACTCCTCGCCGCCGGTGCGGCACAGCAGGTCACCCTCGCGGCAACAGCGGCGCATCAGTTCCGCCAGCCGGCGCAGTACCTGGTCACCCACCTCGTGCCCGTGGCGGTCGTTTACCCGCTTGAAATGGTCGACATCCAGAACGATGGCCGCAAATGCCCGGCCCTCGGCTTCCAGCAACGACAGGTTGAACTCCAGGCTGCGGCGGTTGCCCAGGCCGGTCAGCGGGTCGGTCTGGGCGTCGCGGTTGAGCCGGCCGATGCGTTCATGCAGCAGGTTCAGCCCAAACAGCAGCGCGCGCTTCAGCTCGGCCGCCTCGAAGTACCAGGCCGGTACCCGATGCAGGCGCTCGGCAGTGCCGGCCCGGTCCATCGAGCGGGCGCCGGCGGCCAGCTGCCACAGCGGCCGGGCGATGGTCATGGCCAGCCACCACAGCAGCACGCTGCCCACCAGCGCCAATGGTGCGGAGGTGCCGACCACGTTGAGGATCAGGTGGCTAAGCGGCGTCACTGTCTGGGTCAGCGGCTGCTGCGCCACCACGCCCCAACCAGCGCTGGGCACGGTGGCGTATCCGGCGAGCATTTCCACGCCGAGGCTGTTGGTCAGTTGCCGGGTACCATTGCCCAGGCTCGCCAGCTGATCGATCAATTCATTGCCTTCAACCACCGTCCCCACGCGCTGGCTGTCGGGGTGATACAGCAGACGGCGGTTGCGGTCGACCACGTACAGGTAGGAACCATCCTTGTAGAAATGCTCCCCCAGCAGGCTGTTGAGGATGTTGCGTTCACGCAGGTACAGGCTGCCGCCGACATACCCCAGGTAGCGGCCATTGCTGTCGAAAATGGGTTGCGACAGCGCCACCACCAGGTTGTTGGCCGCCGATATGTAGGGCGTCGACACCAATGGGCGGCGCGCCTGCAGCGCCTCCTGGACACCGGGCGAATGCATGTGGCTGCCGACCAGGTGCCGCAAGGGGGCGGGGGAAATCGCCAGCAGCACCCCGTTGGCATCGATCACGAAGGTGGAATTGAAGGCCATGCTCTGGCTCAGGACACGCTCGGTCTCCGACTGCAGGGCGACGGCGTCACCCAGCTGGCGGCCTTGCACGCCAGCACTGAACGACAGCTGCTGCAAGGCGTTGTCGATAAAGGTCTCGGTGATGCTTGCCAGCTTCATCGCATACACCCGGTTGGCTTCCAGGGCATGGTCGATCAGCAGTTGGCGTTGCACCCGGTAGCTGGCGAAGTAGCTGGCGCACAGCATGACCACGGCGGTAAGGGCGCAAAGCACCAGAATGAGTGTGCGTAGATCCGGGCGCAGTCCGTGCTTGGCGTGTGGCAATCCTGACCTCGGGTGATCGAAAAACAGCTACGAAATGGGAACAACCTTACGCCTTATGAGCGCAGTGGGGAACCGCGTTCAGGAGCCTGCCTTTTCCAGCGCGTCCAGTTCGTCTTCCACCTGTTGCATGCGCTGCTCGGCCAGGGCCTGCACTTTCGCGTCGCGGGCCGATTCGCGCATCAGGGCGGTGAGCTTCTCGCTCAGGCGCTTGCCGGCCTCGGTGTCTTCCAGGGCGCGGGCCTTGGCCGGGTCCTGAGTGGCCTCGACGATGGTGGCGAATTCGGCATCGCTGAAGTTCTTTTCGCTGTACAGGCGGAACAGGTCCTGGCGCTGGTCCTCGACGGTCAGGTGCTTGCGCAGCACGCCCTGGATGGTCGCCTGCGGCAGCTGCGGGTGCGTGCGGCCGAGCAGCGCGGCCATGCGCTCGATGTTGTGCGTGTAGGCATCCTGCAGCGGCAACTGGGCCAGGATCTGTTCTTCACGGGAGGGTTTCTGGTCGCAGGCGGTGAGGGCTGCAGTCAGCAGCAGGGGCAGCAGCAACTTCTGGAGGCGAGGCATGGCGTGGCCTGGTTGGGCAGTGAGTGTTGCCGATTATACGGCAGTTGTGGTTGCCTGATGGATTTTGGGGGCCGCTGAGCGGCCCATCGCGACACAAGGCCGCTCCTACAGGGAGCGCGCCTGGCCGGATCTTTGCGCGAATCCCCTGTAGGAGCGGCCTTGTGTCGCGATGGGCTGCAAAGCAGCCCCATTCAGGCAACGCGGAGCATCAGAACCCACCCCCCAACGGCCATTCCACCGCCAACCGTATCTGGTCCCCATCCAGCTCCGCCTGCGCCGTATTGCCCCGATGCACGTTATGCCGCAGCGAAAACGCGGTGCCCTTGGCCTTGCCGCTCTGCACCACATACCGTGCCTCCAGGTCGCGCTCCCAATGCTTGCCCCCCTTGCCATACCCCAGGTACGCATACCCGCCCGCAGGGTCGACATGGCTGCCGTCGATATCGAACCCGCGCACGTACAACGCGGTCAGGTTCAACCCCGGTGCGCCGTAGGCGCCCATGTTCAGGTCATAGCGCGCCTGCCACGATTTCTCGTTCGGCGCGTTGAAGTCCGACATCTGCACCGCGTTGGCAATGAAGATCGCCCCTCGCGTCACGTAGTCGAATGGCGTGTTGCCGTCCACCTGCTGCCAGCCCAGGCTGAAACCGTGCGGCCCGTGGTCGTAACGCGAGACCAGGCTCCAGGTGGTGTTGTCGATGTGCCCGGACAGCGCTTTGCCGGTATCGGTGGTGCGGTACAGGTTGAGCTCGAGGGTGAGACTGCGTCGCTCATCCAGGGCATGGCTGAGGGTGCTGCCCAGGTAATGCTGGTTCCAGCTGTCCTGGTAGCGTGAGGTGTACAGGCTGCCGCTGAAGGCGGCGCCGGGGTTCCACACCACGCCGGCCAAATCGAAGCTGTTGCCCTGGCGGCCATTGGAGTAGTTCACCACGAAGCCCTGGTCGTGGCTGGAAGCATTGCGGTCGGCGTTTTCGTTGAAGTGCCCGGCCACCAGCCTGAGGTGGTCGAACTCGGTGCTGTCAAGGAAGAACCCGGTCGCGGTCTCGGGTAGCAGGCGGCTGTCGGAGGAACTGAACACCGGGGTCTTGACCCGTTGCTCACCGTAGGACAGCACGGTATCGGACATGCGCAGTTTCAGTGCCGCGCCGGCACGGCTGTATTCGTTCTTCGGGTGCCCCTCGTTATCCACTCCGAGCAAGCGTGCCTTGCCCACGCGCCCGCCGCCGCTGTCGAGTTGCACGCCCAGGTAGGCGTGGGCGTCGACCCCGACACCGATCAGCCCCTGGGTAAAACCGGACCGGAAGGTGCCCATCAGGCCATAGGCCCATTCCTCGGCCTTGCCGCTACGTTCATCGCGCGGCTTGTAGGCGTTGCGCCCGGCACTGTTGCGCCCGCCATGCTTGTAGTCGCGCTGGTCGAATACGCTGCGGTTGAGCAGGTTCCAGCGGCCATCCTCGACAAAACCGTTGCTTTGCGACTGGGCGGAGTCGGCCAGCGCAGGGGGCGCGAGCAGGGCGCTGGCGAGCAGCAAAACGGCAGGGCGCGGCATGGGCAGAACTTCCTGTTCAGGGGGCGCGAAAACGCAGGATGTGCGCGCCGTCGAAGGGGTCGATGAGGTAATGGGCGTGCACGCCGAAGGTGTTCAGCAGGCGCTCGGGTGTAAGCACCTCGAGCGGTTTGCCGAGGGCGACCAGGCGGCCCTTGTCGAGCACCGCGACGCGGTCGCAGGTGAGCGCCTGGTTGAGGTCGTGCAAGGCCACCAGGGTGGTCACCGGCAGGGCCTGCACCTGTTGCAACAGGCTCAGCTGGTGCTGGATATCCAGGTGGTTGGTCGGCTCGTCCAGCAGCAGCACCTGTGGCCGCTGTGCCAGGGCACGGGCGATGTGCACGCGCTGGCGCTCGCCACCGGACAACGACCCCCACAGGCGTGTGCGCAGGTGCAGGGCGTCGAGGTCGGCCAGGGCCTGCTCGACGATCGTACGGTCCTCCCTGGAGAACGGCGCCAGCGCCGACAGCCAGGGGGTGCGGCCCAGGGCAACGGCATCGAACACGCTGATCGCATCGAGGGTGTCGGCCTGCTGTTCGACCAGCGCCAAGGCCTGGGCGACACGGCGTCGGGGCAACCGTGCCAGCGGTTCGCCCAGCAGTTGCACGCTGCCGCTGCCTGGCTTGCGCAGCCCGGCCAGCACCTTCAGCAGCGAGGATTTGCCGGAGCCGTTGGGGCCGACGATGCCCAGGGTTTCACCGGCGACAACACGTAGTTCGATATCACTGAGCACGGTATTGCCGGCCAGTTGCAGCCCCAGGTTCTGGCAACTCAAGGGGGCCAGCTGTACCGCCGTCATGACCGTCATGGGCGCCCCCGGCGGCTGACCAGGATCAGCGCGAAGACCGGTGCGCCGAGCAGCGCGGTGACCACGCCAACGGGGATCACCTGGCCCGGGATCAAGGTGCGCGACAGAATGTCGGCGGCAATCAGGAACAGTGCCCCGCCCAGTGCGCTGGCGGGCAGCAGGCGGCTGTGCCCGGGGCCGAGCAGCAGGCGCAGGGCATGGGGGATCACCAGCCCGACAAAACCGATGGCACCGACGATGGACACCATCACGGCGGTCACCAGCGCCGCGCAGCTGATCAGCAGCAACTGGGTACGCCGCACCGGGATGCCCAGCGATGCCGCCGAGTCGGCGCCGAAGGTGAAGGCATCCAAGGCACGGCGATGCCACAGGCACACCAACAGCCCGAACAGTACAACTGGCACGGCCAGCCACACCGAAGGCCAACGCACGCCACTGAGGTTGCCCAAAAGCCAGAACAGGATGCCGCGCGCCTGCTCGGCGGTGGCCGACATGGTGATGAGGAAGGCGGTAAGGGCGTTGAACAGTTGCGAGCCGGCGATCCCGGCAAGGATCACCTGGGCATTGTTGCTGCTGGGGCCGGCTGCCCTGGCCAGCACCAGTACCAGGGCGAACGCTGCCAGGGCGCCGATGAAGGCGCCGCCGGACATGCTCAGCGCCAGGCTGCCGAAGCCCAGCAGGCCCACCAGCACCGCACCGGTCGAGGCGCCGGCAGACAGCCCCAGCAGGTAAGGTTCGGCCAACGGGTTGCGCAACAGTGCCTGGAGGATCACGCCGCAGGTGGCCAGGCCTGCGCCGCAGGCTGCAGCGACCAGGGTGCGGGGCAGGCGGTAGTTCCAGACGATGCCGGCGTCGATCGGGTCGACCGGGTAGCCGGCCTGCCACAGGTGGTTGGCCAGCACCTGGCCGACCACGCTGGGCGACAGGTTGGTTTCGCCGATGGCGGTGCCGGCCAGCAGGGCCGCCAACAGGGCGGCCAGGGCAACGGCGATGCAGGGTAACAGGCGCATCATCACTGGGCTGCTTTGCCGCTGGCGAAGGCGGCGGCCAGCGTCTGCAGGCCGGTGAACAAGCGAATGCCGGCCTGCATGGCATCGGCGTCGAGGATGATGATGCGATCGTGCTTCACCGCGTCCATGTTGCGCGTTACCGGGTCGCTACGCAGGAATGCCAGCTTCTTCTGGTAGTCGTCGGCGGGGTAGCGGCGGCGGTCCATGCGGGCAATGATCAGCCAGGTGGGGTTGGCCTTGGCCAGGGTTTCCCAGCCTACGGTCGGCCATTCTTCGCTGGACTCGACCACGTTGCGCACGCCAAGGGTGCGCAGCATGAAGTCGGCGACCCCCTGGCGGCCTGCCACGTAGGGGTCGATGTGCAGGTCGGCGCTGGAGAACCAGAACAGCGCCGAGGTAGCGGCTAGGTCCTTGTCGGCCAGTTGCGCCTTGGCACTGTCCAATCGGCCTTTGAGTTCGGCATTCAGGGCCGTGCCACGGTCCTGCACGTCGAAGATTGCCGCCAGCTGGCTGACGCTCTTGTAGATGGAGTCGACCTGGAACGCCTGCAGGCGGGTGCCATCGGCGCCCACCAGGTTGTCCTTGCCTTCGCAGTCCGACGGCAGCAGGTAGGTGGGGATGCCCAGTTCATCGAACTGCTCGCGGGTGCCGACCACGCCCTGGGCACCGACCATCCATTCGAACTGCACCGTCACCAGTTGCGGGCGCTTGCCCACTACCGCCTCGAAGCTGGGCTCGTTGTCGGCCAGGCGCGGCACCTTGGCGTTCTGCACCTGGTACTCGGGCAGCACGTTGTTGAACCACAGCGAGGTGGCCGCCAGTTTGTCGCCCAGCCCCAGCGCGTAGAGCATCTCGGTACTGGCCTGGCCAATGGTGACCGTGCGTTGCGGCGCCTGGGCGAAGGTTTGCGGCTTGCCGCAGTTGTCGACCGTCAGCGGGTAATGGGTGGCAGCAGCCTGGGCCAGGCCGGTGAGGCCGAGGCTGGCGAGCAGGGTGGCAAAACGGGGCAGCATGCTGGGCGATCTCCTATCGGACAGTTCGGGTGAGGAACGCACGGACAGGCATCGCCGAGCCCCCGCTGGCGGCAGGGGCAACACTGATGGCCAATCCCGGACACCCCGCCGGTTGGTGAATGTAGGCCGGCAGGTCTCCTGACTGGTGCGTCATGGCCTGGCTCCGGCCTTCCCGGGTTCGTGGCCCAGTGGCATCGATGGAGCAGGCTCGGCACCTACAGTTGCGGGGGCAGTTCCGTTTGGCCCGAATTGGCGGGCCTGGGATTCCCTATTGATTCCGTGGTGGAAACCGGCGGCCGGCATGGTAGACCATCGTGCCGCCGGGTGAAAACGCTTTTCAGAAGTACTTCAGCCAGGTGATGTCGCGCCGTCGCGCCTTCAGGCGAGCGAACCAGCGCACCGGCAGGTACAGCGAAACCGCCAGCAGCACTGCCCCCAGCCACACCGCGGCGATGCCGTCGAAGCCGAAGTAGTCGCCGTGGTTGCGGCCGAACAGCGCCACGCTGGCCAGGTACAGCAGCTTCAGCACATACAGGTGCAGCAGGTAGAAGAACATCGGTGCTGCGCCGAACACCGCCAGGGCACTGATCCAGCGGGCCTGGCCGGCGCGTTCGAAGGCGCGCAGCAACAGCAGGCCACAGCCCAGGGTCAGGGCCAGGAACAGCAGCGACGGCGGGTACTTGGTGATGTTGAAGAAGCTCATCAGGGTTTGCGTGACGGTTGGGTAAGCGCTCCACGGCGCCTCGCCGTAGCCGTTGACCAGGCGCAACACGACAAAGCCCAGCAGCGCGATCAGCCCGGCCAGCAGCAGGCGATGCTGGCGTTGACCGGCCTCGCTGCCACGGGCGAACCACGGGCCCAGGCCGTAGCCCAGGGCAATGACACCGATCCACGGCAGCACCGGGTAGGAGGTGCGCAGGCGCAGGTTTTCGGAGAACTCCAGCCAACCCCGGTCATGCAGGATCGCCCATGGCACATGCAGGGCGGATTCGGCGCCAAAGTGCAGGCCATCGAGCAGGTTGTGGCCGGCGATGATGATTGCGCCCAGGGTGATCAGGGCGGCACGTGGCAGCCAGACCAGCAGCGACAGGGCGATCATGCTCACGCCGATGGCCCAGATCACCTGCAGGTAGATGACGCTGGGCGGCAGCTGGAAGGTCCAGGCGAAGTTGACCAGGGTGAATTCCAGCACCACCAGGAACAGCCCGCGCTTGAACAGGAACGCCGAGACATCGCCGCGGCCCTGGTGTTTCTCGCCGTACAGCCAGGCCGACAGGCCGGTCAGCATGACGAACACCGGCGCGCACAGGTGGGCCAGGGTACGGCTGAAGAACAGCGAAGGCTCGGTGGTATCGATAGCCATCGGGTCGCTGACCTGGCGGTGCAGGAAGAAGGTTTCGCGGACATGGTCCAGGAGCATGAACAGGATCACCAGGCCGCGCAGGGCATCGATGCTCTGCAGGCGCTGGGTGACCAGGGTGGGAGTGGCGCTGGCGCTTGTCATGGGAGGTCGCTGATAGGAATGGATGTCAACTGAAACGTTATCTTATAACTAAAGTGTGACGGGGCGGTAGATGTTTTTGTGCTACCTGTGCCGGCCTCTTCGCGGGTAAACCCGCTCCCACAGGTACCTCACCGTATTCGAATTCTGTGTTATCCCTGTGGGAGCGGGTTTACCCGCGAAGAGGCCGGTGCAGGCAGTTCAGATCAGAAGCTGTAATCCACCGTCGCAAAGTACGACCGTGGCATCCCCATCAGCCACTGCTGGCCACTGAACGCCGACTGCACATACTCACGGTCGAACAGGTTGTTCAACTGCAACCCCAGCCGCACATCCGGCAACACCTGCCAGCCGATGTCGGCATCGACCACGGTGTAGCCGGGGGCGCTCTGGGTGTTGGCGGTATTGGCATATCGTTCGTCCACATAGCGCGCGCCAATGCCGGCCTCCAGCCGCTGGCCGAAGCCTTTGCTCAGCCACAGGTTGGCGGTACGCCGCGGGACATTGGCCGGGCGATTGCCCGCACGGTCCTGCGCCACGCCGCCGACCATTTCGTCGAAGTCGTCATACCTGGCGCGCACGATCGCCGCGTTGGCCGACACCTGCCACTGATGCGCAAGCGCCAGTTCCAGGGTTGCCTCCAGGCCGTCGGACGTCTGCTGGCCAGCCTGCTGCTTCTCGTGGGTGAACGGGTCATCCACCAGCAGCTTCTTCTTGACGATGTGGTACGCCGCCAATGTCCATTCGCCACGCCCCTCCCAGAAGCGCTGCTTCAGGCCCACCTCGGTCTGCCTGGCCTCGGTCAGGTCGTAGTGCATCTGGTTGGCGCTGAGGCTGATGAGGTTGTCGACCCCGTCCTCGCTGGTGGAGTACTGGCCATACAGCGACAGGTCGTCGCTGACCGCAAACACCAGCCCGGCACGCCAGTTGCCCCCTTGCAGGCTGCGGTCGCTGCGGCTGTCGGTGGTCAGTTTCTCCTGGACGATGTGGTTCTGGTCGCGGCGCACGCCGGTGACCAGGGACAGGCGATCGCTCAACTGCAGGCGGTTTTCGGCGAACAGGGCAAAGGTGTGGGTGGTGGACAGGGTTTGCGGGCGCAGCGGCGAGGCGCTGTGGAACCAACCCGGTTGTGGCTGCCAAGGGTCGACGTAGTCACCGCCCACATCGTTGTAGGGCGCGTTGCTGTCGACGTTGAAGCGGACTTTGTTGTACTCGGCGCCGACCACGGTCTTGCTGGCCAGGCCGAACAGCGTGTGGTCGAGGGTGAAGGCCTGGCGATCGCCGAACTGTTCCTGGTTGTGCTTGATCTGCAGGTAGCTGCCGCGCAGCAGCTGCTGGCGCCCGGCATCCCAGCTGTACTCCTCGGCATTGCGCCAGTGACGGCGGCTCTTGATGTAGTACAGCTGGTTGCTGGCGCTGAGGTGGTCGTTCAACGTCCAGTCGGTGTTCAGGCGGGTCCATTCATCGACGTAGTGCTGCACATCGTCCTGCACGTTGTAGTTCTTCTTGCGCAGGCTGCTGCGGTAGTGGCCGTCGATCAGCGGGGTGCCGTAGTAGTTGGCAGGCTGCGCATCGCCGCGGTCGTGGGCGAGGGTGAAGCTGAGGTCGTCGCTGGCATCGAAGCGCAGCGCGGCGCTCAGCGCCAGGCTGCGTGACGGGGTGCGGTCGACCCAGCCGTTACCGGTTTGCTGGTTCAGGGCCAGGCGGTAGCTCAGGCGCTCGCCGAGGCTGCCGCCGCTGTCCAGGCCGAGCTGCTGGCGGTCCCACGAACCGTAGCCCAGGCGCAGGTGGTTGCGTATCTCGCCGGCAAACGGCTTTTTCGGGATCACGTTGACCACCGCACCGGTGGCCCCTTCGCCATACAGCACCGAGGCCGGGCCGCGAATCACATCGATGCACTCGACCATCCATGGGTCGACCGGGAACGTCTGGGTGCCGGCACCGGTGTACAGGCGTGCGCCGTCGAACAAGGTCATCACCGAGTTGTGCCCGGTAAAGCCGCGGGCGGACAGGCCCGTGCCGCCGTCGCCCGGGGAGCCGATGTAGCTGATGCCCGGTGAGCGGGTCACCGCGTCCTGTACGGTGAGGTTGCTGCGCTGCTGGATCTGCTCGGCGCTGATGCTGCTGGTGCTGGCCGGTGTCTCCAGGGCGCTGAGGCCCAGGCGCGAGCCCGCCTGGGTCGGGGTGGCCAGGTCGATGGCGTGGCTGCCTTGGGTGTCGGTGATGGCCGTGGAGGGCAGGGCCAGTGGCTGTCGGTCGAGGTCATCGGCCAGGGCCGGCAGGGATACGGCCAGGCAGGCCGCCAGGGGGTGAAGCTTGAAGATACGGGACATGTCGTTCCACTACTGCAGGAATGAATGGATCCCGGTGGAAAACACGCAAAGGCGCACCGTGCACGCAGGCGCGCGCGCGGATACCGGCCTGCGCCCGCCCACCGCGGGTTGCCAAGTGAAGCTCCAGGCCGGTCTCCGGGCTTGCGAGGGGCATGAAACCTTCACCTTCCCATGCATGTGCACAGTGGTATCTCGAAGGGTTCGCTCGCTTACCGTTGCGGGGGCAGCGCCGGACTTGTCGTGGGCAACACGACGCACCGGCTTCCCGTTTCACCCTGCGCGCGGCGGCGCAGGGCACCTGAAACTGGCGGGCATATGACCATTGAAACGCGGGAGGCGTCAAATCTGCCTGCTACCAATGAAACAACTCTCGTCGCGCCCCCTCGGTAATCGCCACGATCCCCGGGTGCTTGACCTTGCGCTCTACCGAAATGGCATAGAACGACTCGTGCACCGCCTCGGTCTGCCCGATCAGCTCCACGCCGTACTGGCGGCACACTTCCTCGGCGATCACGCTGGGCGCAACGAAGATGCCGCTGCCCGACTGCCCGAACGCCTGCATCAAGGCACTGTCATCGAACTCGCCCACGATCCGTGGCTGCACCTGCTGCTCACCCAGCCAGCGCAGCAGGCGGCTGCGTACCACGGTTTCCTGCCCGGGGATAAGCAATGGCGCATCCTGCAGGCAGGCGGGGAAGGGGCCTTCCAGGCGTTGTGCCAGCGCCGGGGTGGCGAAGAAGCTCAACCCACACTCGCCCAGTTTCTGGCTATAACCCTTGATGTCCAGGTGGCTGGGCATGGGGCTGTCGGAAATCACCAGGTCCAGGCGCTGGATCGCCAGGTCGGCCAGCAGCCGTTCGAGCTTGTCTTCGCGGCAGTTGATACGCAGCATGTCGTCCAGCTCCATGGTCGGTGCCAGCAGGCGGTAGACGATGGACTTGGGCACCACATCAGCCACACCCACGCGGAACAGGATCTGCTCCTGCGGGCCGGCCCGCAGCATGGCCTCCAGCTCGTTACCCAGCTGGAACATCTGCTCGGCATAGATCAGCGTCTGGCGCCCTGTTTCGGTCAGTTCCAGCTGGCGCCCCACGCGCTGGAACAGCTCCAGGCCATAGGTCTGCTCAAACAGGCTGATCTGACCGCTGATGGTTTGCGGGGTCAGGTTCAACTGTTCGCTGGCGCGGGCGATGCTGCCGGTCTTGGCAACGGCCCAGAAGTAGTGCAACTGCCGATAGTTGAGCATCGGTATCGTTCCGGATTCGTAAAAACCGAAGTATAACCGCTGAAAATACGAATTTTCCGGATGTGTTGCGCTCTTTAGAATGCGACTCCATCAGGCGCCGTGTGCGCCGCCGGAACATGAAAAGCGAGGAACCCATGCTGCAACTAAAATCCATCGGCACGCCGCTGGTGCTGGCCTTGGCCCTGTTCACCCTGGCCGGTTGCGAGCAGGCCGAGAAATCCGCCCAGCAGATGCTCGACCAGGCCGCACAGTCGGCCAAGCAGGCCATCGACGACACCAACAAGGCCGCCCAGCAGGCGTTGAGCGAGGCCATCGGCAGCGAAGGGCAAAAGCCCAAGGACGCCGACAAGAAAGAAGACACCCAGGAAATCTGACCCCCAACCGCTGCTGCAGGATTTGAACAATGGAATACTTGCTGGAACTCGTCGCTAGCCCTACCGCCTGGGTTGCCCTGGCTACGCTGGTAGCCATGGAAGTCGTGTTGGGCATCGACAACCTGATCTTCATCTCCATCCTGACCAACAAGCTGCCGGTGGAGTACCGCTCCAAGGCGCGCCGTATCGGTATCAGCATGGCCTTGGTCATGCGCCTGGCCTTGCTCAGCACGGTGGCCTGGATCGTCCAGCTGACCGACCCGGTGTTCGAAGTGTTCGGCAATGCCTTCTCCTGGAAGGACGTGATCCTGATTGCCGGTGGCCTGTTCCTGCTGTGGAAGGCGACCAAGGAAATCCATGAGAACGTCGACCCGCACGGGGCCAAGGAAGAAGCCAAGGTGTCGTCGACGGTTACCCTGGGCTTTGCCGCGGCGATCTTCCAGATCCTGTTGCTGGACATCGTCTTCTCGGTCGACAGCATCATCACCGCCGTGGGCATGACCGAGCACCTGCCGATCATGATCATTGCCGTTATCACTGCCGTGATCGTCATGATGGTGGCCGCCGACCCGTTGGCCAACTTCATCAACGACAACCCGACCGTGGTGATGCTGGCCCTGGGCTTCCTGATCATGATCGGCATGACGCTGATCGCCGAAGGTTTCGGCGCCCATGTACCGAAGGGTTATGTGTACGCGGCCATGGCCTTCTCGACGGCGATCGAGATCCTCAACATCCTGGCCCGTCGGGCGCGGTTGAAGCGCGAAGCGGCTGAAGTTTGATGCAAGAAAAGCGGGGCGCTTGCGCCCCATTCGCGGGTGAACCCGCTCCCACAGGTCCCCGCCACTTCTGAAGGCAGTGGAGGGCCTTGTGGGAGCGGGTTCACCCGCGAATGGGCCTCCGAAAGCTCTGAATCAGTGCACCCCGGCATGCCGCCGCGTCCGGCGCACAGGCTGTGGCTTGGCGGGGGCCTGCGGTGGCAGGTGGTGGTGGGAGTGACGCCGCACGATACGCAGTACACCCCATAGCATGGCGGCTGCAACGCTCAGCCACATGCCCACCAGCATGAGGATTGCCATGGTCAGGCTCATCTGTGCCTCCATCTCTACGGGCCGCGCTCGGTCGCCGACGCTGGCCTTCCAGACACTGCTTTAGTCTAGTCTCTCGCCTGTGACGTTCCATTGACCAAAGGTCTATTGCTTGGTCCGATTTGCTCCTAACCGGTGTCGGACTATACCCGCGCCGCTGTCCGACCTATGATCGGTGGCCAGAGCCGGGCGCTGCCTGCCCGGCGTTGGAGCAAGCGAGTGTCCATGCAGCAACCTTCCTTCAAGACCATCCCTCGTCGGCTGCTGGCGGCCTGCCTGGTAGCGGCCAGCCTGGCCGGTTGTGCCAGCGCACCCTCCGCCAACCTCAAGGGCCTGCCGCAGCGGGTCGAGATCAGCAGCGTGCCGTTCTACCGTGGCAACGCCAACCACAGCGGGGCCATGGCATTGGCGGCGGTGCTGTCGCAACAGGGGGCTCCGATCACGCCGGGGCTGCTGGACAAGCCGCTGAACCTGCCCCAGGGCGCCGAGGCGCTGGACACCAGCATCCCCCGGGTGGCGCGCGACTACGGCATGGTGGTGTATCCGCTGGACAAGCAGCTGGACGCGCTGTTGACCCAGGTGGCGGCGGGCAACCCGGTGCTGCTGCGTTACGAGGATGGTTCGGCCTGGTGGAGCGAGCCACGCTATGCCGTGCTGATCGGCTACGACCGCTACAAGCAGCGGGTGCTGTTGCGTTCAGGCATGCACCGGCGGCAGCTGATGGCGTTCGATGACTTTGCCTCGGCGTGGGCGAAGCTTGGGAGCTGGGCGGTGCTGGTGCAGCCACCGCGGCAACTGCCGGCCCAGGTGGACCGCCAGCGCTGGTTGCAGGCTGCGGATGAACTGGCGCGGGCGGGGCAGGAGATTGCGGCGAAGCAGGCTGTGAGTAGCCTGAACAAATAGCTTTGTCTGTACCGGCCCTTTCGCGGGTGAACCCGCTCCCACAGGAAACCCGCTGCCCTCAGGTCCAGTGATATCCCTGTGGGAGCGGGTTTAGCCGCGAAGAGGCCAGCCCTGCCTACATCAGAAGCCCAGGCGATCGCGCAGGCTGTAGTACCAGGCACCAATGGCGCTGAACGGCACGCGCAGCATCTGGCCACCCGGGAACGGATAGTGCGGCAGGCCGGCGAAGGCGTCGAAGCGCTCGGCCTGGCCGCGCATGGCCTCGGCCAGCACCTTGCCCGCCAGGTGGGTATAGGTCACGCCGTGACCCGAGCAGCCCTGGGAGTAGTAGATGTTGTCGCCGATACGGCCAACCTGCGGCAGGCGCGACAGGGTCAGCAGGAAGTTGCCGGTCCAGGCGTAGTCGATCTTCACGTTCTGCAGCTGCGGGAAGGCCTTGAGCATCTTCGGACGGAT
Source organism: Pseudomonas sp. B5(2017) (assembly GCF_002112825.1). Lineage (NCBI taxonomy): Bacteria > Pseudomonadati > Pseudomonadota > Gammaproteobacteria > Pseudomonadales > Pseudomonadaceae > Pseudomonas > Pseudomonas sp. B5(2017). The sequence goes on from NZ_NEIR01000001.1 coordinate 179,191, forward strand.
GATCGCCTCGATGTTGGCCGGGTCGCGCGCGCCGTACACCACGCCACCACCGAAGATCAGGCGCTTGTCGCTGGTCAGGCGGTAGTAGTCGAGCAGGTAGTTGCAGTCCTCGACGCAGTAGTCCTGCGGCAGCAGGGTGCGCGCCAGTTCGTCGCCCAGCGGCTCGGTGGTGATCACCTGGGTGCCGCATGGCATGGATTTGCTGGCCAGTTCCGGCACCAGGTTGCCCAGGTAGGCGTTGCCGGCGACGATGATGAACTTGGCGCGGACCTTGCCCTGCGGGGTATGCACCACCGGGTTGGCGCCACGCTCGATGCGTACGGCCGGGGTTTGTTCATAGATGATGCCGCCCAGCGACTCGACCGCGGCGGCTTCGCCCAGGGCCAGGTTCAGCGGGTGGATGTGGCCGCCGCTCATGTCCAGCATGCCGCCCACATAGTTGTCGCAGGCGACCACTTCGCGGATGCGCTTCTGGTCCATCAGCTCCAGCTGGTTGTGGCCGAAGCGTTCCCACAGGCGCTTTTGCGACTCCAGGTGGCCCATCTGCTTGCTGGTGAGGGCAGCGAACACGCCACCGTCCTTCAGGTCGCACTGGATGTTGTACTTGGCCACGCGCTCACGAATGATGCGCCCGCCTTCGAAGGCCATCTGGCCCAGCAGCTGGGCCTGCTTGGGGCCGACGGTGCGTTCGATGACGTCGATGTCGCGGCTGTAGCTGTTGACGATCTGGCCACCGTTGCGGCCCGATGCGCCGAAGCCGACCTTGGCCGCTTCGACGATGCTCACCTTGAAGCCGTTCTCCAGCAGGAACAGGGCGCTGGACAGGCCGGTGTAGCCGGCGCCGATGATGCACACATCGGTTTCCACCTCACCCTGCAGCGCCGGACGTGGCGGCACCGGGTTGGCCGAGGCGGCGTAGTAGGACTGGGGGTAGGGGGTGTTAGCCATGCTGCAGGAACCTCGTGTTTTATATTTTTAACGAATGTACCGATGCTATCAATAATAATAAACACCCGCTAGTCGTCCGTTGAAAATCCTTTACTCGGTCCTCGTCAGCGCGCCTTTCTATAAAGAGTTTAAGATTCAGTAGGTTAGCGCGAAAAAAAGTATTGACATGGTTTTTGGAATGGGTAGAATGCGCACCACACGACAGGCACATAGCTCAGTTGGTTAGAGCACCACCTTGACATGGTGGGGGTCGTTGGTTCGAGTCCAATTGTGCCTACCAAATCGAAGAAGGGGTGATCCGAAAGGGTCACCCCTTTTTTCATTGTGATTTTATGCGGCCAGGGGCTGGTGCGCAGCCCATCCGACCAATGCCGTGCTTCGGCAAGGCGGCCCCATGTGTAGAAAACTCGAAAGTTTTTGATTTTTCTCAAAAAAACGCTTTACAGGTACGCATTCGGTCACTAATATGCGCACCACACGACAGGCACATAGCTCAGTTGGTTAGAGCACCACCTTGACATGGTGGGGGTCGTTGGTTCGAGTCCAATTGTGCCTACCAAACGAAAGTCCCGGCTACCGGGCATCAAAAGGGCGACCCCAAGGGGTCGCCCTTTTGTTTTTGTCGTGCCCAACGGAGGGCGATTTCACGCGCTACAGTCTCGTCGGAAGGCCGCATAGCGAATTGCGACTATAGTGAGTCTCTAGCGATGGGGTCAGAGATGCGGCTATGCCTTCGATTGATGTGTCGCTTCCGTTGAGCCTGCGCAAACGGGCCATGTTGGCCAGTGCGTTGAACCTTCTCGCTGTCTTTGCTTCCCAGGTCATGCGACTGGGCGGCAATCTGGTGATCACCCGCTTGCTCGTGCCGGAAATGTTCGGCGTGATGGCCATTGCAACCACTGTTTCAGTGGTGCTGCAACTGCTTTCCGATGTTGGGCTGCGGCCGAACGTCATTCAGAGCTCGCGCGGCGACGAACCGCTGTTTCTCGATACCGTGTGGACGGTGCAAGTCATCCGTGGGTTTGTGCTGTTCCTTCTGACGTTGCTATTGGCCCTGGGGGCAAAATTCACGCAGTACATCGAACTGTGGCCGGCCCATTCCACCTACGCCGCTCCAGAGCTACCGATGGTGCTGGCTTTGTCTGGGTTCGCCGCGATCATCTATGGCTTCCAGTCGCCCAAGGTCGATGTGGCCATCCGTGTCTTCCAGCAGAAGAAGGTGGTGATCGCCGAACTGATTGCACAGTTTGTCGGTTTGATCGTGATGCTCGTGGCAGGCTATCTCACCCGCTCCATCTGGTCATTGGTGGCGGCGGGGCTGCTGAGCACACTGGTTTTCACCGTACTCAGTCACCTGGTCTTCCAGGGGCCGCGCAACCGCCTGCGATGGGACCCCGCCGCGCTGCGCGAGGTGTTCGATTACGGGCGCTGGATCTTGTTGTCGTCCTCCGTAGGGGTGCTGGCGATGCAGGGTGACCGGATCTGGTTCGGCGGAAGCATGTCGGTCGCGGAGCTAGGGGTCTATTCCATCGCTGTCGCCATCCTCGGGGCCATTCAGTCGGTCCTGCTGCGGCTGGCGGGGGCAGTCGCCTTGCCGGCCTTCAGTGAGGCAACGAGAAGTGGCGACAAAGAGCGGGTGCGCAGCCTTTACTACCGTTCCAGGGTGCTGTTCGACCTGACCTCGCTGTTCGCTTGCGGTTTTTTGCTGACTGCCAGCCCGCTGTTGATCAGTTGGCTGTACGACGACCGTTATGTCGGCGCCGGCAATACCATGGCCATTCTCTCGCTCTCTCTTTTCACCTTGCGCTTCACGCTGGCACACCAGCTCTGGTTGGCCCTGGGGCTGACCAAATACGTGGCGATGGACAACATCATCCGGGTCGTTTCGCTGTTTATCCTGCTGCCGGTCCTCATGGCCATCGGTGGCGTGAGCTATGCCATCTGGGGTGTGGCGCTGCATACCTTCTTCACGCTTTTCCTGATTTTTCCTGTCAACCGCAAACTGGGACTGCTGGACCTGAAGCGCGAGGTTGTAGTCCTTCCTGCCCTGCTGATCGGCGTCTTTTTCGGTGAAATGATAACCAGCCTGTTCACCTGATTGCGTCGTGAAGGCGCAGGCAGTTGGGCGTGTGGTCGGTAGACACAGGGGCCGCGAAAGGTTCCAGCGCCTGGGAGGGAAGGCTGCATCAGCCGGCCTCTGAGACCGCATGGTCAGGTATGCTGTTGTTATCTTTCGCCATATCCACAAGTAGAAAAAATGGCGCCATAAAACATACAGTTTTCACTGGCTAATCATTGAATAATCAATGATTAAGCGTGTCTTGACAGATCTTTTTCGCAGATCTTTAATCTTTTGGTATCTGGCAGCCTGAGGCGTTTAAGTGCCAAGGTTTATTGGCTGTTTATTTGACAGCGCTTATTACCTGTTAACTGGATGAGCTCCAAGGGCATGAAATGAGAAAGCACATACGAAAGCTCATAACGCCGTCGATGCGCTTCGAAATAAGAAAGTTCTTGACTTGGGCCCAGGATATAATGGGGCGCGCGTGTTTGTGGCGCTGGGAAATTACCAGGTTTCGGCTGCAGGCAAGTAACGACTACGAAGTCTTGTATGTGGGTCGAAAGAGCCGCAAGGAAATGGCCAAGCTGCTCATCGGCGGTAAACCCGAGGCCGACACCAAATCCGGTGATGGCACGCAACAGCCTGGCGCCGCGTCCCATAGGGTGTTGATCAGCGAGATGCCCAGTGCAGGTGCCCTGTACGTGCCCCATTACCTGAGTGCCATCATCCCCCTGGGGCGTCCGCTGGAAGAGATCATCGCCCGCTACGACGGTGAACTGCGCCGCAACATCCGCAAGTGTCGGCCACTGTACCGCATGCAGCAGGTGCTGACGGACGAGGAGATTGGCAAGGCCGACCGGGAAATGTTGCAGCCTTATGCCCAGGCGCGGCATGGCCTGTATGCCAAACAGTTCGATTCCCAGGATGTGTTGCGCATCGCCAAGACCGTTGGCCGGCTCGACCTCGTGATGAAAGGCGACGAGGTTGTAGCCTGTCATTTCGGTTGTGTAATAACCCGGGCCGGCAAGCGCTATTGGAGCACGCTTCGCTTTGGCTACCCGGAGGCCGTCTTCAACGACCCAAAACGACTGCGCGAGGTCAACTCGATCACTACCTTCATGGCCCTGGAATGGGCCATCGAGCAGGGTTTCGATTATTACGATATCGGCCAATGTCTGGCACGTCCTGACGATGGGCTTTTGAAATGGAAGCGCCGGCGCGGCGGTGATGTGGATACCTTGGGCAACCAGGCTTATATGTTCGTTCGGCTGCCGAAGACCGGCATCGCCAAGTTTCTCTGGGAATTCCCGTTATTTGCCGTCGAGAACAGCAGGCTCACACTGCATCTGGGTTTGCCGGATGGGCCAAGTGACGACGAAGTTGTCGACCGCTATCGTGAAATGGTCTTCGGTGGATTATTCAAGATATACATTTACTGTGCGAAAGCGCCTGGCGAACTGCTGCTGGAGAACTTGCGTGATCGATATGCTCACTTCCAGTCCCCTCCCATTCTGGAAAAAGTAGTGTGCAACTGAGCGTGAAAGAAAGCCTTTCAATGAGAGCGCTGCATGATGAACGACATTTCGGATGTAGACACGAAGGGATCCGACCATAAAAGCTGGAGCTTGGCCGCATACAAGTACCTCGCAAGAAAGCGGCTGGTACGAAAGCCGTCGGAGAACCTGAAGAACCTTGCGGTCAGGACCTGGGATATCGCCCCGGTCGAGGTCACCCCAGCGCCTCCCGCTTTCTTTCTGCCGAATCAGTTGGAGCGAGTGACCGGCTGGGAAGCGAAACGTTTCTTTCCTTTCGAGCATCCGCGGCGGACCATGGAGGGGCTGGGCAGCGTCGCACAGGCCCCTACCAGGGGCTATCTGATCAAGGACGTCGTTCTGATCGATGGCGCACTCTACAAAAACAATGCCAGCTTCTGGCTGTCTGACCGGCCCAACGGGTTGCCGCGAATCGTCGTGGAGCAAGAGGTCGAGCGTGGGGCCGCTTATTGTTCACGTTACGGCAACCGCTGGTTTGGAACGTGGCTGGCCGAGGATTGCGTCACATATGCTTTGGCCCGTAACGAAGGCGTGCCGGTCACCACGGCACCCTCGCGCAGGTTCCCCCTTTTTTCCCAGGCTGCGCAGTACGAAGAATGGCTTGGCATGCATCCGCTTCGGCTGCACACGGCCTTTTTTCGAGAGTTGGTGCTGTTCGATGACTTCAGCCACAACACAAACCAGTCCGAGCGATACCGCGCCATGGGCCAAAAGTTGTTGTCGCGGGTAAATTACCAGTCTCACCCGGGGGTTTTCATCTTGCGGGGCGGTGATGGGGATCCGCGCCTGCTGCACAACGAACTGGAGATCGCCGAACATCTGCAAAAACATCGCGGCTTTCGCATCCTTGCCCCTTTGAAGTGCGACCTGGCAACCATCGTGGAAACCTGTGCCGGGGCGAGGGTAGTGGTGGGCGTCGAAGGCAGCCAGCTCATCCACGGTATGAATGTGCTGTCGCCCGGCGCTTCGGTGCTGACGCTGCAGCCACCTGATCGCTTTGTCTGCTTCTACAAGTACCTGACTGATCGCGATCAACAGCATTTCGGCTTTGTGGTCGGAATACCCGATGGCAGTGGCTTCCGCATCGACCTCGATGAGCTCGAACGGACCTTGGATCTACTGCCGTCATGACGAGGCATGGCATGCCATGACTGCCTGAGGTGCATGGCCACTGGTTGCACGGTGTAACGTATGGTCGCGGTCCTTGCCCGGGGAGGGCGTGCTAGAATCCGCGCCTTCGAATCTGGAGGTACACGCGTGCGCAAACTGGCTGTGGTAATGGCAGTGCTCGCCCTGGCGGGCTGTGAGAACGAGGTCGAAGGCGTGCACAAACAGGTGGCCGAACACCTGCACAACCCCAAGACCGCCAAGTTCGGCAACGTGCGGATCGACACCCAGGGCACCATCTGCGGCCAGGTCCGCGGCAAGGATGATGCCGGGCAGTACGAAGCCTACCGCAGCTACGTGGCGATCAAGCGCGATGGCCAATACGAAATCATCGTCGACGACAGCGGCAACAACCTGCGCATCCGCGAGATGTGTGGCGGCGCCGAGCTGCAGCGTCGCGCCGAAGCTCTGGCAGGCCAGCCGGCCCCGCAAGGCTGGGATGTGGAAGTGATCCAGGGCGCCAACATGGGCGCGCTCAGCGACATGACCGCGCGCCTGATCGAAAAGGGCATCCCGTCCTCGGTGGAGTACCGCGACGGCAAGCCGGTGGTGCTGATGGGGCCGTTCCCCAGCCGTGAGGAAGCCGAAGCACGCAAGGCCGAGGTGATGGCCAAGCTGGGTACCGATTCGGTGGTGATCCAGCACGGCGCAGCGCGCTGAAAACCTTGTGTGCGTAGGGCCTGTAGGAGCGGCCTTGCGTCGCGACGGGCTGCGAAGCAGCCCCACAGAATCTGCTGTGATGCCGAAATCCCGGGGCTGCTTCGCAGCCCGTCGCGACGCAAGGCCGCTCCTACAGGGCGTGCGCCAGCTTCCGGATTTCGAGCAGTCAAACGCGCGCTAGACATTGTCCGCACAGTTTTGGCTATGCTTGGCAGGAAGAAGCCGAACGGGGAGGGCCTCATGTCTACACTGGAGCGGGCCATTGCCGTGGCCGCCAGGGCGCATGAAGGGCAATACGACAAGGGTGGGGCTGCTTATATCCTCCACCCGCTACGCGTGATGATGCGGGTTTCCACAACCGAACAACGGATTGTCGCGGTGCTTCACGATGTGATCGAAGACACCCCGCTGACCCTGTCCGACCTGGCGCGCGAGGGTTTCGCGCTGAAAATCCTTGCCGCCTTGCTGGCGCTCAGCCGCCGTGAGGGCGAGGCCTACCAGGACTTCGTGGTGCGCCTGGGCGGTGACCCGCTGGCGCGCACCGTCAAGCTGGCCGACCTGGCCGACAACAGCGACCTTTCGCGCATCCCCTGCCCAGGCCCCACCGACCTGGCGCGGCTGGCGCGTTACCGCGAAGCCAGCGCCTACCTGCAGGCGTTGGCCTGAGGTTGAATACGCGGTCAGTCTTCCTTCGGTACGGTCCAGAAAATCTGCACACCGCCATCGTCGCGGTGGGCGAGGGTGACGTTATCGTTTTCGGCGATTTCCTCGAGCAGGGTTTCCCAGTCTTCCGGGGCTTCCTGTTCCAGGCGAAAGATCAGCGCCGCGCGGCTGCGCTGGGCAGTGGGGCTGTTGATGATCTTCTGGATGCGTATACCCAGTTGTTCATAGCTGCTCGGGGTGGCGGAGGCGGTGCTGGACACAAGTGTTTCCTTGTTTTTGCTGTATGCACATACAGTATTTCACTGTAAGTAATTTCGCAACAGCTTGTCAGGCGAAAACTGTGCTCAAGCCTGGGCCGATCCGTGCGCAGCGTTATCCAGGGTATTCCACAGGCTTCTCATCGTAGGGTTCTGATGCGGGAGACCCTGTGGGAGCGGGCATGCCCGCGAACACCGGCGAAGCCGGTGCCATACACCGCGTCGCATGCTTCGCGGGCATGCCCGCTCCCACAGGTACCGCGCAACTGCAAGTGCTGATGATCGTTCATACATTTGTATGGCTGATGGCTCCGTCTATTGAAAATGGTCGATACCACCCCCCGCCAACCCCGCATAACCTCAGGCCAACACGCACTGGTCACTACTGACAAGACGAAGCCCTCCACACCAGTCGCAAACGCCAACGGGAAGCCACCAGCATGTCAGCGAAATCCGATTTGTCCCTGTTACCCAACAAACCGCTATGGTTTGCCCCGAGCGCGCCACGGGCCCGGCTGGACGGCGTGGCCGATGCCGATGTGGTGATCGTCGGTGCCGGGTACACGGGGTTGTGGACCGCCTACTACCTGCTCAAGAGCGACCCGTCGCTGCGCGTGGTGCTGCTGGAAAAGAACGCCGTCGGCTTCGGCGCCTCGGGCCGCAACGGCGGTTGGGCCTCGGCGATCTTCCCGATTTCCCTGCACCGGGTGGAGCAACTGTATTCCCACCATGCGGCCTTGCACCTGCAGGCTGCGATGAACGCAACGGTCGACGAGATCGGCCGGGTGCTGGCGCTGGAAGGGGTCGATGCCGACTATGCCAAACAGGGCTTCCTCTCCCTGGCCCGCAGCGCCCCGCAGATGGCGCGGGCGCGTGCGGCCGTGGAATCTTCGGCGCGCTTCGGGCTGCCTGACCAGTGGCGAGTGCTGGAGGCTGCCGAAGCCCATGCCCGGACCGGCGCCCAAGGCACCCTTGGCGGCCTCTACACCGAACACTGCGCGCTCATCCACCCCGGCAAGCTGGTGCGTGGCCTGGCCAAGCTGGTCGAAAGCCTGGGCGCGACAATTTACGAGCAGTCGGCGGTCACCCAGATGGCCCCGGGCGTAGTGCACACCGAACACGGTTCGGTACGTGCCGGCATGACCGTGCGGGCCACCGAGGCATTCACTTCGCAACAGCCGGGCAAGTCGCGTTTCGTCATCCCGCTGTATTCGCTGGTGCTGGCCACCGAGCCGTTGCCGCGTGAACTGCTGGCCCGGCTCAACCTCGACCACCGCCTGGCGTTCAACGACATGCGCCACCTGCGCGTATACGGCCAGGTCACCGCCGAAGGCCGGCTGGTGTTCGGTGGCCGGGGCGCGCCCTACAAATGGGGCTCGAGCATGCCCGAACAGGCTGACCTGGTGGACAGCATCCACGGCAAGATCCACGACACCCTGCTCGAATTCTTCCCGGCCCTGCGCGACGCCCGCATCACCCACCGCTGGGGTGGCGCGCTGGGTGTTTCCCGCGACTGGTGCCCGACCGTCAGCATCGACCGCAACCAGCGCATGGCCTGGGCCGGCAACTACGTCGGTGATGGCGTGGCCACCAGCAACCTGGCCGGGCGCATTCTGCGCAACCTGATTCTCGAGCGTGATGAAGACATCAACACGCTGCCCCTGGTCAACCACCGCTCGCCATCCTGGGAGCCAGAACCGCTGCGCTGGTTCGGCATCAACAGCGGCCTGGCTGCCGCGTCGCTCAGTGATCTGGAAGAGCGCTACACCCACAAACCTTCACGTACCGCGATGCTGCTGGAAAAGCTCACCGGCGCCCATTGAAAGGAGAAACCCCATGCCTTCGTTCACCATCATCAAGCACGCCGACATCAAGGCACTGCCACTGAACCCTGCCGGTCAGCGTGCCGGCGCCGACAAGGGGGACCCGCAGATCGCCATCAGCAAGCAGGCCCCGGATGCGGTCGGCAACCTCGGCGTATGGGAATGCCAGCCGGGTGGCTGGCCGGTGGTCGACCGCCCTGACACCGAGTTCACCTACATCATCTCCGGCAAGGCGCTGCTCACCGACGACAGCACCCGGGAGGTGGTGGAAGTGACCGGCGGCGACCTGATCATCCTGCCGCCAGGCTGGACCGGCCGCTGGGACGTGCTGGAAACCGTGCGCAAGGTCTACGCCATCTACTGATTTCCGCCAGAGCTGGAAGCCTGCCCCGATCCTTGTGGGAGCGGCTTCAGCCGCGAACACCGGCGCAGCCGGTGCCATGCACCGAGTTGCCTTCTTCGCGGGTGAACCCGCTCCCACATGGCCGCCGCATCCATCAACCATTTTCGGATAACCACAATGACCCAAACCATCATGAACTGGATCTCCGGCGCTCTGGCCGAGACCACCAGCGGCCAGCAATTGCCGGTCTACAACCCGGCCACCGGCGTGGTCACCGGCCAGGTGCAGCTGTCTGCGCAAAAGGACGTGGACGCCGCCGTCGCGTCGGCCAAGGCCGCTTTCCCGGCCTGGAGCAACCTCTCGCCACTGCGCCGTTCGCGGGTGCTGAACAAGTTCCTGGCGTTGCTCAACGAGCACCGCGACGACCTGGCCCGCATGATTACCGCCGAGCACGGCAAGGTGTTCACCGATGCCCAGGGCGAGGTGATGCGCGGCATCGAGATCGTCGAGTTCGCCTGCGGCGCGCCGCAGCTGCTGAAAACCGACTTCACCGACCAGGTCAGCACCAACATCGACAACTGGACCCTGCGCCAGCCGCTGGGCGTGGTCACCGGCATCACCCCGTTCAACTTCCCGGTGATGGTGCCGATGTGGATGTTCCCGGTCGCCCTGGCCACCGGCAACACCTTCGTGCTCAAGCCCAGCCCGCTGGACCCGAGCCCGAGCCTGTTCATCGCCGAGCTGCTGAAGCAGGCCGGCCTGCCGGACGGCGTGTTCAACGTCGTGCAGGGCGACAAGGACGCGGTCAACGCGCTGATCGAGCACCCGGATGTGCAGGCGGTGTCGTTCGTTGGCTCCACGCCGATCGCCAACCACATCTACGAAACCGGTGCCCGCCACGGCAAGCGCGTGCAGGCGCTGGGCGGGGCTAAGAACCACTTGGTGGTGATGCCCGACGCCGACATCGATCAGGTGGTCGATGCGCTGATCGGTGCCGCCTATGGCTCGGCTGGCGAGCGTTGCATGGCGATCAGCGTGGCGGTGTTTGTCGGTGACGATACTGCCGAGAAGGTCATGCCCAAGCTGATCGAGCGTACCCGCGAGCTGAAAGTGCTGAACGGTACCAACCTCGAAGCCGAGATGGGCCCGATCGTCACCCGCGCGGCGCTGGAGCGCATCACCGGCTACATCGAGCAAGGCGTGAAGGAGGGCGCGAAGCTGCTGGTCGATGGCCGCAACTTCAACGGCCAGGCGGCTGGCGAAGGTTGTGGTGACGGTTTCTGGCTGGGCGGCACGCTGTTCGACAACGTCACCCCGGGCATGCGCATCTACAAGGAAGAGATCTTCGGCCCGGTACTGGCCTGCCTGCGGGTGAAGGACTTTGCCGAAGCGGTCGACCTGATCAACGCCCACGAGTTTAGCAATGGCGTGAGCCTGTACACCCGCGACGGCCACATCGCCCGCGAGTTCGGCCGCCGTATCCAGGTGGGCATGGTCGGTATCAACGTGCCGATCCCGGTGCCGATGGCCTGGCATGGCTTTGGTGGCTGGAAGAAGAGCCTGTTCGGTGACATGCATGCCTACGGTGAGGAAGGGGTGCGCTTCTACACCAAACAGAAGAGCATCATGCAGCGCTGGCCGCAGGCGATTGCCAAGGGGGCGGAGTTCGCGATGCCGACCAGCCACTGAGGCATTCGGCTAGCTGACAGCAAACGGCCCCGCCCACGCAGCGGGGCTGTTTGCATTTCAGGGGTACTAGTGATCAGTACTCCCAGAAGATCCGCTGCAGCTCCTTGCTGTCCTGGGTCCTGGTCATCGCCACCATCGCCAGGATCCGCGCCTTTTGCGGGTTCAGGTCATGGGCCACGACCCAGTCGTTCTTGTCGTCCGGCTGTTCGGCGTTGCGCAGCACGAAACCACCTTGGTTGACGTGCGACGAGCGAATGATCTGCACGCCGTTCTTGCGCAGTTCCTGCAGCGCCGGCACTACCCGCGACGACACCGAACCGTTGCCGGTACCGGCATGGATCAGTGCCTTGGCCCCATTCTGCGCCAACGCCTTGTAGGCGGTGTCGGTGACGTTGCCATAGCCATAGGCGATGTCCACCTGCGGCAGGCTGCTGATCTGCTTGATGTCGAACTCGGAGTTGACCGTGTGGCGCTTGGCCGGCAGGCGGAACCAGTAGGACTTGCCTTCCACCACCATGCCCATCGGGCCCCAGGCGCTCTTGAAGGCCTCGGTCTTGATGTTGAGCGCCTTGCTCACATCGCGGCCGGACTGGATCTCGTCATTCATGGTCACCAGCACGCCCTTGCCGCGCGACTGTTTGTCGCTGGCCACGGCCACGGCGTTGTACAGGTTGAGCATGCCGTCGGCGGACATGGCGGTGCCCGGGCGCATCGAACCGACGACCACGATCGGCTTGTCGGTCTTTTCCACCAGGTTGAGGAAGTAGGCGGTTTCTTCCAGGGTGTCGGTGCCGTGGGTGATGACGATACCGTCCACGTCCTTGCTTTCGGCAAGTTCGGCAACGCGTTTGCCCAACTTGAGCAGGTCGTCGTTGGAGATGCTCTCAGAGGCGATCTGCATGACCTGCTCGCCGCGCACGTTGGCCACGTTGGCCAGTTCCGGTACGCCGGCGATCAGCTTGTCGACGCCCACCTTGGCGGCCTGGTAGGTGGCGCTGTTGGCGGCGCTGGCGCCAGCACCGGCAATTGTGCCGCCGGTGGCGAGAATGACCACGTTGGCCAGCTTCTGCTGGGTCTCGGCTTCTTTGGCCGAGGCGGTGGTTGGCAGCACCAGCAGCAGGGCGAGTGCGCTGGGGGCGAAGGTTTTCAGTGCGGCATTCATCGTTATTGTTCTCTCTCTTCCTAATGAGATGGTTGTTTTGTCGCACAGGGTGCAAGGCAGGTTTCGTACCAGGCATGTGCGCGCTGCCTGTAGGAGCGGCCTTGTGTCGCGATGGGGCGCGTAGCGGCCCCAGATTCACGGGCGAATACACAAATTGCCGGGGCTGCTGCGCAGCCCATCGCGACGCAAGGCCGCTCCTGCATGAAGGTGCGTGCCATTCGAGATTCCGAACAAACGCAGGAAAAGACGTTCGGCTTTTCGGAAAAAATCCGGATAAACTGCCCCAGGCTCGACTTGACCTCCCACAGCCAAACGGATTTGACAAACCCCGATCCTGTTTCCATAGTTAGGCAACGCAAACGTTTGCGATCCGACAAAAAACACAAGATCCGGAGTCATCGTCCATGAAACTGCCGTTCCCCGGTCGTCTGCTGGCCCTCGCGGTCATTTCCTCGCTGTCCCTGGCCCTGCCGTTTTCGGCCGCCCACGCCGAAGACAAGCCCAAGGTCGCCCTGGTCATGAAGTCGCTGGCCAACGAGTTCTTCCGCACCATGGAAGACGGTGCCAAGGACTACCAGAAAGCTCACGCCGATGAATTCGAGCTGATCGCCAACGGCATCAAGAACGAGACCGACACCGGCGAGCAGATCCGCATCGTCGAGCAGATGGTCAACGCGGGCGCCAAGGCCCTGGTCATTGCCCCGGCCGACTCCAAGGCGCTGGTATCGGCGGTGAAGAAGGCCATGGACCAGGGCGTGGTGGTGATCAACATCGACAACCGCCTGGACCCGGCGCTGCTCAAGAGCAAAGGCATCAGCGTACCCTTCGTGGGCCCCGACAACCGCAAGGGCGCGCGCCTGGTCGGCGACTACCTGGCCAACGAGAAGCTCAAGGCCGGCGACCAGGTCGGCATCATCGAAGGCGTGCCGACCACCACCAACGCCCAGCAGCGTACCGCCGGCTTCAAGGAGGCCATGGAGGCCGCGCAGATCAAGATCGTCTCGGTGCAGAGCGGCAATTGGGAAATCGACAAAGGCAACGCCGTCGCCGCCTCCATGCTCAACGAATACCCCGACCTGAAAGCCTTGCTGGCCGGTAACGACAGCATGGCCCTGGGCGCCGTGTCGGCCGTGCGTGCTGCTGGCAAAGCCGGCCAGGTGCAAGTGGTGGGCTACGACAACATCAACGCCATCAAGCCGATGCTCGCCGATGGCCGTGTGCTCGCCACCCTCGACCAGGCGGCCAGCCAGCAGGCGGTGTACGGTATCCAGGCGGCGCTGAAAATGGTCAAGGGCGAGAAACCCGACGTGGATGCCGACAACGTCATCCAGACCCCGGTCCAACTCATCACCAAGTCCTGATCGCTGGCAGGAGAAACGGCCATGCCTGCATCGGCCAACGAAGTAGTGCTCGCCGCCAGTGGCCTGGGCAAGACCTACGCCCAGCCCGTGCTCGGCGAGGTCAGCCTGAACCTGCGTGCCGGTGAAGTGCTGGCGCTGACCGGTGAGAACGGCGCCGGCAAGAGCACCCTGTCCAAGCTCATCAGTGGCCTGGAAACCCCCACCACCGGGCACATGCACTACCGCGGCCAGGCCTACGCCCCTGGCAGCCGCAGCGAGGCCGAGCGCCTCGGCGTGCGCATGGTCATGCAGGAGCTGAACCTGCTGCCCACGCTGACCGTGGCGGAAAACCTGTTCCTCGACAACCTGCCCGGCCGCTTTGGCTGGATCAGCCAGAAGCGCCTGCGCCAACTGGCCACGGCCGCCATGGCCCAGGTCGGCCTCGACGCCATCGACCCGGACACCCCGGTCGGCGAGCTGGGCATCGGCCACCAGCAGATGGTCGAGATCGCCCGCAACCTGATCGGCGACTGCCATGTGCTGATCTTCGATGAACCCACCGCCATGCTCACCGCGCGCGAGGTGGAGCTGCTGTTCACCCAGATAGAGCGCCTGCGCCAACGTGGCGTGGCCATCGTCTACATCTCCCATCGCCTGGAAGAACTGCAGCGCGTGGCCCAGCGCATCGTCGTGCTGCGCGACGGCAAGCTGGTGTGCGACGAGCCGATACAGCGCTACAGCAGCGCCGAACTGGTCAACCTGATGGTCGGCCGCGAGCTGGGCGAGCATATCGACCTGGGCAGGCGGCAGATCGGCGCGCCGCTGCTCAAGGTCGACAAGCTCAGCCGTGCCGACAAGGTGCGTGAAGTGTCGTTCGAGGTCAGGGCAGGGGAGATCTTCGGTATCTCCGGCCTGATCGGTGCCGGCCGTACCGAGCTGTTGCGCCTGATCTACGGCGCCGACCGTGCCGACAGCGGCAGCATCGCCCTCGGCCAGCCACCGCAGGTGGTCACCATCGACTCGCCCAAGGCTGCCGTGCAGGCCGGTATCGCGCTGATCACCGAAGACCGCAAAGGCGAGGGCCTGCTGCTGACGCAGTCGATCAGCGCCAATATCGCCCTGGGCAACCTCGGTGCGGTATCACGGGCCGGGGTGCTCGATGGCGAAGCCGAAGCGGCATTGGCCGAGCGCCAGATCCAGGCCATGCGCATTCGCAGTGCCGGCCCGCAGCAGGTGGTGGGCGAGCTGTCTGGCGGCAACCAGCAGAAGGTGGTGATCGGCCGTTGGCTGGAGCGCGACTGCCAGGTGCTGCTGTTCGACGAGCCCACCCGTGGCATCGACGTCGGCGCCAAGTTCGACATCTATGGCCTGCTGGCCGAGCTGGCGCGCCAGGGCAAGGCCCTGGTGGTGGTGTCCAGCGACCTGCGCGAGCTGATGCTGATCTGCGACCGCATCGCCGTGCTGTCGGCCGGTCGCCTGATCGACACCTTCGAGCGTGACCATTGGAGCCAGGACCAGCTGCTGGCCGCGGCCTTTGCCGGTTATCAGAAACGTGACGCACTGCTGCATGACGCAGCTCCCAGGATGGATGCATGAAAACCACCCCGCTCGACAGCCAAGGTGCCGCACCAGTGCGCCGCAGTGGCACCTATCTTGGCCTGGGTACCTACCTGGGCCTGGCCGGCGCCTTGCTGGCGATGATCGTGCTGTTCTCGTTCCTCAGCAGCCACTTCTGGTCGTACAACACCTTCAGTACCCTGGCCAACCAGATCCCCGACCTGATGGTGCTGGCGGTGGGCATGACCTTCGTACTGATCATTGGCGGCATCGACCTGTCGGTGGGCTCGGTGCTGGCGCTGGCAGCCTCGACGGTCAGCGTGGCGATCCTCGGCTGGGGTTGGGGCGTGCTGCCTTCGGCCCTGCTGGGCATGGCCGTGGCCGCGCTGGCCGGCAGCATCACCGGCGGCGTAACCGTGGCCTGGCGCATTCCGTCGTTCATCGTTTCGCTCGGGGTGCTGGAAATGGCCCGCGGCCTGGCCTACCAGTTCACCGACTCGCGCACCGCCTATATCGGCGATGCCTATGCCTGGTTCTCCAACCCCATTGCATTCGGCATCTCGCCGGCGTTCATCATCGCCTTGCTGGTGATCGTGCTGGCCCAGTTGGTGCTGACCCGCACGGTGTTCGGCCGCTACCTGATCGGCATCGGCACCAACGAAGAGGCCGTGCGCCTGGCCGGCATCGACCCGCGCCCTTACAAGGTGCTGGTGTTCGCCCTGATGGGCCTGCTTGCCGGCCTGGCTGCGCTGTTCCAGATCTCGCGCCTGGAAGCCGCCGACCCCAATGCCGGCTCCGGCCTGGAGCTGCAGGTGATCGCCGCCGTGGTGATTGGCGGCACCAGCCTGATGGGCGGGCGTGGGTCGGTCATCAGCACCTTCTTTGGCGTGCTGATCATTTCGGTGCTGGCCGCAGGGCTGGCGCAGATCGGTGCCAGCGAACCGACCAAACGCATCATCACCGGGGCGGTGATCGTCATCGCCGTGGTGCTCGACACTTACCGTAGCCGGCGTGCAGGCCGGCGGAACTGAGAACATGGCAACCATCAAAGACGTCGCGGCACTGGCGGGCATTTCCTACACCACCGTGTCCCATGTGCTGAACAAGACCCGGCCGGTCAGCGAGCAGGTGCGGCTGAAAGTCGAAGCCGCCATCGCTGAGCTCGACTACGTGCCCAGCGCCGTGGCCCGCTCGCTGAAGGCGCGCAGCACGGCCACCATCGGCTTGCTGGTGCCCAACAGCGTCAACCCGTACTTCGCCGAACTGGCGCGGGGCATCGAAGACGCCTGCGAGCGCAATGGCTACTGCGTGATCCTGTGCAACTCCGACGACAACCCGCAAAAGCAGCGCAGCTATCTGCGCGTACTGCTGGAAAAGCGTATCGACGGCCTGGTGGTGGCTTCGGTGGGCCAGGACAGCGACCTGCTGCAAAGCCTGACTGGCGTGCGCACGCCAATGGTGATCGTCGACCGCGAACTGGATGGCGTCGATGCCGACCTGGTGCGCATCGACCACGAGCAGGGCGCCTACCTGGCCACCCGTCACCTGCTGGAGCTTGGCCACCGCGACATCGCCTACATCGGCGGCCCCGCCGAGACCGGGGTCACCCAGCTGCGGCTGAGCGGCTTCCGTCGCGCCATGGCCGAGGCCGGCGCAGCGGTGCTGGGCGACCGCGTGCTGCACTGCGACTTCACCAGCCCGGGGGGCCATGCGGTGGCAACCCGGTTGCTGGAGGGCAAGCGGCCCACGGCGATCTTCGCCGGCAACGACATGATCGGCTTCGGCGTGCTGCGCGCCGCGGCCGAACGCAATATCAACGTACCCGGCGAGCTGTCGGTGATCGGCTTCGACGACATCGAGCTCAGCCGCTATGTGTACCCGCCGTTGACCACGGTGGGCCAGTCGATCCGCGAGTTGGGCGAGAGCGCCGCGTCGCTGTTGCTGGCGCGTATCGGCACACCCCGGCAGGGCGCGGCGGAGCAACGCATCGTCGCCCCGCGCATCGTGCTGCGCGAGTCCACCGGGCCGCGCCCGGACCTGTTCAACGATTACCGCTAACGCTAAGGAAATGTCATGAGTGCCAAGGTCGTGGTAGTCGGTAGCCTCAACATGGACCTGGTGGCCCGCGCCCAGCGCCTGCCCCGGGCCGGCGAAACACTCCCCGGCGAAAGCTTTTTCACCGTGCCGGGCGGCAAGGGGGCCAACCAGGCGGTGGCCGTGGCGCGCTTGGGCGGCAGCGTGGCGATGATCGGCAACGTCGGCGACGATGATTATGGCCGGCAACTGCACCGGGCCTTGTATGTGGAAGGCATCGACTGCCAGGGCGTCAGCACCTGCCAGGGCGTGTCCAGCGGTGTGGCGCTGATCACCGTGGATGCCGCCAGCCAGAACTGCATCGTCATCATCCCCGGTGGCAACGGCCTGCTGACGCCGCAGTCGGTGCAGCGGTTCGATGCGCTGCTGCAGGCGGCCGAGGTGATCATCTGCCAGCTGGAAGTACCGGCCGACACCGTGGCCTGGACCTTGGCCCGGGGGCGTGAACTGGGCAAGCGGGTGATCCTGAACCCGGCGCCGGCGACCGGCCCCTTGCCGGCGGGCTGGTTCGCCCACATCGACTACCTGACGCCCAACGAAAGCGAGGCCGAAGCCCTGACCGGCGTGGCGGTGGCTGATCTGGACAGTGCCCGGCGCGCCGGCGAGCGCTTGCTGCAACTGGGCGCGGGCAAAGTGATCATCACCCTGGGCGCGCAAGGGGCCTTGCTGGTCACTCGTCAGGGCCATCAGCACTTCCCCGCGCCGGTGGTGCAGCCGCTGGACACCACGGCAGCCGGCGATACTTTTATCGGCGGCTTTGCCGCTGGCCTGGTGCGCGGCATGGAGGAGGGCGAAGCCATCACCTTCGGCCAACGCGCCGCGGCTCTGTCGGTTACCCGCGCCGGTGCCCAGCCGTCGATTCCCTACCTGGCGGAGCTTGCGCCATGAAGAAGACCCCACTGCTGAACGTCGCCCTGTCGCGGACCATCGCCGGCATGGGGCATGGTGACATCCTGGTGATCGGCGATGCCGGGCTACCGGTGCCGCCGGGCGTCGAACTGATCGACCTGGCCGTCACGCCCGGCCTGCCGGATTTCGCCAGCGTGTTGCGGGTTGTGCTGAGCGAATTGCAGGTAGAGCGCCACGTGCTGGCCGAAGAGATGCAGAAAGTAGTGCCACCGGCGCTGGTCGAGATCGAGCGGCTGAAGGGCAAGCTGGGCAAGCGCGAATGGCTGAGCCATGAAGATTTCAAGGCATTGTCACGCAGTGCCCGTGCGGTAGTGCGCACCGGCGAGTGCCAGCCCTACAGCAACATCGCGCTGATTTCCGGCGTGACCTTCTAGCTCGTCGCCCCCTGTGGGAGCGGGTTCACCCGCGAACACCGGCGAAGCCGGTGCCATCCACCGCGCTGCCTTCTTCGCGGGTAAACCCGCTCCCACAGGGATTTGTGGTGTATCAGGAATACCAATCCAGGCAACAGGAGTGCCACCCATGCTCAAACCCTTGTTACAAGGAATCGCCCTCATGGCCGCAGCCACCACCCTCCAGGCCGCCCCCATCGACCTGATCATCGACACCGACCCCGGCGCCGACGACGTGGTCGCGCTGTTCCTGGCCATGGCCTCGCCCGACGAGCTCAACATCCGCGCCATCACCACCGTGGCCGGCAACGTGCGCCTGGAAAAGACCTCGCGCAACGCCCGCCTGGCCCGCGAATGGGCCGGCCGCGAAGACATCCCCGTGTACGCCGGCGCCGCTCGCCCGCTGGTGCGCAAGCCCATCTACGCCGCCGACGTGCACGGCGAAGAAGGCCTCACCGGCATCCAGGTCCACGAACCGAAAGCGCCGCTGGCTCAGGGCAATGCCGTGCAATACCTGGTCGACACCCTGGGCACCGCCAAGCCCCACAGCATCACCATCGCCATGCTCGGCCCACAAACCAACCTGGCCCTGGCGCTGATCCAGCGCCCGGACATCGCCAAAGGCATCAAGCAGGTGGTGGTCATGGGCGGTGCCCATTTCAACGGCGGCAACATCACCCCGGCGGCGGAATTCAACCTCTATGCCGACCCACATGCCGCCGAAGTGGTGCTGGCCAGCGGCGTGCAACTGACCTACCTGCCGCTGGACGTCACCCACAAGCTGCTGACCAGCGACGCCCGCCTCAAGCAACTGGCGGCGGTGAACAACCAGGCCAGCAAACGGGTGGTGGATATCCTCAACGCCTACATCACCCACGACATGGACCTGTACGGCATGCCCGGCGGCCCGGTGCACGACGCCAGCGTCATCGCCTACCTGCTCAAGCCCGAGCTGTTCAGCGGCCGGCGCATCCATATGAGCATCGACAGCCGCGAAGGCCCCAGCTTCGGCCAGACCCTTGCCGACTGGTACGGCGTGCTCAAGCAGCCTGCCAACGTGATGTGGGTGGAGGAGGGCGATGCCCAGGGCCTGTTCGACCTGCTCAGCGCCCGTTTGGCGCGATTGGAATAGCCGTGTGCGGCGCGTAGCGCTCGAACACCTGGTCGAAGAAGCTGCGTGCCGCCTCGGCGCCGCGATCGCGCACCAGCAGGTCGATGGCAATCAGCAGCAACTCCTCCGGCGTGCCAGGGCTGTACGCGCTCTGGCCTTCGGCCCATTTGACCTTGATATCGGCTTCGATGCTGTGGCTGCTCATGAAAGGCTCTCGCTTGGGGCCCGGGACGAAGGGGCGAACACCTGACCCTGGTGTTCGATGGAGGCGGGGTGCGCTCCACTTCTTGCACTAAATCATGACTTTGCGTCAGTGACCTTGCGGCTTAAGCATATGGCAAACGCAGCAGGTTGTGCAAAATCCGGTCACGATTGCGTTTTCGCCTCGGCTGGCAAGTTCAGGCAGACTTGACCGGTTTTGCAACAAAAGATGAGCGGAACTGTCGGATCAGACAGTTCCCGGACCGATTTAGGAGGCTTCATGTTCCGTACCCGTGCTTACCTGGCAACCCTGGCGGTGGCTGCTGTCCTGGCTGGTTGCAGCACTGGTGGCAATTCTGCTGGTGGCGCTGCACCAGCTACGCCGGCAGGCAATGATGGCCGCTGCGAAGCCAGCGGCGCCGATTTCGCCATTGGCAAGCCCGCCAGCGCCGAGCTGCTGGAGCAGGCGCGCAAGGCCAGTGGCTCGCAGATGGCCCGCATTCTCAAGCCGCATGATGTGGTTACCCTTGAGTACCGCTCCGAGCGCTTGAACCTGAATGTGGACGAGCAGGGCAAGGTAATTCGCGTCAACTGCGGTTGACACAGCCCGGAGGATCGACGCGGTCCCTGTAGGAGCGGCCTTGTGTCGCGATAGGGCCGCAAAGCGGCCCCGGCCATTGATGCTGCGAAGCTGAAACCCTGGGGCCGCTACGCGCCCCTTTCGCGACACAAGGCCGCTCCTACAAAAAAGCGAGCGCGTGCAGCCTGGCAAACGGCCATAAAAAAACCCGCCACGAGGGCGGGTTTTTTTACAGCTATCCGAATTACTCCGGACGAACCTGTGCAGCCTGCATGCCCTTCTGGCCGCGCTCGGCGACGAAGGAAACAGTCTGGCCTTCTTTCAGGCTCTTGAAGCCGTCAGATTCGATGGCCTTGAAGTGAACGAACAGGTCGTCGCCGCCGCCTGCTGGGGTGATGAAGCCGTAGCCTTTCTCATCATTGAACCATTTGACGGTGCCTTGTTGGCGATTGGACATGGGTGAATCTCCAGAACATTTAGTTTTTTCAGTGGTGCAATGCGGCCGAGGCTACGGAGCACGGAACACATCATAGTCTAATTCTGCGCATCTAGCGCCTTTTACCTTCGCAGGATGTTGATCCAGCTCAAAGAATGGCTGGTCTGCTCTGGCTTTAAGGTTTCAGCTCTTCGGTGCGCAGGCCTGTTTCACGACCGTCTGGGCCTTCTGCATCAGCTTGGCGTCCACGCCGTCCTTGCTGTCGAGGTCGGCAATCTCCGCGTCGGTGAAATTCTTTTTGATGGCTTGGGCGCCACAGTCGCAGTGTTTTTTCGCGGTTGCAGCATCAACGCCCTGGCCGCTGGCCACCTGCGTGCACTGGGCCATGTAGCCAGCCTCCTTTCCGGGCGGGAAGTTGCCGGCGTTCGCAGCCATGGGCAGCAGCAGGGCCCCAGCAGCCGCCAGGGCCAGAAGAGACGGAACTCGCATAACCAGTTACTCCTTGGGTTAAGGTCTCATCAAGAGTAGGTTGCTTCCCAAGGTCTGATAGGAATTTTTCCGCGTTAGTTCACCGCTGCGGCGTAATTTCCAAATATTTCTGCCTGGCATGCAACCCGCGTGCTAGCATGCCCGGCTTGCAGCTGACAACTTGCAGCCTGCAGCTATCTTTTTTCTTTCCAGTCACTCTGGTTCGTCCCTGGCAAGCCGAAAGGCTTCTGCCACTGTGAGGCAGGCTTCCCGTTGCGGGAAGGCAGGTCGGATCTTGTACTGGCTCATCCCAACCCACGTGACCTTTGGTAGGGGTCACCACTAGGAGAGGAGGCGCCATGCCCGTTATTACTCTTCCCGATGGCAGTCAACGTTCGTTCGATCATGCCGTATCCGTAGCCGAAGTCGCCGCTTCCATCGGCGCCGGCCTGGCCAAGGCCACCGTGGCCGGCAAGGTCGACGGCAAACTGGTCGATGCCTGCGACCTGATCAGCAACGACGCCACCCTGCAGATCATCACCCCTAAAGATGAAGAGGGACTGGAGATCATCCGTCACTCGTGCGCCCACCTGGTCGGCCACGCGGTGAAACAGCTGTACCCGACCGCCAAGATGGTGATCGGCCCGGTCATCGACGAAGGCTTCTACTACGACATCGCCTACGAGCGCCCCTTCACCCCTGAAGACATGGCCGCCATCGAAAAGCGCATGATGGAGCTGATCGACAAGGACTACGACGTCATCAAGAAGGTGACCCCGCGCGCCGAAGTCATCGACGTGTTCAAGGCCCGTGGCGAAGACTACAAGCTGCGCCTGGTCGAAGACATGCCGGACGAAAAGGCCATGGGCCTGTACTACCACGAAGAATACGTCGACATGTGCCGCGGCCCGCACGTGCCGAACACCCGCTTCCTCAAGGCATTCAAGCTGACCAAGCTGTCCGGCGCCTACTGGCGCGGTGATGCCAAGAACGAGCAGCTGCAACGCGTGTACGGCACCGCCTGGGCCGACAAGAAGCAGCTGGCTGCGTACATCCAGCGCATCGAAGAAGCCGAAAAACGCGACCACCGCAAGATCGGCAAGCAGCTCGACCTGTTCCACCTGCAGGAAGAAGCCCCGGGCATGGTGTTCTGGCACGCCAACGGCTGGACCGTGTACCAGGTACTCGAGCAGTACATGCGCCAGGTCCAGCGCGTCAACGGCTACCAGGAAATCAAGACCCCGCAGGTTGTCGACCGCATTCTCTGGGAGCGTTCCGGCCACTGGTCCAACTACGCCGAGAACATGTTCACCACTTCGTCGGAAAGCCGTGACTACGCGGTCAAGCCGATGAACTGCCCGTGCCACGTGCAGGTGTTCAACCAGGGACTGAAAAGCTACCGCGACCTGCCGCTGCGCCTGGCCGAGTTCGGTGCCTGCCACCGTAACGAGCCGTCCGGCGCCCTGCACGGCATCATGCGCGTGCGTGGCTTCGTGCAGGACGACGCGCACATCTTCTGCACCGAAGAACAGGTGAAGAAAGAAGCCGCCGACTTCATCAAGCTGACCCTGGACGTGTACAAGGACTTTGGCTTCACCGACATCGCCATGAAGCTGTCGACCCGCCCGGCCAAGCGCGTGGGTTCCGAAGAGCTGTGGGACCGTGCCGAAGGCGCACTGGCCGACGCCTTGAACGAATCGGGCCTGGAGTGGGAATACCAGCCGGGCGAGGGCGCCTTCTACGGCCCGAAGATCGAGTTCACCCTGCGCGACTGCCTCGGCCGTAACTGGCAGTGCGGTACCCTGCAGTACGACCCGAACCTGCCGGAACGCCTGGATGCCAGCTATATCGCCGAAGATAACAGCCGAGTTCGCCCGGTCATGCTGCACCGCGCCATCCTCGGTTCGTTCGAGCGCTTCATCGGCATGCTGATCGAGCACTACGCCGGCGTGTTCCCGGCCTGGCTGGCACCCACCCAGGCCGTGATCATGAACATCACCGACAAGCAGGCCGATTTCGCCCTCGAGGTGGAAAATACCCTGAACGGTAGCGGTTTCCGTGCCAAGTCGGACTTGAGAAATGAGAAGATCGGCTTTAAAATCCGCGAGCATACTTTGCTCAAGGTCCCGTACCTTTTGGTTATAGGGGATCGCGAAGTCGAAACGCAGACCGTCGCCGTACGCACCCGTGAAGGCAAAGACCTCGGCTCCATGCCGGTGGCTGAATTCACGCAGCTGCTCAACAGCGCTGTTGCCCAGCGCGGTCGCCTAGAATCGGAGTAATGACTATTAAGCGTGAAATGAGAAACGATAAACGAACTGCACCGAAAGCCCCGATCAACGAGAATATCTCGGCACGCGAGGTTCGGTTAATTGGCGCTGACGGCGAGCAGATTGGCATCGTCTCGATTGATGAAGCGCTTCGTATCGCTGATGAAGCGAAGCTGGATCTGGTGGAAATCTCTGCAGACGCGCAACCGCCCGTCTGCAAGGTGATGGACTACGGCAAGCACCTCTTCGAGAAGAAGAAGCAGGCCAACGAAGCCAAGAAAAACCAGAAGCAGATCCAGATCAAAGAAATCAAGTTTCGTCCAGGGACGGAAGAAGGGGATTACCAGGTAAAACTACGCAACCTGGTACGTTTCCTTACCGATGGGGACAAGGCCAAGATCTCTCTGAGATTCCGCGGCCGTGAGATGGCCCACCAGGAGCTGGGCATGGAGCTGTTGAAGCGGGTCGAAGCCGACCTCGCCGAATACGGCTCCGTTGAGCAGCATCCGAAGATGGAAGGACGCCAGCTTATGATGGTCATCGCCCCCAAAAAGAAGAAGTAATCTCCCGGGCACGGCAGGCCTGATGATTATTGTGTAATTTTATCGAATGCGGAGTTCCAACATGCCAAAAATGAAAACCAAGAGCGGTGCTGCGAAGCGCTTCCTGAAGACCGCTTCCGGCTTCAAGCACAAGCACGCTTTCAAGAGCCACATCCTGACCAAAATGTCGACCAAGCGTAAGCGTCAACTGCGCGGTGCCAGCCTGCTGCACCCGTCTGACGTGGCAAAAGTCGAGCGCATGCTGCGCGTACGTTAATTCTGGTTTAGATAGAGGAAGTTACTCATGGCTCGTGTTAAGCGTGGCGTCATCGCTCGTAAGCGTCACAAGAAAATTCTGAAACTGGCTAAAGGCTACTACGGTGCACGCTCGCGCGTATTCCGCGTTGCCAAGCAGGCTGTCATCAAGGCAGGTCAATATGCCTACCGTGACCGTCGTCAGAAGAAGCGTCAGTTCCGCGCACTGTGGATCGCTCGTATCAACGCCGGTGCCCGCACCAACGGTCTGTCCTACAGCCGTCTGATTGCTGGCCTGAAAAAGGCTTCGATCGAAATCGACCGTAAGGTTCTGGCCGATCTGGCAGTGAACGAAAAAGCGGCGTTTGCTGCGATTGTCGAGAAAGCTAAAGCCGTTCTGGCTTAAGTACCCGCGACAATCACCCGGCGGCGCTAGCGCCGTCGGGCATTGAACGTCATCGATAGGGGAAGAGCCTTCAAAGCTCTTCCCCTATTTTCGTATCTGGAGTCTGTACATGGAAAACCTGGATGCGTTGGTCTCCCAAGCCCTAGAGGCCGTGGAGCGCGCTGAAGACATCAATACCCTGGAACAGATCCGGGTGAATTATCTCGGCAAGAAAGGCGAGCTGACCCAGGTGATGAAGACCCTGGGCAACCTGCCAGCCGAAGAGCGGCCGAAAGTCGGCGCGCTGATCAACGACGCCAAAGAGCGCGTTACTGTTGTGCTCAATGCCCGCAAGGCCGCCTTCGAAGAAGCCGAGCTCAGCGCTCGCCTGGCTGCCGAGTGCATTGACGTCACCCTGCCAGGCCGCGGCCAGGCCACCGGTGGCCTGCACCCGATCACCCGTACACTCGAGCGCATCGAGCAGTTCTTCACCCACATCGGCTACGGCATTGCCGAAGGCCCAGAGGTGGAAGACGACTACCACAACTTCGAAGCGCTCAACATCCCCGGCCACCACCCGGCCCGGGCGATGCACGACACCTTCTACTTCAATGCCAACATGCTGCTGCGCACCC
Source organism: Pseudomonas sp. B5(2017) (assembly GCF_002112825.1). Taxonomy (NCBI): domain Bacteria; kingdom Pseudomonadati; phylum Pseudomonadota; class Gammaproteobacteria; order Pseudomonadales; family Pseudomonadaceae; genus Pseudomonas; species Pseudomonas sp. B5(2017). The sequence continues at coordinate 204,693 of NZ_NEIR01000001.1, forward strand.
ACACCTCGCCGGTGCAGGTGCGGACCATGGAGTCCACCCAGCCGCCAATCCGCATTGTCTGCCCGGGCCGCGTATACCGTTGCGACTCGGATATCACCCACTCGCCGATGTTCCACCAGGTCGAAGGCCTGCTGATCGATCGCGATATCAACTTCGCCGACCTCAAGGGCACCATCGAAGAATTCCTGCGCGTGTTCTTCGAAAAAGAACTGGCGGTACGTTTCCGCCCATCGTTCTTCCCCTTCACCGAGCCGTCCGCCGAAGTCGACATCCAGTGCGTGATGTGTTCCGGCAAAGGCTGCCGCGTGTGCAAGCAGACCGGCTGGCTGGAAGTGATGGGCTGCGGCATGGTGCACCCGAACGTGCTGCGCATGTCCGGCATCGACCCTGAAGAGTTCCAGGGCTTCGCCTTCGGCATGGGCGCCGAGCGCCTGGCCATGCTGCGCTACGGCGTCAACGATTTGCGTCTGTTCTTCGATAACGACCTGCGGTTCCTTGCCCAATTCCGCTAGGCCCAATCGACGCACATTCTAGGAGAACAGCATGAAATTCAGTGAACAGTGGCTGCGCGGTTGGGTAAACCCGCAAGTCTCCCGTGACGAACTGGTCGCCCGCCTGTCCATGGCTGGCCTCGAAGTCGACAGCGTTACCCCCGCTGCCGGCCAGTTCAGCGGCATCGTCGTGGGCGAAATCCTCGCCACCGAACAACACCCGGACGCCGACAAGCTGCGCGTGTGCCAGGTAAGCAACGGCCAGGAAACCTTCCAGGTCGTGTGCGGCGCCCCTAATGCCCGCCCAGGCATCAAGATCCCGTTCGCCATGATCGGCGCCGAACTGCCAGGCGACTTCAAGATCAAGAAGGCCAAGCTGCGCGGCGTCGAGTCCTTCGGCATGCTGTGCTCGGCTGCCGAGCTGCAAATCAGCGAAGAGAACGACGGCCTGCTGGAACTGGCTGCCGACGCCCCGGTTGGCGAAGACATTCGCCAGTACCTGAGCCTGGACGACGCCAGCATCGAAATCGGCCTCACCCCCAACCGCGGCGACTGCCTGTCCATCGCCGGCCTGGCCCGCGACGTCAGCGCCCTGTACGACACCCCGGTCACCCGCCCGGTAGTGCCAGCCGTACCGGCTGCCCACGACGAAGTGCGCCCGGTCGAAGTCAGCGCCCCGGCTGCCTGCCCACGCTACCTGGGCCGCGTCATCCGCAACGTCGACCTGAGCAAGCCGACCCCGCTGTGGATGGTCGAACGCCTGCGCCGCAGCGACGTGCGCAGCATCGACGCCGCCGTCGACATCACCAACTACGTGATGCTCGAACTCGGCCAGCCGATGCACGCCTTCGACCTGGCAGAAATCAACGGCGGCATCCGCGTACGCATGGCTGAAGAGGGCGAGAAGCTCGTCCTGCTCGACGGCCAGGAAGTTGCCCTGCGCGCCGACACCCTGGTAATCGCCGACCACACCCGCGCCCTGGCCATCGCCGGCGTCATGGGTGGCGAGCACAGCGGTGTGAACACCGAAAAAACCCGCGACCTGTTCCTCGAAAGCGCCTTCTTCGAGCCGATCTCCGTCGCCGGTAAAGCCCGTTCCTATGGCCTGCACACCGACGCCTCGCACCGCTACGAGCGCGGCGTAGACTCGCAGCTGGCCCGCGAAGCCATGGAGCGCGCCACCCAGCTGCTGCTGGACATCGTCGGCGGCGAAGCCGGCCCGGTTGTCGAAGCCGTCAGCGAACAGCACCTGCCGCAAGTGGCCCCGGTCACCCTGCGCGCCGAACGCATCACCCAGATGCTCGGCATGGAAATGGACCCAGCCCAGGTCGAGCAGCTGCTCAACGCCCTGGAACTGACCACGACTCGCGATGGGGAAGGGCAGTGGACCGTCAACGTTCCAAGCCACCGCTTCGACATCAGCCTGGAAGTGGACCTGATCGAAGAGCTGGCCCGCCTGTACGGCTACAACAACCTGCCGGTTCGCTACCCGCAAGCCCGCCTGGCCCCCCAGGGCAAGCCGGAAACCCGCGGTGAACTGCCGACCCTGCGCCGCCTGCTGGTTGCCCGCGGCTACCAGGAAGCCATCACCTACAGCTTCATCGACCCGAAACTGTTCGAACTGTTCAGCCCGGGCGTAGAGCCGCTGCTGCTGGCCAACCCCATCTCCAGCGACATGGCCGCCATGCGCGCGTCCCTGTGGCCGGGCCTGGTCAAGGCGCTGCAGCACAACCTGAACCGCCAGCAAGACCGCGTGCGCCTGTTCGAAAGCGGCCTGCGCTTCGTCGGCCAGCTCGGCGACCTGAAGCAGCAGCCGATGATCGCCGGCGTTGTCACCGGCAGCCGCCTGCCAGAAGGCTGGGCCAACGGCCGCGACGGCGTCGACTTCTTCGACGTCAAGGCCGACGTGGAAGCCCTGCTGGGCTACTCCGGCGCCCTGAGCGACTTCACCTTCAGCGCCGGCAAGCACCCAGCCCTGCACCCAGGCCAGACCGCCGCCATCGAACGTGACGGCAAGCTGGTCGGCTACCTCGGCGCCATCCACCCAGAGCTGGCAAAAGCCCTGGACCTGGACCGCCCGGTGTTCCTGTTCGAGCTGGTGCTGGGCGACGTGGTCGAAGGTCGCCTGCCGAAATTCAGCGAGCTGTCCAAGTTCCCGGAAACCCGCCGCGACCTGGCTTTGATCGCAGGACGTGATGTAGCTTCTAGCTCGGTGCTTGAAGTAATTCGTGACAATGCAGGCGAATGGCTCACAGACCTCAGGCTGTTTGATGTCTACCAAGGTAAAGGCATTGATCCTGATAGAAAAAGCCTTGCCGTCGGCTTGACCTGGCAGCATCCATCGCGCACTCTTAACGACGATGAGGTGAACGCCGCACTGCAAAACATCCTCACCTCGCTCGAACAAAGGTTGAACACCACGTTAAGGAAATAACGGCATGGGTGCTCTGACGAAAGCTGAGATGGCCGAAAGGCTGTACGAGGAGCTGGGGCTTAACAAGCGTGAGGCCAAGGAGCTGGTCGAGCTGTTTTTTGAAGAAATTCGGCACGCACTTGAAGAGAACGAGCAGGTCAAGCTGTCCGGTTTCGGCAACTTCGACCTTCGCGACAAACGCCAGCGGCCGGGCCGCAACCCCAAGACAGGGGAAGAAATCCCGATCACCGCACGGCGCGTCGTCACCTTTCGTCCAGGGCAGAAGTTGAAGGCCCGGGTTGAGGCCTATGCTGGAACCAAGCCATAACGACGAACTGCCCCCCATACCGGGCAAAAGGTACTTCACCATTGGTGAAGTGAGTGAGCTTTGTGCGGTAAAACCGCACGTGCTGCGGTATTGGGAGCAGGAGTTCGATCAGCTCAATCCCGTGAAGCGGCGGGGGAACCGGCGGTATTATCAGCGGCAGGATGTGCTGATGATTCGCCAGATTCGCGCGCTGCTTTATGACCAGGGGTTCACCATTGGTGGGGCTCGGTTGAGGCTCTCCAGTGATGAGGCCAAGGATGAGTCTAGCCAGTACAAGCAGCTGATTCGGCAGATGATTGTCGAGTTGGAGGATGTGTTGGTGGTGTTGAAGAAGTGACCTGGGTTGCTGGCGAATGGAAATTTTTTGAGAAAAAGCTTTCATTTATCAGGAAGTTAGGGTAGATTCTTCATCGTTCTCAGAGGTTATGAGAATGTAGTCGGGGCGTAGCGCAGCCCGGTAGCGCACTTGCATGGGGTGCAAGGGGTCGAGTGTTCGAATCACTCCGTCCCGACCAAAAATCCCTAAAAAATCCAGTCACTTAGCGGTGACTGGATTTTTTTATGTATGCGAGTTTTGAGTTAAAGTCATAAACCTATTTCTGGTGCCCGTTTGTGCTTAACACGGCAACAGGTTCACTTTATCGCAGTCTTTATTGGCTCGCTAAGTGAAGGTGTCTCTCCAGGGTTGTCCTGTCGAACTGCTGAGTATTGGTAGGTTGCGCCAAGCTGGCTCGGCCCAGGCGAAGTGGGTAATGTTGGCAGGCTAATCGCAGGCAAAAATAATCTTTCATGCAAATAGTTACGCGGCAACAACCCACGCAGAGGCTAAGCGCCGAGGCCGTTAAAGGGTGTGCCTGTGCATTCGTTTTCTAGACCAGCAAGGATTATTCGTGGCTATCAAGAAATCCGACCTTTACTCTTCCCTCTGGGCTTCGTGCGACGAGTTGCGCGGTGGGATGGATGCCAGCCAGTACAAGGACTATGTCCTGTTCATGCTGTTCATCAAGTACATCACCGACAAGTACGGCAACTCGGATGACTTCGCGCCACCGGTGACCATCCCGTTTGGTGCCAGCTTCAAGGACATGGTCGTCCTCAAGGGCAAGCCCAATATCGGCGACAAGATCAATACGCAGATCATCCAGCCGCTGATCGATGCCAACGCCCGGCTGGCCCGCAGTGACTTCCCCGACTTCAACGACCCGAGCAAGCTCGGCGAAGGGAAGGACATGGTGGAGCGGCTTAGTAACTTGATCGCTATTTTCGAAAAGCCCGAGCTGGATTTCTCGAAGAATCGCGCCGACAACGACGACATCCTCGGCGACGCCTACGAATACCTGATGCGCCATTTCGCCAGTGAAAGCGGCAAGAGCAAAGGGCAGTTCTACACCCCGTCCGAGGTCAGCCGCGTTATCGCCAAGATCATTGGTATCACCCCGGCCAATTCAGTCGGCGCCACCACGGTATATGACCCGACCTGCGGCTCCGGTTCGTTGCTGTTGAAGGTGGCCGACCAGGCTGGCAAGCCGATTACCCTGGAAGGCCAGGAAATGGACGTGACCACGGCCGGTCTCGCCCGTATGAACATGATTCTGCACGGGTTCCCGACCGCCAACATCCTGCAGGGCAACACGCTTTCCTCGCCCAAGTTCAAGGACGGCGAACAGCTACGCACCTATGACTACGTGGTGGCCAACCCGCCGTTCTCAGTCAAGACCTGGAGCGTTGGCTTGACGCCCGCCAACGATCCCTACCAGCGCTTTGCCTGGGGCGAGCCGCCGGCAAAGCAAGGCGACTATGCCTTCTTGCTGCACATCATCCGCTCCATGAAAAACACCGGCAAAGCTGCCTGCATCCTGCCTCACGGCGTACTGTTCCGTGGCAATGCCGAAGCGGTGATTCGCGAGAAGCTGGTGCGCTCCGGCTACCTCAAGGCCATCATCGGCCTGCCGGCCAACCTGTTTTATGGCACTGGCATTCCCGCCTGCATCCTGGTGCTGGATAAAGAGAACGCCGCCGCGCGCAAAGGAATTTTCATGATCGATGCCGCCAGAGGCTTTACCAAAGACGGCCCGAAAAACCGCCTGCGCGATCAGGACGTACACAAGATCGTCGACACCTATACGCGCATGCTCGATGTGCCACGTTACGCACGCATGGTCGGCCTCGACGAGATCAGCGACTCGAAGAACGACTTCAACCTCAACCTGCCGCGCTATATCGACAGCACCGAGCCGGAGGATATTCAGGACATCCTCGGCCACTTGCGCGGCGGCATCCCCCAGCGGGATATCGATGCCCTGGGGCGCTACTGGCAGGTGATGCCTGAGCTGCGTGCAGCGCTGTTCAAACCCGCCGGCCACCCCGGTTACTTCGAACTGGTCAATCGCGACGTCAAGCCGGTGATCTTCGGCCACCCGCAGTTCTCGGTGTTCAAGGCCGGCGTTGATGAGTTGTTCAAGCAATGGCTGGCCAACAGCACACCGCTGCTCAAAGGCTTTGCGGCCGATGCAGCCAGCAGCCACCCCAAGGAGCTGATCTTCAAACTCTCCGAAGACCTGCTCAGCGCCTTTGCCAAGGCGCCCTTGCTCGACCATTACGACATCTACCAGCACCTGATGGACTACTGGGCCGAGGCCATGCAGGACGACTGCTACCTGATCAGCGCCGACGGCTGGAAGGCGGGCGCGGCGGTGCGTGAGCTGCACAAGGTGAAGGACAAGAATGGCAAGCTGGTCTGGGCTGAGAAACACGACTACAGCCAAGGCAAGCGCCGCTTCAAGTCCGACCTAATTCCGGTCGAGCTACTAGTTGCCCGCTACTTCAGCGCAGAGCGTGAGGCCATTGCAGTGCTGGAAACGCAACTGGCCAGCATCGAGCAAAGCCTGAGCGAGCTGCTAGAGGAGCACAGCGGCGAAGATGGCTCGCTCAGCGAAGTGGTCGAAGGCGAAGGCGACAAGCAGAAGGTCACCGCCAAAGCCATCAAGGCTCGCCAGCGCGAGATCGATAACGACCCGGACTATGAGGATGAACTTAAGGTGTTGGCCGACTATGCCAAGCTGCTCGACCGGCAAAGTACCCTCAAGGCCAAGCTGAAAAAGGCCGAGGAAGACCTCGATAACAAGACCCACGCCAAATATCCGCAGTTGAGCGAAGCCGAGATCAAAACCCTGGTGGTGGACGATAAGTGGCTGGCCGCCTTGGCTGTTGCCGTGCAGGGCGAATTGGATCGTGTGTCGCAGACCCTGACCGGGCGTATTCGTGAGTTGAGCGAGCGCTATGCCACGCCGTTGCGACAGCTTGTTGATGAAGTTGCCATGCTGGCCAGTCGCGCGGACGAACATCTGCAAAAGATGGGCGCGGTATGGAAGTGAAGCCGGGCTACAAGCAGACGGAGGTTGGGGTTATTCCCGAGGAGTGGTGCGTTCGTCCGCTTCTCACTACCGTACGTATCGCAAGCGGCCAAGTCAGTCCGAAGGTTGAACCCTACAAGTCGATGGTCTTGGTAGCGCCGGATCACATTGAAAGCTCGACGGGGAGATTGCTTGCCAAGCAAACCGCAGAAGAGCAACGAGCAATTAGCGGCAAATATGTTTTTGAGAGCGGCGACATCGTTTACAGCAAGATTCGTCCGTATCTGCGCAAAGCCGTTCTCGCCAGCTTTGCGGGCCTCTGCAGTGCGGACATGTATCCACTTAAGCCTGCAGCTGATGTCTCATCAGGGTTCATATTTGCGACCGTACTGAGCTATCGCTTCTCAAAGTACGCTGAGTCCGTTTCCGTTCGCAGCGGAATGCCCAAGATTAACCGCGCAGAGTTGGCAGAGTTTACTTTAGGACTTCCACCCCTCCCCGAACAACGTGCCATCGCGACGGCGTTGAGTGATGTGGATGCGCTGCTGGTTGCGCTGGAGCGGCTTATCGCCAAGAAGCGCGACCTCAAGCAGGCCACCATGCAACAGCTTCTTACCGGCCAATCCCGCCTGCCCGGATTCTACGGTGATTGGCAGGTGAGGTTGCTTGGAGACTTAATTAACAGCTGCTCTAGTGGAGCAACCCCTCGGAGAGACCAGCCGGATTTCTATAAAGGAGATATTCGATGGATAACAAGCGGTGAGCTGAACTACAACGTCATCACTGATACTGTTGAGAAAATTACGAGCGAAGCGGTCGCCCAAACAAATCTCAAAGTGATTCCTAAAGGAACTTTCCTGATGGCAATCACGGGCCTTGAGGCAGCCGGTACACGAGGAAGTTGCGCAATTGTTGGGGAGCCGTCAACGACCAACCAGTCCTGCATGGCGATTTTTCCAACGAGTGAGCTACTAACTGACTATCTTTTTCACTATTACGTCTTTCGTGGCGATGCGCTTGCCCTTCAGTACTGCCAAGGCTCCAAACAGCAGAGCTATACAGCGAAGCTCGTTAGAAAATTGCCAATATCTGTCCCGCCTACGACCGAAGAGCAAACCGCCATCGCCACCGTGCTGTCCGATATGGACGACGAGCTGGCCGCGTTGGAAAAACGTCTGGCCAAAACCCGCGCTCTCAAGCAAGGCATGATGCAGGAGCTGCTCACCGGAAGGACTCGCCTGGTATGACCAACCTGAGCATGGACGCCAATCAACGACCGCAGACGACCAAACTCCCCAGCACCATCATCAGCGTTTATGACCTGCTAGCGGACACGGCGCTGGTGATTCCCCAATATCAGCGCCCGTACAAATGGACGGGCAAACATATCAATCAACTGTTTTCCGATATCGTCATCCATAAGGACAAGTCCGCTTACCGCCTGGGCACCATCGTGCTTCACCGCGAGGGCGAAAAGAAGAACATCGTCGATGGCCAGCAGCGCACCATCAGCCTGTTGCTGGCGGCCCGTGCGCTGATTCAGCGGTGCAAGGCGCAAGCGCTGGAGAGCGATGACCTTCACGAGCGCTTGATCGCGCTTGAGCCGTTAATGATCGACCCCCTTTTTAGCAGCGAGATTTCGCAGAAGAACATCCACAGCAATTACCTTGAGGTGGCGCGCATCGTCAGTCGTGCGGATTTTACCGAGGCGCATATCGACTTCTTTTTGCACAAGTGCCAGGTGGTGGCCGTGGAGCTGGCGGATGTATCGGAGGCCTTCCAGTTCTTCGATTCGCAGAACGCGCGGGGCCGCGATCTGGAGCCGCATGATCTGCTCAAGGCTTACCACCTGCGCGAGTTCAGCCCGCGTGACGAGCATTTGAAGGTTGCCACTGTGGCGCGCTGGGAAAACACCAAGACCCAGGAGCTGGCCAAGCTGTTTGCGCAGTACCTGTACCGCATCCGCAATTGGTCAAAAGGGGAGTCGGCGCGTTATTTCAGCAAGGACGACAGCGACCTGTTCAAGGGCGTGAATCTCGATACGGTGGCCAGCTACCCCTATGTGGAGCAGTTGCGCATCGCTCACCATTTTGTCGACCACTACAACGGCCAATACGAGCGCAAGATCGACGCGCGGGAGATGGCTTTTCCCTTCCATCTGGATCAAATCATCATCAACGGTCGGCGCTTCTTCGAGCTGATCAGCCACTACCAGAACGAGGTGGCGCGGATCAGCAGCAAGACCTGGAATGGGCATGAGCGGGGCGGGGATTCAGTGCTCGATGGCTTTGCACCAAGGATCATGGAGGTGCTCGACAGCTACCCGGCGAGAACCCGCACGGGTGATCGCTACGTGCGGGCGATGTTCGATTGCTTGTTGATCTACTACATCGACAAGTTCGGCCACGCGGAGCTGTCGCGGGCCATCGAGAAAATCTTTATCTGGGCTTACAGCCTGCGTTTGCAGATGCAGGTGGTGCAGCTTGCGAGCATGGATAACTATGTGCTGGCTAACAATCTGTTCAGGCTGATCAAGGACGCCACTCGCCCGGCGGACGTTATCAATCAACCGCTGAAATCACTCACCAGCAGCAGTTCGACCAAGACCGAGGCAATCGAGGCGCTATTCAGAGAGATGAAATACCGTGAGTGAGGCCATCACCCAGCTTTCAATCCAGCAGCTACTAGGCGGCCGTGATGATTACGTTATCCCGATGTATCAGCGCAATTACGCCTGGGAGGAGGGTGAGATTACCCAATTGATTCAGGATGTAATCGACTACCTGCCTGAGCCAAATAAGCCCGCGCGCAATTACTACATCGGCAGTCTGGTGGTGTATGAGCGCGCAGACGGCAAAGCGCCCGTGTTCGAGACCATCGATGGTCAGCAGCGGCTGACAACGCTGTCGTTGCTGACCTCCTACCTGAAGAACAGCAAGGCTGTTGACCTCGATTGGTATGCAAACCTGAGCATCCACTTCGATAGCCGCGAGCATTCGCGGGCGACCTTTGCGGCCATCTTCGAGGGGCGTTTCAAGGATGACCCTGCCGAGGTGCTGGCTGAAAAGCAGATCAATACCGGCATCCTCAATGGCTATCGGCTGATCCATAAGGTGTTGCCGCACAAGCTCAAAGAAAACGACGTTTCACCCCAGCAATTCGCGGATTTCCTGTTTCGTTACGTGCAGATCATGCGCGTGAAGGTGCCAGCGGATACGGATCTGAACCATTACTTCGAGATCATGAACAACCGTGGTGAGCAGTTAGAGAAGCACGAGGTGCTCAAGGCACGGATGATGGAGACGTTGCAGGACTGCCCGCACAGCCAGAACTGCCTGCATACCGTCTGGGAAGCCTGCGCGAACATGGAGCGCTACGTGCAAATGGGCTTAACGCCTGGCCAGCGCAGCAGCGTTTTTGGTGAGAGGGATTGGGGCCGGTTGGTGCCCGCGAACTTCGATGAGCTGACGGCTGCGCTGCAGAGTACGCACGAGGTGGCCTACAAGGTGGGGGCTGAGTTGTCCCTCACGGACATCATCGGCAGGCCGCCGGTCACGGCGGAAAAAACCGATAACGGTGAAGAAGCGCCCGAGCGCTTCAATACGGTGATCAACTTCTCCAACTTTTTGCTGCATGTGCTGCGTGTCGATACGCAGGCGGATATTCCTCTGGATGACAAACGCCTGCTCGACCTCTTTGAAACCCATGTGCTGAAGCAGCCAAACCCGGCTGCGGCCGTGAAGCGCTTTACCTTCAGCCTGCTGCGTTGCAAGTACCTGTATGACCAGTACGTGATCAAGCGCGAGTTCATCCAGGGCGAGGATGGTTGGAGCCTTAAACGCTTCAAGTGGAACGACGGTGGCAAAGCGGGTGGCGCGGGGCGTGGCAGTTATGTGAATACCTTCGGCGAGGAGGAGGGCAGCGAGGGCATCAATCGGCGTATCTTGATGCTGCTGTCGGCGTTGCATGTGTCCACGCCCACGCTGGTTTACAAGCATTGGCTCAATGCCGCGCTGCATTACCTGTTTCACGCCGAGCAGATCGAGGCTCAGGCCTATCTGCAGCAGATGGAGTCAGTCGCCAAGGCCTTTGTGTTTGACCGCTTTCTGGCTGCCGAGGCGGGCTTGGAATACTTCTCGATGATTTACGGGAACCAGGGTGTTTGTCAGACCCGTCGCGAAGACGTTACGGCGGAAGCGCTGAAGCCGCGCCTGCGCTTCGGCAATATCGAAAACAACCTGGTGTTCAACTTCCTGGATTACCTGCTGTGGCTTGAGCACGGTAAGAGTGAGCCGGTGAAGTCTTACGAATTTACTTTTCGCAGTTCGGTGGAGCATTACTATCCGCAGAAACCGCTGCCAGGCATCGAGCCACTGGCTAAGGACGACCTCCACTCGTTCGGTAATCTTTGCCTGATCAGCCACGAGAAGAACTCACGCTTGAGCAATTTCACGCCTGAGCAAAAAAAGGCGTTCTACCTGAAGAACACCCTCGACAGCGTGAAACAGCACTTGATGATGCAGCCCGAGACTTGGGATGTTCCGGCAATACGCGAGCATCACCAGCAAATGATCGACGTGTTGCTCAATAGCCTCGCTAGCCAACACGAGACCGAGTGAATACCGCAGGATGCCCCAGATGACTCAACAACCTCGCTCCGAACGCCATACCCAGAATCGAGTGGTGGCGCTGTTTACCGACAAAACGCGACCTGACTGCCTCGGTTATGACTACTTGGGCGAGTGGAGCAAGCGCGGGCACAACCGCAACATTGAAGCTGAACTGTTGCAAGCCAACCTGACGCAGCGTGGTTACAGCGATGTGCAGATATCGGCGGCTCTGCAAAAATTGACGGCTGCGGCGGATGCTACGGGCATCACGCTGTATCAGGCCAACCTGCGCACCTATCAGTTGCTGCGCTACGGGGTGCCGGTGCAGGTGGCTGTTGGTCAGGCCCATGAGACGGTGCATCTGATCGATTGGGAAAATTCTGACGCTAACCACTTCGCCATCGCCGAAGAAGTGACCTTGCGCGGCGGCCAAGAGCGACGCCCGGATCTGGTGATTTACCTCAATGGCATCGCCATCGGTGTGATTGAGTTGAAGCGCAGCTCGGTGGATGTGACCGATGGCATCCATCAACTGATCAGCAACCAGGAGGCAATCTTCAACCTGGGGTTCTTCAGCACGGTACAGATAGTGTTTGCCGGCAGCGATTCCCAGGGCTTGCGCTATGGCACTGCAACCACGCGCGCCGAATTCTTTGTCGAGTGGAAGGCGGAAGCGGTAAAAACCGAGCCGGTTGAGTTGAATCGGCTGCGTGAGATCCCAGCGCACTATCACGCTTTGCCCGGGGCAGAGCTAGGACAATCGGGTTATTTGCTGGATAACCCGTTGGCGCAGATGTGCGAGAGGTCGCGCCTGCTGGATTTGATCCGCAATTTCACCATCTTCGATGCGGGCATCAAGAAGGTGCCGCGTGCTCATCAATATGCCGCCGTAAAGGCTGCGCAGGAGCGGGTACGGCGTAAAGAAGGTGGGGTGATTTGGCACACCCAGGGCAGCGGCAAGAGCATCCTGATGGTGTTGATCGCCAAGTGGCTGCTGGAGCATGACCCGGACGCACGCATTTTGGTGATTACGGATCGCGACGAGCTGGACAAACAAATATCCGGGGTGATGCGCAATGCCGGGGTTATCGGCCCTGATTCACCTTCGCCGCGTATCACCTCTCGCGCTGATTTCGTGCAAAAGCTGTCTGCCACTACGCCGCGTTTGCTGTGCGCGTTGCTGCACAAGTTCGAGCCGGATTTGAGCGTGCCGCCGCCTGCCATGCATGGGCGGTTTTATGTGTTTGTAGACGAGTGCCACCGGACTCAGGGTGGCGACATGAACAGGCAGATGAAGCAGTGGTTGGCAGGGGCGTTATTCATTGGCTTTACCGGCACGCCGCTGCTGCGCAAGGACAAAAAGACAACGCGCGATGTGTTCGGCACCTATATCCACACCTACAAATTTCACGAGGCGGTCGCTGACAAGGTGGTGCTGGATCTGAAGTATGAGGCGCGTGATGTGCCGCAGCGTTTGACCTCGCGCAAGGCCATTGATGCCTGGTTCGAGCAGCGAACCAAGGGGCTGAACAACTATCAGAAGTCGATCCTGCGTAAGCGCTGGGCCACGATGGAGGCATTGATGAGTGCTGGTGAGCGCAAGCAGCGCATCATCGCCAGCATCATCGAGGACTTCAGTTTGAAGCCCCGGCTGAACAATGATCGGGGGACGGCAATTCTGGTAGCGGCGAGCATCTACGATGCCTGTCATTACTTTCGCTTGTTTCAAACCACGTTGTTTGGCCCTTACTGCGGCATCGTCACGTCGTATGAGCCGAACCATAACGCCATCTCCCGTGAACCAGCGCAGAGTGACGAGCGCTACAAGTTCGATACCTACACGCAGTATGTGTTCAAGCAAGGCCAGAGCACGACGGCTTACGAGGAAGAGACCAAGCGGCGCTTTATCGAGGAGCCTGCCAATCTCAAACTGCTTATCGTTGTCAGCAAACTGCTAACCGGTTTCGACGCGCCCAGTTGCTCGTATATCTACCTGGATAACGAGCTGCATGACCACAACCTGTTCCAGGCGATTTGCCGCACCAACCGACTCGACGGTGATGACAAGGACTTTGGCTATATCGTCGATTTCAAGGAGCTATTTGGTGATGTGCAGGATGCCATTTCGGTCTACACCTCCGACGAATTGGATATCGATACGGGCAACGGTGGCAGCAATAACGTCGAGTTGAAGAACTGGCTGGTTGAGGGCAAGAAGCAACTGGATGCAGCCCGTGAGGCATTGAGTTATCTGTGTGCCCCGGTGGCGCCACCGCGTGAGGTCGAGCAGTTCATCCATTACTTCTGCGGCATGGCTGCCGATGCCAATGGCCTTGATGAGAGCGAACCGCTGCGGATCGCCTTCTACAAGGCCGTGGCCTCATTCGTGCGGGCGTTTGCCGACGTTGCACAGCATCTGACCGAGGCTGGGTACTCGGAGGCTGAAGCGGGTAGGCTGCAGGCTGAAGTGCAGTTTTATGCCGACGTGCGTGAGGCAATCAAAAGGCATGCGGGTGAGGAACTGGATATCAAGCCATTCGAGGCGGATATGCGGCACCTGCTCAACACCTATATCCAGGCAGATCCGGCTGATCCTTTAAGCACCGTCGATAACTTCTCGTTGGTTGAGTTGATCGTCCAGACGGGCGTTCACGATGCCATCGCCAGGAAGCTCAATGCCAAGGGCAAGCTCTCCAAGGATGCGGTTGCCGAAGGCATCATCAATAACGTGCGCAAGACCATCATCCGTGAACAATTGACCGACCCAAGGTTCTACGAGGGGATGTCGCGTTTGCTGGAGGATCTGATCAAGCAGAGTCGTGATGATGCGGCCGCTTACGAGGAGTTTCTGCGTAAGGCCGAAGCGTTGGTGCGGCAGATGGCACAGAAGGGATCGGGTGGTTCTCCTCCGGGCCTTAACGGTCGTCGCGAGGCGACTGTGCTGTTCAATAACCTCGATAGCATTGCCGCGACGACTTTTCAGTCCCCGCACGATGAGGCAGAAAAAGTGCAGTTGGCTTTGGCCATTGATACTGCCATGCGCGGCTCAGCTCCGGCCGCCTGGCGTGGTGATCCCGCGCGTGAGGCGCAGGTGTTGAATGCGCTGTTCCCGCTGATGGGGCGCGACCGTGAGGCAACCTTGGCCATTTTTGAAATCATCAAGAGCCAAGCGGGATATTGATGAGCGAGATCATTGAGCTAGGTGACATTTCCATTTCGGTGACCCGCAAGGACATCAAGAATGTTCACCTGACCGTGCACCCGCCACAGGGCCGGGTCACATTAGTTGCCCCGACTAGCACGCGGCTTGAGGTGGCACGGGCTTACGCGATTTCAAAACTGGGCTGGATTCGTGATCAGCAGAGTAAATTGGATGCACAGGCCCGCGAGGAGCCGCGCCAGTTCGTGGAAAGAGAGAGCCATTACATCTGGGGGCGGCGCTACCTGATGGTGGTGAACTACCAAGATGCCAAGCCAGCGGTGAAGCTCGACCACAAACGCATCACCTTAACGGTGCGCCCTGGTAGCGACACGCTTAAACGTGCAGCGGTGATGCATGAATGGCATAAGCAGCAGTTGCATGCAGTGGTGCCTGCGCTGATCAGGAAATGGGAGCGCAAGCTGCAGGTCAAGGTGGTGGGGTATTACCTGCAGCGAATGAAGACCAAGTGGGGGAGCTGTAACCATCGCGCCGGCAATATTCGCTTGAACACTGAGCTGATCAAGAAGCCCAAAGATCTTCTTGAATACGTGATCATTCATGAGATGGTGCACCTGCTGGAGCCTACCCATAACGAGCGCTTTGTCTCCATTCTAGGCGAGCATTTCCCAACTTGGCGTGAAGCGCGAGCTGAGCTAAATGAGCTGCCGCTTGCTGCGGAGGTTTGGAGATAAGCCATTTGCGATATCTCCAGTAGCCTGCAGCATAGGACAGTGAAGAGTTTTACATGTTTTGAACGTATGACGTATCGCTAAGTAGTAAGAGGCGCTGCTACTGAAGACGTGGCTTTTCATGACATTTGTTATCTACTTTGCGGTGTAAGGAATTCTGTGAGTTGCGAAAATTTCTACCGACAACTTGAAGAAGAAATTCATCGATTAGATGATCTCTTTAATGGGCTTCCTGCTCGTCATAGGGCGCGGATTGAAGACCCACTACTGGAGACTCCAGGGCTCGCGATTATAGCGTCTCGTACGACAGCTCTAAGGCGAGAGTATCTTGCTGGTATAGCGATTAGCACTGCTAAGCCGACTCTCGGCTTAAAGACGCGACGGCTCAGAGCGGAAGACTGGCGGAGCGTGTCAAGGGTGGCAAGATTGATTTCTAGTTTGGCGTCTGAATGGGAACACAATGCCGCTCGTCCACGACCAACCGCCCGGCTTCCAGGTCAAACGGCAACACCCACAACCGCAAGCCTCTCCCGTAATCGAAAGCAGGTAACCCCACCTGCAGACCCGACCAACTCGGGTAAACTAAAAAGAGGTTAGGTACGCCCTCATCTGTCCGGTATTGATGGCCATAGGCAAAAAGCTGATAAAAATCCGCTTGGCTCAGATGATAGTTTTTCTCGTGTTTCCCCGCGTCGATTCGCTTCCACTTCGTATCCAAAATCCACCGCTGTGCAGGCAGATCTATCAAAATATCCGGTCGCAGGCAAAACATCTGCCGATCATCATGCTCGCACAGATATTTGCTCCGCGATTGGGCGGTCATCTTGGCTTCAGGTATGAGGTTACGTTGTAGCCAATCCTGCACATAGCGCTCGAATAGCCGTTCCATTGGGAACAGCAAGCTCATGCCGGCGGTTCGACCAACCAGTGCTAGGGGAACGTGCTGACTAAGGATCAGTTCGCACCAGGGTTTAACCGGTCTGTAGTGACTCATCAACCGATCATCGCTCCAGGCCCGTAGGTCTTGAGCGATATTGCGGCTACCTCGAGTGCTTGCCGTTAATGCCTGTAGTTCAGTTGCAAGTCGCCAGTTTCGGGGGCTAGTCGTGAGTTTCGCAACCTGGTCCAGCGCAAGCTTAAGCAGGCGGTTCTCAGCGCGGTCCGGTAAGAATATGTCATGGCGAATCTGAAAGTGGTGCTGTCGCCCCGGTGGCTGGCGCATTTGCGCTACCACATTCAACTGACCTCTGAGGTAACGCTGCTCTTCCTCGACCCGTTCGTAATCAAAGCGTATGCCGCGCTTGAGCAACAAATCGAGCTCGTTTAGGAACTGCTCCATCACCCACTCGCTGAGTGGTGCATCAAACGCTTCGACGTTTGCAGCTCCTGCTTTTCGCGGTTTCAGTTGAAGCGCGTTTTGAATCAGCTTACGTAGCAACTGGCGACTTTTTGCTACGCAGCCATCCTCCTCGTGATGCTTAGGGAGGATTTCCAAACGGGTGCCACAGGGGGTTTCCAGCACCCCGACATACGAGTCCCACTTCAAAGTGCGCCGATTTGTAAGCTTTAGGACGCTTGCGCCACTGGCTTCCAAGCACCCGCTGAAGTCACACAGCCAATCGAACGCGCTTTGTGAGACCTGGGCTAAATCGAGCGAAGGCTGCACTTCTTGTGTCGTGAGGCGTGCGTATTCGCGGATCGTGACGGTTGTTTTCACGATTCTTGATTCTGCAGGTGGCTAAGTAGCTGACGCCCCAAGCGTCGGGTGTTTAATCTATTGCCGGTCTCTCCCTGCATGCTCAACCCAATCGTGTTCGCCAATTCCCGTAGCGCTGGGTATGTGGGTTGTTGTCGCTGTCCTTGGCGTAGTACTTCGATGGAGCCACTGGCGAGTTCTCGCAAGACCAAATCGCCCGATGAGGCTTCGCGCTTTACGGCTTGTACGCTGCTCGGCAGCTGGGTGTCGAGAATGCTGAGGTAGGCTTCCAAGCGTTGAAAAGCTTCGTCGTTTAATTCCCAAGACGCTTTCTCAAGGCCGAGAGCGATTTCGCTGCCAAACAAAGCCTCCGCTTGGCTCGGGCGCTGTTGGACGAATTGATCGCAGGTTGGCTTGCGATGGTCATTGAGGACCCAGGCTATGCGTTGCCAGTCCTCGAAGAAGTACTCCTGCAGCAATGGAAGAATCTGATTGTGAAAAATCTCTTCCAGCCGCGTGATCGAATTGTCGTTTTGCAACGGCATGAAATAGGCATGACCCAAGCGGTGATCCCTATCCAGCAGCGCTTCTATCCGCTGGTTCATCGCGCGCAGCAGTTGTCCGATGTTGAGTTGATCATTAATCACCACATCGTCTAGCAGCTCGGGTTTGGGTGGCATTTCCCGGAAAGCAAAGCGGCGTCGTAGAGCAATATCCAAACCTGCCAGCGAGCGATCGACAGTGTTCATTGTGCCGATCAGAAACAGGTTGCTGGGGACGCTGAACGGTTTTTTCGAATACGGCAGCATCACGGATAGTGCTTCATCGGCATCGGTTCGCTTGCTCGGCTCGATCAGGGTGATGAGCTCGCCGAATATTCGAGACATATTGCCGCGGTTGATTTCATCGATAATGAGCACTCGCGCATCGTTGAGCCTTGGCGCCTCGGTCGGCTCAAGCAGGCGCTCCACTAGAGCTGCGAAAAGGTTCTGATAGCCGTTGACGAGGTACTTCTCTAGGTCGGACTCGGCTACCCGTTCGAATACCCGTTTCTGTCGAATGTCCTCAACCGTTATACGGCCGTGCTGAACGTAGGTGAGGAGTTGGCGGATGATGCTCAACGGCAATGGCAGACTGCCCCCGCTAGGCTTATCGAATTCGATTTGTTCGCTGCCAACTTTACGCACTACATAGCTGCCGAAACGTTGATCGACTTGCAGAGCGAGCTCTCCGCTACTGGCTACGTTACCGAGAAGCCCGGCCAGCTTGTCCCGGTCCAAGGTGGTGCTGCTCATCTCATACAAGGTCATTTGGCTGAACTGGCCGTTGAGCAACTCGGTGTGCGGCAGGGAAGGGGCGTACTCACGTAGCCACTTCACTGAGCGCATCTGCGAGTAGCCGGCATCGAACTCTGGGTGAGGCTTGTACTGGTAATCGCCGGTCACCTCTGCGATCGCGCGGAATTTAAAGTTGCCATCGGATACGACGATCAAATCACCAATCTTCATTCGCGTAACGAAGGCTGTGACGCTGGTGATGCCATAGTCATTGGCCGGGTTGGCGGGTATTACGCCAGCTGAAGCGAAGCGTTGTTGCACTACCAGGCGGCTGGTACACCCGGAAAAATCAATAGCATCGCCATACCCGAGCAGCACGTAGCCGCCCTGTAGGCACTCCTGATAAACGTGGGAGTCATCCCCTAGTGTATTACCGAGGGACATCTTCCAGACACGTCGCCCCCTAAGGTCACTTGGGGCCTGAGCTTGGTGCGTCACCTTGGCTGCTGCGGCTTCACAGATTGATTTGAAAACACCATCCACGACTTCATAGCGCAATTGTTGGGTGCTTTCATCGGTCGTGGCGCGCAAGCCCTCTACGAAGTCTTCGTAGCTGAAGCTTTGGTGGAATGTGACGAAGCGAATCCGTTCTTGCTGGACGAGTTCATCGAACCGACGCTTGAGGACGGCGCGGTTTTTTGAGTGCTCCCGCAGCGTCTCAGGGTCCAGAATCTCCAGAGCTAAGTCGATAGTCGCATAGGTTTTCCCGGTACCGGGTGGACCAAAGAGGATCTGGTTAAGTGCCACGCCGCGTTGCTTCAATGCAAATACTCCATGCCAGTGGATCCGCTCGAGAGCGCGCCGAACGCTGGCGTTCTCCGAGACCTTCGACCCAGATGCGATGGTGAGCGCCGTGGTTTGCTGCTCTGTAGCGCGGGGTGAAGGCGTAAGGTGTGCCAATCCTACACCGGGATCGGCCCTTTCCTACAGACGTAGGTTCGCATTGGATGGGGGGACGCGCCGAAGATGAACAGCCTGACCTTAATCCAATCCTCCATGAGCCTGCTGCTAATGCATTCCTGATCATCACTGAAAATTTGATGGAGGCGTAAAGGCAGGGCGAGTCTTGTGCGAACCGCTTATGTTTTGAGGTCTAACTAGGTAAGCTTGGCGGTTGGGTTGAAAAACATAGGAAAGGAGTGCAAGGGATGTCTGAGCAGAATAAGGAGTTGCTGGATAAGATTCACCGCCAGCTAAGCGGGAGTGAATCGGATCTGTCGTCAAACGGGAGGAAATCGTTAAATTATCATATGTCTAACATTGCTGCTGATCTTAGGAAATGGTCGCGGGAGCGTAGGGATGATCGTGATAGTCGGACAGAAACCACTACGTGGGCGCTGGGTATTCTGGCAATATTCGCGTTTGCTCTGATTCAGCTTGGCGGGCAGGAAACTTCTGACTTCGAGTGGGTGCAGCAGAACCGAATCGCAATTAAGATTTGGGGTGTAGTACTGGCCGCGGTTTACATTGGTGTGTCGGTCGAGCGTTCAGAGTTGGTGAAGTCGATCTGTATGTTCTCATTTACCAAACTCGTTGCCTCCCTTGCGGCTTCAGGGTTGATCGTATATTCGACGGGTAAGGCTGCAAGCGCTATCAATGATGTGTTTGGCGTTGATGCCTCGGTGTTCCCTGTCACGCTAGTTTTTACGACTGCAATTATCCTATTTAATTTGGTGGCGCCTTTTTTTGCTTGGCATTTCAGTGGCAGCGCTTCTTCATCTTTTCAACTTTATCGGGTGGGTCAAAGCACAATTTGATGGCCCGAATTATCGGTTGCCTCCTTTTCACTCAGCCATGTTTCTGTTGGTTGCTGTTATTCTTATGTTTCAGGGGTGGGCGTGGTCGAAGAATGAACTGAGCATGGAGCGACTTCCCGAAAAGATCTATCTAATTGCCTACAAGCTAGATTTTAACGAGAGGCATCAGTGTGGTAACTTGAAAAAAGATGTGTCTGTCGTCTATTTAGGGGCAGGTCAGCAAAGCGTGCTTGCGAACCCTACAAAACTGAGGGATTTTGATTTTTCTGACTTTTTCTCAGCGACGGTTAACGTGCCAGCACATTTCTTTAAGATGAAGTGTGAATATCCTAGCTATGATCAAGCTGAGAAGACCTAAAGCCATGGACCCTCTACCGACGCTCTTCACCGACCGCCTCACCTTCTGAAGATGAGTAGCTGGAGCGCCTTCAAAACGGGGGATGGACTTAGGCTTTGAAGGCATCCAGTGAGGGAAGGGCAATTCAGCGCATCATGCCCAGCTCGGCATCATCCATCAGCGCCTTAGCCAATGCGCAGAGGTAATGCGAAGCCCAGATCAGCTGGGGTTTGTCTTCCATCAAGCCGTCCAGGGTCATATCCCGTGCGTAGCCCATAAGCTCCGAGGCTTGTTCGCGGGCGCTCTGGCAGGGGATGCCTGCTTCGATGCGGAACAGCGGATGGGTCTGGTTTTCACCCTGGTAGAAGGTGGTTTTGCCGACGGTGAATTTGGTTTCTTCTGTGGTCATTGTTCTATCTCCCCGAAATCTCTAGTGCCTGGTCTGGCCTCATCGCCGGCAAGCCAGCTCCCACAAATACTGCATAGGCCTCGAGATCTGTGGCGCAGCTTAGATCCATGTGGGAGCCTTGCTTGCTGGCGATAGGGGCAGCCCAGGCGACACATAAATGAAGCCTTAGTGCAAAGTCCTAGGCTCAGTGGGCATCTGCACCTGGACCAGTGCGGACTCAAGCAAAGCTCGCAGCGTCTCCAGCTCATGCATCGAGGCCATCATCAGAATCGACGCGGGCGATTTGGGCTGTAGCAACATAGCCTGATGCACAACGGTCGCCGCGCATAGCGCGTAATCCGTGGCCTGGATCAGGGTGTCTTCAAGGGATAGAACATTGTGGGGTGGATCAGGGACTATCTTCAGCATAAACCCTCTCAGTGCCTTAAAGGGCTGCCGCAGATCCGCTGTCAAACGGAAGGGTGGCAGCTGTTTGTGGGTTGACAGACCGGGGGCACTGAGAATCCCGGCGCACACAGAGGTGCCCCACGCACAGCTGCCATAACTGGCATTGCACATGCTCTCAGTGAACCACGGCCTGTCAAAACCGTGCCGCCAATTGGTAGCGGCAGGTCGAGACTATGGTTCACGATTTCCATGTGCAACGAAAAACAGGCGCAGGGAGTATCTTTGGGAAATGGCCTACAAGGAAGGGGTTAATTCTGACTTTTTTTGCCCATTCACCTTCACAGCATGCAACGCCGGCTGCTCTGTTAACGGTTTGTGGCTCTCAAAAAGCTTTCCACTCACGAATCCCTGTATCCAGTTATGTCGCGATGCCAACAAACAGTCCAGCATGGACTTTCACCACTCAAGCCTTGAAACTGACCCGCTCGCATCTGGACCAAGGCAGGTCACGGGCCAGCCCCCTGCAACGGACGCCAAGTAACAGCCCATGGAATGCACCAAAGATGACTATCGAAGCTTTTGCCCCTTTCCAGCGCTTTGCCGCGGACCTGCTGAAGTATCTACCGGCTGACCAGCCAGATGGCTCCCACGACCTGTCCCACATCCATCGCGTATGGGTCAATGCACAACGGATACAGCGCGTAGAAGGCGGCGACCTGGAAGTGCTGCTTGCAGCGACTGTGCTGCATGATTGTGTCGCAGTAGAAAAGAACTCGCCCTTGCGTGGGCAGGCGTCAACGCTGTCCGCACAAAGGGCGGCGTCAATCCTGGCTGAAATGGGCTGGCCCTTGCAGCGCATCGAGCAGGTGGCGCATGCAGTCAAAACCCACAGCTACTCGGCTGGCTTCGAACCGCTCACCCTTGAGGCCAGGATTCTTCAGGATAGTGATCGCTTGGACGCCATAGGTGCAGTGGGTATCGCCCGGTGTTTTTACGTTTCCGGGCGAATAGGGTCGGCGCTGTACGATTTCGAGAACCCCACTGCGTGGGGGAGGGAGTATCAGGACAAGGCGTATACGGTCGAGCACTTTCATACCAAGCTGCTCAAGCTTGCGTCAGGTTTTAAAACTGCTGAAGGGGCTCGGCTGGCTGCTGAACGTCATGTTCGGCTTGAAGTGTTTCTTGCGGATTTCATGGATGAGATCGGGGCTGGCGGGGCAGGGGCAAGTGGGTAGGTTCCGAGATTTTCGGCAGTTTGTATGCGCTAAATCGGTCTCGTGGAATAGCATATGACTGATTGATGTAGCAGGGTCTCTGTGGGAGCGGGCGTGCCCGCGAACACCGGCGCAGCCGGTGCCAGCCACCGCGTTGAGTTCTTCGCGGGCATGCCCGCTCCCACAGGCGCGGCGTTGCGCTTGCGAGTTGAGCTCTCTGCGCGATAGCGCAACCCTAAGGGCCGGGCGATCTCTTACAGATCGTGTACTTGCCTCGAAAACGAAGCTGGCCAGGTGGTCGGTATCTCGGGCGCAACCAGTCGATTTACTAGAGGGATGCGGCGGGGCGCAAAATTGTCACGCGCTTTAAGTGCGATGCCTAGGGATAGATAATGGCTCGGCTGCTTGTCGTGTATGTGGCCATGTACTTGTCCAGACTTTCTCTCGTTTTTCTTCCACTAGCATCCAGCAGCAGGCCTGAATGATTTGGTGGCGCGTTAGAGTAGGCACACTGCGGGTGGTTCAGAAACTGGCGCTAATGCAATATTCTCTAACAAAGTGAGGCGCGGGTTTCGGAACGGTCCTACATACTGGACGAGATTTTTTTTATAGCCTCCAAGCCTTTCCCCTACAAGGAGTTGGCGAAATGGCTTGCCACGGTTATATGTCAATAAAAGGCCGTAGTCGCGGGCTGATTTCCGCAGGTTGTTCTACCGTTGACTCGATTGGCAATCGTTGCCAGTCTGCTCATGTCGACGAAATTATGGTGCTTTCGTTTAGCCATAACCTGTCCAATATGGGTAATGTCGAGCGAGCTACGCATCGTCCAGTTTTGATAACAAAATATATTGATAAGGCGACTCCGTTACTGGCTGAAGCATTGACCAGTCGGGAGATTCTTGAGTGTCGAATAAACCTGTATCGCATCAACGCTGGTAAGCATGAGTGTTTCCTCCGAATAGACTTGCAAGATGCTATTTTAGTGGATCAGCGTATGGAAGTGCCTCACTCGGTTTTGCTGAATGCGCAAGACCCTCAAGAGTACCTCGCCATTCGCTATGGTTTTATCGGCTGGCATCATTTGATTGCTAATACCAGTGGTTACGCAAGCTGGAGTGACATTCCATGAGCCGAAGCGATGCAGGCGGCGGTATGGATGACGATTTCTGGGAGGTAAGTAGCCAGGCGGCTCGGCTGACTCAATATGCATGCGAGGTAGGTGCGCACTATTTAGGGGATGATATCCTTAGAGCCCGGTTTGTCCAAGAGATTGCCTACGTAGGCAAAGCAATTGTTGATGATGTAAGCGCGGGTAGGGTCTCTGCCAAAGAAGGACAAGAGGCACTTGAGCAAGAATACCTTGAACTGCTCACCCAGGTATGGGAGTACTCAAAGTTGGTGGCGGGTGTGACCGCGGGGATTTTGCAAGTACATACAGGTGCCGCGGTGTGCGGCTTTTCTCTTGGTGTCGGTTGTTTGATTGGCGGGGTGCCAATGATGCTGCATGGCGCAAACAATATTTACGAAAATGGACTGAATATATTCTTGGGGCAGAGAGGTACTGTTGGGCCTATACGAAAGGCCTACCAGAGAGTGGCTGTGGCGGCAGGCGGCACAGTGTCCGACGGAAACGTGGCTTATGGAACTTTAGATCTCGGATTGTCTGCCTATAATGTCGGTCGGTTGGTTTTGAAGCCGGGGGCCTGGAGGCTGTTTCGCTACGTAAGGGCAGATAAAACCCAAGCCTTGAAGACAATGAGCACTCATTCTATTGTTTTCGAGGTTGGTATAGACATGTTGACAGGTGAACAGGTAAGAGTCGAACTGAGGGATAGGTGATGGCATGGTTATTCATTTTGTGCACCGTGTTCAGTGTGTGTGGTGCATTCATTTTGCGTGCCAAGTGCTCGGGGCCTCATCTCGGTTATGGGCTATTCTGTCTGTGCTTGCTATATAATATCTTCTTTGTTGTTACATATATGAGGATATTGGAGTTCCAACAGTTTTTATTTTTGGGATATCAGCCTGAATTCCTCAAGAAAAATATCATGGTGGGGTGGGTTGCTCTGGTAGGTGTGTTCTTACACTGTGGAGCAATGCCCACTAGGGGCGCTACGTAGAGCAACTGGGTTGCGCATGAGCAGTTGACTCAGGCCAGGTTGAACGCTTCGCGGGCACACCTGCTCTCACAGGGTGCCGGATAATAGGTTTAAAGCTCGGACCATGCCCGTCTCAGAATGGCGGCGCTACATATACAACCCGGTTTCGTCCATTCTGTTTAGCGTCATACAGTCCCCTGTCAGCGCGTTCCAGTGCGTCATCCAGCGTTTCACCCTTGGCAAACAGGGTGCACCCTACGCTGACGCTCACCTTCAACTGGCCACATGGCAACTGCATCGGGCTGGCACCCACCTGTTCGCGAATCCGCTCAGCAATCCGCGTCAGTTCTTCGCTGTCTTTAACATGCAAAATAGCGACGAACTCCTCACCCCCATGGCGCACCAGCAGGTCATCGGGGCGAAGTGCTGCACGCAGGCGGCGGGCAGATTCGCAAAGCACTTTGTCACCGCCGCCATGGCCGTACTTGTCGTTGATGGATTTGAAGTGATCCAGGTCGGCATAAACCGCACCCAGTTGTGAGCCGTTCAACTCTGCCAATCGCCGTTCATGGTCTTCAAACGCCGACAGCGCGCCGCGGTTCCATAGTTGCGTCAAAGGGTCGAGCAGGGCTTTGCGCTGCTCGCGATCCATTTCAAGCCGCAGATCGCGGTTCACCTGCGCCAAGGTACGCAGCTGCAGATATCCCTCGGCGAGCGTGGCCAGGTCCCTGAAATTCGCTTGTTGAGCCTCGCTGAGCACGCGCGGGTGGGGATCGAACATGCACAGCGTGCCGATGGCTTTGCCGTTGCCGGCGCGCAAGGGGTGGCCGGCGTAAAAGCGGATGTAGGGCGGGTTGAGCACCAGCGGG
The DNA here is from genome assembly GCF_002112825.1 of Pseudomonas sp. B5(2017). Taxonomy (NCBI): domain Bacteria; kingdom Pseudomonadati; phylum Pseudomonadota; class Gammaproteobacteria; order Pseudomonadales; family Pseudomonadaceae; genus Pseudomonas; species Pseudomonas sp. B5(2017). Next base: position 229,884 of record NZ_NEIR01000001.1, read on the forward strand.
TTGTCGATGAATCGCCCGTCGCACTTGGCGTCGGGCACCATCAGGGTACCCTCGCCGAGAATGGCGTAGCCGCAAAAGGAAATACTGCGCGTCGTCTCGCTTGCCTCAAGCCCTATGCGGGCCTTGAACCACTGTCGGTCCTGGTCGATCAGGCTGATAAGCACAGTGTCCACATGGGCCAGGTCCTGGGTAAGCCGCACCAGGGTATCAAGGTAATGCTCGGCTGGTGTATCGACCAGGTTCATGTCATCGAGCGTGCGCTGGCGAAGCGCTTCGTCTGCGGGTAAAGGGCAAGCTGGCATCGTTGGTCCTCCATTCCCTGGTTGGCTGCTTTTGCACCTGGCGGGGGCGCGTTCTCTATACCGTCGAGACAAGCACAGCATAGGTTATAGCGTGGAGCCTAGGGCTGCAGGTGCGGCTGGCCATTTCTTGCCGAGAGTGTGATTTCTTTCGCTCGATAATCGTCAAGATTGCTACCCCTTCGCCGTCGTCTGGGGACTGATACAGGGCCTTTCATGCAAACGCTGTTGAACGAGATTCTCGAAGAAGTACGTCCCTTGATCGGCAAGGGCAAAGTGGCTGACTACATTCCTGCGCTGGCCGATGTGCCAGCGAACCAGCTGGGCATCGCGGTCTATGGCAACGATGGCAGCTATTACTGCGCAGGCGACGCCCTGGTGCCGTTCTCGGTGCAGAGTATTTCCAAGGTGTTCAGCCTGGTGCAGGCGATTGGGCACTCGGGGGAGGCCATTTGGGAGCGGCTTGGCCATGAGCCTTCTGGCCAGCCGTTCAACTCGCTGGTGCAGCTGGAGTTCGAACGCGGTCGGCCGCGTAATCCTTTTATCAATGCGGGTGCGTTGGTGATCTGCGATATCAACCAGTCGCGCTTTGCTGCACCCACTTTGTCGATGCGCGATTTTGTGCGGCGGCTATCGGGCAATCCGCACATCTCGATCGATGCTCGCGTTGCCGATTCGGAGTATCAATTCCGCGCGCGCAATGCGGCCATGGCTTACCTGATGCAGTCGTTCGGCAACTTCCATAACGAGGTGGAGACGGTGCTGCGCAGTTATTTCAGTTATTGCGCGCTGCAAATGAACTGCCTTGATCTGGCTCGGGCGTTCTGTTTCCTGGCTAACGATGGGTTCTGCAAGCACAGCGGTGAGCAGATTCTGACCCGGCGCCAGACCCAGCAGGTGAACTCGATCATGGCCACTAGCGGGCTGTATGACGAAGCAGGGAATTTCGCCTATCGGGTGGGGTTGCCGGGCAAGAGTGGCGTGGGGGGCGGGATTGTGGCGATCGTGCCGGGGCAATTCACCGTGTGCGTGTGGTCGCCGGAGTTGAATGCGGCGGGTAACTCCCTGGCCGGGATGGCGGCGCTTGAGTTGCTGAGCTCGCGGATTGGGTGGTCGGTGTTCTGATCGGCGGGCTCGCTTGTTGTGCGACGCGGCGGTGTGGCGGTTTACTTACCTGTGAAGAATACAACGCGGTGTATGGCACCGGCTTCGCCGGTGTTCGCGGGTGAACCCGCTCCCACAGGTACTGTGGCTGCGTTGAAGGCTGTGGTGATCTTGTGGGAGCGGGCGAGCCCGCGAAGAATCCAACGCGGTGCATGGCACCGGCTGCGCCGGTGTTCGCGGGCATGCCCGCTCCCACAGGTACTGTGGTTGCGTTGAAGGTTGTGGTGAGCCTGTGGGAGCGGGTTTACCCGCGAAGAATGCAACGCGGTGCATGGCACCGGCTGTGCCGGTGTTCGCGGGCATGCCCGCTCCCACAGGTACTGCGGCTGCGTTGAAGGCTGTGGTGAGCCTGTGGGAGCGGGTTTACCCGCGAAGAATGCAACGCGGTGCATGGCACCGGCTATGCCGGTGTTCGCGGGCATGCCCGCTCCCATAGGTACTGCGGCTGCCTTGAAGGCTGTGGTGATCTTGTGGGAGCGGGCGTGCCCGCGAAGAATCCTGCGCGGTGCATGGCACCGGCTGTGCCGGTGTTCGCGGGCATGCCCGCTCTCACAGGTACTGTGGTTGCGTTGAAGGTTGTGGTGAGCCTGTGGGAGCGGGTTTACCCGCGAAGAATGCAACGCGGTGTATGGCACCGGCTGTGCCGGTGTTCGCGGGCATGCCTGCTCCCACAGGTACTGCGGTTGCGTTGAAGGTTGTGGTGAGCCTGTGGGAGCGGGCGAGCCCGCGAAGAATGCGACGCGGTGTATGGCACCGGCTGCGCCGGTGTTCGCGGGTGAACCCGCTCCCACAGGTGCTGCGGCTGCCTTGAAGGCTGTGGTGATCCTGTGGGAGCGGGCGTGCCCGCGAAGAATGCAACGCGGTGCATGGCAGCGGCTGTGCCGGTGTTCGCGGGCATGCCCGCTCCTACAGTGGAGCTTTCTTGAGTGAACGAACTCAGGCCCCTCCACCAGCTATCTCCCGAGCAACCCAGCCCTTGAACGCCTCCGCCACCGGCGATGGGTGCATCGCGCCTGATTGGGCCAGCACCACTTTTTGCGGTGATACCTCTTCCAATAATGGCCGGCATAGCAGCGGTGTGCCGTCATAGCAGTGGTCCCCGGCGGGCCGGGTGCATGACAGGGCAACCCCGTAGCCATGCGCGACGAGGCCCCGTTGCATCTCGAAGGTCTGGGTGTATTGCTGAGTGCGCGGTTGCAGGTTATGCGCCCAAAACAGTGAAAGAAAATACTCACGCGTTTGTGCGATGTCCTCAAGAATCAAACACTCTTGCGCCAGCTCATGCAGCGGTATCTCGGCCAGGTGGGCCAGGCGGTGATCAGTGGCGATGAGTGCGTAGGGCTTCAACTCAGCCAGTACCTGGCGGGGCAGCAAGGGATCAAGGCCAATGTCATAAGTCAGCGCGAGCTCGGCTTTACCGGCGCTCAAGTGGCGGTGTACGCCTGCCAGGTCAGTCTCGAAAAGCGTTACCTCGACATCGGGATACTGCTTGCGAAAACTCGACAGCAGCCGCGGCGCGTAATAGGGGCCCAGGTCTTGAAAGCAGATGAGCGACAGGTTGCCGCGAAGCGAGCCGCGCGTGGTATCCGCGTTCTGATTCATGGCAATGGCCATGCCGATGATATCGCGTGCCTGGGCCAGTAAACGCGTGCCCGCTGACGTCAGCTCCAGCCCGCGGCTCACCTGGCGCCGGAACAGTCGCTCGTTCAGCGCCTCTTCCAGCTGGGCGATCGCTACCGAAACCGATGGCTGTGAAACGTGCCGGGCTCTGGCCGCAGCGCTGATGCTGCCGTGCTCGGCCACGGCGACGAAGTACTCGAGCTGCCTGAACGAGAACCCTATCATCTTTTCCTATACTCGGGATTAGGAAATATATTCTTTTCCTATTAAGGCTGAAAAGCAATACTCGCGGTGCACCTTGCTTATTCCGCTTGAAACTGGCAGTGGTGCTGTTGCCCAATAAAAAGACCAAAGGGTGCTTATGAAACAGTCCGCCGAATTTCAACTGAGTGACGAAACCATCGAGGCGTTCCAGCGTGATGGTGCTGTCTGCGTACGTAATTTGTTCACGCCGGAAGAAGTTGCACTGCTCGAAACCGGCATCGAACAGAACCTGAAAGCCCCAAGCGAGCGCGCTAAAGTGGCAAGCCGCCCCGATGACCCGGGTTGGTTCTTCGAAGACTTCTGTAATTGGGGGGATATTTCGGCCTATCGCCAGTTCATCTTCGAGAGCAGGGTAGGTAGTGTTGCAGCGCAACTCATGAACAGTGAGACAGCCCGGCTTTATCACGATCACCTGCTGGTCAAGGAGCCGAACACGCGCCAGCGAACGCCCTGGCATCAGGACCAGCCGTATTACAACATCGACGGGCGCCAGAACTGCAGTATGTGGATGCCAGTCGATCCGGTCTCGAGAGAATCCACCCTTGAATTCGTAGGGGGCTCGCACCTTGGGCCATGGCTGATGCCGCGCAGCTTCCTCGACAGCCAGGCGCAATGGTTCCCTGAAGGCAGCCTTGCAGACTTGCCGGATATCGAGGCCGATCGCAGCGCCTGGAACATCCTCGGCTGGGAGCTCTCACCAGGCGATGCGGTGTTCTTCCACATGCTCACCCTGCACGCCTCTGGCGGTGTCGGGGGCAATCGTCGGCGTCGTGCCTTCTCGGTACGTTTCCTGGGCGATGACATTACTCACGCACCGCGCCAGTGGAAAACTTCGCCACAGTTTCCTGGCCTCGAAACGCAACTCGCCAGCGGTGCCCAAATGAACCACGAGCTGTTTCCTGTGCTGTGGCCAAGGGCTTGATGATTGGAATGCTGCGTGCCTGATAAAACCGCACGGCATTAGCGTTGTGCGGACCTGATAATAAAACCAAGAAGGTATCTATGAGCGCTCAATCTTCACACCAGTTGAAGCGGGGTCTCTCTACCCGGCATATTCGTTTCATGGCGTTAGGTTCTGCTATCGGTACGGGGCTGTTCTATGGCTCGGCATCGGCAATAAAGTTGGCAGGGCCTTCGGTTTTGCTGGCCTATCTGATAGGTGGCGCAGCCATTTACATGATGATGCGCGCCCTTGGCGAAATGGCGGTTCATAACCCGGTGTCAGGTTCGTTCGGGCACTATGCCGGCCAGTATCTGGGGCGCTACTTTGGCTTTCTGACAGGTTGGAGCTACGCGTTCTCGATGCTGGTGGTTTGCCTGGCAGACGTGACGGCCTTTGGCGTTTACATGGGGCTGTGGTTCCCTGAAACACCTGCCTGGATCTGGGTGCTTGGGATAGTGTTCTTAATCGGGGCGCTGAACCTGTGCAGCGTGAAAGTGTTCGGGGAAATGGAGTTCTGGCTGTCGTTGCTGAAGGTGACCGCGATCGTTGCCATGATTGTGGCAGGCGCGGCTGTGCTGCTGTTGGGTATCCAGTTGAATGACGAGGCAGGCACGGTTGCCGGAGTCTCGAATCTGTGGAACAACGGCGGGTTCTTCCCTAATGGCGTCAGTGGGATGATCGCTTCGTTCACTGTCGTGATGTTCGCCTTTGGCGGGGTCGAAATGATCGGCATCACCGCAGGCGAGGCAAGGGACCCGAAGCGCGTGCTGCCCAAGGCTATCAACTCGGTGCCTCTGCGCATCCTGCTGTTCTACATTCTTACCCTGTTCGTACTCATGGCTATTTACCCTTGGACCAGCATTGGCAGCCACGGTAGCCCGTTCGTGCAGATCTTCAGTGGTCTTGGCATCAGTTCAGCGGCCACCGTGTTGAATATCGTGGTGATTTCAGCTGCTGTTTCGGCGATCAATAGCGATATCTTCAGTGCTGGACGGATGATGTACGGAATGGCTCAGGACGGCCAGGCGCCAGCCGGTTTTGCATCGTTGTCGCGTTTCGGTGTGCCGTGGATGACGGTTGCGGTGATGGGCGTCGCGCTGCTTCTGGGCGTGGTATTGAACTACCTGGTGCCGGAAGACCTGTTCCTGGTTCTTGCGGCGGTGGTCACGTTCTCCATTGTCTGGGTCTGGTTGATGATCCTGCTTTCTCAAGTGGCCATGCGGCGCGGCATGAGCAAGGAGGAGGCGGCTGCACTGGATTATCGTGTGCCGCTGTGGCCGGTAGGGCCAGCTTGCGCGATTGCTTTCATGGTGTTCATTTTTGGCGTGCTCGGTTGGTTCCCGGCCAGCCGCACAGCCATGTATGTCGGGGTTGGCTGGTTGGTGCTGCTATCCCTGGGTTACTGGTTGTGGGGTGTGCGTGCTCCACGTCATGTGTCGGCCAGCGCTTGAGGCATTGAACCAAACTGTGGGAGCGGGCTTGCCCGCGAAGAATCAAACGCGGTGGCTGGCACCGGCTACGCCGGTGTTCGCGGGCATGCCCGCTCCCACAGGTACTGCAGCTGCCTTGAAGGCTGTGGTCTAGGCCCCCGGGGGCATCGGCCCTGTCATTCAGATGGGGCAGTACGGGACTCACGGTCAATGTCCTCCGGCCAATGAACCTTGGGTGCCAGGCAATGCATGTGGCTCAGGCCATCGTCATCGTTCCAGTCACGGGGTGGGTGCACGAACTTCGGCAGGGCTTCGGGGCCTTGCTGCATGAATAGCCGGGCGATGGCCCAGTAGGCTTCGCCTTGGTAGAGGTCATAGGTGAAGAACACGCGGTCGATGACTTCGTTGGTTTCCGGGTTGCGGACCGACAGCATGACGTTTTCGATCAGGCCACCGTGGCCGGGGGCGTAGACTCGGTAGACTTCGGCGGTTACGTCGTCCCAGTTGTAGGCGACCGGTTTGACGCCCCAGCGTTTGCGGCTGAAGATGAAGATGCGGTCATATCGAAACTCATAAATATATATTTTTTGGCGTAGTCGATTGAAGCGAATTGGCTCGTCTCTAGGGGCAACCAGATCAAGCCTGACATAGGCAGTCAAAGCCCATAATGCTAGCGGAAGAAGAGCTATTGATATGTTTGTAAGCCAGTCGCGCGGCCAACTGCCATGCAAAAGGCTCCAGTATAAGTAAAGCGTAATTCCTAAAGCAAATAGCAAGCCCGGAACCCCAATCAAAAATATAACACCTCGAAGAATGGTGCTGCTCCGCGGTAACTCGAGATATATATCATCGAAATAGTTTGGCGACGGCTTGACACTCGCCCACACTTCCCGCCACTTTGAAACTTCATGCACCGTGGGAAGGTCATGGCTCCAGCCTAAAGCGCGCTCGCACAAAACTTTATCATCACGCTTCACTCGCTAATCTCCCTGGCACAAATCTCAATGTACCCACTTGGTAGGCTCCGATCCGGCCAGTACATGACCAACAGCGTAGCTGCCTCAATTGTGTGTTTTCCTATAGTCGCCATGAGCGCTATCGAGCCCGAAATCTCTAACTGGCTGAGTTCAGTAGAATAAGGTTTTCGCTTCTCGCTAATTGAATAATTGCAGTCGTGGTCTGGTATTCGTGGAGGCGCGAAGCTCGAAAATGAAGAGGACGGCGAGAGAAATTCTTCAGAGCTCGCAAAAAAATTGCCCGAAGCAATAGTTTCCCCGCCAATGTAATCAGGGTGATTACCGTCACCGTGACGATGCGCAATCAATTTCCAGCGATATCCCGAAGAACGCTCGTCGTACATAGGCAAAGCGATCAAGAATTTCAGTTCCTTAATTATTTCCGTGCTTGTCAAGCCACCGATTTTCGGAAGCCCTGGATCAGTTGCCAAGCGCGACTCAAAATTCAACTTCGCCTGAACGCCTAGCGTGGCAGCATTGAGTTCGGCAAAAGCGATATCCGCTTGTTCTGGAACATTCCAATGAATGGTCGGTTTTTCGTCTGCTTTTCCAAAGCAGCACCGCCTTACCCAGCGCTCCAGATCAGTTGATTCATTTTCCTGAGCGCGTTTGCTTAGTTGATAAGCAGCAAGCGTGAAGGCGATCGCCAATCCCAGCGGGCCGAAAACCAAGGGATAGAGTACTGCGAATCCGAAAGCGACAGTGCCAAGAACATACAAACCGGCCGAAATTAGATGTCGCTGGTATGCGGCATCATCACCCGCAGCGGCAGCTCGCCTGGTCGCATTGATTGCTTGAGCCGCATCAAAGACCCCTGCAACCGCACTCACCAAAGCACCAAGCCTTATCAAGGTCCCCCCACTGGCTGCAACACCCTTTGCCCACCCCAAATTCAATGGACCAGCACTTGATCTCAAAATGAGCCCAATCAGTTCGATTTGCCCTCCCAACAGGCCCAACTGCGATCCTTGCAACGCCAACCTGGCCTCAAACGCCTTCGGCCCAATCTCCGTCTCCGCCTTTTCCTGATTCCTGCCCAGGCTGTCCTGCTGCAAATACAACCCGCCTATCGCCAGCAATAACTCCCAACTACCTGCCACACCACGTAAACCGGAGAACCCGGTCCGTACTAACCTGGCAGCCTGCTGCGATGTGATCTGCATCCCTTGAAACAACTTGCGCGCATTTGTCTCCAGCGTCCCTGCTGCCACCGAGATATCCACCAAGGCAAGCTGCGCCGCGCTGCTCGCCTGGGTCACGCCCATGCTGGCCTCCTTGAACAACCGCCCATGCACTTCCTCGGCCTTGCCCTCGACCCACACCGTCACGCTGATCATCGAATTGGTGAACCGTGGATCGAGCACGGCCAGGCTCATCAGCCCGTGCTGGATGATCGGCCGCACCTTGCGCATGGCCTTCATCGAGCCAAACTCGAAGTCATCGATATTGCGGCGCATCCGGTCCCGCGCCTCGGCGATCGACGCATTGGCCTTGTGCTGCAACTCCCGGAGGTGGGCGCTCTGCAAGGCGTAGTACTCGCCCAGCTTCATCTTCACTTCCAGTTCGATCAGGTGGACGCCGTTGTAGAGAAACTGCGTGGCACTGTTCAAATGCCGCACAGCCTTTTGAATACCAGGTGACAAACATGGCGCCAGCCGCTGACTGGCCGCATTGAGCGCGCCCTGCGTTTCGGCAATGGCCTGCTTGAGGGTATTGCGCGTGCGCAGGCCGGCGTCATCGCTGGCGATGATCTTGCTCAGCATGCCGTAGAGCTTGTCGCTGTCGTTCCAGTTGATCGCTTCTGTGGCGGAGAAACTGGGCAGCAGTCCGGCCAGCAGAGAGCGATCCCGCATCAACAACGCGCGGTAGGGCGGGCTGTCAGGGTCCTGCAGCCATTTCAGCCAGAGCAGTTCGCTGGTGCCGGAAGCGGGAACATGCGGTTCAAGGCGGGGGACGACAGCTTCCGTAACCCCACCGCCCAGGCACAGGGCCATGGTCTTGGCGTAGGCCACCCCGGACTCACGATCATTACCGTCGTAGTCGTACGCCTCGGCCACCTTGAACATGGGCGTATCGAACAAGGCAACGTACGCCTGCGCGTCCTTGTCGATGTAACGCTGAAACTCACGTTCCTGCTGCTCATATTCAGCCTGGAACGCGGCCCGCTGCGGTTCGTGGTAGCGCTCTTCAAGCCGCTCGTCACTCTCCTGCTGCGCACGCTCGACCAACAGCTGCCGCTCGACTGCCGGGTCGGTGAACACCGGCGGCCCATCACCCGTCATCGGTTCCAGCGACGGCACCTTCTGCGCCGCCCATTCCCTGTGCGTGGCGCGAATGATCTGCAGGATCTGCGAGGTCTGCAGCTGATAGGCGCGCATCGGTTCTTCACGCCAGGCCTGACGCTTCAGTACCCAGTTCAGCCGCTGATGGTTGTACTCCTGAATCAGCCCGACGGTGTCGTCGAGCACCACTGCCAGCACGCCGTTTTCCAGCTTGTGCCGGTTGATCGCATTGACCAGATACCCTCGCAGGGCGAACCGGCGCAACCAGCGGCTGTGGAAGCCATGCGCACTGTCGAAGGGGGCACAGCCATGCTGGGCGTACTCGAACACCTGCTGGTCGACCCCAAGCTTATCGGGCGTCATGGCGATGCCCAGCAGTTCGGGATTGTTGCGCGCCTGAATCAGGTCCAGGCCCTGGAAGCGATGCGCAGGCGACGCGCCGCTCTTGTAGGCGTTCAGCACGCTCACCGGCCAGGCATCACTGGAAAAGGCCAGCCAGGCGCTGGTGTACCTGCCGGTATCGAGGTTGAGAAAGGCCGAAGGAATGTCGTGATCTGCGTTCACGCATTTTTCGGGCAGCGGCGAAGGCGGGCCATCTGGCGGCTCGTAAGGGTTGAAGCGGCGCAGATGACCTTGCTCGCTGACGGCATAGGCATGCCAGACCTGCTGGTCGAGCAGCACATACAGGAAGCCCCTGCGCAAGGTGCGCAAGCCGATCTTTGTCGAGATATGCCGGTTATCCGCCACGGTGGAGACACACTCGGGGCGGGTATCGGGCACCAGGGCGCGACGCAGCGGCAGGATCGGCAGGCCCTGGCGCTCGCAGAACATGCACTGGTCGTGCGGCAGCCCGGCTTCGGCGATCGCGAGGGCAATACGTTGGCTGATGGTCATGAGCGATCCTCGTGTTGGACAGGTCCTTGTCGACCTCTGAACACTAACGGGGAATCGCTTTCTAGAGAGGCATTGGGCTTCCTAAAAGCTTGTAGGAAACGTCTCTGAATAATGGTTTAGCTCTATATGGGGCCATGATCGGTACCCCGGCCTTTTGCGCCACCTGTCGAACCCAAGGCACTGCTGCTGGCCGTTTTCCGTCCGATCTGTATGCGCGATCAATGCGCAAACCCAGGAGAACTTCCATGGCAAACGATCAGAATGACCCCGGCCTCGAGCAAACCGAATCCCAGCCCGGCAGCGGTGACGGAGAGATCCCGCTACCTTCGGATGACGAAGGCCCGATCGAGGAGGAGATGGAGGACGTGCAGGCCAACAATTCGGTTTCTGCCGAGCACCCGCAGCCTCGCTGACGGAATTGCCCGGAACGAATGCGGTTCACACCTTTTCTTACGAGGTATGCAGCGATGAGCCCCGATCCGAATGCACAAGGCGGCACGAACCTGGACATGCCCACTTCACCTGACCTGGCCGTTGACCCCGACCGCCCGACCATACCCGACCCTGACGACGACCCGCTCATGAACGAAGAAGAGGGTGGTGATTGGCAGGAGGAAGACAGCTTGGCTGATGACGGCAGGCAGAGCGTGGAGCAGCCTGCGGTAGACCTGGATCAGCGCAGGGAGTGACCATTGATAGGGCGGGGCCCTGTGGGAGCGGGTTTACCCGCGAAGAATCCGACACAGTGCATGGCACCGGCTGCGCCGGTGTTCGCGGGTGAACCCGCTCCCACAGGTACTGCGGCTGCCTTGAAGGTTGTGGTAATCCTGTAGGAGCGGGCATGCCCGCGAAGAATCCAACGCGGTGCATGGCACCGGCTACGCCGGTGTTCGCGGGTGAACCCGCTCCCACAGGTACTGTGGCTGTCTTGAAGGCTGTGGTGATCCTATGGGAGCGGGCATGCCCGCGAAGAATCCAACGCGGTGCATGGCACCGGCTACGCCGGTGTTCGCGGGCATGCCCGCTCCCACAGGTACTGCATCTGCCTTGAAGGCTGTGGTGATCCTGTAGGAGCTGGCTTGCCTGCGATGGGCTGCGCAGCAGCCCCAATGGACGCAGCCCTGGCATGCGCGCCGGCATATCACCCCCGTCGCAACGCAACCGCCAGCCCCACGGTCAGGATCACGGCACAAAGCATGGCCAGGCTGATGGCAATTGCGACACCCCAGGCATCGAGCAGCCCTGCCAATACCAGATAAAACGCAATCACCCCCACCGCCCCGATAGCATTGCCCCGCACCATCGCCGCCATTCCTGCACGGCCATTCTGCACATGGGCGAACACCACCAGCGGCCAGGCAATCACCGGGATCGGCGCCAGCATGCCGCTGGCCGCCGGGCCCAGCCAGTTGGCCAGGCTTGTGATGACCATCAGCAATGAAGTGGCAGACACCATGCGCAGAGGGATCTCCCAAAACCGCTGTCGTGGCCGGGCCAGGGCATCCGGCCTGGGCTCGCGGCCGCTGGCGCGTATCAGCACGCCAATCAGCACCAGCGCCACGGCAATCGACAGGTACAGGTTGCCCCCATGGGTAAACGCATAGGCCGCTACACCATAGAACAGTATCGCCAGCAATACGGCCGGGCCGATGCCGAGCCTGCGTGTGGCGAACAGGTAGAAGGTGTACGTGGCCTGCACCGCCGCCAGGCCGCCCAGCGCGCCGGGCACCGCACCCAGGGCGAAGGCCGTGCCCTGTTCCAGGCACAGGAAGGTCATTACCAGTGCCGAGGTGATCGGCAGGCCGGACAGCAACCCGCCGAGCAGGCCGCCCCAGCGACGCGAGGCGAGGGAGATGGCCCACATCAGGAGAGGGGTGACGATCAGCTTGAGGTAGAACAGGGTCATCGCAGGGCTATCCATATGTGCGAAAGGTGCGCCCGCCGTAGGCATTGGGTAGGGCGCAGATGAATCAACCGCGGCTGGCCTCCAGCGCCTGGGCCAGGTCGGCGATGATGTCGTCGCTGTGCTCGATGCCGATCGACAGGCGCACCATGTCCCGTGGCACGCCGGCCTTCTCCAGTTCCTCGTCGTTGAGCTGGCGGTGGGTGGTGGAGGCGGGGTGGCAGGCCAGCGACTTGGCGTCGCCGATGTTCACCAGGCGCACCACCAGCTGCAGCGCATCGATGAAGCGCGCGCCGGCCGCCTGGCCGCCCTTGATGCCGAACGACAGGATCGACGCCGGTTTGCCGCCGGTGTAGCGCTGGGCCAGCTCATGCTCGGGGTGGTCGGGCAGCCCTGCATATTTCACCCACGCCACCTGTTCGTGGGCTTGCAGGTAGCGGGCGACCTTCAGCGCGTTCTCGGTGTGGCGCTCCATGCGCAGGGCCAAGGTTTCCAGGCCTTGCAGGATCAGGAAGGCATTGAACGGCGACAGCGCGGCACCGGTGTTGCGCAACGGCACCACGCGGCAGCGGCCGATGAAGGCGGCGGGGCCGAAGGCTTCGGTGTAGGTGACGCCGTGGTAGGACGGGTCGGGGGTGTTGAGCAGGGCGAAGCGTTCCTTGTTGTCGGCCCAGGGGAACTTGCCGGAGTCGATGACGATGCCGCCAATGCTGGTGCCATGGCCGCCGATGTACTTGGTCAGCGAGTGCACGACGATATCGGCACCGTGCTCGAACGGCCGGCACAGCACCGGGGTGGCCACGGTGTTGTCGACGATCAGCGGCACACCATGGCGGTGGGCGGCCTCGGCCAGCGCGGCGATGTCGACGATATTGCCGGCAGGGTTGCCGATGGACTCGCAGAACACCGCCTTGGTGCGCGAATCGATCAATGCTTCGAGGGCGGCGATGTCGTCATGGGCGGCGAAGCGGGTGTGGATGCCCATGCGCGGCAGGGTGTGGGCCAGCAGGTTGTAGGTGCCGCCGTACAGCTTGGCCACCGAGACAATGTTGTCGCCGGCCTCGGCGACGGTCTGGATGGCGTAGGTGATGGCCGCCATGCCCGAGGCCACCGCCAGCGCGCCAACCCCGCCCTCCAGGGCGGCCATGCGCTGCTCGAGCACGTCGTTGGTGGGGTTCATGATGCGCGAGTAGATGTTGCCGGCCACCTTCAGGTCGAACAGGTCGGCGCCGTGCTGGGTGTCGTCGAAGGCGAAGGAAGTGGTCTGGTAGATCGGTACGGCCACTGCCCGGGTAGTCGGGTCGGGGCTGAAGCCTGCGTGGATGGCGAGAGTTTCCAGCTTCATGCAATCGTTCCTTGAGCGTGGGTGGAGCGATCGAGCATGTGGCGGGGGGAGGGCGTGGGTCAAGCGTGAACGCGCGATGGGCTGCCCGGCAGCAGCCCATCGCGTTCAAAGGTGCTTCTACTGGTCCTGGCGGCGTACCTGCATCAACCACTGCCCCAACTGCCAGGCGCCGCCTACCGCGATCAGGCCCGCCACTGCGCGCCAGTCACGGAAGAACAGTCGCATCGCGTTGATGGTGGGCGGTGCGTCGCTACTGCGGACGTAAATGCGGATCCGCGAGGGTTGTGGTGCGGGATCGGTCTCCACGCTGTCGTGTTGCGACAGCGAAGCTGGGCTGACGCCCTCCTGGATGATCAGGTAGTCACGGCCCTGCTGCGCCACATGGGCGTTGATCTTTTCCTTCTTCAACTGCTCGACCAGGCCTTTGGTGACGCTTTGGATCTGCTGATCCACGGTATGGACGAAGTCCAGTAACTGGGCGCCACTCACCTTTGGCTCGGCGGTAAACGCCAGCGGGCCGGCGTTGATGGTGGCGATTTCTATGGGTTTGTTCATTCTCAGCTCCTTGCCGAATCCGGCGACAGCAGGCCGGCGCGCTGCTGCGCGCCGGCCGCAGCTTCAGGCGTGTTCCAGAACCCTGCCAAGGCGCTCCTGGCGGGCAGCGATCAACCGTTGGGTTGCCTCGTAGGAGACCTTGGTCACTTCGGAGTAGGTGATGGTCAGTTTTATATTGGCGCCGTCCATGCGCGCAGTTGCGGTTGCGCAGTTCATGCCACTGGGGAACTTGATCTCTCTTGGGCCGACAACGACGTTGCTGCTGATGACTTCACCCAGCTGTACTTTCTGGAACAGCCCCAGGTAATAAGTGGGTGTCACCTTGAACTGAGCCTGGCCGCTACCGACCACATCCGGCTTGAACACCGAACCCTGCCCGCTCATGCCGATACCCAGGTTGGCAGGCAAGTTCGATTTGTTGTTGATCTGGATGCTGTCTCCGGGCGCCGAGCCGCTACCCAGCACCAGTTGCTGGACGTTGTCCTTGAACACACAGTCCCAGACCGATCCGAGCTGCGTCGACAGCGTCTGGCTGGCCTTGTACACCCCGACGCCACCGACCTGCCGATAGTTGGCGATCACCACGTTGTAGTCGATGGTCCACTCCACCCCGCTGAAGCCCTGGGTGGGCACGGTGGTCTGCTTCCAGGACACGCTGTCGAGCCCTACCGAGCTTGGCAAGGTCTGGTAGACCGCGAGGGTCCAGGTATCGTTGGTCTGGTTGTCGAAGTCTACATAGTAGTCAGTGCTCATGATGCTCTCCTTGTCATGTGGGCCGAGCGTGTGGGGTCACGCGCTCGGCCCAGTGACAGGAGCATCGATCATGCCAGGCTGGTGATCGCTTTCCTTTCAACCAGTTAGGCCGAAAAGCAGGGGTACAGGTGGACGTTTTCGTCCACCTGGGGGAGCCCATGGCGGACGTATCCGGCCACCTCAGCCAAGGGGCGCCCTGGCGTAGCACAAACGGCTCGGTCGCACCTTCATTCGCACCAGCGACAGCAGGAAGCCGAAGCCACACTGGTTGGGGTCCAGCACCGGTACGTAGCAGCCAAGGTCCTGCTCGATAAGCTTCGACAAGCGCTCGGCGACACCCATGAAGCCGGTACAGCCGAGCAACAGTGCCTGCGCGCCATCCTCGTTGATGGCAGCCAGCCCGGCTTGCAATGCCTTGACCAGTACCACCTCCACATCACCCAACTGGGCTACCGGGCAGTCGATGGCTCGGATCGAGGCAAAATTGATGCTCTGGCCATAATTGGCCACATGACCGCGTTGCAGGGCCAGGGTGCTCTGCAGGATGGTGATGATGGAAAACCGCTGACACAACCCCAGGGCACTGAACGCGGAGGTGGGGAAGCCGCCAATGATCGGGATATCGATCACTTCGCGGGCAGGCTCCACGCCGCACATGTCGAAATCGCTCAGCCAGATGCCGTCGAACCCCTGCTGCTCAAGCTGTTGGGCCAGGCGCACCACCGCCAGGGCGTTCTCGGTGAGGTTCAGCCGGTTCTGGATACACGGGCTGCCCTGGTCGATGTTGTACACCTGGACCTCGACGTCCGGGGGCACCACTGGGGCTATCGAGGCCAGCAGGCCCTCGTTGTAGTTGCTGCTGTTGACCGGCGCGAGAACCGCAATACGCAGGCTCATGGTCGTAACTCCTGCAGTTGCTCGATGCTTCGGTAGGCGCCCATGTAACCCAGGTCTGCCAGCAACTGCTCGAAGCTCCACGCGATCAATCCACCGGGTTGGCGTAGCGGCGCCGCCGCCTGCCAGCCGATCAGGCAGGCACCGCGCCCGGCATAGCTCGGGTCCAGCGAGCCGTCGGCGCGCACCAGGTCGCCGTTGGAGGCCAGTGCCGGCCCCGGCCCTTCGAAGAACCAGGCAATGCTGTCCGGGGCCATGGCCAGCGGTTGCGGCTGGTGCTTGTCCCACAGCAACAGCGACTCGTTCTCGTAGCACAGGCGCAAGCTGCCTTCCGGGCTGTCGAGGTCGATGCGGCCGATGTCAAAGCCGCCCTGGGTAGTCACGCCGGCGTGGGTCAGGCGCGCATTGCGGGACAGGCAGCGGGCCATCAGGCCGAACTGGCCAAGCCAGTCGAGCACGGCCTGGCAAGTGTGCAGCTGCCCCGCAGCCAGGGCTCTGCCCAGCGCCAGGGCGCGGCTGAGGGTGCCGCGCAGCGGCAGCGCGGAAGGCAGCTGGTCGGGGCTCATGCACCATAGCGCCAGGCCACCGAACTCACCGAACGCCGGCGAGCCGACCACAGGGCGCAACATTTGCTCGGCGATCACATTGGCGTTTTCAGCGTACCCCTGGGCCTTGGCCGGCGGCGTCACATTCAGCTCCACCACCAGTCCGCCCTGGCTGACCACGAACGCCGGCCGCGGCGGTATACCGGCAGCAGCGAAGGTGAGCATCGGCAATGAGGGCACCGCGCGCCCGGCGCCGTCCGCATCGATCACCGCCAGGCCCAGCTTGGCGGCGGCCAGGCACGCAACCAGAAAGCCCAGCGCGCCGCTTTCCGGCGGCACGACATAGGCAAGCTCGCGGCCCTGCTCATTCAGGCGCTGGCGCAAGCATTCCAGGGCCTGAATCGGCCCGAGGGGGTACTGGCAACGCCCGATCGTTTCCGGTGCACCCATGTACGCCACTACCGCGGCGTCGCCGGCACGGGCCTCATCCACCGTGACCACCCTGACGCGGTCGCGCGGGTAGAATTCCCCGACATTGAACGCGGCCAGCAAGTGCCGGGCCGACGCCAAGGTGCCGCCACCACCACTGCCAAAGAAACAACCACCGTTGATCAACGCTTGCAGATCCTTGTGCTCCAGCTCAAACGCCATGATCGTGCTCCTGCTTTCGGGTTGAGGGGGGCAGCTCGACAAACGTGCCAGCCAGCTACGCACGGTGCTGGCGGGCGGGTAGTCCAGTTGCGGGTCGAGACCGCGTAGCGCGCGCACCAGGATCGACTGCACCTGGGCGCCACGTTCGCTGCGTTCGAGCAACCGGGCCAATTCCAAGGCGGCGTGCAGCCGCGCCGGCACCACGCCGAGGGTCAGTGCGGTGGACAAGGCGACGCGCAGGGTCGCCTCGGCTTCGCGGTCGTCACCAAGCGCCAGCAGCGCCCGGCCGCGTAACAGCATCAGTTCGCACAGGTAGGCGCGCTCCTGATGGTCCTGGGCCAGGTCGAGGGCGACATCCACCAGTTCCAGGCAGGCCTCTGCACGCCCGCCCAGCAACAGCACTTCGCCGCGCTTCCAGGCCTGGAAACCATGGAACAACAGGCCGCCGTTACGCAGTACATGCTGCTGGTAGCCTTCGGCAATGGCCTGTTCACCGGCTTCGTACTCACCCGATATGCCCTGGTGATAGCCGCGCAGGATCATGCCCACGCCCCGGTAGAAGGAGAACTCGTGGCGCGCACTGAGCAGCTCCAGCTCGCGGGCCTGGCGCCCGAGTGCATCGCGCTCGCCCAGCACTGCGGCGAGCCAGGCCGCGCCCTGCAGGGCGACCGCGCGGTTGAAGGGGTTGTCGACCGCCTGCTCGGCGCGGGACTGCAAGCGGGCCAGCGCCTGGCGCGCCTGGCTGAACAGGCCCAGCTCGAAGGCGGCCAGGCCTTCGAAAGTGCGGGCCAGGCCCACCAGGTCCAGCCCTTGGTTCGATGGCCAACTGGCCTGGTCGTCCTCCAGCAGCCTGCCGCGCGTCAGGCAGGCCAGGCTTTCCTCGAAATCGCCAAGCCAGAACAGGGTGTTGGCCATGGCCAGGTGGGCCTCGATGCGCAGTGCTTCGCCACCGGCTATCTGCGCCTGCTGCAGCATCTGTTGTGCCGTAGCGCGGGCCTCTGCCAGATCCAGGCCCATCAACAGGGTGGTCCACAGCCCGAACGACACCGACGCCATCTCTTGCGCCTGGCCTTGGCGCGCGGCCAAGGCCTGGGCGTCCCGGTAGCTGGCCAGGCTGGTGATGCTCAACCAGCCCTCAATACTGCGAAAGCTAACTCCCAGTAACCGGTGCAACTCAAATTGCAAACGCCACAGGTCTTTGCCCTCGTAGACCCGCTCGGCTACTTCCAGGCCTTTCTGCAAAGGGCCCAGGGCGCCGCGGAAGTCCGCCCCGTCGATCAGCTTGCGGCCTTCGGCCAGGTAGCGCTCCACGGTCAGGCGCAAGTCCTGGCGCAACCGGACCCGCCGCTCGATCACCTTGCGATTGACCCCCAACAGCTGCGCCGCAGCACTCTTGTTGCCGTTGCAGCGGTTCAGCGCATGCTCGATCAGCAGTGTTTCCACCGCCGCCAGTTTGTCCGGCCCCTCAAGCCCGAGCAGCGCTTCGGCCAGCTCTACGGCAAGCGCAGAGGCGGGCGAGGGCGGTGCCAGCAACTGCTCGAGGGTTTCCCGGTCGACCAGTGGTGACGGGGCCAGGGTGCCGATGCGATCGATCGAATTGCGCAGTTCGCGCACATTGCCGGGCCAATCTCGCTGGCACAGCAGCTCCAGCGCTGCGGCATCGAAGTGCAGCGGTCGCCGTTGCTGACGGCAGAAGTGCTCGATCAGGTCCGGGATGTCCTCCCGCCGCTCGTTCAGCCCCGGCAGTTCGAGCTCGAACACCGACAAGCGGTAGTACAGGTCTTCGCGAAAGCGCTCCTCGGCCACCAGGCGCTTGAGGTCACGGTGGGTGGCCGCCACCACCCTGCCGCGGAAGTGCCGGCTCTCGCTGCTACCGAGCGGCCGGTACTGCCCGGTTTCCAGCACCCGCAGCAGCTTCGGCTGCAGGGCCAGGGGCAGTTCGCCGATCTCGTCGAGGAACAGAGTCCCCGTCCCAGCCATCTGCAGATGGCCCATGCGCTCGCCAACCGCGCCAGTGAACGCGCCGCGGGCATGGCCAAACAGCTCGGACTCGAGCAATTGCTCGGGGATCGCCCCGCAGTTGAGGTCGATGAACGGCTTGCCCGGCGCGCTCAGGCGGTGCAGTTGCTGGGCGATGACTTCCTTGCCGGCTCCCGTCGGGCCGAAGATCAGCACCGGCCGGTCGCTCTGCGCCACCCGCCGCAGCAGGGCTTGCAGCGCCTGCATGGCAGGCGAACGGCCAGGCACGCCGTCCTCGTCGCCCGGGTGCGTGGTGCACAGTGGCTCCATGAGAATCCATCCTCGTTGGGGTGAGCCAGGCAATGAGGTATAGCAGAGCGACGCGGCCGCTGCTGTGTGTCCGGGTGGCCACCGGTCAGAACGTCGTAAATGGCGCGTGGGTGCAGCATGGCTGCGCCATGCCAACCACTACAGCATCCGCACCATCTCCCAGAACGATGCCGCCACCCCGGTAATGCTTTCCCCGGCAATCAGCCCCGCTGCGGCCGTGATCGCAAACCGCTCTGTAACGCTCGGCCAACGGCAACCGACCAGCCAGGTAACCACCGCGCCGAGTCCCATCATCATGCTGATCGATGCCGGCAGTATGAACGCCAGCCCCAGCGCGCCGGTACTCGGCAGCCAGCGCGCCACCCATTGCGGCAGCAGGCTGTCCAGCACGCCCAGCAGTACGCCTGTCGCGCTGCCGGCCACGATCGCCCAGCGCAACTCCGGCGACAGCGCCCCCAGCCCCTGCATCAGGGTCTGGGCCACGGCCTTCCAGGTCGCCACGGCCGGTGCGGGCCATTGCTCGGTAAGCAGCAGGGTCTGCGGATCGGGAATCAGCACCAGGTACACCAGCACGCCCGCCACGCTGCCGATGAGAATGCCCAGGCACTGTGCAATCAGTTGCTTGTATGGCGTGGCGCCGATCGCCTGGCCAACCTTGAAGTCGTTCATCAGGTCGGTGGCTTGCCCGGCCGCGCCGCCGGCAGTGTTGGCGCTCATCAGGTTGATGGCCACCTGGCCCGGGGCGACCAGGCCAAAGCTGAGCTGCGACAGCTTGCCGATGGCGCCGATCGGCGCAATACCGGTGGCACCGACCACGCGCGCGGCGACCACCGCAAGGCATATCGCCAAGGGAATACTCAGCAGCGCCATCCACCAGTCGATGCCGAACAGCAACGCCTGTAGCGCCACCACCAGCGCAATGGACAATAACAGCCCGCACGCAGGCGCCAGGGAAAACCGCCCACGGGCGTGCGCTGCCCGACTTGCCAGCGGGGCGGTGGGCCTTTGCCGGGGCATTTGCAACAGGCGGACCGACAATGAAGTCAGGGTCGCGCATACCATCAGGCTGACGCCCGGCCACAACAGCCATTCCACCAGGGCAGCGAACTGTGGGCTGCTGGCGTTCGGGGCCAGCACCACCAGGGCATGGTCGAACAGCCACGGTGCCAGCCCGCCCCAGGCCAGCGCGGCGCCGAACAGCAGCGTAAGGCCCACGCGGATACCGATGATGCCGCCGAAGCCGACCAGCATCAGCGAAGGATCGAGCGTGAAGGTCAGGCGCTCGAGCGCAGGCGAGGGTGCCCAGCGCGGTATCGCCCAGACGAACCCGTCAATCCACTTCACCAGCCCCGACAGCAACGCGGCGCTGCACAGCACCTTTATCCGCATCATGGCTTCGTGGCCGTGGCGGTAGATCTGCTGCAATGTCTCCAGGGTCGCCATGCCCTCAGGGAACTTCAGGACATGGTCATCGAGCAGGGCGGGGCGCAGATACCAGGCGATCCAGATGCCCAGGAAGCTCACGGAGAACACCCAGGCCATCATCGGCAGCGGGTCCAGCTGGTGACCGGTAAGCAGGGTATAGGCGGGGATCGGCGCGACCAGCCCGCCAGAAACGATGGACGCGGCGGCCGAGGCCACGGTCTGGTTGATGTTGCTTTCGTGCAGCGTCCATGCGGGCCGTCCCTTCCTGCGCCCCGCCAGGCCCTGCCACAGGGCGAAGCCGACCAGCAAGGCGATGATCGACATGTTGAACGACCAGCCGATCCGAAGGCCCGCGTACACATTCGAGGGCGTCAGCAGAATGCCAAGCACTACGCCGGTGAGCACCGCCCGCAGGCTCAGT
This sequence comes from Pseudomonas sp. B5(2017), assembly GCF_002112825.1. Classification (NCBI taxonomy): domain Bacteria; kingdom Pseudomonadati; phylum Pseudomonadota; class Gammaproteobacteria; order Pseudomonadales; family Pseudomonadaceae; genus Pseudomonas; species Pseudomonas sp. B5(2017). The sequence goes on from NZ_NEIR01000001.1 coordinate 250,577, forward strand.
TCACGTTCGATGCGAGCCTGGGGAAGGGCGGTGGACGGGGCATCTCTCATGGCAATCCCTTGTCGGAGTGGTAAGCGCGCTTTGCACAACTGAGCCACTGCTGCCACAAAGGTTCACTGTCGCTACTGGTTGTGAAAGGTGCCCAGCAACAGCCCGGAAGTGCTAGCGGCAACACCGTCGGGTCTCAAGGAAAGTGCTGTGCACAGGGGCTCGCTTTTGCTGACATTGCCGAATCAAGTGAAATTAGTTAAGTTATCTAAATTCGATAACATCCCTAAACTCGGTATAAGTCATGGACCCGATCGCTAATCCCTATTCCCCGGGAGCAGGCGCGCCGCCGCCGGCATTGGCTGGTCGCGACGCATTGCTCAAGCAGGTAAGCATCGCAATCGCCCGCATTCGCCGGGGCCGAGCGGCGAAGAGCGTGCTGATGGTCGGCTTGCGCGGCGTGGGCAAGACTGTACTGCTCGAAAAAATGCGCATTGAAGCCGAGGCCGAGGGTGTTCATGCCATACGCATGGAGGCGCCGGAAAACCGTTCGCTACCCGCACTGTTGGCGCCTCAATTGCGCCTGGCGCTGCTTCGCCTGAGCCGGGTGGAAGCGGCTCGGGACCTGGCTCAACGGGGGTTGCGAGCCCTTGCCGGTTTTGCGAAGTCGTTGAAGGTTGCCTACGCGGACATAGAAGTAGGCCTGGACCTGGAGCCAGAACCTGGCTTGGCTGATAACGGTGACCTGGAAGGCGACCTGGCGACCTTGCTGGAGGAGGCCGGCAAGGCCGCACAGCGCGCCGACACGGCGCTGGTGATGTTCATCGACGAGTTGCAGTACGTTGCCGAAGATCAGTTGGCCGCGTTGATTACAGCCTTGCATCGCTGTGCCCAGGGCCAGCTACCTGTCACGCTGGTTGGGGCTGGCCTGCCTCAATTGCGGGGGCGTTGTGGTAACGCGAAATCCTATGCGGAGCGACTGTTCGATTTCCCTGAGATCGGCCCGCTTGCTCCTGAGGCCGCAAGGTTTGCGGTAGTACGGCCTGCAGAAGATGAAGGCGTGGAATTCGAAGAGGCGGCGCTGGGAAGTGTGCTGGCACATTCACAGGGCCATCCCTATTTCCTGCAGGAGTGGGGCAAGCATTCATGGGATGTAGCCACGCAGAGCCCCATCACCAGCGCTGATGTCGAAACTGCTTCAGAGCAGGCGATTGCCACACTGGATGAGAGCTTCTTCCGGGTGCGCTTTGACCGCCTGACGCTTGCGGAAAAGAAGTACCTGCGTGGCATGGCGGATCTGGGGGCCGGCCCTCATCGTTCTGGTGATATCGCGGCCAGCCTGGCGCGTAAGGTTTCCACGCTTGCACCGCTGCGCAGTGCATTGATCGAGAAAGGGATGATCTACAGCCCGAACCACGGTGATACGGCGTTCACGGTGCCGCTCTTCGATGAGTTCATGCGGCGTATCATGCCGGGCGATGATTGGCGGATGGGCTAGCCTGCTTTACAGGCATGCAAGCCGCAATCACAGGCAACGGTCCTCCCTGATTGCCAGTACGACTGTAAAGATATGCAAAGTTTCCCCGGGCCATCACGCTGCCGCTCTAGAATCCGCGCGCTGCCGAACCTGGCAATGGCAGGCAGCAGATCTAGCCTTGTGGAGCGTTCAAATGAAGTCGAAACACCTTTTCCGCGCAGCCCTGGTTGCGGCGCTGGTATCGGCCTTGTCAGGCTGCTGGATGTTCATGCCGCCGGGTGGTGGCGGTGGTCATGGTGGTGGCCACGGTGGCGGCGGTGGCTTTGGCGGTCATCAGGGCGGTGGCCCTCGCTAAGCTGACCTTGCGACGGAGCGCACAGCCTCGGCCGGGACGCTAAAGCGTACCCGGCGCGAGCGCACACACCTCGGTTCAGCTCACCCCGACCGCCCAAACCGCTTGCGATACTCCGCCGGCGTCACCCCCACATGCTTCACGAACGCCCGCCGCAACGTATCCGCATTGGCAAACCCGCACAGCGCCGCCACCTGCTTCGGTGCCTCTCGCCCAGCCTCCAGCCGCGCCCGCGCAGCATTCACCCGCGCCAGCTCCACCCACGCGGCCGGGGTCATGCCCACATCACCCTGAAACACCCGTGCAAAATGCCTCGGGCTCAGCCCAACCCGCGCAGCCAGGCTGGCAACCCCGTGGTCCAGTGCAGGGTTGGCGGCCACGTAACGCTGCAACCCCTGCAATGCCGAACGCCCAACCGGTGATGTCCCACCTTGCCGGCTGAACTGCAGCTGCCCGCCAGGCCGCTTGAAGTACATCACCAGGTGCCCGGCAACTTGCTTGGCAATATGCCGCCCCAGGTCTTCTTCCACCAGGGCCAGCGCCAGGTCCAGCCCGGCCGTTACCCCCGCAGCGGTACGCAGGTTGCCGTCATGCACCTGAATGGCGTCGGCATCCACCTGCACCCGCGGATAACGCTCGGCCAGCGGCTGCGCCACGGCCCAATGGGTGGTCACACGCCGGTCATCCAGCAACCCGGCAGCCGCCAGGGCAAACGCCCCCGTGCACACCGAGCCGTAACGCCGGCAAGCGCCCGCGCGTTGTCGCAGCCAGTCGAGAATGCCGGGGCGCAGGTACTGCTCGGCAGCCTGCGGCGTGCCGGCGACCAGCAAGGTGTCGATGGCTTCCAGGTCTTCGCCGATCCAGCCGTCGGCGACCAGGCGCGTACCGGAAGAGCTCACCAGCGGCCCCGGTTCGCAAGCCAGCAACAGCAGGCGATAGGCGTCACGGCCGGCCTGGCGGTTGGCTTCGGCGAACACATCGAGCGGGCCGCAGGCATCCAGCAGTTGTACGCCGGGCATGGCCAGGATGGCGACCGTGATGGGGGCAGAGGGCATGGTGGCTCCGGGCGTTGCGCCGCAAGTCCGTAATCCGCCGACAATGGCAGTATCTGGCGCTACAAGTCAATTGAGGACATTGGCTCACAGCAGCAGACTGGGCTCGTCATCAACCCACCCAGGAGCGACCATGTACTCATCTATCGCTGGTATCCAGGTGCCCGCCAGCGCCATGGCTCGGGAAATCACCGAGCTCGTCCGTGACACGGCTTCCCCTTTGCTGTTCCACCACTCCAGCCGGGTGTTCTACTTCGCGGCCCTTGCCGGGCAGCGGCTGGGACTGCGCTACGACAGTGAACTGTTGTACGCAGGCTGCATGTTCCATGACATGGGCCTGACCCATCAGCACAGCAGCGATTGCTGCCGCTTCGAGGTGGACGGTGCCAATGCGGCGCGCGATTTCCTCCAGCGCCACGGTGTGGACGAGCGCGATGTCGAGCGTGTGTGGACGGCGATCGCGCTGCATACCACGCCGGGCATTCCAGAGCACATGCACCCGCTGATCGCCCTGGTCACGGCGGGGGTAGAGACTGATGTGCTGGGGTTGCACCACGAAGGGCTGGGGATTGCCGCGCGGGACGCCGTGGTCCAGGCGCACCCGCGTGGGGAGCGGTTCAAGGAGGCGATCATCCAGGCGTTTTATGACGGGATTCGGCACAAGCTGCAGACCACGTTTGGCAACGTGAAGGCGGATGTGATCGCGGACAAGGAGCCTGCATTCCGGCCTGGGAATTTCTGCAGCGTCATTCGGCAGTCCTGCTGGGCGAGCTGAGTAAAGCGGGCGGAGGATGGCACTGGCGTTGCGCAGGTATTGCGCATTACATCAAACCGGTGCGATCGAAGTGGGAGCAGTTGTCTTGCTCACATTCTAAAAGTTGGCGCGAACCCCTGTGGGAGCGGCCTTGTGTCGCGAAAGGGCTGCAGAGCAGCCCCAGCAATTTCAACTGTTGCGCATCAATCCTGGGGCCGCTTTGCGGCCCTTTCGCGACACAAGGCCGCTCCCACAGGTTCAGCGACAACCTCGGGAGCAACGCTGTACCTGTGGGGCACGTCGAGCGCAGAGTCTGCCACCGAACGCTCGCGATTCGCCACCCCGAACGGCACATGCACCATCGGCAAATCCCCCGCCGGCGATTGCAAATGGCTGCGCTGGTCATCAAAGAACACATGCGGCTTCAGTATCGACAGCACCCTGGGTTTTTCCATCCCGCCCAGAAAGAAGCACTCGTCCGGCGATACGCCCCAATCCTTCAACGTCGTCACCACCCGCTCGTGCGAAGGGGCATTGCGCGCCGTCACGATGGCAATCCGCAAGATGCGCTTGTACGCCGGGTCCTCGGCCAACTTGCGGTCTTCGAGCATGCGAATCAGCGAAAGCTTGCGGTACAGGTCCGCCAGCGGCCCCGGCGAATGCGGGATGCCCTTGCGCACGCGTTCATGCTCCTGAAACTCGTCCAGGTTGTCGTCGCGCTTGTACACGCGCTCGGCCTCGTCATCGGCAATCACCCCGTCAAAGTCGAAGGCTACCCGCAGTTCGGTGTCGATCTCGTCATCGTAGATGCGTGTCGGCAGCACCCGCCCGGCTGGGTAGTTGGCGTCGATGGCTTTCTGCACATCTTCCTCGTTGGCGCTGAGAAACAGCGAGGCATTGAACGCCGGGATGTACTCGTAGGGCGAGCGGCCCGACATGAACGCCGCGCGGGTGATGTCCAGCTGGTAGTGGCTGATCGAGCGAAACACCCGCAGGCCGGTTTCCGGCGAGTTGCGCGACAGCAGCACCACCTCCACCGGCAGCTGCTCGGGGAAGGCCTGGTTGATGCTCAGGAAGCGGCGAATGAACGGGAACGCCACGCCCTTGGGGAAGGGTTCGTCCAGGTTCTGCTGCTGGTGCTGGCGGTAAGCCTCGACGCCCTGGGTCTGGTAGATGTCGTCCGAGACGGTGAGGTCGAACAGCGCACTCGAAGCAACGCCGATGACCAGTTTCTGTTCGATGGGGTAGGGCATGAAGCAACTCCTGAGCGTGAGCTGAAGGCAAGTGTACCCGTGCGCTGTGACGAAAGCCCTCAGTACCAACAGGCGCTATCGGCATCAGATGAGGATGTAGTCGCTACGCACCATCAGCGGCTCATGCGCCCCTTCGACCAGGTGCACGAACTGCCCTGCCACCTGGTCGATCGCCAGGCAGTCGTCTACATCCAGCAAGGCATCGGTATGCGGCTTCAGCCAGCCCGCCTGCATGCGTTGCTTGCCCAGGGCCTTGGCCTCGGTCTTGCTGTGGGCGGTGACCAGCAGGTAGCGGTGGGCCTCGCCGAACACTGCGCGTTCATAACCACCGAGGTTGATGAAGTACAGGCGCAGGGCACCGGGGGCGGGGGCGTGCGGGCGCAGTTCGATGCGCTGGCCGTCGACGCCATGCACTTCCAGCCACGAATCGATGTGCAAACCTTTCGGGCTGCCGAACCAGGCCTGGCGCAACTGCGGGTAGGCCTGTTCGAAGGTGTCGGCCATGGCGAACACCACATCGTGAACTTCGATCTTGGCGCCGGGGTGGCGGCCTCCGAGCATGACGACGTAAAGCATGGGCGGTCCTTTGCATGGTGGATGTAAAAGTGCGGCATTGTACTGCCAGAAGCGGATGCCGCTTTCATGGAACTGCACAGGACTCATTGAATTAGCAGGGCCCCTGTGGGAGCGGCTTTAGCCGCGAACACCGGCGCAGCCGGTGCCAGGCACTGTGTTGGATTCTTCGCGGCTAAAGCCGCTCCCACAGGGTACGCGTACCGTTTGCGAATTCAGTTCTCTGCGCAACAGCTCCGGCCTGACAGTTGCTCCACCAGAAAATCCACGAACACCCGCACCCGCGCCGGCATCGCCGGGCCGCCGACGAACACCGCATGGATCGGCTCGCGATCACCCGGGTTGTACGCCTCCAGCAACGGCACCAGCTGCCCGTTGGCCAGGTCGTCGGCCACGGTAAAGGTACCGATGCGCGCCACGCCGGCGCCGAGCCTGGCCAACTGCGCCAAGGCCTCGCCGCTGCTGCATTCGATACTGCCCGTCACCTTCAATGAAAATGCCTGCCCGTCGCGGCGGAACGGCCAGTCGGGCGCGGCGCGGCGGAAGTTGAAGCGCAGGCAGTTGTGCCGGGCCAGGTCTTCCGGCACAAGCGGCGTACCGCAGCGCGCCAGGTACTCGGGCGAGGCGACGATCACCTGGCCGGTTTCGCCAATGGCGCGGGCGCTCAACGAACTGTCCGGCAGGTGGCCGAAGCGCAGCGCCACGTCGGCCTGGCCGCCAAGAATGTCGGCCACTTCGTCGCTGAGGGTAAGGTCGACCAGCACCTGCGGGTAGCGCGCGCTGAACGCCGCCAGCAACGGCACCACGGTCAAGCGGCCATGGCCCAGTGCTGCGCTGACCCGCAAGCGCCCGCGTGGCACGCCCTGGTCGGTGATGGCCTCTTCCACTTCGAGCATGTCGGCCAGCACCCGCCGTGCACCACGCAGGTACGCTTCGCCTTCGGGCGTGAGGGTGATCGCCCGGGTGGTGCGCAGCAGCAGGCGGGTGCCCAGGCGCTGTTCGGTGCGCGCGAGGATGCGGCTCACCGCCGAAGGCGTCAGGCCCAGCGCCCGAGCGGCTGCGGACAGGCTGCCCTCGTGGGCCACCTTGGCAAATATTTCCATCTCTCCGGATCTTCCACTGAAGTCCATTTGTGCCTCTTCAGCAAAGGTGGTTCGCAAAAATGCAGTCTAGTGCGGCTCGCCTTCGGATCGTAGCATTTGCAGCACAGATAAGGAGCTTGCCATGCGTATCAATCCACCTCTTGTCGCACTCGCCATCGGTGCCTTCGGCATCGGGGTCACCGAGTTTGCCCCCATGGGCATGTTGCCCAGCATCGCCACCGACCTTGGCGTCTCCATCCCCGCAGCCGGGCTGTTGGTCAGTGCCTATGCGATCGGTGTGCTTATCGGTGCACCGCTGATGACCCTGGCCACGGTGAAGATCCCGCGGCGTTACCTGCTGATCGGGTTGTTGGCCATCTTCACCCTCGGCAACCTGATGTCGGCCCTGGCCAGCGACTATGCCAGCCTGCTGGTCGCCCGTGTGGTCACCTCGCTGAACCACGGTGCGTTCTTCGGCATCGGCTCTATCGTCGCGGCCAGCGTGGTGCCGCCCGAGAAGCGCGCCGGGGCCGTGGCCGCCATGTTCATGGGGTTGACCCTGGCCACCATCGGCGGAGTGCCGCTGGCGACCTGGTTCGGTGAAATGCTGGGCTGGCGCACGGCATTCTGGGGCATCGCCGGGCTCGGGCTGGTGGCAATGACCACCCTCTGGTACGCGCTGCCCAATGTGCCGTCGCCCAAGGGTGGCGGGGCCATGGCCGAAATCCGCGTGCTGGGCCGCGGGCCGGTGCTGGCGGCACTGCTGCTGACCGTGGTGGGCTCCAGTGCGATGTTCACGGTATTCACCTACATCGCGCCGATCCTGCAGAGCGAGGCGGCAGCGTCCACCACCTTCGTCACGGCCATGCTGGTGTTGTTCGGTGTCGGCCTGACCTTGGGCAACGTGTGGGGTGGCAAGGCGGCGGACCGCTCGATCGACCGTACCCTGATGCTGTCGCTGGCCGTGCTGATTGCGGTGTTGCTGGTGTTCCCGCTGGTGATGGACTGGCCGCTGCCGACTGCGCTGGCGATCCTGGTATGGGGCGCTGCCAGCTTTGCCCTGGTGCCGCCGCTGCAGATGCGGGTGATGGAGGCGGCCAAGGATGCGCCCAACCTGGCGTCGGCGGTGAACATCGGGGCGTTCAACCTGGGTAACGCGATTGGTGCGGCGCTGGGTGGGGCGGTGATCAATGCCGGGCTGGGGTATTCGGCGGTTTCCCTGGCGGGGGCGGCGATGGCGGCGGTTGGGTTGGTGATGGTATTGATGTTTGCCTGGCGTGGGCGGGCGGTGGCATTGGGGGATCGGGCAGCGGTGTAAGGGCTTGAGATCCTGGGGGCGCTTTGCGCCCCTTTCGCGACGCAAGGCCGCTCCCACAGGGAAGGCGCTGGCAGTACTTGTGGGAGCGGCCTTGTGTCGCGATGGGCTGCAAAGCAGCCCCACGGTCTTGCCCCGGTCGTCAATCTGTTGCCATCACGGCGTACCGTTACGGCCATGCAGGTGATAGGCCGGGCGCTCGCTCAGCCGCTCGTAATAATCGCGCACGGCCGGCAGGTGCGGGTGCTCGAACGGCGTTTCGAACCAGCGGTTGACCGACAGGCCAATGGGGATGTCGGCCAAGGTGAACTGGCTGCCGGCCACATAGGCACCGGTGCTTGCCAGCTGGCGGTCGAGAATGTGCATGTAGCGCGCCCAGTCCGCGCAGCCGGCGGCCAGGGCCTGTGGGTCCTGGTGGGCGGGCGAGTGCCTGACCAGCGACATGAACGCGTAGCTCCAGGAACGGTTGAGGTCCGAGGCCTGCCAGTCGATCCACTGGTCGATCCTGGCCCGCGCCTGCGCCTCGCCCGGGTAGAACGCGGTGGCGCCATAGCGCGTGGCCAGGTAGCGGATGATGCTGTTGGACTCCCACAGGGTGAAGTCACCATCCTGGATCACCGGGATCATGGCGTTGGGGTTCAACGCAAGGAACTCGGCGCTGTCCGTGGGCTTGAAGCCCGCCCCCCAGTCTTCGCGCTCGAACGCGACCTCGAACTCGGCGCAGGCCCACAGGACTTTTCGTACATTGATGGAGGAGGCTCTGCCCAGTATCCGTAGCATGGTGTTCATCCTTGTGGGGGGAGATTGATCGTCCGTCACTGCCGGTTGCCGGTCAAGAGCCTGAGTGGTGGTGGAGCATCCCCTTTGTAGGTTCCTTGTAGTCCATTTCCGAAAGTAAGCCTTTCCACCCCCAAGGTTATTGTGGCGGGGCAGGCAGCGCCCTAGTCTCGGCACGCTCGTAACCCCGAGGAATGGACATGGACAAAGACACTCCGAAAGAAAGCAGCAACCTCAATGTAGTGCGTGCAGCGGGCCGTTTTGGCAACGGCGGCGCCGAACTGGTGCAGATGAACGCGCAGCTGCCAATGCGTACGGCGCTGATGGAGGCCTCGAGCATCATGGGCTGCATTACCGAACTCACCCGCAAGGCCATCGACCGGCCCGGTGACCGCAAGGCGATGATGCAGGCCACGTATTACCTGGCAGGCATGGCCAAGGCGCTGATCGACGGCCAGTTGCAGCAGTTGCGCCAGGCTCGGGGAGGCGAGCAGGAGCCTTAGTCAGGCTTGCCTGGGGACCATGAACTTGGCACCCTTGGCCAGTTTGAATCTCTGTATCACGACAGAAGGAAGTTCGCATTGAGCTGGGACAAGGTGGGGAAACTCCTCGTAGCCGTGCTGCTTGGCCTGATGGTCCTGTTGGCCGCCTATGGGTTGCTCAGGGGCAACCCGCGCCTGGAGGCATCGCTGACCTATGCCTACCTCACCTATCCCAGCCAGTTCAGCGAACGCATCACCAAAGCCAGCGAGCAGCTCAAGTACGAGCAGTTGCAGGGGCGTATCAATTCAATCAGCGAGAGCGGGCTGAGCCACGATCAGGTCGAGCGGCTGATCGAAATGGCCCAGGCGCCGTATGCCCAGCTGTTCGCCAAGCCCTTCGAGGCCGGGCTGGTCGACCACCGTACCGGTCTGCTCATCGAGCTGCGCAACAGCGGTGATGCGCAGGTGCGCCAGGTGAAAATCCGCCTGCCGGCGAAAGGCCTGGTACAGGTGCGCGATGCAGCTGGCAATGACACCATCCTGGAAACCTCCACCATGCAAGCGGACATCCCCGTCATCGAGCCGGGTGGCGCGTGCAAGGTATGGGTGTATTTCGATGCGGACTACTCACAGATCCGCCAGGGCGGGGTCAGCATCAGTCACGCCGATGGCAAGGCTGACATACAGGTTTACCGCGAGGTCATCGGTTTCCCGGCCTGGGTGGCCCGTTACAGCCGCGAGCTGATGGTGCTGCTGGGCGTATTGGCGGCCAGCGTGCTGGGTCTGGGGTATGCCTGGCTGTCGCGTCGCCGCGTGGTGTGAGCTTGCCGGGTGTGTCTTCAGGGCAAAGGACATTTGCCGCAAACTCAACAATCGCGCGTTGACAACCCTCTATAGTGCTCGGCATTACAAGACCCATGCCGAGCCTGCCCGATGATCCCCTCGCTGGACTCCATTTTTTCCCGCCTGCGCCTGCGCCAGTTACGCCTGCTCATCGAACTGGACCGTTGCGGCTCCCTGCACAAGGCGGCGGAGGCCATGGCGATTTCCCAGCCCGGGGCCACCAAGGCCTTGCGCGAGGTGGAAGAGGTGCTGGGTGTGCCGTTGTTCCAGCGCCTGCCCAGCGGCCTGGTGGCCAATGACGTAGGCCGTTGCGTGGTGCGATATGCGCGATTGATTCACAGTGACCTGGGGCATTTGCGCGAGGAGGTGCTGGGCATCGTCCAGGGCCAGGGTGGGCGGCTGGCAGTGGGTAGCATCATGGGTGCCATGCCGACCCTGGTCGGTGCCCTCGGGCGGTTGCGCCGCAAGCAGCCGCAACTGGCGGTGGAGATCGCCGAGAACACCAGTGCAAACCTGCTGGCCCAGCTTGATGAAGGGCGCCTGGACCTGGCCATCTGCCGGCCAGGGCTGGGCCGCAACGCGGCGGACTACGCCTTTGTCGAACTGGCCCAGGAGCCGCTGGCGGTGGTCGCGCACCCTCAGCACCCGCTGGCCGGTGCGGCGGCGCTGGAAGTTGGCGACCTGAGCCAGTATCGCTGGATCGTCTACCCGGCCAACATGCCCATGCGCCAGGCGCTGGAGCGTGAGTTGAGCGAGGCGGGGGTGGAGGTGCCACGCTACCCGCTGGAAACCTTCTCCACCTTCGCCACCTTCATGCTGCTGGAAGACGACCCGACGCTGGTGGCGGTGATCCCCAGCGCCGTGGCGGCGTTTGCCGAGCAGCGCGGGTTGCTGGTGTCGCTGGCAGTGCAGCTGCGGGCACTGAGCGAGCCGTTCGGGATCGTGCACCGGGTAGCAGCGCCGCTGTCGCCGGCGGCGCGGTTGCTGGTGGAGGAGCTTACGGCCGGTTGAGCCCTGTTGCGGCCCCCTATGGGAGCGGGTTTACCCGCGAAGAAGACGACGCGGTGGATGGCACCGGCTGCGCCGGTGTTCGCGGCCACGGCCGCTCCCACAGGTACAGCGTGAGCCCGAAGCCTGCGCCGTCACTGTGGGAGCGGGCATGCCCGCGAAGCAGGCGACGCGGTGGATGGCACCGGCTGCGCCGGTGTTCGCGGCCACGGCCGCTCCCACAGGTACAGCGTGAGTCCGAAAGCCTGCGCCGTCCCTGTGGGAGCGGGTTCACCCGCGAAGCAGGCGACGCGGTGGATGGCACCGGCTACGCCGGTGTTCGCGGCCACGGCCGCTCCCACAGGTACAGCGTGAGCCCGAAGCCTGCGCCGTACCTGTGGGAGCGGGCAAGCCCGCGAAGCAGGCGACTGGTGGATGGCACCGGCTCTGCCGGTGTTCGCGGCTGAAGCCATGCAGGGATCTCGCAATCTAGGTCTCAGAACTGCCGCTCGCGGTAATCGATCAAGCTGGAAAACACCGCAATCAACACCGCAGCCACCACAAAGAAGATCAGCGCAAAGAAGTAATCCCCGGTGAACTGCACGATCAGCCCGATCACGATCGGCACCAGCACTCCGGCCATGTTGCCGCAGAAGTTCATGGTGCCACCCAGCACGCCGGTGCGCGACGGCCCGCCGATGATCGCCGGCAGGCACCAGTACATCCCGCACCAACGGATGAAGAACATCGCCACGCACAGCAGGCTGATCACCGCGACGGTCTCGCCCACATAGGCTGCCGCCAGGATGCACAGCGCCGCCACCAGCGCCGAACCGCTGAACATGGTGCGCATCACCAGGTTCGGCGAGGCACCGCTGGCCCGCCAGCGGTCACCGATCCAGCCGCCGATCAGTTCGCCGACAAACCCGCACATGAAGATCAGGAAGGTCGCCCCGCCCATGGCCGAAATGTTCAGGCCATGGGCTTTGTGCAGGTAGCTCGGCATCCAGGTCAGCAGGCCGTAGAACACTGCCAGGATGCAGCTGTAGCCGGCGAACATGGCAAAGATCGAACGGTCCTTGAGCAGCTCGCGCAGCGGCAGCCTGGCCTTGGCTGCCGCGGCATGGGCGCTGGCGTTGCCTTCGGTGATGTGGCGCAGCTCGGCCTCGTTCACCCCCGGGTGCTCGCTGGGGTGGTTGCGGATGTACTTCCACGCCAGGATGCCGGCCAATACGGTGCCGACCCCGGCCACCACGAAGGCCAACCGCCACGAACCCAGCCAGGCAATCAGCCCGGAAATCAGGATCGCCCCCAGGGCGCTGCCCAGCGGCGCGCCGCCATCCACCAGCACCGCGCCACGGCCACGTTCGTTAGGCGTCAGCCAGGCGCCATTGAGCTTGGCCCCGGCGGGCATGATCGGCGACTCGGCCACGCCCAGGCCGATACGCGTCAGCAGCAGTACCAGCCAGTTGTGCGAGGCCGCGCCCAGTGCCTGGAACAGGCCCCAGGCCACAGTTGCCGCGCCAATGATGCCGCGGGTGTGGAAGCGGTCCAGCAGCATGCCGCCAGGGATCTGCATCAAGGCATAGGACCAGAAGAACGCACTGAGCATCAGCCCTTCCATGGCCGGCGTCAGGTTGAATTCGGGGGCGATCAGCGGCAGCGCCACCGACAGCGAGGCGCGGTCGATGTAGTTGATTGCGGTCAGCAGCAACAGGATCAGGAAGATGCGCCAGCGCACCGTGGTCATCGGGGCCGCAGCGGGCAGCGCCAGGTCGGCCGGGGAGGGGATGGTCTTCATCGCAGGAGCTCGTTGTTGTGATTATCGGGAGGCGTAGCAACTACGCAGGCCGATTGTTGGAGCGCTGCCGGCAGTGCAGGTAATGAAAAGAGCTGATCCGCCAATAACGCCTGCTTATTACCCAGGCAGGGGATAAGCAGTGGTTATTGGCGGATCAGCTCTTTTCATTATCGGCGGCCCTGGCCCGCGCTCTAGATTGCCCCGGCACGGCCCGCCAGCGTCACGACGGGCACAACAAGAACAACGCAGTTGCCTGAGGACCCCTCATGAGCCAATTCCAGTTCCATTTCCCCACCATTGCCAAATGTGGCGCGGGCCTGGCCGACCAGGCCGGTGCGCTGCTCAAGCCGTACGTGGACGGCACCCTGCTGGTAGTCACCGACCAGGGCCTGATCGACGCTGGCATCCTGGCCGGCTTCTTCGCCTCGCTGGAGCAGGCGGGCATCGACTACCAGCTGTTCTGCGCCGTTGAAGCCAACCCCAGCACCGACGTGCTCGACGCTGCCGTGGCGCTGCTGAAAGAGCGCAACTGCACCGCCGTGATCGGCGTGGGCGGCGGCAGCAGCATCGACACCGCCAAGGGCGTGGCGGCGATGGCCACCAACCCTGGCAACATCCTCGACTACGAGGGCTACGACAAACTGACCCAGCCGCCGCTGCCGATCTTCGCCATCCCGACCACCTCCGGTACCGGCAGCGAATGCACGGCGTCGACCGTGTTCACCAACAAGCGCACGCTGTTCAAGACGGTGATCGTCAGCCCGCGGCTGTTCCCGCGCCTGGCCATCCTCGACCCGGCACTGACCCTGAAGCTGCCTGCGGCCATCACCGCCGCCACCGGCATGGATGCCCTGACCCACGCCATCGAGTCGTATGTGTCGCGCCAGGCCAACCCGATCAGCCAGGCCATGGCCCTGCAGGCCATCCGCATGATTGCCGGCAGCCTGGAAAAAACCTACTTCGTCGGCACCGACATGGCGGCCCGCGAGCAGATGCTGCTGGGCTCGTTTCTGGCAGGGGTGGCGTTCTCGCAATCCAAGCTGGGCAACGTGCATGCCATTTCCCACACCTTCGGCGGGGTGTTCAACATCCCCCATGGCATCGCCAACGCCGCCCTGCTGCCTTACGTGATCAAGTTCAACCTGCCGGCCTGCCCGGAGCGCTTCCGCGACATCGCCATTGCCCTGGGCGCCGATGTGACCGGGCTCAGCGTGGAGCAGGCCGCGGCACGCACGGTGGATGCGGTGGTGGCCCTGAACCAGGCCATCGGCATTCCCGCGACCATCCGTGAACTGGGCGTGGACCTGGAGTTCCTGCCGCAGATGGTCAGCGACTCGATGCGCAGCGGCAACGTGCTGGTCAACCCACGCCTGACCACCGCGCGCGATGTCGAGCGCCTGATCACCGACGCCTACCACGGCAACCTCTGAACCTTTTACGGAACCACGACCATGTTCTATGAAATGCGTACCTACACCCTGCACATCGGCAAGATGAAGCAATACCTGGAGCACTTCGAAAAGGAAGGCTTGCCGGTGATCTCGCGCTACGCCAAGCTGGTGGGCTGGTGGTACACCGAGATTGGCGAACTGAACCAGGTGGTGCACATCTGGGCCTACGAGAGCCTTGACGACCGCATCGAGCGCCGCGCCGCCCTGTACCGCGATGCGGACTGGCTGGAGCGCTTCATCCCCGTGGCCTTCCCGATGCTGGTGCGGATGGAATCGAAGCTGTTGATGCCTGCCGCGTTTTCGCCGATCCAGTGACCCTGTAACTGCATTGCATCAAGGAGCAACCCAATGGATCTAGGCATTACCGGCCGCTGGGCCATCGTCTGCGCGGCCAGCCAGGGCCTGGGCAAAGGCTGCGCCGAGGCGCTGGGCAAAGAAGGCGTCAACCTGGTCATCAATGCCCGTACCCAGGCCACCCTGGAGCAGACCGCCGCCGAGTTGCGCGCGGCTTGCCCGGGCATCGAGGTGCGCACCGTGGCCGGTGATGTCGCCGACGCCGAGGTGCGCCAGGCGCTGCTGGCAGCCTGCCCGCAGGTGGATATCCTGGTCAACAATGCCGGTGGCCCGCCCCCGGGCGACTTCCGCGACTGGGGCCGCGAGGACTGGCTGAAGGCACTGGACGCCAACATGCTTACCCCCATCGAGCTGATCAAGGCGGTGGTCGATGGCATGGCCGAGCGCGGGTTCGGCCGGGTGGTGAACATCACCTCCGGTGCGGTGAAGGCGCCGATCGATATTCTTGGCTTGTCCAATGGTGCGCGCAGTGGCCTGACCGGCTTCATCGCCGGCCTGGCCCGTCAGCAGCGCCTGGCGGGCAGCAACGTGACGCTGAATAACCTGCTGCCTGGGGCGTTCGACACGGCGCGCCTGCGGAAGACCTTGAAGGCGGCAGGTGGCGATGTGGAAGCCACCGCCCAGTCGCGACGCAAGGCCATCCCGGCGGCGCGCTTTGGCAGTGCCGGCGAGTTCGGCGCTTACTGCGCGTTCCTGTGCAGTGCGCATGCCGGGTACATCACCGGGCAGAACCTGTTGATCGATGGTGGGGCGTTCCCCGGTACCTTCTGAGTCGCCTGACTGAACGCAGGCCCCCTGTGGGAGCGGGTTCACCCGCGAACACCGGCGAAGCCGGTGCCATGCACCGTGTCGCTTTCTTCGCGGGTGAACCCGCTCCCACAGGTACCGTGTCAGCCCTCAGGCGCGGCGATCAGTGAATCGCCACGGGGTTGATGTTCACCTGGGTCGAGCCCTTGTACAGGGGCTGGCCCAGCACGAACAGGAACTCGAACGCCTTGTCCTTCACCAGCGCGCGGGTGTCGATCAGCTCCAGGTTGTAGATGCCGCGCTTGGCCAGCATGAACTGGTTGACCGGGAATTCTTCACCGGTCGGGTTCGGGTACACCTCCGAAGCCCAGGTATCGCCACCAAAGGCGACAATGCCCTGGTCAGCCAGCCACTCGGCCGCCGGCAGGTCGATGCCCGGTTCGGTGGCGAGGAACTGCTGGTTGTCCTTGCCGATCAGTTCCAGCCAGCCGGTGTTGAACAGCACCACGTCACCCTTGCGCAGGGTAATGCCTTCTTTCTTGAGCACGGCCTTGATGTCGTCGACGGTGAACGAGGTGCCGCCCGGCACGATGGCCTTGCCGTA
This sequence comes from Pseudomonas sp. B5(2017), assembly GCF_002112825.1. Classification (NCBI taxonomy): domain Bacteria; kingdom Pseudomonadati; phylum Pseudomonadota; class Gammaproteobacteria; order Pseudomonadales; family Pseudomonadaceae; genus Pseudomonas; species Pseudomonas sp. B5(2017). Next base: position 266,469 of record NZ_NEIR01000001.1, read on the forward strand.
GTGAGCGGTCATGTCCAGCACCACGCCACGGGTGACCATTGGCGGTACTTTTTCCACGCCCAGCTTGGTCACGCCTTCGACCGTGACGAAATCGGCAGCCTTGTTGCCGTTGTAGTAGACGTTGTCGATACCGATGTGGCCGATGCCGTTGAGCTGGGTGCCGACGCCGGTCCAGCCGTTGACCAGTTCATCGTTGAAGCTGAACTTGTTGCGGCCCAGGGTCTGGCCGGCCTGTTCGCCAGGCTGGATGTTGTACAGGTGGAAGCTGCGGTGGCGGAAGGCCGGCAGGTCTTTGCTCACCGGTACGGCCAGCGGGTAGGTCTTGCCGGTCTTGACCAGGCCGACCGCCTGCTTGACCACTTCGGGGGTGAGCAGGTTGGCGGCGCCGATTTCATCCTGTTTGCCGTAGGGCGAGGTCTGCCAGTCGGCGGCCAGGGTGGCCTGGGCAGTGGTCGCCAGGGCGACGGCGAGCAGCAGGGGCTTGAAGCGTTTCATCGGGTACTCCTGATAGTGAGGCGTTGTCAGGAGCAGATTCTGCGCAGGGCCAGCTATGGGAAAAAGCGGCCCGGGGGACAATGACTTTTGCTTGCCGGTCAACAACCACCCTCGTGCAGCGCCAGGCTCTGGCGCAACTGCTCGAGCATGGCCTGGCGCAGTGCCTGTGGCGCCTGCACGCGGATCGAGCCGGCTTGGGACAGCAGCCAGCCCATCAGCGCACGGTTGTCGTCGACGGTGGCTACCAGGGTGGCGCCGCCGTCCGCTTGCAGCGTCAGTTGCATATCTGCCGACAGGGGCGCCGCTTCCAGGCGCCGGGCCAGCGCATCATCGACCCAGGCGTGCAATTCAACCTGGTCCGGGGGTATGAGCGCATCGGGCTGCAGCTGCTGCGCCTCACCCAGGTTCAGGCCCGGTTGCCAGTACCAGCCGTAGGGCATGCCTTTGCTGTTGCACTGCAGCGGGAACAGCGCCGCGAGTTCGACCAGGTCGCGTTCGACGGTGCGTTTGCTGGTGATATGGCCCACGGTTGTCAGGGCGGCCTGCAACTGGGTGGAACTCATCCCCGGGTGGCGGCCGGGCAGCAGCTTGAGCAGCTGCCATTGGCGGGCGATGGTGTGACGGGTAGGGTGGCTGGGCAAAGGGCTCGTCCTTGAAGGCAGGCACGAGGCCTGCCTGAGCAGTGGCGTTTAGCTATTGCCCAGCATACCTTGTCGTAGAATGGGATCCAAGTTCTCGCACACGGCGTTCAGTCGAGGCGCGTCACCCATTTGCCTGCGCCTTGGCCCTCTTTCAGCTGCCGCAGAGCTTGTGGCAGTGCCGAGAAGGCGAACTCGCGGCGCTGTGGCGCGATCAGGCTGCCATCGGCGACGGCCTGCAGCAGGCGTTCACCGGCCACGCGCAGGGCTTGACGATCTGCCAACCGGCCATGGGCATGAATGCTGTTGAGCGCCACTTCATGCAGCGAGATCGCCGTGCCGAAGGCGGGCGTTGGCGCGGTTTCCTGGCGGTCCTGGATGCACACCAGGTGGCCGTTGTAGCCGAGCAGGTGGGCAAGGCTACCGGCATGGGCGCCGCTGACGGTGTCGAACAGGGCATGCAGCGGGCGCTCGCCCAGGGCGGCCTGCAGTTGGTCCTGCCAGTCGGCGTCGTGGTAGTCGAACACCCCACTCACACCAAGGGCCTTGAGCGTGGCGTGATGGCGTTGGCCGGCACTGGCCCACACGCGCAGGCCTCGTTGCGCGGCCAGTTGCGCGAGGTAGAAGCCCACCGCGCCACCGGCGCCGATCACCAGCACGTCGCAGCTGGCACCTTCGGGCACCTTGGCCAGGGCCTGCCAGGCGGTCAGGGCGGGGCAGGGCACGGCGGCCGCGGCGGTGTCGCCGAGCGCACTGGGGATATGCATCACCAGGCTGGCATCCAGCAGGCAGTGCTCGGCAAAGCTGCCGTCACGCGCCAGCGATTGGTGGTAGGCAACGCGGCTGCCCAAAGGCATGTCGACGCCTGCGCCAACGGCGACTACCACACCGGCGCCATCCACGCCCGGGACCGTGCCTTGCTGCCAGGCAGGGTGGCCCCACTCGCAGATTTTCCAATCCACCGGGTTGAGGGCAATGGCGCGGTTGGCCACCAGCACCTCACCGGGGCCGGGTTGTGGCAGGGGTTTACGCAGCAGTTGCAGGCCGTCGAGGCCGGCGTTCGGGGTCCAGGCCCAGGCTTGATGATCGGTTGGCATGGTACGGGTCCTTTCGAGACGGGTGTGGGCGGCAGGCTAGCGGGGATCGGGCGGGGGAAACAGCTGCAGTGAGGGCAAGGTGTTTTGATTTCAGGGCAAAAGTCTGGGGCCGCTTTGCGGCTCATCGCGACACAAGGCCACTCCTGCAGGAGAACGCGTTTCCTTGTAGGAGCGGCCTTGTGTCGCGATGGGCTGCAAAGCAGCCCCCAGGTTGAACTCAGATAGCCAGGCTGTCGACTACACCACCATCGACCCGCAGCGCTGCACCGGTGGTGGCGGACGAGTATGGGGAGGCGAGGTACACCGCCAGGTGGGCGACTTCGTCGACATCGGCGGCGCGTTGGATGATCGAGCTCGGCCGAGCAGTACGCACGAAGTTGTCGGCTTCTTCACGAATGCTGCGCCCGGACGCCTGGGCTGCATCAGCCACCAGCGCGGCCACGCCGTCGGTCAGGGTCGGGCCGGGCAGCACTGCGTTCACGGTTACCCCGGTGCCGGCCAGGCGCTTGGCCAGGCCATGCGATACCGCCAGGTTGGCAGCCTTGGTGACGCCGTAGTTGATCATGTCGGCAGGGATGGCGATGCCCGATTCCGAAGAGATGAACAGGATCCGCCCCCAACCTTTCTCGACCATGCCCGGGGCATAGTGGCGGGCCAGGCGCACGCCGCTCAGCACGTTGGTGTCGTAGAAGCGCGTCCACTCGCTGTCGGCCACGTCGAAGAAGTCGACGTCGTCGTAGATGCCCAGGTTGTTGACCAGGATATCGGCCCGTGGGTGGGCGGCGAACAGGGTTTCGGCACCGGCGGCGGTGCCCAGGTCGGCAACCACGCCGTGGATCTGCCCATGGCCGCCTTGCTCGCGCAGTTCGGCCAGGGCGGCATCCAGCGACTTCTGGCTGCGGCCGGCAATGACTACGTCAGCGTTGGCGCGGGCCAGGCCGCGGGCGATAGCCAGACCAATACCGCCGGTCGAGCCGCTGATGATGGCGGTGCGTCCGCCGAGGTCGATGTTCATGGAATGGCTCCTGTGGGTGAGTTGCATCGATAGGAGCCATCCTAGTGAAGCGCAGTAAGACTGTAAAAGACGTAATTAGACTGAGTTCAGACCTGCCTGGACTTATCAATCCCTTGCTCGGCCAATGCCAGCACCCGCTCGCGGAAAATGCCCACGATCGGCCGCAAGTCGACCTGGTGCCAGACCGCCCACAACTGCTCGCTGGGCTGGAACCAGTCCAGCTGGCGCAGCACCACGGTAGGCCCGGCGCTGGCCGACAGGCTGCTTTGCACCATGGCCAGGCCCAGGCCGGCGGACACCAGGCCGAGCGCGCTCAGCGGGTCGTTGGCCTCCAGCGACAGGCGCGGGGTGAAGCCGGCATCGCCACAGCGGGCGATGAAATCGTCACGCTTGTGGCCCTGGTCGGGCTGCCCACCGGTGATGATCCAGTCCTGTTCGTGCAGGTCGGCGGGGGTCAGTTCGGCCTTGCTGGCCAGCGGGTGCGCGGCCGGGATGGCCAGCAGCAATGGGTCGTCCAGTACCGGCTGGCCGCGCAGGTCGGGGTCATTCTTTGGCGGCGGCTCGCAAACCAGGGCAATGTCCAGGCTGCGCTGACGCAGGCCTTCGAACTGTTCGTTGGGGGTCATGTTGTACAGCGCAATATGAATGTTCGGGCGCTCGCCACGAATGGCCCGCACCGCGCCCGGCAACACGCCGGCGTGGATGGCGTGGTTGACGTAACCGATGCACAGCCCGCCTTCCTCGCCACGGCCCAGGCGCTTGCCCAGCGATTCCAGGCGCTCGGCATGCTTGAGCAGGCCGCGCGCTTCGGCCAGGAAGGTGCGCCCGTCCCTGGTCAGGTACAGGCGCTGGTTGCGCCGTTCGAACAGCGCCAGGCCAAGGTTGTCCTCCAGCTGGGCGATCTGCCGGCTGAGGGGGGATTGGGAAATATGCAGCTGCTCGGCGGCCCGGCCGACGTTCTCGCATTCGGCGACGGCTACGAAGTAGCGCAACTGACGTAGATCTTGCATGAGACCTCCTGGGACTTAACTATTAATAATTATGACTTGGGCGGTCTCGATCTTGCCAGCGTGCCATGCGTTCACTTCGTCGGGTTGATGAACGCGGTCAATTGTGGGAGCGGCCTTGTGTCGCGAAAGGGCTGCAAAGCAGCCCCAGCAATATACGTCTTTGCGCTGAACCCCTGGGGCTGCCTTGCAGCCCTTTCGCGACACAAGGCCGCTCCCACAACTGACCGCGCAGGCTGGAACATTAAAGTTGACCCGCTCGCAATAGCTTCAGGATGACCTTTGCCTTCAAATCAAAACTCATTGTCCCGTCCCCACCTTTTTCCCATCCCCACGTCCCTCGAGAATTCACCCATCCCAACCTTCCACAGGTGATTCTCAAATGCCTCTCGCCTTGTTAGCCCTGACCCTGGCGGCCTTCGCCATCGGCACCACGGAGTTCGTGATCGTCGGCCTCATCCCGACCATCGCCAATGACCTGGCGGTCACCCTGCCTTCGGCCGGCCTGCTGGTCAGCCTTTACGCCCTCAGCGTCGCCATCGGCGCGCCTCTGCTCACTGCCATGACAGGCCGCGTCCCGCGCAAGCTGCTGCTGGTCGGCCTGATGGCGCTGTTCACCGCCGGTAACCTGGTGGCCTGGCAGGCGCCCAGCTACGAATCGCTGATCATGGCGCGCATCCTCACCGGCCTGGCCCACGGGGTGTTCTTCTCGGTCGGCTCGATCATCGCCACCAGCCTGGTGCCGAAAGAAAAGGCCGCCAGCGCCATCGCCACCATGTTCAGTGGCATGACCGTGGCCTTCGTCACCGGTATCCCGCTGGGTACCTTCATCGGCCAGCACTTCGGCTGGCGCGTGACCTTCCTGGTGGTGGCTGCCTTCGGCCTGGTGGCGCTGCTCGGCGCACTGCTGTTCGTGCCCAAGCGCATCCAGCACAGCCAGCCGGCACCGCTGCTGCGCCAACTGCGGGTGATGCTGCAACCGCGCCTGCTGCTGGTGTATGCCATGACTGCCGTGGGTTACGGCGGCTCGCTGATCGCCTTCACCTTCCTTGCCCCGATCCTGCAGGACATCGCCGGCTTCGGCGCCAACAGCGTCGCCCTGGTGCTGCTCGCCTACGGCGTTTCGGTTGCCCTGGGCAACATCTGGGGCGGCCGCCTGGCCGACCGCAAAGGCCCGGTCAAGGCACTGTCGATCATCTTCCTGCTGCTGGCCGTGGTGCTGCTGGCGCTGACCTTCACCGCGCCGCATCCGGTGCTGGTGGTAATCACCGTACTGGCCTGGGGCGCGGTGGCCTTCGGCAATGTGCCGGGCCTGCAGGTGTACGTGGTGCAGCAGGCGGAAAAGGTCGCCCCCGACGCAGTCGACGTGGCTGCCGGTTTCAACATCGCCGCCTTCAACCTGGGTGTGGCCGGTGGCTCCTGGGGCGGTGCCCAGGTGGTGCAACAGCTCGGCCTCGGCCACACCCCATGGATTGCCGCGCTGGTCACCCTCGGTGCCTTGGCCCTGACCCTGTACAGCGGCCGCCTCGACCGCCGCGTACCTGCCCAGCCACAACCTGTCGTCAGCCGCGCCTGACCCCTGATTCGCCTTACGGAGATGCTCATGATGACTCAAGATCCGCTGTTCCAACCCCTGCAATTCGGCGCCCTTAACCTGCCCAACCGCGTGCTGATGCCGCCGATGACCCGCTCCCGCGCTGCACAGCCTGGCGATGTACCGACCGCGCTGATGGCCGAGTACTACGCACAACGCGCCAGTGCCGGGCTGATCGTCAGTGAAGGCACCTGGATCTCGCCACTGGGCAAGGGTTACGCCCGCACCCCGGGTATCCACACCCAGGCGCAGATCGACGGCTGGCGCCTGGTCACCGAGGCGGTACATGCCGCAGGCGGGCGCATCTTCGCCCAGCTCTGGCACGTCGGCCGCCTCAGCCACAGCAGCCTGCTCGGCGGCCAGGCACCGGTGTCGTCCTCGGCGATGCAGGCCGAAGGCGTGAACGTGTTCATCGACAATGCCGACGGCACCCCAGGCTTTGTCCAGGCCTCCAAACCACGCGCGTTGAGCGAAGCGGAAATTGCCGAGATCATCGAGCAGTACCGCCAGGCTGCGCGCAACGCCATGGCAGCCGGTTTTGACGGTGTCGAGTTGCACGCGGCCAACGGTTACCTGGTCAACCAGTTCCTCGATTCCGGCGCCAACGACCGCACCGACCGCTACGGCGGCTCGTTGGAAAACCGCCTGCGTTTCCTCGACCAGGTCACCCGTGCGCTGGTCGAAGGCACCGGCGACGCCCAGCGCGTAGGTGTACGCCTGGCGCCGCTGACCACGCTCAATGGCTGCGTCGATGCCGACCCGGTCACCACCTATACCGCAGCGGCCAAGCGCCTGGGCGAAATCGGCATCGGCTACCTGCACATTGCCGAAGCCGACTGGGATGACGCGCCGGACATGCCGGTGGACTTCAAGCAACAGCTGCGGGCGGTGTTCCCCGGGGTGATGGTGTATGCCGGCAAATACACCGGCGAACGTGCACGGCGCGCGCTGGAGGAGGGCTGGGCTGACCTGATCGGCTTCGGCCGGCCATTCGTGGCCAACCCGGACCTGCCGGCGCGGCTGAAGCTAAATGCGCCCTTGGCCGAGCACGAACGGGCCACGCTGTTTGGCGGTGATGCCCATGGCCTGACCGACTACCCGGCACTGGCAACAGCCTGACTTCAGGTTCTACTTCTGTAAGAGCGGGCTCACGCTGTACCTGTGGGAGCGGCTTTAGCCGCGAACACCGGCAACGCCGGTGCCATTTACCGTGTCGCCTGCTTCGCGGGTGAACCCGCTCCCACAGTGACCGTGCAATTTCGAGGTAGGGTGTAAAAAAGCCGGCTGCACTGAAGTTCCTGCAAGACCGCCATTCTCTGTTCTATTCCATCAGCATCACAGCGTTGGCGTATTTTTCCTGGTCCGGTGTGAACGTTGTCAGCATGCCGGTGTGATTACAGGTCAGGGTGAGCTCTGTTCGCGTATCGATGAACAGATCCTCGCCGCGAAGGCCCTGCCATTGCGCCAGGTACTTGAACGAACCGTACTTCATCGGTTTCTTCAAAGCGCGATCATGGCCACCTTTCCAACCTAGCACCGGGAGTGCGCCATCGGCGCAGTGCCGGGCAAGTTCTGGTTGGGCCAGAGCCCGCTCACGGCCAATCTCCCAGCAGCGGATCAAGCCCTCGTCGGGCCCCTTCCATGCTTCTTCCCAGGTGATCAAGGGGCGGATGGGGTGATGAATGGGGCGTCGAATGACCCCGGTAGCTCGATCCATGACTGAGATTGTCCGTAATGTTCAGTTGGCCTGGATGCTACTAATTGGCCACTATCGTGTCCAGTGCTCGCCGACCCCAGCTCTGCGTTCAGTCAAGGCTCTGCTGCAACGCCTCGATAAACACCTCTTCTGCCCGGCTGAAGCGTTGCTCCCTGTTCCACAACAGGTGGATATCCACATCGGCAATCCCTTCCTGCGGCGGCAGCTTCCACAGCAACCCGGCGTCTACATCCGGCGCTACCACATGCTCGGGCAGGCAGCCTATGCCAAACCCGGCAATCACCAGCCGGCGTACTTCTTCAAGGCTTGGTGACGATGCCACGATCCGCCCGGCAAACCCTTGCTGGTCGCGGAAAATGGTCAGTGGCGACAGCATGCCGCCAATCTGGTCACTGGTGAAACTGACGAAGTTCTCCCGCTGCAGGTCGCCTTCGTCCTGGCCAAACAGGGCATGGTGCTTGCCACAGAAGAACGCATAGCGCTGGCGCAGGAACAACCGTTGCTCCAGCCGTGGCTGCGCCCGCCGGTTCAGGCTGAGGCCCGCCGTGGCGGTTTTTTCCTGCAGGGCGGCGACGATGTCGGAGCTGCGCATCACGTCGATCTCCAGCTCCACCCGCGGGTGCTGGCGGTGGAAGTCGGCGAGGAAGTCGTCGAAGTGTTCGTTGACGATACGGCTGATCATCAGCAGGCGTACCTTGCCCACCAGTTCGTCCGCCGGCTGCTCCAGCAAGCCGCCGATCTGCGACATCTGCCCATAGACCTCGCCAGCCAGCTGGAACAGCTGCTCGCCCATTTCCGTCAGCACGAAGCGCGGCCCGCGGCGGGCGATGAGCTGGCGGCCAAGCTGTTCTTCAAGGCGCTTGAGCGCCTGGCTCACTGCCGGCTGGGTGAGGTGCAGGCGGGCGGCCGCACGGCTGATGGACAGCTCCTGGCCGATGACCCGGAAGGTGCGCAGCAGGTTCCAGTCGAGGCGGTCGTTGAGCAGACGGTCGGGCATGGCAGGGCTCGATAATAAGCAAGGCTAATATTTCGAATAATAAATAGAAAATTGACTAATCATAGCCCCGGGCCGATAAATCGCAGGTATCGAGGCCTGTCGAATCGGTGTTGGCTTCTTCGCGGGTAAACCCGCTCCCACAGGTACTGCAGCGCTTGCAGACCTTGTGCAAGCCCTGTGGGAGCGGGTTTACCCGCGAAGAAGCTGACACCAGACCAATAGGCCAAGCGCCACAAGAGCGCCCCCGTGCCCCCAACAACTCCTGCCAGAACAACAAGCAAAGGAGCCCCCATGAAGCCCACCGCTTCCCCCCAGCCACGCCGTGCTGCCGCCGCCGCGTTCATTGGTACCATGATCGAGTGGTACGACTTCTACATCTACGCCACCGCCGCCGCCCTGGTGTTCGGCGCGCTGTTCTTCCCCTCCGACAACAGCCTGTTCAGCACCATGGCCGCGTTCGGTACCTTCGCCGTCGGCTTCTTCGCCCGGCCGCTGGGTGGCATCGTCTTTGGCCACGTGGGCGACCGTATCGGCCGCAAGAAGTCGCTGGTCATCACCTTGCTGATGATGGGCATCGTCACCGTGGGCATCGGCCTGCTGCCGACCTACGCACAAATCGGCGCCAGCGCGCCGGTACTGCTGATCCTGCTGCGCATCGTCCAGGGCATTGCCGTGGGCGGCGAGTGGGGCGGGGCGGTGCTGATGGCCGGTGAGCATGCACCCAAGGGCCGGCGCAACTTCTTCGCCTCGTTCGCCCAGTTGGGCAGCCCGGCGGGCCTGATCCTGTCGCTGCTGGCCTTCGGCGCGGTCACCCGCCTGCCGGAAGAAGACCTGATGAACTGGGGCTGGCGCGTGCCGTTCCTGGCCAGCGCGCTGTTGCTGCTGGTGGGCCTGGCGATTCGCCTGGGGGTGAATGAGTCGCCCGAGTTCATCGCCAGCCGCGAGCAGGCGGAAAAGGCCCGGCGCAAGGAGCAGGCCCCGGTGTTCGAAGTGCTGCGCACGGCCTGGCGCCCGCTGTTGCTGTGCATCGGGGCCAATACCTTGGGTATCGCCGGGGTCTACTTCACCAACACCTTCATGATCAGCTACACCACCACGCAATTGCACCTGGAGCGCTCCTTGATCCTGGAGTGCCTGTTCTTCGTGGCGATCATCCAGTTCTGCGTACAGCCGTTGGCTGCCTGGCTATCGGAAAAGATCGGCGCCACCCGCTTCCTGGCCCTGGTCGCGCTGCTGGCGATGGCCTCGCCTTACCCGATGTTCGTGCTGGTCAGCTCGGGCCAGGGCCCGTTGATCGTACTCGGCATCGCCCTGGCCGCCGCGTGCATGGCGTCGTTCTACGCGGTGATCGCCGGCTATGTCAGCGGCATGTTCGACACCCGCGTGCGCTACACCGCCATTTCCCTGGCCTACCAGATCTGCGGCGCCATCGCGGGCGGCCTGACCCCGCTGATCGGTACCTGGCTGGCCCACACCTTCACCGGCCAATGGTGGCCGATGGCGGTGTTCTACACCCTGATCGCCACCATCTCGCTGGTCTGCGTGCTCGCCCTGGCGCGCCAGTACGCCCGCAGCCAGCGCCTGGAACTGGCCTGATCGAACCGCTTTTTTCTGGAGTACCCGCACATGTTGAAAAGCAATGGCGAACGCCTGTGGGCGAGCCTGATGGCCATGGCCGAAATCGGCGCTACCGCCCGTGGCGGCAGCTGCCGCCTGGCCCTGAGCGACGAGGACAAGGCTGGCCGTGAACTGTTCAGCCACTGGTGCCGCGAAGCCGGCCTGACGCTGACTGTGGATGCCATCGGCAACCTGTTCGCCCGCCGCGCTGGCAGCGACCCCGATGCAGCGCCGGTGATGATGGGCAGCCACCTCGACACCCAACCTGAGGGCGGCCGTTTCGATGGCGTCTACGGTGTGCTGGCAGGCCTTGAAGTGGTGCGCCGGCTCAATGACCTGAACATCCAGACGCGCAAGCCGCTGGAGATCGCCGTATGGACCAACGAGGAGGGCGCCCGCTTCACCCCGGCCATGTTCGGTTCGGCGGTGTTCACCGGTACCCTGGCGCTGGACGAAGCGCTGGCCATTCGCGATGCCGATGGCATCAGCGTCGCCGACGAACTGCAGCGCACCGGTTACGCCGGCCAGCGCCCGCTGGGTGGCCGAGTCGATGCCTATTTCGAGGCCCACATCGAGCAAGGCCCGATCCTTGAAGACAACGCCAAGGCCATCGGCGTGGTCAGCGGCGGGCAGGCTATCCGATGGCTCGACGTCACGGTCGAAGGCTTGGCCGCGCACGCCGGTACCACGCCGATGCCACTGCGCAAGGATGCCCTGTATGGCACCGCGCGGATGATCCAGGCAGTCGAGCAACTGGCTGCCGCTTTTGCCCCTGAAGGCCTGACCACGGTGGGTGAACTGTCCATCGCCAAGTCCTCGCGCAACACCATTCCGGGGCTGCTGCAGTTCACCGTCGACCTGCGTCATCACCGGGATGAAGCCATCGAGGCGATGGAACGCGAGCTGACGTTGAAGCTGCAAGCCATCGCCAATCAGCGCGGGTTGCAGGTGCGTATCGAGCGCCACTGGATCAGCCCGGCCACGCCATTCGATGCCGATTGCGTAGCCGCCGTGCAGCAGGCGGTGGATGGCCTCGGCTATGCCCAGCAGTCGATCGTCAGCGGCGCCGGCCACGACGCCATCCTGCTGGCCCGCTACTGCCCGACCGCCATGGTGTTCATCCCCTGTGTCGGCGGCTTGAGCCACAACGAAGCCGAAGACGTATTGCCCGACGACGCCCGCCAGGGTGCCGATGTACTGCTCAATGCCGTGCTGGCCCGCGCGGGCATTGTCGAACAAGGAGAAGCCTGATGCGTTGCTACTTCCACCCCGAACAACTGCTGCACCACCCACGCAGCTACTACTCGCGCGGCGCCATGCGCACCCCGCAGGAAGTCCCCGAACGCGCCCAGCGCCTGCTGCAGGCGGCCAAGGATCTGGGTTTCGACATCCGTCAGCCTGAGGACGCCGGCCTCGAACCGCTCAAGGCAGTGCATGGCGAGGCCTACCTGGCCTTCCTCGAAGAGGCCCATGCGCGCTGGAAGGAAGTGCCCGAGGACTGGGGCGACGAGGTCATGTCCAACATCTTCGTGCGTGAACCCAACGCCCTGCGCGGCATCCTCGCCCAGGCCGGGCGCTACCTGGCTGACGGCAGCTGCCCTGTAGGCGAACACACCTGGCGCTCGGCCTATTGGTCTGCGCAAAGCGCAGTGGCCGGTGCCAAGGCCATTCTCGACGGCGAGCCGGCGGCCTATGCCCTGTGCCGGCCGCCAGGCCACCATGCGCGCTTCGATGCAGCCGGTGGTTTCTGCTACATCAACAACGCCGCTGTCGCTGCCCAGGCCTTGCGCAGCCGCTACAGCCGCGTGGCCATCCTCGATACCGACATGCACCACGGGCAGGGGATTCAGGAAATCTTCTACGACCGCCGGGACGTGCTGTATGTGTCGGTGCATGGCGACCCCACCAACTTCTACCCGGGTGTGGCCGGGTTCGCGGACGAGCGTGGCAGCGGTGCGGGGGAGGGGTACAACCTCAACTTGCCGATGGCGCATGGGGCTAGCGAAGCGGACTTCATGGGCCAGCTGGAGATCGCGCTGGCTGCGGTGAAGGACTTTGGCGCCGAGGTGCTGGTGTTGTCGCTGGGGTTCGATATCTACGAACTCGACCCGCAGAGCAAGGTGGCGGTGACGACTGAAGGGTTTGCGGTATTGGGCGAGCGGATTCGGGCGATGCGCTTGCCGTGCCTGATCGTGCAGGAAGGGGGGTATCACCTGGAGAGCCTGGAGGCGAATGTGCTGGGGTTCTTTGCTGATAAAGCAGATTGGTGATAAGTGCTATATGCCGGCAGCTGTGTTGTCGCTGCCGGCGTCTGTGATGATACTCGGTCTCGGTGAACGAGGATGTACGTGCTGGGCTCTGGAATCAGTTCTGCTTATAGCTCATATCTTTTTTGGGTCAAGAATTCAGGCTCTCGCCAGTTTGGACCTTTGATATAGCCATTTCCACCACGCTGTATCAAACCTTCGTCACTCATTTTCTTAATCAGGTTAATGAGTTGTAGGCAGTCGCCAATGTTCACCCATCCATTTCGATTGTATAGATTGTCGAGTCGTGGATGAGAAATGCCATTTTGCCTGACAAGCCACAGAATTATATCGGTGGGGCTTTCGTTGGTGATTATTTCGCTAATAGTGTTCATTTGTTCTCTCGTGCGATCTGCTGGTCATCTGCTTCAATTGCTTCTGGTGTGTAAAGCAGTTCGAGCTCCGAGGTGAGTTGGTAGTCTTCCAGTGTTGCAGCGTGTGTATTGTTCCATGCTTCACCATCATCGTTCGGCCTGATTTTATCTGGTATTTCAAGGGTGCGAAAGCGCTCCAGCTCCCTTATCTCATGTGTGTAAAAGCGCTTGTCGGTGTCCGTTTCTTGCAACTTGCCCTGTAGGATTTTTTCCAGCCTGTTGATCATGATGTCATTTGCATCGGACGGGCCGAAGCGGCTTGTGTGTAATTTGACTAATCCGATGCCTGTCGCTGTGATTTTGACCTCGCGCCAATCCAGTCGCTCGATAGGTCCACCTGCTTTGTCTGGATTATAAGCTCGCCCGCTATAAGTGCCTATGGTTGTTGCGTCGGGATAGGGAGAATTGAAAACTACGTACAGTGGTGGCAGACCAGATTCTGGCGGGAAGCAGTAAATACAGTCTTTATAATTCGGTGGTTCATAGGCAGGGAGCGGTGTCGCTTCTATCCATGCGGGTCTGAGATTGACCCCCTCATAGGGGTCCGACAGTATCGGGTCACTGGGGGTTGTAGTTGACGACCCGTTCTCGGTATGAATGGGGAAGCTGAGCCTGATTGGAAAATCACTCGATGGAATCGATGTGTAGCTATTGCCTTCTTTATCCATTACTAAGGGGCGTACAGGCACCTTTTTTTCAGCACTTGTGGAGTTTGCGCGGTTCGTAAGTGTATACGTGTCCAGATTGGCATTTATTCGTAGCGGTGATTCGATTGTCCCGTGCTTAAGCGCAATGTCATGAATATTCGTAGGCAAATCAGGAATGAGTAGTTCAGCAGGCATGCTCAGGGCTGAGTCATGGTACAAATCAGCGTTTCCTAATTCTGATGAATAAAAAAATAAACCTATGCCCAGCCTGAAGATCGGGGTTGCAGTAATGCCCAGTGTCTTAACTTTCTCTATTCCTCTAAGGATATGGCTCTGAAGGCTGCCGAATCTGATTGGGTTGGTTGATATTGTGGTTAATGTTGAGCTTAGCACTATTCCGGAGTTGGGTTTTAAGGTGATGGAATTGCCTTGACTGTCTTTGTTGTGGTTGTTTCTTAATATTATTATGGTTTTCTGCTGGAGGTTTTCGTATTCCTTTTTTATTTTTTCAAGGCAGCGATTTAGTACTATTTCAATTTGCGCGGCAGTAATGCTGCTCATTAAAAAGTACAAATCTTCCTCGATCATATAGAAATCTTGGTCGTGCCAGCGGTTAAAGTGAACGACGTTTTCGAAATGCAGTGCTGCTTCGTCAATGCCTATTGTATATATGTGTTCTGCTAAGTATAGGTTGATATTGCGGATGGCTTGTTTGTGGGTTTTGTTATAAAGGAGCAGGAGGAATTTCTTTTGGGCGTAAAGTTGGCTTGCCTGGTCTGGGTAGGATTGTCTTATGTCTGAATAATGTTTATTCAAATAGTTCTCAAATCCAGGAGTGCTCACTGGGCAGGTAGCCTCGATTTCCTGTATCACATTTTTCGCAATGGTCGTTGCGTTGTCGCTGAGCGCATCATATGAAAGCGATGCTATGTTCGGCGGTGTTATAGGTAGTGTGAACGGGCTGTCCCAAGAAAGGATGTCCTCAAAGTCATATGTAAAAGGCGCGGCTGAGTATATTTCTTGCAGTTCCTGGCTTGTTAGTGTTCTGCGTGAGGTCACGTCTATTTCCCTTGAAGAAGCCTTGAGGTACTAAACCTTGAGGCTTTCGCAAGAAGGGCGGCAGGTGGAATAGATGCACTGCTATTGAGTAGCGAGCGCGACACCAACAGAAATCGTAGATGCCGATGGCTGGTGGGTGTAAGAAGATGGGTTAAGCTGTTGGATCAAGGGAGTTAGACATCTAGTTTTTGTTATAGGCACTCGTTGGCTGAAGTATCCCTGAGGTTTATGGAATAGGTGACGCAGACTGCGGAGGGAGTTGGCCTGCACCTGTGGCAGCGGGCATGTCCGTGAAGAAGCCAGCGTGGCTCAAGCGTGGAGTGTGCAGCTATCGGTGGCAGGCGTAGGCTGGGGGAACCAGAATCTTCGCATCAGGCGCCATCCCTTGGGCAATCCCTGCACAGACTGCAAGCACCAGAGAATCCCCCTGTTCCCCTGTTCCCCCCCCCCCACTGCACGCCTAGGCCTAGTTGATGTGCAGAGCGGCGCTCGATCTCACAGGTGCTGAAAAGGTTGCGGCGAACTACACCCCACCCCGCCGCACATGCTTCACCAACACCTTCTCCAGCAACTCCCACATCGCCGGCTCGGTACTGAACGCCACGTTGAACCGCATCCACCCGGTCGCTTTGGCATCGACCATGAACAACTGCCCAGGCCCCAACATGATGCCTTTCTCCAACGCATCATCCAGCAACGCCGCGCTGTCTGGAATCGCCGGGTGGCGGGTCCAGATATACATCCCTTCATCCGACTCGATGAACAGCTCGAAGCCCAGCCGATGCAGATGCCGGCCAACTTCCTGGTGCGCCTCGGCCAGCCGCTGGCGCAGGCGCTTGAGGTGCTTGCGCCAGCGCCCGTCGATGATCGCGGCATACACCACGCGCTCCATCACCTGCGAGGTGGTCAGGCCAGAGCGCATTTTCAGGTGCAGCAGCTTCTGCATCAGCTCGGGGTTGGCCAGCATGTAGCCGACCCGCACATTGGGCGAAATGCTCTTGGAGTAGCTGCCCACGTACACCACCTGCTGCAGGTGGTCGAGGCTGGCCAGGCACGGCTGCGGTTCGGCGACCATGTCGGCGTACAGGTTGTTCTCCACCAGGCGGAAGCCGTGCTGGCTGGCCAGTTGCAGCAGGCGGTGCAGCTGCGGTAGCGGCGTGCGCGAGCAGGTCGGGCTGTGCAGGTGCGGCTGGGTGAAGAATGCAGTGGGGCGGTGATGGGTGAGCAACTGTTCCAGCTGGTTCAGGTCGTAGCCGGCCGGTGTGCGCGGCACGCCGACCAGGGTCGCGCCCTGGGTACGCAGGA
This sequence comes from Pseudomonas sp. B5(2017), assembly GCF_002112825.1. Lineage (NCBI taxonomy): Bacteria > Pseudomonadati > Pseudomonadota > Gammaproteobacteria > Pseudomonadales > Pseudomonadaceae > Pseudomonas > Pseudomonas sp. B5(2017). Next base: position 282,337 of record NZ_NEIR01000001.1, read on the forward strand.
TGCTCATCAGGTTGGGGTAACCGGGGTCGTCCACCAGCACCACGTCGCCCGGGCGCACCAGGGTGCGCGCGGCCAGGTCCAGGGCCTGGCTGGCGCCATGGGTAAGCATCAGCTGCGCCGGGTTGGCAACGATCGACAGTTCCTGCTGCAGGTTCTGTGCGGTCAGTGCACGCAGCTCCATCAGACCCATGGGGTCGCCGTAGCCCGACAGCTCCAGCGGGCTGCCGGCCACCTGGCGCAGGCCGCGGCGCAGGCCGTCTTCGTACATCCAGTCGTTGGGCAGCCAGCCGCAGCCTGGCTTGAACGGCAACTGGCGGATTTCGAAGATCTGCTGCAGGTACCACTCGGAGTTGAACGTTGGTCGACTGGTGTCGGCCTCGGCGTTGTGCGGGTCGAGCAATTCGCCCGCCGCGCGGTTGACGAAGAACCCCGCATTGCCCCGGCTCACCAGCAGGCCCTGGGCGACCAGACGGTCGTAGGCCTCGACCACGGTGAAGGTGCTCACCGAATAGCTCGCGGCAAAGGCGCGGATCGAGGGGACCTTGGCGCCTGGCTTGAGGGTCTGGTTGTCGATCAGCTCGCGCAGCCCGTCGATGATCTGGTTCACCAGCGGGGTCGAGGAGTCTGGATGTAATTCGAACATTTGGGCCTTCAGGTTGCGTATCGCCCGGCGTTTGCAAGGTGTATTGCAAGGGCGACCTGTACAGTGCAGTGCGAGTTTCATGCCACTGTGCATGGCTCTCTGCGTCGGACATTTTTACATTAGGTGTCAGATATCGCCACCTAAAGCATGTTCAGTTCGCTCCAGGCGCCTGCCCTGGGGCGCGTCAGCAGGCCGCCATGGAAGGCCTGCGTGTGTTCGCTCACACCATCCTGCGCGCATTAGCACTGATGTACGTGAAACCGCCAGCCATCGGGGTTTCACAGTTTTCCTTGGATAAAAAGAAGCACGGGGTACACAACTGATGGACGCAACATCCACAACCACCACCGCGAAAAGCGGGCATGAGAGCAAGCTCAGTGCCTCGCTCAAGTCGCGCCACCTGACGATGATGTCGATCGCCGGGGTTATCGGCGGCGCCTTGTTCGTCGGTTCCGGCAGCGTGATTCACAGCGCCGGCCCAGCTGCTGTGCTGGCCTACCTGGCAGGCGGCATCCTGGTGGTACTGATCATGCGCATGCTGGGTGAAATGGCGACTTCCTCGCCAGACACCGGTTCGTTCTCCACCTACGCCGATCGCGCCATCGGCCGTTGGGCCGGTTTCACCATCGGCTGGCTGTACTGGTGGTACTGGGTCATCCTCATGGCCTGGGAAGCTTATGTGGCGGGCAAGATCCTGCATGGTTTCTTCCCCGACGTCAGCGTCAACGTGTTCGTGCTGGCCACGACCCTGTTGCTGATCACCGTCAACTTCTTCAACGTCAAGCACTACGGTGAGTTCGAGTTCTGGTTCGCCTTGATCAAGGTGATCGCGATCGTCTGCTTCCTGATCGTGTGTACCGCTGCCGTGCTGAACATCTGGCAGTTCGGTGAAGTGCGTGGCATCAGCCACCTCACCGCCGAAGGCTTCATGCCCAATGGCATCACCACCGTGATCGGTGCCTTGCTCGGGGTGATGTTCGCCTTCCTCGGCGCGGAAATCGTCACTATCGCCGCTTCCGAAGCCAAGGACCCGGCCGCGCAGATCGTCAAGGCGACCAACTCGGTGGTCTGGCGTGTGTGCCTGTTCTACGTGGGTTCGATCTTCCTGATCGTCTGCCTGGTACCGTGGAACGATCCGCACCTGGGCGTTTCCGGCTACGGCGCCTACCGCCGCACCCTGGAGCTGTTGGGCGTGCCGTATGCCGAGCTGCTGATGAACTTCGTGGTGCTGACCTCGGTGAGCAGCTGCCTGATCTCGGGTCACTACACCGCTTCGCGCATGCTGTTCTCCCTGGCCCAGCGTGGCGACGCGCCGTCGTTCTTCAAGATCACCCGCGCCGGCACCGGTGTACCGGTGTACGCGATCATGGGTTCGTGCGCCGTGGCCGTGGTGTGTGCGCTGATCAACTTCAGCGAGACCCTGCGCCCGAAAGACGTGCTGGAAACCCTGATGAACACCACCGGCATGATTGCCCTGCTGGTGTACCTGGTGATTGCCTTCTCGCAGCTGCGCATGCGCCGCAAGCTGATTGCCGAAGGCAAGGAAGTACGCCTGAAGATGTGGCTGTTCCCATGGCTGACCTACCTGGTGATCGCGTTCATCGTGGCCGCCCTGGTGACCATGGCCTTCATGCCTGACTACCAGATCCTGGTGATTTCCACCGGTATCGCCGCGGCAATCGTGGTGGCGATGGGTGTGGTGCATCAGATCCGCACTGGCAAGCAGCACTAAGCGTCACTCGCTTCTCGAAACGGCCGGCTCCCTCAGGGACCCGGCCGTTTTGCGTTGTTGGGCCAGGGGTATATGGCCGCCTGTTACATGGCATATGCTGAATACATTGCCCGCCCAAAGGAGCTTCACATGGCCTGGTCCGCCACCCAGTATTCGCAATTCGAAGACGAGCGTACCCGCGCGGTGCGTGACCTGCTGGCCGCTGTACCGGCACGCCCGGTACGCCACGCCACCGACCTGGGCTGTGGCCCTGGCAATTCCACCGAGGTGCTGCTGCAACGTTACCCGGATGCCCAGGTGACGGCCCTGGACAGCGACCCGGACATGATCGACAAGGCCCGCGAGCGCAAACGGCTGTGCATCCCCCGCGTGCGCACAGTCATCGCTGACATTGCCGGCTGGTCCGCCCCCGAGCCGCAGGACCTGATCCTGGCCAATGCCTCGCTGCAATGGGTACCCGACCACGCCTCGCTGTACCCGCACCTGGTGCGCCAGCTGAGCGAAGGTGCCAGCCTGGCCGTGCAGACCCCGGACAACCTCGACGAGCCGGCCCACCGGCAGCTGCGCGAAATCGCCAGCCAGGGCCCCTGGGCGGCGAAGTTCGCTGATTTCCAGCTGCCGCCACGGCACAGCGCGGCGTTCTACTACGACCTGCTCAGCCCGCTGTGTGCGCGGGTGGATGTGTGGCGCACCACCTACCACCACCCGTTGGCCGGTGGCGCAGAAGCCGTGGTGGAATGGTTCAAGGGTTCGGCCTTGCGACCGTATCTGGGGCGGTTGGATGCCCAGGAGCAGGTGGATTTCCTGCAGATGTACCTGCAAGCGATGCAGCGCGACTACCCGCCGGCCACCGATGGCAAGGTGCTGTTGCCGTTCCCGCGGCTGTTCGTGATCGCTACCCGCTAGGGCTGCGCCAGCGCCAGGCCACGTAACCGTAGACGCCGAGGTTGAGCAGCAGCACGAAAGTGCCCAGCAGCAGCTGGATGTGCGGTGTCAGCCCGGCGGGGTAGATCAACGGCCAGATATAGTGCTCGACGAAGCCGCCCTGGTAGCCCGCGTCACCAGCCGCGCTGCGCATGCGGTTTTCCCAGGTGGTCAGCGGGCAGCCCAGGTGCAGGCATTCCACCGCCAGGCCCCAGGCCAGCGCCGGCAGGTGCAGCAGCAGGGCAGGGCGCCAGCGCAGTACCAGCAGGCCGCCGAACAGCACCAGCAGGATGAAGAGCAGGTGCAGCAGGACCAGGCTGTCGGCGGCAAGGCGGTAGAGCATGGTTTGTGTGCCGAGGGTTGAGGTTATCCCAGCATAGTTGGGTTGCCTGTACCGGCCTCTTCGCGGGCTTGCCCGCTCCCACAGGCACAGCACAGCATTCAAAACCTGTGGTGATCCTGTGGGAGCGGGTTTACCCGCGAAGAGGCGGCACAGGCTTACAACCCTTCCTCCACCATCTGCAGGAAGGTCGCCACCACCCGCCGCGTGCGCTGCTCGCTCAGGCACACCAGGGTCTCGGTCAGGTGCCGCTGGCAATCGACGATCGGCAAGGCGCACACCCGCGCATCCGCACCAAACTCCGCCGCCGACACCACCCCCACACCAATCCCCACCACCACCGCTTCCCGCGCCGCTTCCCGGCCTTCCACCTGGATAGCCGGGCGAATCCGCAGCCCGGCCCGTTGCATTTCTTCTTCCAGCGTCTGCCGCGTCACCGACCCGGGCTCGCGCAGCACCAGCGGCGTATCGTCCAGGTCTGCCAGGCTGATCGCGCCGCGGCTGGCCCATGGGTGCTGGTGCGAGACGAACGCCACCATCGGGTCGCGGCGCAGCGGCAGGCAGTGCAGCCGCTCATCGTCGACGTCCCGCCCCAGCAGGGCCAGGTCGGCCTGGTAGCTGAACAGCCGGGCCAGCGATTCGTCGGTGTTGCCAGTCTCGATCTTCACCTGGATGCCCGGGTAGCGCTGGCAGAAGCGGGCGATCTGCGGCAGCACGTGCACCGGCGCGTCCACCGCCAGCACCAGGCTGCCGGTGTGCAGCGCACGCGAATCCTGCAGCAGTTCATGGGCCTCGGCCTCGCAGGCGAAAAGGCGCTGGCTGATGCCCAGCAGGCGTTCGCCGAGGTCTGTGAGCTGCACCGAACGCTTGTTGCGGTGGAACAGCAAGACGCCGAAGCGCTCCTCCAGTTTGCGCACCTGGTCCGACACCGCCGGCTGGGTAAGAAACAGCTTTTCGGCGGCGCGGGTAAAGCTGCCGTGAACGGCCACGGCATGGAAGGCCTTGAGTTGTGCGTGGGAAACCGACATGACGACCTCAGTAACAAGCTGGGCTTATGTGTGAAATACGATAAATCGATTTTATTTATCTTAGCGCAACTGTTTCCATGCATGTCAGCCCTACGCTGGTACCACAAGTGCCGCCAGGGCCATGGCACCCACACGGCGCCATCTGACCCGATGACAGCCTCGTCATCGCTGTGCGTAACACAAGAACAAGACAGGCGTTTCTTCACATTCTGCCGGCACACTCAAGCAAGAGGTCAGACTTACATGAACCAATCCCTAGCCGCGTTCAAACGCTGGCGTATACAGATTTTCGCCATTACCTGGCTGGCCTACGCCGCCTTCTACTTCACCCGCAAGGCCTTCTCGGTGGCCAAGCTGGGCATCGGTGAAGACCCCAACTTCATGCTCGACAAGGCCGCCATGGCCAACCTCGACGCCATCTACCTGGCCGCCTACGCCGTAGGCCAGTTCACCTGGGGCATGCTTGCCGACCGCTTTGGCCCACGCGTGGTGGTGCTCGGCGGCCTGCTGATTTCTGCTGCTGCGGCGGTGGTGATGGGCAGTTACGCCACCTTCCCGATCTTCGCCACCTGCATGCTGGTGCAGGGCCTGGCGCAATCCACCGGCTGGGCCGGGTTGTGCAAGAACATCGGCAGCTTCTTCCCGGCGTCGCAGCGTGGGCGGGTGCTGGGCCTGTGGAGTTCCTGCTATGCCTTCGGCGGCCTGGTGGCCTCGCCGTTCGCCGGCTGGTGGGCCTATACCCTGGTCGGTACCTGGCACGCGGCGTTCTTCTCCAGTGCCGCGGTGGTGGCGCTGGTGGCCGTGCTGTTCTTCTTCCTGCAGCGCAACAAGCCTGAAGACGTCGGCCTGCCGGCGGTGGAGCCCGAGCCGCAGAGCATGGCCCCGGCCGGCAACCTGTGCAGCGTGTGGGCGCCGCTGAAGGAGATCATGCGCAACCGCACGGTGCTGACCCTGGGGCTGGCGTACTTCCTGTTGAAGCCGGCGCGCTACGCCATCCTGCTGTGGGGGCCGGTGATCGTCTTCGAGCAGATGCCCTCGGTGGGCAAGGTGGGGGCAGCAATCATCCCGACAGCCTTCGAACTGGCCGGGCTGCTCGGCCCGATCATCATCGGCCTAGCCTCCGACAAGCTGTTCGGCGCCCGGCGCATGCCGGCCTGTGTCATCAGCCTGGTGTTGCTGACCGTGGCGTTGGCGGCGTTCATGGCGGCCATGCACACCGGCAGCGTGATCCTGGTGGTGGCCCTGCTGTTCGTCATGGGCCTGACCCTGTACGGGCCGGACTCGATGATCAGCGGCGCTGCGGCCATCGACTTCGGCACTGCCAAGGCCGGCGCCACCGCAGCAGGCTTCGTCAACGGCTGTGGCTCGGTGGGGGCGGTGCTGGGCGGGCTGCTGCCGGGGTACTTCGATGGTGTCACGGTGTTCATCGTGTTCGCCGGCTGCGCGCTGTTCTCGGCGCTGGTGCTGCTGCCGCACTGGAACAGCCGCCCGGCCAGCGCTGCGCAAAGCACTGATGTGGCACCGAATACCAGCATGGCAATCAAGCCACTGCGTACCTGAAAGGAAAGCGAGCGAATGAGACCCTTCTGGCTGCAACAGGCCCTGGATTCGGCGCAAGAGGCGGTGTGCCCGCCGCTGCAAGGCGATGCCCGTTGCGATGTGTGCATCGTCGGCGGCGGCTATACCGGCCTGTGGACCGCGCTGATGCTCAAGGAAGCGGTGCCGGCCCTGGATATCGTGCTGATCGAGGCCGATATCTGCGGTGCCGGTGCCAGTGGCCGCAATGGTGGCTGTGCGTTGTCCTGGTCGGCCAAGTACTTCACCCTCGAGCGGCTGTTCGGGGTGGCCGAGGCGGTGCGCCTGGTGCGTGAGTCCGAGCGCAGCATCGGTGAGATCGGCGCGTTCTGCGCGGCCAATGGCATCGATTGCGACTACCGCCTGGACGGCACGCTGTACACCGCCACCAACACCGCGCAGGTCGGCGCCACCGACGCGGTGATCGCTGCGCTGGAGCAAAAGGGGATCAATTCGTTTCGCCGCCTGCCGCTGCAGCAGGTGCAGCGTCTGGCGGGTTCGGCGCGGCACCTGGAAGGCTGGTTCTCGCCGGCCGCGGCCACGGTGCAGCCGGGCAAGCTGGTGCGCGGCCTGCGCCGGGTGGCCTTGCAGCGCGGCGTGCGCATCCATGAGGGCACCGCCATGACCGGCCTGGAGCACGGCGCCCCGGTGCAGGTGCGCACAGCCCATGGCACGGTGCGCGCCGACCGCGTGGTATTGGGCCTGAATGCCTGGATGGCGCGGGCTTTCCCACAGTTCGAGCGCAGCGTGGCGATTGTTTCCAGCGACATGGTAATCACCGAACCTTGCCCCGAGCTGTTGCACCAGGTCGGCCTGGACAGCGGCATCAGCGTGCTCGATTCACGGATATTCGTGCATTACTACCACAACACCTCCGATGGTCGGCTGATGCTCGGCAAGGGCGGCAATACCTTCGCCTATGGCGGGCGCATGCTGCCGGTGTTCGACCAGCCGTCGCCGTACCGGCCGCTGCTGCGTGAAAGCCTGGGCGGGTTTTTCCCGGCGCTGGCCGAGGTGCCGCTGGCGGCCAGCTGGAACGGGCCGTCCGACCGCTCGGTGACCGGTTTGCCGTTCTTTGGCCGGCTGGACGGGCAGGGCAACGTGTTCTACGGCTTTGGTTACTCCGGCAGCGGCGTCGGGCCGTGCCACATGGGCGGGCAGATTCTGTCGTCGCTGGCGCTGGGGCTGGACAACCCATGGACCCGTTCGCCGCTGGTCAAGGGGCCGCTGGGGCTGTTCCCGCCCGAGCCGATTCGCTATCTGGGCTCGCTGATGGTGCGCAATGCCATCCGCCGCAAGGAGCGGGCCGAGGACCGTGGGCTGCGGCCGCGCAGGCTGGATGTGCGCCTGGCGCGGTTTGCCGCGGCGGCGGGCAAGGCCGATAAAGGCTGATGAGATTTCTTGTCGAACACAGGCCAGAGGGCGTATAAACTGCACCCACTTTTGGCCGGTCGCTTCCTGAACCGGCCGCTGAAACAAGAGAGTCGACATGGGCGCACAGTGGAAAGCCAAACATAAAGAAGCCGCGGCCAACGCCAAAGGCAAGATCATGGGCAAGCTGTCCAAAGAGATCCAGATCGCCGCCAAGTCCGGCGCCGACCCGGACATGAACCCACGCCTGCGCCTGGCCATCGAGCAGGCCAAGAAGGCCTCGATGACCCGCGAGACCCTGGAGCGCGCAATCCGCAAGGGCGCGGGCCTGGACGGCGATGCCGTGCAGTACTCGGCGGTAAGCTACGAAGGTTTCGCCCCGCACCAGGTGCCGCTGATCGTCGAGTGCCTGACTGACAACGTCAACCGCACCGTCGCGCAGATCCGCGTGCTGTTCCGCAAGGGCCAGCTGGGTGCCAGTGGTTCGGTGGCCTGGGATTTCAACCATGTCGGCCTGATCGAAGCCACCCCGAGCGGCGAAGCCGACCCGGAAATGGCGGCCATCGAAGCCGGTGCCCAGGACTTCGAGGAAGGCGACGAAGAGGGTTCGACCCTGTTCATCACCGACACCACCGACCTCGACGCCGTGCAGAAGGCCCTGCCGGAGCACGGCTTCACCGTGACCTCGGCGAAGATCGGCTACACCCCGAAGAACCCGGTGAGCGCGGCAACCCTGAGTGCCGAAGCGCTGGCCGAGGTGGAAGCGTTCCTCGAAGCCATCGACGAGAACGATGACGTGCAGAACGTTTATGTTGGTCTGACTGACTGATCTGCTTCTCTGGGGCCGCTTTGCGGCCCATCGCGACACAAGGCCGCTCCTACAGGGGAACGCATGACCCATGTAGGAGCGGCCTTGTGTCGCGAAACGAGGGCAAAGCCCTCGCCAGCGGTCTGGAGCCGAACCCCGATGAACCCCGCTTTCGCCTCCCTCAGCCTCGCCCACCTGCGCACCCTCGACCACCTGCTGCAGCTGAAGAACCTCAGCCATGCCGCCGAGCGCCTCGGCGTCAGCCAGTCCGCACTTAGCCGCCAGCTGGCCCACCTGCGCGAAGCCTTCGATGACCCCTTGCTGGTACGCCAGGGCCGTGGTTACGTGCTCAGCGAACACGCCGAAGCCCTGGTCGAACCCCTGCGCCAGGTTCTCGAGGAGCTGCACGCCCTGCGCCAGCCCGCGGTGTTCGACCCGGCGCGCTGCGAGCGGCGTTTCTGCCTGGCCGCTTCGGACTACGTGGCCGAGCACATGCTGCCGCTGCTGGTGGCGGCGCTTGAGCGCGAAGCGCCGGGTGTATCGCTGGAGTACCGCACCTGGCAGGCCGGCCAGTACGCCTTGCTGGCCAGCGGCGAGATCGACCTGGCCACCACCTTGTTCGACGAGTCGCCACCCAACCTGCACGGGCGCCTGTTGGGCGAGGACCGCGCGGTGTGCCTGATGCGCCACGACCACCCGCTGGCCGCCCACGGCGCGCTCAGCCAGGCCGACTACCTGGCGCACAAGCATGTGCGTATTTCCGGTGGAGGCGACAAGGACAGCTTCATCGACCGCCACTTGCGCGCCCAGGGCCTGCAACGGCGGGTCAGTTTGGAAGTGCCGTTCTTCTCCGCCACCGTGCAGGTGATCGCCAACAGCCAGGCGCTGGCCACCGTGCCCGAGCACATCGCCCGGCAGCTGTGCCGCCTGCATGACCTGGCCTGGCGGCCGTTGGGCTTCATCGACCACAGCCAGCGCTACTGGGTAGTGTGGCACCAGCGCCTGCAGGCCTCGGCCGAACACCGCTGGTTGCGCAACCGGGTGTTCGAGTTGTGGCGCCAGTCGCAGTTCGGTGTGCAGGGCGGGCATGCGGGTTTGCCATAGCAGGTATGCGCGAGGCGGGGTTATTTGCCTGGGGATAGGTGCCTAGACTGGGGGCATTATGTTGCCTGTACCGGCCTCTTCGCGGGTAAACCCGCTCCTACAAACGATGCAGTACCTGTGGGAGCGGGTTTACCCGCGAAGAGGCCAGTACAGGCAGCGAACCACCCACAGGAGACCCCAGGTGACCCCCGAACAATTCCGCCAGTACGGCCACCAACTGATCGACCTGATCGCCGACTACCGCCAGACCGTCGGCGAGCGCCCGGTCATGGCCCAGGTCGAGCCCGGCTATCTCAAGGCCGCCTTGCCCGCTCAGGCCCCCCTGCAAGGCGAACCTTTCGCAGCGATCCTCGACGACGTCAACCAGTTGGTCATGCCCGGCCTGTCCCATTGGCAGCACCCGGACTTCTACGGCTACTTCCCCTCCAACGGCACCCTGTCGTCGGTCCTCGGTGACTTCCTCAGCACTGGCCTGGGCGTGCTTGGCCTGTCGTGGCAGTCCAGCCCGGCCCTGAGCGAGCTGGAGGAAACCACCCTCGACTGGCTGCGTCAGCTGCTCGGCCTGTCTGGCCAATGGAGCGGGGTGATCCAGGACACCGCATCCACCAGTACCCTGGTGGCGCTGTTCTGCGCGCGGGAACGCGCCAGCGACTACGCACTGGTACGCGGCGGCCTGCAAGCCCAGGCCAGGCCGCTGATCGTCTATGTCAGCGCCCATGCCCACAGCTCGGTGGACAAGGCCGCATTGCTGGCCGGTTTCGGTCGCGACAACATCCGCCTGATCCCGACCGACGAACGCCATGCCCTGCGCCCGGAAGCACTGCAGGCGGCGATCGAGCAGGACCTGGCCGCCGGCAACCAGCCCTGCGCCGTGGTCGCGACCACCGGTACCACCGCTACCACGGCCCTCGACCCGCTGCGGCCGATCGGCGAGATCGCCCAGGCCCATGGCCTGTGGCTGCACGTGGACTCGGCCATGGCCGGCTCGGCGATGATCCTGCCGGAATGCCGCTGGATGTGGGACGGCATCGAGCTGGCCGATTCGCTGGTGGTCAACGCGCACAAGTGGCTGGGTGTGGCCTTCGATTGCTCGATCTACTACGTGCGCGACCCGCAGCACCTGATCCGGGTGATGAGCACCAACCCCAGCTACCTGCAGTCGGCGGTGGATGGCGAGGTGAAGAACCTGCGTGACTGGGGTATCCCGCTGGGCCGCCGGTTCCGTGCGTTGAAGCTGTGGTTCATGCTGCGCAGCGAGGGGGTCGAGGCGTTGCAGGCACGGCTGCGGCGTGACCTGGACAATGCCCAGTGGCTGGCCGGGCAAATCGGCGCGGCGGCGGAGTGGGAGGTGCTGGCGCCGGTGCAGTTGCAGACGTTGTGCATTCGCCATCGGCCTGCGGGGCTGGAAGGGGAGGCGCTGGATGCGCATACCAAGGGCTGGGCCGAACGGCTGAACGCGTCCGGGGATGCCTATGTGACACCGGCGACGCTGGATGGGCGGTGGATGGTGCGGGTGTCGATTGGCGCATTGCCGACCGAGCGGGAGCATGTCGAACAGCTCTGGGCGCGCTTGCAGGAAGTGGTCAAGGGTTGAAACTGCCGGGGCCGCGTTGCGGCCCTTTCGCTGGCAAGCCAGCTCCCACAGGGACCGCACAAGACCTGGAGCCTATGCGGTCAAGGTGGGAGCGGGCATGCCCGCGAATGGGCTGCAGAGCAGTCCCCTGCAATCTGTCAGTGGCTCACCGCCTGAAAGCTCCCTTTACGGCTAGCCTCATACGCGGTCTTGTCCATCGGCTTGGCATCGGGGTTGCCAAGGTCTTCCATTGCCAGGCGATGGGTTTCCGGGGCGATGTACGCTGCCAGGGCACACACGCAGGTGATGAAGAACGCCAGGCCACCGACCACCAGCGGGATGTTGTCCGAACCAGGCGGGGCTACCAGGGCGAACAGCGCCGGCAGCATGGCGGTCAGCATGGTGCCGATGTTCTGCGCGATGGCCATGGCCGAAACACGGTAGCGGGTGTGGAACAGCTCTGGGTAGAAGCTTGGGAACACCGCGTTGTAACCCTGGTACACCATGCCCCACATCACGATCGACGAGGCGAACGCCAGCGGTACGTTCTGAATGCTGATCGCATACAGGTAGACGAAAGCCAGCAGGCCCGAGCCCAGGCAACCGGCGATCATGGTCGGGCGACGGCCGATCTTGTCGGACAGATTGCCGACAAATGGAATCACCAGCACCGCGACGATGTTGCCGACTACCGGAATCCACAGGTACACGCTCTTGTCGAAGCCGATGCCATAGGCTGGCTGCACCGCGTAGGCCGCACCGAAGATGGTGGCGACTACCGGGATCACGTTCATCAAGGCCATGAACATCACCAGCACCATGTGCTTCCAGCTGTGGCGGAAGGCCTCGCTGATCGGCGACTTGGCGACTTTGTCCTGCTTCTCTTCCTTCACGAACGCCGGGGTTTCGTGCACTTCCTTACGAATGATGAAGCCGGCGATCAGCACGATGGCGCTCATCAGGAATGGAATGCGCCAGCCCCAGTCGTTGAAGGCTTCGCTGGGCATGAAGTAGGCCAGTGGCAGGAACACTGCCGCCGCCAACACCTGGCCAGCCTGCACGCCTTGCAGGGTGAAGCTGGCGTAGTAGCCCCGTCGACCGAACGGTGCATGCTCCATGATCATCGAACTGGCACCGGAGATTTCCCCGGCCACGGCAAAGCCCTGGATCAGGCGCAGCACTACCAGCAAGGCCGGGGCGAGCAGGCCGATGTCGTGGTAGGTGGGCAGCAGGCCAACGGCCATGGTCGACAGGCCCATCAGGAACATGCACAGCAGCAGTACGTTCTTGCGGCCGCGGGTGTCACCCCAGTGGCCCAGCACGAAGGCGCCGACCGGGCGCGCCAGGTAACCCACGCCGTAGGTGGCCAGCGAGGCAATGATGGCCATTTTCGGGTCGGTGTTGGGGAAGAAGATCTGCGGGAAAATCAGCGCAGCGGCCTGGGCGTAGATGAAGAAGTCGTAGTACTCGAGTGCCGAGCCTATCCATCCACTGGCGGTCGCTTTCTTGGCTTGAGAGCTGGAGTGAGCCATCGTTGTCTCCGTTGTTATTGTTGTTTGCACAGGTTCCGCCGGAGATTCGCCAAGGCAGGAGGCGAGGGTCGGTGTGCCTGCGTCTGTGGTTCATGTTGACCACGGGCCAGTGGACTGGCAATTCGCTAAAACCGGTTTTGTGCGATAATCGAACGCAAAACTAACCATTCCGTACAAAGAGATTGAAGCGACGACTTTACCTGCGAATAATCGATCGTGCCAGGAACTGTGGTCCTGATTTTCCAGGTCTGGCCCTATCGCCGGCAAGCCAGCTTCCACAAGGTATGCGCCAATCCTGTGGGAGCTGGCTTGCCGGCGATTGGGCCGGTACAGGCAGCCCTGGCCTCAACCCTCTAACAACAAGGAACTCCCGCCATGCAGCGTTCGATCGCTACCGTGTCCTTGAGCGGCACCCTGCCGGAAAAGCTCGAAGCCATCGCCGCCGCCGGTTTTGACGGCGTCGAGATCTTCGAAAACGACCTGCTCTATTACGCCGGCAGCCCGCGCCAGGTACGGCAGATGTGCGCCGACCTGGGTATTGCCATCACCCTGTTCCAGCCGTTCCGCGATTTCGAGGGCTGCCGCCGCGACCGCCTGCAGAAAAACCTCGACCGCGCCGAGCGCAAGTTCGACCTGATGCAGGAACTGGGCACCGACCTGGTGCTGGTATGCAGCAACGTCCAGGCCGATGCCCTGGGCGAAGAACAATTGCTGGTTGATGACTTGCGCCTGCTGGCCGAGCACGCTGGCAAACGCGGCCTGCGCATTGGCTACGAAGCGCTGGCCTGGGGCCGCCACGTCAACACCTACCAGCAAGTCTGGAACCTGGTGCGCCAGGCCGACCACCCGGCCCTCGGGGTGATTCTCGACAGCTTCCACACCTTGTCGCTCAAGGGCGACCCGAGCGCGATCCGCGACATCCCCGGCGACAAGATCTTCTTCGTGCAAATGGCCGACGCGCCGATCCTGGCCATGGATGTGCTGGAGTGGAGCCGCCACTTCCGCTGCTTCCCGGGGCAGGGCGAGATGGACATGGCCGGTTTCCTGGCGCCAATTCTTGCCACTGGCTACCGCGGGCCGCTGTCGCTGGAAATCTTCAACGATGGGTTCCGCGCCGCACCGCCCCGGCAGAACGCCGCCGACGGCCTGCGTTCGCTGCTGTACCTCGAAGAGCACACACGCCTGCGCCTGGAGCAGGAAGGTACCTCGATCGAGCCCGGTGTACTGTTCACCCCACCGGCGGCCAGTGCCTATGACGGTGTGGAGTTCCTCGAATTCGCGGTCGACGAAGCCGTTGGAGCGCGCCTGGGCAGCTGGCTGAAGCGCCTGGGCTTTGCCGATGCCGGCAAGCACCGCAGCAAAGAGGTGCAGCTGCTGCGCCAGGGCGATATCAACATTGTGCTGAACGCCGAACCCTATTCCTTCGGCCACAACTTCTTCGAGGCCCACGGGCCGTCGCTGTGTGCCACCGCGCTGCGGGTCAAGGACCAGCAAGCCGCCTTGAAGCGCGCCACCGCCTTCCGTGGCCAGCCGTTCCGTGGCCTGGTCGGGCCCAACGAGTGCGAAGTGCCGGCGGTACGTGCGCCAGATGGCAGCCTGCTGTATCTGGTGGAGCAGGGCACTGCCGGCCAGACCCTGTACGACACCGACTTCAGCCTTGACAAGAACGCCACGGCCACCGGCGGCCTGCGCCGTATCGACCACATGGCCCTGGCCCTGCCGGCCGAGTCGCTGGACAGCTGGGTGCTGTTCTACAAGAGCCTGTTCGATTTCGCTGCCGACGACGAAGTGGTGCTGCCGGACCCTTATGGCCTGGTCAAGAGCCGCGCCCTGCGTAGCCAATGCGGCACTCTGCGCCTGCCGCTGAACATCTCGGAAAACCGCAACACCGCCATCGCCCATGCGCTGTCCAGCTACCGTGGCTCGGGCGTGCACCACATCGCCTTCGATTGCGACGACATCTTCCGCGAGGTGGCGCGGGCAAAACTGGCTGGGGTACCGTTGCTGGAGATCCCGCTGAACTACTACGACGACCTAGCGGCGCGTTTCGATTTCGACGACGAGTTCCTCAGCGAACTGGCGTACTACAACGTGCTGTACGACCGCGATGCCCAGGGCGGCGAGCTATTCCACGTGTACACCGAGCCGTTCGAAGAGCGTTTCTTCTTCGAGATCATCCAGCGCAAGGGGGGGTATGCCGGTTACGGTGCGGCCAACGTTGCGGTGCGCCTGGCAGCCATGGCCAAGGCCCGCAGCGGGGCGGCGCGCAAGCCGGTCCTCTGAGCCCGGCGCGGTCCCTGTAGGAGCGGCCTTGTGTCGCGATGGGCCGCAAGGCGACCCCAGGATTTCAGCAGCACCGCATGAATCTTGGGGCCGCTTTGCGGCCCATCGCGACACAAGGCCGCTCCTACACCGACCGCGTATGCTTCAAGGGCGTTCGGCCACCAACAGCAGCGACTGCGGCAGCGCACTCTGCGGGTGCTGTGGCTCCTGCAGGCTGACCAGCCGCAACCCCGCCATGTCCAGCGCGTTCAACCAGCTGGCCAGGGTACGGAAGTACCACGGCATCACCTGCCAATCCCCGGCGAACCCGGCAAACGCCTCCTCCCGCCAGCCATCCTGGTAATCCCCATCCGCCACGCCCCACGGGTGCAGGGTCTGGATCACCAGCGCACCGCCGGGCGCCAGCAACGCATTCATCGCCGCCAGCAGCGGGATGATGTCCTGCTGCAACAGGGCGAAGTTGGCGCAGATCAGGTCATAGTCCTTGCCAACATAGGCCTGCCCGGCGGCCAGCTGTGCATAGCTGGCCAGGTGCACCTCGGCGGAACCTGCAGCACGCGCGGCATCCACCAGCGCCCGGTCTCCATCCACACCTACCGCCTCGACACCCCGGTCGCCCAGCGCGCGCAACAGCCAGCCTTCACCACAGCCCAGGTCGAGCACCCGTTCGGGCTGGCGGCCAAGAATGGCCAGCAGGATGGCCTGGTCGGTGACCTGGCGGCGGTTCTCGATACTGCCGCTGCGTACCGCATCGATCCAGGCCTGGGCGTTGTGCTGCCAGCTGTCGAGCAAGGCGTCTTCAGGGTTGCGCATGGTCATCTCCGTCGTGCTCGTTTCCGCTGGCGGCCGCCAAAGCGCTCAGCCGGCCGCAGCGTGCTGTCGCTTGATCCGGTACATATCGCCATCAGCATGGCGCAGCAGCATGTCGGCATCGTTGCCGTCCTCGGGGAAACGGGCCACGCCAATGCTGCAGGATGGCGCATCGATGCCCGCAAACTCGGCGCCGAGTGGCTCCGCCATGGCGGCCAGGATGCGTGCCACCTGCTCGGCGATGGCCTCTGGCGACACGTAGTCGGTCAGCAGCACGGTGAACTCGTCACCACCCATCCGCGCCACTGTATCGGTCGCACCTACGCAGCCTTCCAGGCGCCGCGCCAGGGTGCACAGCACCCGGTCACCCACGCTGTGGCCGTGGTTGTCGTTGATGTCCTTGAAGTCATTGATATCGATGAACAGCAACGCCAGCGGGTGGTTGTGGTGCCGGGCCGCGGCAAGGGCGGTGTCCAGCCGCTCATTGAACATGGCCCGGTTGGCCAGGCGGGTGAGTGGGTCATGGTGGGCCAGGAAGCGCAGTTCCTCCTCGGCCTGGCGTTGGGCGGTGACATCCCGCGCCACACCGACGCGGGCATCGGCCTCATCGGACCAGCAGGCGGCCCACAGGATATGCACGATACCGCCATCCTTGCGGATGTAGCGGTTGCGGAAGTCGTAGTGGGATTGGCCGTTCATCACCCGGACGATCGATGCGCGGGTGATCGCCAGGTCGTCAGGGTGCATGTAGTCGGTGATCGGGGTGCCGATCAATTCGCAGGCCCGGTAGCCCAGCAGCGCCTCGCAGGCATCGCTGACGAAAACGATCTGGTTGTCCCGGTCGACCACGAACACCGTGTCCAGCATCAGGTGGATCAGCCTGGGGTATAACGCTTGCAGGTCTACGGGCATGGGGCAGGGCGTCCGCGGCGGGGTGACCGATCATAGCCTGAAATGGAGCAAAATGCGGTAGGCGCCGCATACCCTGTGGGAGCGGCCTTGCGTCGCGATGGGCTGCGCAGCAGCCCCAGGGTTTCAGCACCAATGCAGAAATTGCCGGGGCCGCTTTGCGGCCCTTTCGCGACACAAGGCCGCTCCCACAAAGGCAGCATCAATTGGTAACCAATAGTTCCGGCCCGAGGTAATCGTTGATCTGCTGGATATCGTCATCCCCCAGGCTGCCCACCGACGATGCCAGGCGCAGCCGCGACATCAGGTAGTTCAGCTTCGCCTCGAACAGGTCATGCCGGGCGTCAAACAGCAATTCCTCGGCATTGAGCACATCCGAGTTGGTGCTGGTACCGCCTTCCCGGAAACCCTTGCGGGCCGAAAGCAGCGAGCGTTCGTTCGACGCCACGGCCTTTTCCAGCGCCTGAATGCGCAAGGCGCCACTCTGCACGCCGCGGTACTCGCGAGTGGTGCCGGAAATCACTTCCTCGCGCGTGGCGTCCAGTTCATCCAGGGCCTTGGAACTGTTGGCGCTGGCCTGGCGGGTGAGGGCGCTGGTGCTGCCGCCGCTGTACAACGGAATGTTCAGCTCCAGCCCGATCGAGCTGTAGTGGTTGCGCTGGTTCAGTTCGGAAATCGACTGGCTGCTGCCGGCGGTATAGCCCGCCACGAAATCCAGGGTCGGCCAGTGCCCGGCGCGGGCGCGTTTCACTTCTTCTTCGGCCAGCTCGTAGTTGTGCCGGCGCGCATGAATCAATGGGCTGTCGGCCTGGGCCTTGACCAGCCAGTCCTGCAGGTTGCCCGGCATCAGCGGCGGGGTGCTGAAGCCCGGCTGCAAGGTGGTCAGCGACTCCGGCGTTTCACCGATGTATTCCTCCAGCTTGCGGCGGGCGTTGACCAGGTTGTCCTGGGCCTCGATCAGGTCGGCCTCGGCCAGGTCGCGACGGGCTACTGACTCGTCGATGTCGGTAATGGTGCCGGCACCCAGCTCCATGCGCCGCTTCGCCGACGCCAGCTGCTCTTCGAAGGCATTCAGCTTGGCTTTGGCCAGGGTGATGGTTTCGCTGGCCAGCAGCACGTCGAAGTAGGCGTCGGCCAGGCGCACCGCAGCGTCCTGGGTCTTGGCATCGAACACCGCCACGCTGTAGTCGGCACGTTGCTGGCCCTGGCGGTACTCGGCCATCTTCTGCTTGTTGAACAGCGGTTGGCGCAACCGCACGTTGGCGCCCTTGGAGTCATAGTCCAGGTCGCTGTCCCGGCCATTCTGCCGCTGGCTGCCATTGACCTTGTTGAAGTAGCCCGCAGCGTTGATCTGCGGCAGCAGGCCGGCCTCGCCGATGGCGCGGTTCTCACTGCCGGCTTCTTTCTCGTGCACCGCGGCGCGGTAGATCGGGCCCTGGTACTGCAGCAGGTCCCAGGCTTGCTTCAGGTCCATGGCACTGGCCTGTACGGACAACCCCAACAGGCACAACATCAGGCACGGGCGATTCATGTCATTGCTCCTTGAACGAGGCGTCCACGCGTTCGAGCATCGGCTTGAGCAGGTAGCTGAGCAGGTTGCGCTCGCCGGTCTTGATGGTGACGGTGGCCGGCATGCCGGGGCGGATGTGGTTGCTGCCCAGCAGGCCCATGCCGCCTTGCGTCACTTCCACTTGGGCCAGGTAGTACGGCTGCTTGCTTTCTTCGTCCATCAGGCGGTCGGCGGAAATGGTCATGACCCGCCCGGGGATGTTCGGCGTCTTCGCATGGTTGAAGGCCGGGAAGGCGAGGTCCACGTCCAGGCCCGGCACCATCTTGTCGATGGCCTGCACCGGGATCATCGCGTCGACCTGCAACGGCTGGTCGAGCGGCACCACCTCCATGATCTTGGCTCCAGGCTGGATGATGCCGCCGACCGTGGCGATGCTCAGTGCCTGGACCATGCCGTCGATCGGCGAGCGGATCACCGTGTGGGTCACTTCGTAGTCCAGCGCGCGCAGGCGATCGGCCAGGGTGGTGTTCTCCTTGGCGGTATCGGTCAGTTGCGATTCCACTTCCTTGAGGTAGTCGTGCTGGCGTTGCAGGATGCGCAGCTTGATCTCGGTGGCCTGGCTGCGCGCCCGGGCAATGTTGTTGAGGTTTTCGGCCTGGCCGGCGGACAGGTCGGCATTGTTGCGCTCCAGCTCCAGCAGGCGGTTGCGTGGCACATAGCCTTCGGCGGCCAGCACGCGTGTGCCTTGCAGTTCCTGGTTGAGGAAGCCGATCTGCGAGGCGCGGGCGCCGTACACCTGCTGCAGGCCCTTGAGCTGCACCGCCGTGGCGGCCAGGTTTTCCTCGAGGATGCTCAGTTCGCCAGCAAGGCCGGCGCGGCGGGTGTCCAGCAGGCGCTGTTGCAGGTCCATGGCTGCCAGCAGGCGCGGGTCGTTGCCGTAGTGCTTGAGCAGGGCAGGGTCGAAGGTGACCTTGTCGCGGCCATCGCGTTCGGCTTTCAGGCGGTTTTCCACGGTCTTGCTGACGATGTACTGGGCACTGACCGCGCCCTGTTCGGCCACCGCGCGCAGGGCGTCCAGGCGTACCACCTCCTGGCCTTTCTTCACCATGTCGCCTTCACGCACCAGGATCGCCTCGACCGTGCCGCCGGTCAGGTGCTGCACCGCCTTGCGGTTGCTGGTGACCTTGACCGTGCCGGTGGCGACCACCCCGGCATCAAGTGGCGCCAGGCACGACCACAGCAGGAAGCCGCCAAAGCCGGCGATGACCATCCATACGCCCCAGCGTGCCGGCCGGCCCATGTCCAGGTCGATACCGTTGCGGGCCTCGGCGGGAATCAATTCGGTGTGTTGGGTCATCTGCATGATCGATCACTCCCGTGCTTTTACCGAGGCCAGCGGCGCTGCGGTCGCCGCCGGGATCACGCTGGCCTTGCGCAGCGCCGCGAACACTTCGTCGCGGCTGCCGAGCATGTGCACGGCACCGTCACGCAGCATCAGCACCTTGTCGACCGCGCACAGCACATTAGGCCGGTGGGAAATCAGGATTACCGTGGCCCCGCGCGCCTTGAGTTCGGCCAGCGCATCGACCAAGGCCTTTTCGCCAACGTCATCGAGGTTGGCGTTGGGCTCGTCCAGCACCACCAGGTTCGGCTCGCCATACAGCGCACGGGCCAGGGCGATGCGTTGCTTCTGGCCACCGGACAGCGGGCTGCCGTCGGCTGCCAGGCGGGTGTCGTAGCCCTGCGGGAAGCGCAGGATCATGTCGTGCACGCCACTGCTGCGGGCAGCGCGGATCACCGCTTCGCTGTCCACTTCGGTGAAGCGTGCGATGTTCTCGGCGATAGTGCCCTCGAACAACTCCACATCCTGCGGCAGATAGCCGAGCCACGGGCCAAGTTCGGCCTTGTTCCAGGTGAAGATGTCGGCGCCGTCCAGGCGCACCTTGCCGGCCTGGGTCGGCCACACGCCTACCAGCAGGCGGGCGAGGGTGGATTTGCCCGAGGCCGAAGGGCCGATGATGCCCAGGCTTTCACCCGGGACCAGGCTGAAGCTGACCCCGCGCACGATGTTGTTGTTGGTGCCGGGGGCGCCTGCGATCACGTTTTCCACGGCCAGCATGCCCATTGGCCGCTGCAGCGACATGCTCGGTGGCCGCTGCGGGTAGTCGTGCAGCAGGTCGTTGAGCCGGCCCCAGGCGGAACGGCAGCCCAGCAGTTGCTTCCACGCGGCGATCGCCTGTTCAACCGGGGCCAGGGCGCGGCCGGTAAGGATCGAGCAGGCGATCATCATGCCGGGGGTGATCTTGCCCTCGATCGCCAGCAGTGCGCCGGCACCGAGGATCACTGACTGCAAGGTGATGCGCACGAAGCGCCCGGTGCTGCTGATCATTGCGGCGCGGTCGGAGGCCAGGGTCTGCATCTGCAGGATGCGCAAGTGCCCCTGGTACCAGCGCTTGCCTATCTCCGGCAGCATGCCCATGGCTTCGATCACTTCGGCGTTGCGCAGGTTGTTGTTGGCATAGCTGGCCGACGACATGGCCGCCTGGTTGGCCTCGGCCAAGGGTTTTTGCGTGGCCTTCTCGGTGAGGTAGGCCAGGCCCACCAGGATCAGCGAGCCGATCAGCGTCACCAGCCCCAGCAGTGGGTGGATCAGGTAGCAGACCAGCAGGTAGATCGGCGTCCAGGGGGCATCGAAGAAGGCGAACAGGCCGTTACCGGTCAGAAACTGGCGCACCTGCGCAAGGTCCTGCAGGGCCTGGGCCGGGTTGCCGCCGGCGCGGCTCAGGTTGCGTTCGAAGGCAGCGCTGAAGATGCGTCGGTTGAGGTCCATGTCGAGGAAGTTGCCGACCCGGATCAGTACGCGGGTACGGACCATCTCCAGGGCCGACATCAGCATGAACAAGCCGATCACCAGCAGGGTGAGCATGGTCAGGGTGGTGACGTTGCGGCTGACCAGGGCGCGGTCGTACACCTGCAACATATAAATTGCTGGCGTCAACATCATGACGTTTATGACGCCGCTGAAGGCGGCCAGGGCAAAAAAGCTGCGGCGCAGGCGGAACAGCACGTCGGCCAGCTCGGAACGAGTGCGTGGTGGCTTGTGCATCGGGGCCTCCCTTTATCACAAATCGGGAAGCCCTTGCGGCGCCCCGTGCAGCGGTAATCGTGGCTTCTGGTTGGCTCGCAGGCGGATCGCTCTAATGGCGGATGCTCCAAAACGCTGCGCTGCTCCCACATGCTGGAGCGTAGGTTGCAGCGACATAGCCGGTAATATCGTTTCGCTCTATGAAGTCTTTGAACTTTTCATAAGTGCCAAAAAAACAGCTATTTGCATCGCATTATCATCGGACGATGATTTTTTCGACGGGATATTGACAACCTTTTCGCCTGCGACTTTAGTCTGATGTATTCGGGCCCTGTGCGAGCTGGGGTCGATGCATGTGCGTTACAGCTGTATCGCATGCTTAACAAGGCTCCCCGGATGGTGGGTGCCGGCTTGCGAATGATGAGGCCAGTGGGGGCCAGCACAAGAGTGTTGTGCCCACTGAACCTGGACCACCGAACCAGTATCTGCGCACGTCAACACTGACTGGGCGCGGGAAGGACCCTGTTGCCCTGTGTCATCTCCGGACAGATCGAGGGCAATTGAAATGGCAGATTTCAGCAAGTCGGACCTGGAGTTCATCCTTCAACAGATTTTCATCGCCGAAGCCCACGCCGATGGCGCGAGCCTGACCGACCTGCTGCCCAACAGCCAGGTACCGTTCGGCCTGCGCACCGTGGACGGCAGCTACAACAACCTGGTAACCGGGCAGAGCGAGTTCGGTGCCGCCGACAACTCGTTCCTGCGCCTGCTCAGCCCCTCCTTCAGCGGCGACTATGCCGGCACCGGCACGGTCACCGATTCGCAACCACGCACCATCAGCAACCTGATCGTCGACCAGACGGCGAACAACCCGGCCGCGGTCGAGGCCAATGGTGGTGCCGCTCCGGTGATCAGCCCCGGCATCGACGGGGTGTTCGGCACCGCTGACGACACCGAAGTGTTCTTCATCCCCAACGTGTCGCCCGACGTCGGCCTGACCGCCGGCTTCAACGCCTGGATGACCTTCTTCGGCCAGTTCTTCGACCACGGTCTGGACCTGGTCACCAAGAGCAGCACCGACTTCGTGTTCATCCCGCTGCAGCCGGACGACCCGCTGTTCGTCGAAGGCAGCCCGACCAACTTCATGGTGCTGCCACGGGCTGTGCGTACCGCAGGCGCCGATGGTGT
Source organism: Pseudomonas sp. B5(2017) (assembly GCF_002112825.1). Classification (NCBI taxonomy): domain Bacteria; kingdom Pseudomonadati; phylum Pseudomonadota; class Gammaproteobacteria; order Pseudomonadales; family Pseudomonadaceae; genus Pseudomonas; species Pseudomonas sp. B5(2017). The sequence continues at coordinate 304,752 of NZ_NEIR01000001.1, forward strand.
TGTGGGTACCGCCGACGATGGACAGACCAACACCACCTCGCCGTTCGTCGACCAGAGCCAGACCTACAGCTCGCACCCCTCGCACCAGGTGTTCCTGCGTGAATACACGCTCAATGCCGCAGGCGACCCGGTAGCCACCGGGCGGCTCATCACCAACCGTGACCTGGGCGCCGATGGCCGCTTCGGCACCGCCGACGATGGCAACGGCGAAAGCGGTGGCATGGCCACCTGGGCGGTGGTCAAGGCCCAGGCCCGCGACCTGCTCGGCATCAATCTGACCGACGCCGACGTGCACAGCGTGCCGCTGCTGGCCACCGACCCCTACGGCAACTTCGTGCGCGGGCCCAACGGCATGCCGCAGGTGGTGATGCGCGTTAGCAATGGCGCCGACAACATCGCCGGCACCGCCGACGACGTCACCACGCTGGTCGAAGGCAACCGCGACGCGCCGATCAGCCTGGCCAATGCCGTGAGCACCGGGCATGGCTTCCTCGACGACATCGCCCACAACGCCGCGCCGGTGATCGTGAACGGTGTGCTGCAGGCCGACGCCGATACTGCCGTCGGCAACGCACAGCCGGTGGGGCCGGGTGGCAACAACCTGACCTACGACAACGAACTGCTCGACGCCCACTACATCGCCGGCGACGGCCGGGTGAACGAGAACATCGGCCTGACTGCCGTGCACCATGTGTTCCACTCCGAGCACAACCGCCTGGTGCAGCAGACCAAGGACACCCTGCTGGCTTCCGGCGACGTGGCGTTCCTCAACCAGTGGCTGATCGATGATGTCGCTGCCATCCCCACCACGCCCGCCGAAATCGCTGCGCTGGTATGGGACGGCGAGCGGCTGTTCCAGGCGGCCAAGTTCGGCACCGAGATGCAGTACCAGCACCTGGTGTTCGAAGAGTTCGCCCGTACCATCCAGCCGCAGATCGACGAGTTCCTGGCCCCCAACGGCTACGACACCTCGATCGACCCGGCCATCCTCGCCGAGTTCGCCCATGTGGTTTACCGCTTCGGTCACTCGATGCTGACAGAGACCGTCGACCGCTTCGACCCGGCGTTCGCCCCGGTGAACGGCGACCCGCAGCTCGGCCTGATCGCTGCCTTCCTCAACCCGCTGGCCTTCGCCGGCAGTGGCGCTACCGCCGACGAAGCGGCCGGCGCGATCATCCGTGGCGTCACCCGTCAGCTGGGCAACGAAATCGACGAGTTCGTCACAGAGGCGCTGCGCAACAACCTGCTTGGCCTGCCGCTGGACCTGCCCGCGCTGAACATTGCCCGTGGCCGTGACACCGGCATCCCCACCCTCAACGAGGCGCGGCGCGATTTCTATGCCATGACCGGCGACAGCCAGCTCAAGCCTTACATCAGCTGGGCCGACTTTGCCGACCATCTCAAGCACCCGGCGTCGCTGATCAACTTCATCGCCGCCTACGGTACCCACGCCACCATCACCGGGGCGGACACCGAAGCGGCCAAGCGCGCCGCCGCCGTGGCGCTGGTGCTTGGCGGTGACGGCGCGCCAGCGGACCGCCTGGACTTCCTCAACGGCACTGGCGCCTACGCCAACGTGACACTGGTCGGCGCGGACGGCATCCCCGGCACCGCCGATGACATCACCGGAGTGACCGTGACCGGCGTCGATGACATCGACTTCTGGGTCGGCGGCCTGGCCGAGCAGAAAATGCCCTTCGGCGGCATGCTCGGCTCCAGTTTCAACTTCGTCTTCGAGACCCAGCTGGAAGCCCTGCAGAACGGCGACCGGTTCTACTACCTGTCGCGCACCGCGGGCATGAACTTTGGCACCGAGCTGGAGAACAACTCCTTCGCCAAGCTGATCATGCTCAACTCCGATGTCACCCACCTGTCCAACACCGTGTTCCTCACGCCGACCTTCACCCTCGAGGTGAACCAGGCCAACCAGTTCACCGGGCTGGGGGCCGATGGCCGGGCCGACCCGACGGGCGGCATCATGATCAACGGCGTCGAAGTGGTGCCGCTGGTGATTCGCGACAACCCCGATACGGTGGGCACCGACACCAACTTCCTGCATTACACCGGCGAAGACCACGTGGTGCTGGGCGGCACTTCCGGCAACGACATCATCATCTCCGGTGAGGGCGACGATACTGTCTACGGCGACGCCGGCAACGACACCCTGGAAGGCGGTGCGGGCAATGATGCGGTGCTGGGCGGTGCCGGTGATGACATCATCACCGACTCCTTTGGCGACAACCGCCTGGAAGGCAACGACGGCAACGACGTGATCGTCGCCGGCAGCATGCTGGTGGGCGGTAACCTGATCCTGGGCGGCAACGGCCAGGACTTCATCATCACCACCGAGGACATCAGCACCACCTTTGGCGGCCAGGGCGACGACTTCATCCTTGGCGCCAAGACCAACCTGCCACCGACCGGCAACGAGGGTGACGACTGGATCGAGAAGGGCACCCAGGACGGTGCGCCCGGCGACAACTTTGCGCCGCTGCTGGGTGACGAAGTGGTCGGCAACGACATCTTCGTCGGTGGCGGTGGCTTTGACGAGATGATCGGCGAGGGCGGTGACGACATCTTTGTCGGCAGCGACGCCCAGGACAAGATGGACGGCATGTCCGGCTTCGACTGGATTACCAACAAGAATGACCAGGTTGGCGTCACCGTCGACCTGACCCTGGCCGCCCTGGCTCAACCCCATGGCAACGCACCGAACCAGAACACCGGTATTTTCAACCCGGTCGGCGCCTCGCCGGCTTCCATCCTCGACCGCTTTGCCGAGGTCGAGGGCGTGTCCGGCTCGAACTTCGCCGATGTGCTCAAGGGCGATAATGTCGATGCCGTGACCATCCTCAACCACGGCGGTGCCACCGGCAGTGCGCTGACCAACGTGGCACTGATCCGTGGCCTGCAGCAGTTCCTGGCCGATGCCGGGTTGCCAACCACCGGCTTTGCCACCGGCAACATCATGCTCGGCGGCAACGGCAGCGACCTGATCGAAGGCCGTGGGGGCGATGACCTGATCGACGGTGACAAGTGGCTCAACGTGCGCATCGCCGTGTATGCCCCAGGAGACGTCAACCACACCGGCCCTGAGATCGCCAGCTTCGACAGCATGGTCGACATGATTCCGTTCATGCTCGACCGCACCTACAACCCAGGCCAGCTCAAGGCCGTGCGGGAAATCCTGCCCGGCACCTCGACGGGAGGCGCGGCGTTCGACACGGCAGTGTTCTCGGGTGTGCAGAGCGAGTACACGGTGACGCAGAACACCAAAGGTACGCTCGACACTTCCGATGATGTCTGGACAGTGACCGACAACGTCGATGGCCGCGATGGCGTCGATACCCTGCTGCACATCGAGCGCCTGCAGTTCGCCGACAGCCAGCGGGTGCTGGTGGAGGGGCTGAATGCGCAGCCTACCGGCAGCCCGGCCATTACTGATGGCAACGGCGGTGCGATCACCGTGGGCGATGTCCTTACGGTAAACGTGGCCGGCGTGCTGGATGCCGACAACATCAGCGCCAGCAACCCGTTGGGCACGCTCGCCGACCGTTCGGTGTCGTACTACTGGCAGTTCGAGGCCACCCCGGGCAGTGGCGTGTTCGAAGACATCATCCTGCTGCCGGCCGGCGACCTGGCGTTCCAGAGCGCCGACGGCACCACGTTCAAGGTGTCGCCGGACCTGGCCGGGTTGTCGCTGCGGGTCAAGGCGATCTACCAGGACGCCCATGGCACCACCGAAGTGCTGTTCTCCCAGCCCACTACCGTGGTGCAACCGGGCGCGCCTGTGGTTCCGACGCCAGCCACGCCGGTGGCGGATGCCACTGCTGGCGGTGCCGGGCTGCACATGGTGCGTTCCGACCTCAACTTCATCCTCGACCAGATCAAGATCGCCGAGGCAGATGCCAACGGGGCAGACATCCTCTCGCTGCTGCCCAACATCCGTGCGCCGCTGGGCTTGCGTGCGGTGGATGGCTCGAACAATAACCTGATGAACCTCAACGGCATCAACAACACCCAGTTCGGTGCCGCCGACAACGTCTTCCCGCGCTTGACCGACCCGGTGTTCAACCCGGCCGAAGGTGCACCGGCAGGCTTCTTCGGCCCTGGCTCGCCTGCCATTCCGGGCTCGTCTTACGAGCAGACCAGCGGCCCGGTGTTCGACTCGCAGCCGCGCACCATCAGCAACCTGGTCGTCGACCAGACTTCCAACAACCCGGCGGCCTATGCCACCGCGTATGACCCAGGTGCGGACGGCGTGCTCAACTTCGGTGCCGTGGGCAACGACGACGTGCTCAAGGACGGCGTGCGCATCGTCGCCAGCCCGGGCCTGGACGGCCAGTTCGGCACCGCCGACGACCACGACGTGTACCTGTTCGAGAACACCGCCGCCGATGCTGGCCTGTCGGCGCCGTTCAACGCCTGGATGACCTTCTTCGGGCAGTTCTTCGACCATGGCCTGGACCTGGTTACCAAGGGGGGCTCGGGCACCATCTTCATCCCGCTGCAGCCGGATGATCCGCTGTTCGTGGAAGGTGGCTCCGCCAACTTCATGGTGGTGACCCGTGCCACCAACCTGCCTGGGCCGGATGGCATCCTCGGCAACGCCGATGACATCCACGAGCACACCAATACCACCACCCCGTTCGTGGATCAGAACCAGACCTACAGCTCGCATCCTTCCCACCAGGTGTTCCTGCGCGGTTATCTGCTGACCGACGACGGGCCTATCGCCACCGGCCGATTGATCACCAACCGGGACCTGGGCGCCGACGGCCGCTACGGTACCGCCGACGACACCGAAATTGGTGGCATGGCGACCTGGAAGGTGGTCAAGGCCCAAGCCCGTGACGTACTGGGCATCAACCTGACCGACGCAGACGTCGACAACGTGCCGCTACTGGCGACCGATGCCTACGGCAACTTCATCAAGGGGCCCAACGGTTTCCCGATGGTGATCATGAAAGGGGCAGACGGCATTGCCGGCACGGCCGACGACCAGCAGGTCGAAGGCAACCCGCTGGCGCCGATCGACCTGACCAATGCCGTGCGCACCGGTCACCAGTTCCTTGCCGACATCGCCCACAATGCCGTGCCGGTGTTCAGCAACGGCGTACTGGTGCCTGATGCCGATACCGATGTGGGCAATGCCGTGCCGGTGAACCCGCAGACTGGCGCCAACCTGGCCTACGACAACGAACTGCTCGATGCGCACTACATCGCCGGCGACGGCCGGGTCAACGAGAACATCGGCCTGACTGCCGTGCATGCGATCTTCCACTCCGAGCACAACCGGCTGGTGGCGCAGACCATGGACACCGTGCTCGATTCGGGTGACCTGGCCTTCATCAACGAGTGGCTGCTCAACCCGATAACCGTGCTGCCGGCCGACCAGGCCGCAATCGACGCGCTGGTGTGGAATGGCGAGCGGCTGTTCCAGGCCGCCAAGTTCGGTACCGAGATGCAGTACCAGCACCTGGTGTTCGAGGAGTTCGCCCGCACTGTACAACCGCGGGTCGACCTGTTCTTCGCCCCGACCCAGGTGTATGACGTCGACCTCGATGCGTCGATCGTGGCCGAGTTCGCTCACACCGTGTACCGCTTCGGCCACTCGATGCTGACCGAGACCGTCGACCGCTTCGACGTCGACTTCACCGTCATCAGCGACCCGGCCAGCGCCAACCCCGACCAGCAATTGGGCCTGATCGCGGCGTTCCTCAACCCGCTGGCGTATGCCGCCAGTGGCGTCACCCCCGAGGATGCCACCAGTGCCATCGTGCGCGGGGTCACCCGCCAGGCCGGTAACGAGATCGACGAGTTCGTCACCGAGGCGCTGCGCAACAACCTGCTCGGTCTGCCGCTGGACCTGCCGGCGATCAACATCGCCCGTGGCCGCGACGTCGGTATTCCTTCGCTGAACGCTGTGCGCCGCGACATCTACGCGCAAACCGGCGATACCCAGCTCAAGCCTTACACCAGCTGGGTCGACCTGGTGCAGCACCTGAAGCATCCGGAGTCGCTAATCAACTTCATCGCCGCCTACGGCACCCATAGCACCATCACCGGGGCCACCACGTTGCTGGAGAAACGCGCGGCGGCCATGGCCCTGGTGTTCGGCGGCGACGGCGCGCCGACCGATCGCCTGGACTTCCTCAACAGCACCGGAGCCTACGCCAACGTCACGCTGCCTGGCAGGGATGGCGTGCTGGGTACCGCCGATGACCTGAGGGCAGTGACCGTGACCGGGGTCGATGCCATCGACCTTTGGATCGGCGGCCTGGCCGAAGCGAAAACCCCGTTCGGCGGCATGCTCGGCAGCACCTTCAACTTCGTGTTCGAGAACCAGATGGAGAAACTGCAGGATGGCGACCGCTTCTACTACCTGGAGCGCACCGCCGGCCTGTCGATGAACGCCGAGCTGGAAAGCAACTCGTTCGCCAAGCTGATCATGGCCAACACCTCGGCCACCCACCTGCCGGGCCTGGTGTTCTCCGACCCGGGCTTCTACCTGGAAGTGGACCAGAGCAAGCAGTTCAACGAAGGCCTGGGCAACCTCGACCCACTGGGCGAAAACGGCGAGCAGGTGGTGTTCCGCGACAGCCCGCTGACGGCAGGCCCGGACACCAACTACATCCGCTATGCCGGTGCCGAGCACATCGTGCTGGGCGGCACCGAGGGTGACGACATCCTGGTGTCCAGCGAGGGTGACGATACGGTCTGGGGCGATGGCGGCAACGACCGCATTGAGGGTGGCGACGGCAACGACCAGCTGCGTGGTGGTGCCGGCGACGACATCATCAGCGACATGGGTGGTGACGACAACATCCAGGGCGGCGACGGCAACGATGTGTTGCACGGCGGTAATGGCGTCAACCTGATCATCGGCGGTTTCGGCAACGACTTCATCGTCACCGGTGAGGACGCCTCCGAAGCCATTGGCGGCCAGGGCAACGACTTTATCCTCGGCAGCAAGGCCAACGAGCAGGACATGGGCAACGAAGGTGACGACTGGATCGAGAAGGGCACCTCGGACGGTGCGCCTGGTGACAACTTCGACCCGCTCGGCAACGACCCGATCATCGGCAACGACGTGTTCATCGGTGGCAACGAGAACGACAAGTTCAACGGTGAAGGCGGCGACGACATCATGGTCGGCAGCCTGGGCTTCGGTGACCGCTACATCGGTGGTTCCGGCTACGACTGGGCGACCTTCAAGGGCCTGGCCCAGGGCGTGACTGCCGACTTCAGCGATCGCTTCTTCGATGTGCCGCCGGTACCGGGCTCGGGCGCGTCTGCGCTGGTGCGCTTCGACATCATGGAAGGCCTGTCGGGTTCGGCCCATGGCGACTTCCTGCGCGGTGACAGCGAAACCTCTGCCACCTTGCCTACCAACGGCGCCAACGGCAGCGTGCTGACCAACATCAGCCTGATCGACGGCCTGGCCGGCCTGCTGGCTGCCGGGGCAACGTTCTACGACGGTGGCAACATCATCCTCGGCGGCAGCGGCAGCGACCTGATCGAAGGCCGTGGCGGCGACGACATCCTCGACGGTGACAAGTGGCTGAACGTGCGCATCAGCGTGCGCGCCAACAGCGACGGCACCGGCCCGGAAATCGCCAGCTTCGACAGTATGGAGCCGATGGTGCCGCTGATGCTCAATGGCACCTACAACCCGGGCCAGCTGGTGATCGTCCGTGAAATCCTGAGCGGCACCGACAGCTACGACACGGCGGTGTTCTCGGGGGTAGCCACCGACTATAGCGTGGTGGTCGATGGCAACTCGGTGATCGTCACTGACCTGGTGGACGGGCGTGATGGTGTCGACCGCCTGACCGGTATCGAGCGCCTGCAGTTCTCCGACAGCGCCCAGGCCTCCGGTGTGGGCACTGCGGTCAACGCCGGCCCAACGGGCCACCTGGCGATCCTCGACGCTGTCACCGGCCTGCGTAACGACACATCGGTCAGCGGCCAGTTGCTGCGGGTGAGCAACGTGGCGGTGCACGATGCCGACAATGTCAGCGCCACCAATGCGAGCGGCGCCATCAACGGCCCTGTGGCGTACTACTGGCAAGTCGAGACCCTGCCAGGTTCGGGTGTCTATGAAGACATCACCTTCGTCGCTGCCGGCGAAGTTTCCCGGGCCACCGGCGCCACCTACCGGGTCACGGACGATGTGGCGGGGCTGAACATCCGCGTACGGGCGGTGTACCAGGACGCCAAGGGCACGCTGGAAATCGTCGATTCGTCGGCGAACAGCGCGCCGACCGCCGGGCCGACCGTAACCGGGCTGCTGGTGCAGAACCAGACCCTCACCGCCAACACCGCGACCATCGTCGATGCCGACGGCCTGAGCAACCCGCAGTTCACCTTCCAGTGGCAGTCCAACCGCGGGCTCGGCTGGGTCAATATTGCCGGCGCCATCAGCAGCACCTTTGTCCTTACCCAGGAGCAGGTGGGGCAGAACATGCGGGTGGTGGTCAGCTATGTGGATGACGTCGGGGTGCAGGAAAGCATCGCCTCCGACATCCTCGACCCGGTGGCCAACGTCAACGATGCGCCTACCGGTGCCGTGCTGATCAGCGACACCACGCCAGCCCTGGGGCAGACGTTGACGGCGCTTACCGGCAGTATTGCCGACCTGGACGGGCTGGGGGCGTTCAGCTTCCAGTGGCAGCAAGGAACTGGTACGTCGTTCACTAACATTGTTGGTGCGACTGCCGCTACCTTCACCCCAGGTCCGTCGCAGGCCCACTTCCAACTGCGCGTGCTGGTGCGCTACACCGACGGTTTCGGCGCCCAGGAAACTGTGACTTCTGCAGCGACGGCGGAAGTGCCGGGGGTGCCAGGTATAGTGCTGCCGGGTACAGCGGGTGCAGATACCTTGACTGGCACTGCGGGTGATGACGTCCTGCTGGGTCTGGGCGGCAACGACACGCTCATTGGCCTGAACGGGTTCGATCAGTTGTTTGGCGGGGATGGCGACGACAGTCTCGACGGCGGTGAAGGCAACGACACCCTCGACGGCGGTACCGGCAACGACGTTCTCAACGGTGGGCTGGGTGCGGATGCCATGACGGGGGGGGCCGGTAACGACACCTTTGTCGTCGACAACGTGGGTGACACCATCACAGAGGTGGCAGGCGGGGGCTCGGATCTGGTGCAAACCAGCTTGACAAGCTACAGCTTGGCCGGCAACGCCAACGTCGAAAATCTGAGCTTCATCGGTACTGGCAACTTCTTTGGTGTGGGCAACGCGTTGGTCAACATCATCACTGGCGGCGCCGGAAACGATTTCCTCAACGGTAGCTTAGGTGCCGACCTGCATGTGGGGGGTGCCGGCAACGATAGCTACGTTGTCGAGAATATCGGGGACGTGATCGTGGAACAGGCAGGGGCTGGTACCGACCTGGTGCGCACGACGCTGACCAGCTGGACGCTGGGCAACAATTTGGAGAACCTGACCTACTTCGGTGCCGCCAACTTCGTCGGTACTGGCAATGCCCTGAACAACGTCATCACCGGTGGTTCAGGTAATGACATTCTCAACGGTGGTGATGGCAACGACACACTCAATGGTGCGCTCGGCGCAGATCTGATGATTGGCGGTACCGGCAACGACACCTTCGTGGTCGACAACGTGGCGGATGTCGTCACTGAGGCAGCCGGAGGGGGCTCGGATCTGGTGCAGACCACACTGGCAAGCTACACCTTGGGCGTCAACGTCGAGAACCTGAGCTATACCGGCACTGGCAATTTCCTGGGTGTGGGTAATGCCCTGGCCAATACCATCATTGGCGGCGCCGGAAACGATTTCCTCAACGGTAGTTTGGGGGCCGACCTGCACATAGGCGGCGCTGGCAACGACAGCTACGTGGTCGAGAATGCCGGGGACGTGATCGTGGAACAAGCAGGAGCCGGTACAGACCTGGTGCGCACGACGCTAACCAGCTGGACGCTGGGCAACAACCTGGAGAATCTGAGGTACTTCGGCGCCGCCAACTTCACCGGTACCGGTAATGGCCTGAACAACGTCATCACTGGCGGCTCGGGCAACGATGTCCTCAACGGTGGGGCTGGCGCAGATACTCTGACGGGTGGTGCCGGCAACGACACATACGTCGTCGACAACGTGGGTGACACCGTTACCGAGGCGGCAGGAGGGGGAGCGGATCTGGTGCAGACCAGCTTGGCAAGCTACACCTTGGGCGCGAACGTCGAGAATCTGAGCTTTACCGGCACTGGCAACTTCCTGGGTGTGGGCAATGCTTTGTCCAATACCATCATTGGCGGCGCCGGAAACGATTTCCTCAACGGTAGCTTGGGTATCGACCAACTGGTGGGCGGTGCTGGCAACGACAGCTACGTGGTCGAGAATGCCGGGGATGTGATCGTGGAACAGGCCGGCGGTGGTACCGACCTGGTGCGCACGACGCTGACCAGCTGGACGCTGGGCAACAACCTGGAGAATCTGAGGTACTTCGGCGCCGCCAACTTCACCGGTACCGGTAACGCCCTGGATAACGTCATCACTGGTGGCTCAGGTAACGACATCCTCAACGGTGGCGACGGCAACGACAGCCTGGATGGTGGTCTCGGTGTCGACATCCTGAACGGTGGGGCAGGCAACGACACGCTGTTCGGCGATGATGGCAACGACATCCTGTCGGGTGGTAACGGCAGTGACTTCCTCAACGGTGCGGCTGGCAACGACACGGTCAACGGCGGCGCGGGCGATGACACGATGATGGCCACTGATGGCAATGATGTCTTCCAGTTCGCCGCAGGCTTCGGCAATGACCTGATCATCAACTTCGACAGCGATGCGGCGGGTGGGCAGGACCTGCTGGATATCACCGCCTTCAACATCACCGCGGCCACCTTTGCCGCCAACGTTACCATCGCCGATGACGGCGCGGACACGCTGGTCAGCATCGGTGCTACCGACTCCATCCGCCTGGTGGGAGTGGCGGATGCAACCACGGTGACCGCAGCGGACTTCAACCTGTCGGTTTGAGGAACCGCAGGAAAAGCTGTTGGCTTGAAATGCACGGGCTGCTGCGCAGCCCGTCGCGACACAAGGCCGCTCCTACAGGAGATCCCCTGTAGGAGCGGCCTTGTGTCGCGATGGGCCGCAAAGCGGCCCCATGTCGCACGCAGTTACTTGATGAACCGCACCTGGCTGTTGATCTTCTTGATCACCGCCCCCTTGCGTTCGTTGAACCGGGCCTTGTTCTGCTCGAACAGGTTGTTGCCCTTGGTGTCGATGGAGATGATCAACGGGCCGAACTCGCGCACGCGGTTCACCCATAGCGTCTCCGGCATGCCCAGGTCCTGCCATTCCGCACGCTCGATCTCTTCCACCTGGGTCGCCGCCAGCACCGCGCAACCGCCCGGGAACACTGCATGCACTGCCTTGTTCTCCAGGCAACCGGTCGTGGTCTCCGGGCCCATTCCGCCTTTACCGACGATCAGCTTGACGCCGGTCTGCTCGATGAACTGCTTCTCGAACTTTTCCATGCGCATGCTGGTGGTCGGGCCGATGGAGACCATCTCGAAGCTGCCATCGTCCTTCTTCCTGACGATGGGGCCTGCGTGGAAAATCGCGCCGCCGCGCAAGTCGACCGGCAGCTCGCGGCCCAGTTCGATGAGCCGGCGGTGGGCAACGTCACGGCAGGTCACCAGTTGGCCGGTGAGGTAGACCACATCGCCCACGTTGAGGTTGGCCAGGTCTTCGTCGCTGATAGGTGTGCTCAGGATCTTTTTCACAGTACTACCCCTTCGTGCGAGAGGATGTCGTAGGACAGGTCGGCGTTGATGCGGATCTTGCCGCGGCGGTGCGCCCAGCAGCCGGTGGACACCGCCACGCCGATGGTGGACGGGTGGCGGGCCGAAGACTCGATGTTCACGCCCATCACGCTGCTGTTGCCGGTCAGGCCCTGCGGGCCGATGCCGATTTCGTTGAGGCCTTCCTCCAGCAGCTTTTCCATCATCGCCGCGCTTTCGTTGGGGTGGCTGGAGTCCACTTCGCGCAGGATGGCCTTCTTCGACAGGCGTGCCGCCGTCTCCACCGAGGTCGATACCCCTACACCCACCAGCAGTGGCGGGCAGGCGTTGACACCGCGCGAGGTGATGACATCGAAGACGAACTCGGTCACCCCTTCATAACCTTGCCCCGGCATCAGTACCTTGGCCGAGCCAGGCAGCGTGCAGCCGCCGCCGGCCATGTACACGTCGACGATGGCGTAGTCGGCATCGGGGATGATTTCCCAGTCCAGCCACGGGATCTTCGAGCCAGTGTTGGTGCCGGTGTTCTTCTCGATGAAGGTTTCCACCGCATTGTGGCGCAGCGGCCCCTGGATGGTGGCTTCCCTGGTGGCGTTCTCGAGGATGCCTTCCATCTCGCCCAGTAGCGGGAAGCGCGCGCCCGCCGAGACGAAGTACTGGATGACGCCGGTGTCCTGGCAGCTGGGCCGGTTGAGCTTGTCGGCGTATTCCTGGTTGTCGGCCATCGAGTCGTACACGGCGATGGCCAGCGGGTTGGTTTCGGCGGCGCGCAACTTGGCGGTCTTTTCCTTGACGTCGCGGGGCAGGCGCTTGCCGATATAGGCGGTGAACTTGGCCATCACGTCGGTAAGCGATGACACGGCTGTTTCTTTGTCCATGATTATTTCCTCACTGCATCACAAGGCGGGTTCTTTTTGCTGTTTTTCGAAAGGTCAGGGTGCGGGTGTGCCGGCCTCCATGCGTGCAAGGGCAGGGTGCGGCACAGCGGCCTCGGGTTCGGGGTCGGCCGGCAGCTGGCCGTCCAGGGCCTGGGCCATGCGCTGCTTGTCCAGCGCACCCACCCAGTTGGCGATTGCCACGGTGCCGACCGCGTTGCCGATGGTGTTGGTGATGGCCCGGGCTTCGGACATGAAGCGGTCCACGCCCAGCAGCAGGACCATGCCGGCCACCGGGATGTTGTCCATGGTCGCCAGGGTCGCGGCCAGGGTGATGAAGCCCGAGCCGGTTACGCCTGCAGAGCCTTTGGAGGTGAGCAGCAGCACACCCAGCACGATCAGTTGGTCCATCAGGGTCAACGGTGTGTTGGTGGCCTGGGCGATGAAGATGGCGGCCATGGTGTAGTAGATGCACTGGCCGTCCGGGTTGAAGGTAAGGCCCGAGGGGATCACCAGGCCGACCACAGGCTTGGACACGCCAACCTTTTCCAGCTTGTTCATCAGTTGCGGTACCACCGACTCGGATGAGCTGGTACCCAGTACCGTGAACAGTTCTTCCTTGAGGTACTTGAGGAACTTCCACAGGTTGAAGCCGCACAGCCGGGCAATGGCGCCCAGCACCACCACCACGAACAGGAAGCAGGTCAGGTACATGGTCGCCATCAGCTTGCCCAGCGAAACGATCGAGCCCAGCCCGTACTTGCCTACGGTGAAGGCCATGGCCCCGCAGGCGGCCAGCGGTGCCACGCGCATGATCATGCCGACGATGAAGAACATGCCGTGGGAAAACGCTTCGAGCACATCCACCATCGGCTTGCCGCGCGGGCCCAGGTGGGAGAGGGCGATGCCGAACAGGGTGCTGAACAGCAGAATCGGCAGGATCTCGTTCTTGGCGAAGGCATCGGTCACGCTGCCGGGTATCACATGCAGCAGGAAATCGATGAAGCCGCCGCTGTTGCCGGCTGCCGCGGCGGTGTAGGTGGAGATGCTCTTGGCATCCAGGGTGGCAGGGTCGACGTTCATGCCCTGGCCGGGCTGCACGATGTTGACCACCACCAGCCCCAGTACCAGGGCAAAGGTGGACAGCACTTCGAAGTAGATCAGCGCGCGCACGCCGACGCGGCCGAGTTCCTTCATGTTTTCCATCTTGGCGATGCCCAGCACCACCGTGGCGAAGATGATCGGGGCGAAGACCATCTTGATCAGTTTGATGAAGGCATCACCAATGGGCTTCAGGTCAGCGCCAACCTGTGGCCAGAACACCCCGATCAGCACCCCGAGGGTTACGCCGATCAATACCTGTACGTAGAGCTTGCCGAACAATCGCTTGGCCATTGCCGTCTCCGAATTATTGTTGTGAGTCGGATTTATCTGGCGGCCGGGCTGCTCGTGAGGGGTGCAGGTCACACCTGGCCTTGGCGGCCGAAGAGCCCAGCTTTCTTGTGGTTAATCACGCAGGGCAAAAGGTAATGGTTTTTCAAAAATGCTGTAATACAATGAAATTCAACTCATTGTTTCCCTCAGGTTAATTATGAATCCGGTATCGGAGCTGGCGTTCTTCACCCAGCTGATCAGGGTGGGTAGCCTGGCGGGCACTGCTCGCGAACTGAACCTGACCCCGCCAGCGGTCTCCAAGCGCCTGGCCCAGCTGGAACAGCGCCTGGGCGTGCGCCTGCTCAACCGCACCACACGCAGCATCAGCCTTACCGCCGAAGGCGAGACTTACCTGGTGAATGCCAAGCGCATACTGGGCGAGATCGAGGAAATGGAGCGGCAGGTGTCCAGCAGCCGCGCCGAGCCCAAGGGCTTGCTGCGGGTCAATGCGCCGCTGGGCTTTGGCCGTACCCACGTGGGGCCGGCGGTGTCATCGTTTGCCAAGCGCTACCCCGAGGTGGAGGTGCAACTGCACCTGACCGACCGCCCCATTGCCCTGCCGAACGATGCCATCGACGTGGCCATCCGCTTTGGCGAGTTGCCCGACTCGCGGCTGATCGCCCGCAAGATCGCGGCCAACCGCCGCCGATTGTGCGCATCGCCCGGTTACCTGGAAGCCCACGGTACCCCCGAATCGCCAAAGGACCTGGCCAGCCACAACTGCATCGTGTTGCGCCAGAACGACGCCGCGTTCGGTATCTGGCGGCTCAGCCGCGGCAAGCAGAGCGAGTCGGTGAAGGTGCATGGCAGCCTCAGCACCAACGATGGCGAGGTCGCCCTGAACTGGGCGCTGGACGGGCAGGGCATCCTGCTGCGGGCCGAGTGGAACCTGGCCGACCACCTGCGCAGCGGGCGCCTGGTGGAGGTGCTGGGCGATTACCACACGCCGCCTGCGGATATCTATGCGGTGTACCTGGAACGCCTGAACCTGTCGGCCAAGGTGTCGTGCTTCGTCGAGCACCTGAGGGCATTCTTCCGCCAGGGGGACAGCCTGGCAGCGTGGCATTGAGGCCTTTACCACAGGCGATCGCGTTATACTCCGCGCCTTTGCCCATGCCCGGAATCCGCCCATGCGCCAGGTTTTGCTCATTGTCGATGTCCAGTCCACCTTCAGCCCGCCCGAGTGGCTGGTCGATGGCCTGCGCCGGTTGTCGGCGAACATCCCCACCATCGCCTCGGTCGAGTTGCACGACGAACAGGTCACGCCGTTCGAGCGCCAGCTTGGCTGGCACCCGGCGGCCGAGGACGACAGCCTGGTCGAGGCCGACCAGGTGTTCGTCAAGCATGGCTACGGGCAGAGCGCCGAGGCTATCGACTACATCAAGAAATTGGGTGTGGAGCGCGTGCTGGTATGTGGGTTGCAGACCGAAACCTGTGTGCTGGCCGCCGGTTTCGCCCTGTTCGATGCGGGGCTGATGCCCACCCTGGTCACCGACATGACGGTAGGCTCTTCGCTCGACAGGTCGGGCAAGCTGGGCATCGACCTGTGGAAGCATCACTTCCGCCAGGTCACCACCTCGGCCGAGGTGCTCGCAGAAGTGGCTGTACCAGGCTAGCGCTTGCAGGCCCATTCTCATAGAACTGCACTAACTCATTGAATTAGCAGGGACCCTGTGGGAGCGGCTTTAGCCGCGAACACCGGCGCAGCCGGTGCCATGCACCGCGTTGGATTCTTCGCGGCTAAAGTCGCTCCCACAGGGTACGAGGATCGCTTGCGAATTCAGTTATCTGTGCGACAGCGCAGCCCAAAGGGCTGGGTAATCTCCCACAGGTTAAAGCATGGTCTTATCGGGCCGTGGTGATCGTGTGGGAGCGGCCTTGCGTCGCGAAAGGGCTGCGTAGCGGCCCCAGGATCTCGGCATCACAGCCGAAATTGCCGGGGCCGCCTCTCATAGAACAACACATAACTCATTGAGTTGGCAGTGACCTTGTGGGAGCGGGCGTGTCGAGGCGTCGAACCGCCGCGAACACCGGCGGAGCCGGTGCCAGGCACCGCGTTGGATTCTTCGCGGGCACGCCCGCTCCCACAGGGGAACACCTACATGCGAACTTGCAAGGACAGGCCTCAGGCCACATCCACCAGCACGATCTCGCTGTCCTCGATGGCGGTCACCCGCAGCACCTCCTCCTGCTCGATCGCCACGCCATCGCGCGCCTTGGCACGCAGCCCGTTGACCTCCACCAGCCCCTTGGCCGGCACCAGGTAGCCCCGGCGTGCGGCATCGAGGCGGTACTCGGCAGTTTCACCGGCACGCAGGGTGGCAGCCACCAGCCGCGCATCGGTGCGGATCTGCAGGCTGTCCTCATCGCCCGCACGGCCGCTGGCCAGGGTCACGAAGCCTTCGCCACGCTCACCTTTGGGGAACGGCCGGCTACCCCACTGCGGTGCTTCGCCAGTGCGCTCCGGCACGATCCAGATCTGGAAAATACGCGTGTCGACGTCTTCCAGGTTGTACTCGCTGTGCACGATGCCGGTACCGGCGCTCATCACCTGCACATCCCCGGCTTCGGTACGGCCTTTGTTACCCAGGCTGTCCTGGTGGCTGATCGCACCTTCACGCACATAGGTGATGATTTCCATGTCGCGGTGCGGGTGCGGCGGGAAGCCGCTGCCAGCAGCGATCAGGTCGTCGTTCCACACCCGCAGGTTGCCCCAGTGCATGCGGGCCGGGTCGTAGTACTCGGCAAACGAGAAATGATGGTGGGCGTCGAGCCAGCCGTGGTTGGCGTGGCCGAGGCTTTCGAACGGTCGCAGTTGCAGCATGGTCGTGCTCCTCGAATCAGTGGAATGAGGCCATGATGCGTCAAAGAAGCATCGAAAATAAGCGTAAATATCGGCTTAAAATAATCAGTAAAATAGATTGATGGCGATGGAGTGTTTTATCCGCTTCATCGCCTAATCCACTGATCTGCAAGCATTCGCTGGCGATTTTTTGTCGATGCGGCGAACATGCCCGCTGATTTTGTTTTTCAACGGAGTGACCGTGGCCCACGAGCAACCCCAGGCCCCCGCCGACCTTACCCCTCCTGCCCAACTGCCCTGGTTTCGCCGCCTGGCGGCCCGCCTGCTGGGGCGCGGCCTGACCCGCCTGCATGCCCAGCACCGCGACTCCTGGTTCCTCGGCCACGCCAGCGGCCAGCGCAGTGGCCATGCCGATGGCGTGCGTGAAGGGTTCGAACGCGGGCGGGTGGAAGGTTATGAGGCCGGGCGCCAGGTGCTGGTGATCCGCGATACCCGGCCCGACACCGCCGCGGTGCCGGGCCGGGATGACAACCTGTTCGATGACTGGCGCCTGCCCCTGACTGCCGAGCTGAAAAAGCGCTTCAAGGCCGATGTCGCCCAGCGCCTGCCCGCCGAGGCGCAACCCAGTGCCGCGCAATGGAAGCTGATATTCAGCGACACACCGTCCACCTGCGTGGTGGCAGGGGCCGGGGCGGGCAAGTCCACCTCGCTGGTGCTGCGCATCCTGCTGTTGCGCCACTACCTGGGCTACGAGCTGGATGCGATGACCGTGGTCACCTTCACCCGCGAGTCGCGCAAGGACTTCATCAAGCGCCTGTTGCAGGTGTTCGCCCTGTGGCAGATCAACCTGCAACCGCTGCAGGCCCGCGAGCTGGTGCGCACGTTCCATTCGCGCATCCTGCCGCTGGTGCGCAGCCTGCCGGGTTTTGGCCAGGTGCGCGCGTTCGAAACGCTGGGCAACGAGATGCCGGCCGGGCGTGAGGCCGAGGCCGAGAGCAACCCGTTCGACCTGCGCCTGAACGATGCCCAGCGCCAGCAACTGAACCAGTGCTACAGCACGCTGCTGGGCGAGAGCCCGCGTTTTGCCGAGCTGGTCGGCCTGTTGCGCAGCGAAGCCCTTCAGCTGAAGCCGCTGGACCCGAACAACCCCGATGTGCAGAAGCGCGCCCAGGTAACCCAGCTGGCTGCCCAGCGCGACGAAGAGCTGTGCGACGTGATCGAAGACCTGTGGTTCGCCGCCGGCGCCTGGCCGATCAAGGGCATCGAACCCTGCCGCGAAACCATCCAGATCCGTGGCAGCCGCTTCCATGTGCATGGCCGTCTGGCTGGCCAGGGGCCTTTGCTCGTGCTGGGCTTCGACCCGGCGGAAAGCGCGCAGTACCAGCGCCCCGGCGCCAAGCTGGCAGTGCGCGCCGAGTGGGCGGTCAAGCGCACCCTGTTGCAGGCCTTCTGCGACCAGCCGCTGATCTGGCTCGACAACTACGCCATGGCCCGGCGCCTGGCAGCCTCGCTGGCCGGTGATGCCGTGGCCGGCCCCGGCTTCGAATACAAGGTCAAGGGCGAGCTGGCCCCGGCGCCGCTGCTCGATGCCTTTGTCGGTGCGGCGAACTTCATCGAGAACCTCGGCCTGGAGGTGAACACTGCCGTGGCGGCGATGAGCTTCCCGTCCGGCGACAGCGATGCGCTGTTCTTCGAGGCCCTGGCCCTGTACTGGAAGGCCCTGGAGGCGCACCTGCTGGACCAGTCGCCGCCGGTGATGAGCTACAACCGCATGTTCGCCTTGTTCGGCGAGAACAACCCGGAAAACCTGCAACTGCTGCCCGACCCGTTGCTGCGGCCGCTGGCGCACCTGATGATCGACGAGTTCCAGGACGTGTCACCGCAGATCGTCAGCTGGCTGCGCGCCAGCCTCGCCGAGATCCGTCGTCGCGGCCCGGCGATGCACACCGGGCGCCATGCCCAGCATTCGTCGCTGCTGTGCGTGGGCGACGACTGGCAGTCGATCTACGGCTGGCGTGGCAGTTCGCCCAAGTACTTCATGGAGTTCACCAAGGCCTTCCCGTCGCCGGCCAACACCCGGGTGATGCTGGTCGACAACTACCGTTGCCAGCAGCAGGTGATCGACGCGGCCGAGCATCTGGTCAAGGGCACCCCGGCGATTGCCGGCAAGAAAGCCCGGGCCAGTGGGCCGGCGGCCGAGTTGCCAGACTCGCCGGTCAAGGTGTTCGACCGTGACGAGGCAGCCCTGGGTGAAACCCTGATCGAGCACTACCAGCGTGGCGAGACGGTGATGATGCTGTACCGCAAGGGCAGCGACAGGGCGCTGATGAACGAACACCTGCAAGGCGTGCTGCACGCCGAGGCGGCGTTGCCGGCCGAGCAGCGCCGGCTGCGCCAGTTGACCTACCACAGTGCCAAGGGCTTGCAGGCCGATGCAGTGTTCATGCTGGGCGACTGCCAGTACCTGACCAGTTCACCCTACAAGAACCAGGTGTATCGCCAGGCCGGGCTGGGCAAGGCCGGTGATGCCCAGCCGTTCGATACCGCGCAGAAGGAAGAGGTGCAGCGCCTGGCCTATGTGGCGGTAACCCGCGCGGTCAGGCACTGCTATTGGCATGTGGAGGCGGCCAACGCAGAGGCGGCGGCAGCGCCGCGTGCGTCGAGCCAGGTGGATGGGCGGCAGGCCTTCTTCGAAGACCTGCGTGGTCATTGATCAGCGTTCAGGCGTCGAGGACGTCCTCTTGCCGGGTAAGGCTCAGCAGTAGCCCTGCTTCCACCTCCTGCTGTGCCTCGGTCAAGGCTTTCGTAGTCCTGACATAGGCTTGCTCATTGAGAGGAACCCGACGTAGCGTGCCATTTTCGTCCAGTGCAGGGTCAGGCATTTCCGGGGCCAATGCACGTAATATCGCGTCGTCCAGGTGCGTGACCGGCTCCTGAGTTTCATCCAGGCAATAGAACAGGTAATCGAGGCCCGGCCGCCAGAAGTCGGTAATGGCTTCGAACTGGCTGGCATATTGGCGCTTGAGGTAGTCAGCCCAGACCGGCTGTTGGCTCATCCACTGCTGTCGGGCGGAGGAGTCGGCATCGAGTTCGAGCACAGCAGCGCGGACGTTGTCGACGATTTGCTGGTTTATGTTGGCGAAATGGCGATAAATCATGCCGCTGCTAGGTTCGGGGAAATCGAGTTCTTCGGCCAAGGACTGGCGCAGTGCCAGGCGAACTTCGATATCGTCGACCCGTTCTCTGGCCAGGACCGCATCAGGGATTGCCGCAGGGACATCCAGCACGTCAAGGTCCGGTAACTGACCGGCATCTCCACCTAGCGCCGCCCTGCGCACGATGCGATGCGTGCTGATGCGGTCCGCCAGTTCGTTGACTTTTTCGCGACGATACAGCTTGCGGTAAAGGTCGAGCAGCGGCTTGGCCGTACCCCTTGCCAACCCTGAGGCCTGGCTGGCCAGCAACTCTACTTCCAGGGCGCTGAATGCATCGGCGCCGGCATCACCGCAAGCGGGTGGGAAGGTATGCGCCACCTCGTTCAACCGCTCGCGCAGCGCTGTATCCTCGTGGGCCTGCTTCAACAGTGCCCACACTCGGGCACGCAGGCCTTGCGGATCCCTTTGCGCTTCCAACGAGTAGGTCAGGCGCTCCAACACCGTTTGCAGGTCGCCATTGTCGTTCTGGTCGAACAGGTCGGACCACATCTGCTGCTGCTGGTCGGTCGCGGCGTCGCGCCAGAGCCCTTGCCACTCCTGCCTTTCGGGCGTGTGCTCGAAGATATTGACGCCGCTGGCTCTCAGGCGCCTGGCCGACTCGGTCTCCAGATCGTTGTAGTTGAAGAGCCAGCGGCGCTCGGGCAAGCGGGCGGCGACGTCCCGCGCATAGGGGCTGCGCAGGATACCTTCGAGGTCTGGAACATGGTGAATGCGGTTGGATGAGAGGTCCAGGTAGCGCAACTGGTACTGTGGCTGATTCATCAAGGTGGTCAGGCCAGTAGGAAATGCCTGCAAATGAGCGTTGGACAGGTTCAGGCGCTGCAGCCGCGCCATGTAGCGCACATCAGGCGCGTGCTGCAGCGGGTTGAAGTCCAGGTCCAGTTGCTGCGGATGGATCATGTCCTGAAAGCGCGTGGCGAGGTTTTCATCGAGTGTGATGCCATTGTGCCCCAGCCTCAGGACATCCAGTGGCCGGCCGCAGAGGAAAGTCATTGTCGCTTCATCCAGTGTCAGCTGGTTGCGGCGCAAATTCAGTTGGCGCAGGTCTGGCATCGCCGCCAGCACACGTTGTGCGGTGGGTGAGAGGGTAGCAAGGGTGTTGTTGGTCAGATCCAGCGTGCGCAGCCTGGGCACCGCTTCAAGTGCCTCGAACAGTGCTTGCGCGTCGATTGTACGGTTGTTGGTCACTTCCAGCACTTGCAGGTTGGGGAAGCGTGACAGGAACGCCCTGTCCAGTCGTTGCAGTTGCAGCTCGTCCAGCTTGAGTTCACGGATGTGGGGCAGGCTGGCTGTGATCGCTGGCAACTCGCCTAACTGCATTCGCTCCAGCACGAGCGTGTCCAGGTTGCCGGGGCCCTCCCGCCGCCAGGCAGCCTTGAGGCGGTCGGCGCATTGTTGTCGCTCGAAGCGCTGGCTGATGTTGCGTGCGGTCAGGTACCACGTTTCCAGATAGCGTTTCAGATCTTGCCACTCTGCCTGCAGTTGCCGCACCGCCGCGCCCAGGTCACCGGTCTGGCTCAGTTCGGCTCTCAAGGCGCTGATCTCGTTGCTGTTCAGTGAGGGGAAAAGTGACTTGAGCCGGCGTGTCGCGGCGCTTTCGCCGAAAGGGCCTGCTCCTCGGCCACTGAGCGGGTAACCGATTCGCCCATGTGCCAGGCGCATGGGCGAGCGAAAGCCTGGCCTGATTGGCTGCTGGCCGAGCAGCACGGCGCAGCCCGAGCGGTCGGCGAGGGCGCTGGCGAACAGCTCGGCTTCACTCGCCTGCGGCTGTTCGGCTACCAATGCATCACGCAGCAGTTGGCTGTCGGCATTGGCCAGGTCTGCTCGGTACAGGCCGGTCAAGGCACGATCGAGGCGGGCACGGGCCTGCAGGTAGCGGGCTTCTTCAGCCACGCGCAAGGGCACGCGCCCGTTCTTCAGGCGTTCGCGTTCGGTGCTGTCGGCATGCGCGACGAGTTCTTCCAGGGCATTGTCAGGCAAACCGGGGAACTGGCGGCCCAAGGTCTGCGCTTCGTCGCCAAGCGGTGCGCGATGGCTTTCCAGCATGCTCGCGAAGACTTCGCGACGACGTGCTGTCAGGTGGTTGGCCAGTAGCTCGTTCAGGGCGCCCGGGCGCTGCTCTTCTGGCGTATCGGGTAGCAGCTGCTGTATGACATCTTCATCCATCTCTGCCAGGACAACCTTGCTCAGTTCGCCTTCGTCAAGCTCCCCGCGGCCGATCTCGATCTGCAGCGTGTCGGCTTTTGGCTGCGCACCGAAGTAGACGGCGTCCCCCCATTTTTCGGCACCGGTGAAGACCTTCAGCCTGTAGTTCGTGGGCCAGCCAGGCAGCTGTACCAGTTCCGGTAGCGCGAAGTTCATATGTGCAGCCAAAGGCTGGCCATGACGTACCCGGGTGATGATGCCCTCCACGTCGTCAGCCAGTCGCAGGCGCAGCAAGGTATCGGCCAGCAGAGCCGGCGGCCGCGAGCCGGTGACCTGGCTGCGACGCAAGGTGTCTGCGTCGACGTCGGTAATGCGCAAGGCGGCAAGTTTCTCCGATGCATCCAGCCCCTGGCCGAACCGGCCCAGTCCCTCGAGCAACTGCGCATCGTCCCATTCGAGCGGGTTGTCGCGGGCCAACTGCCAGCGCTGGTCGCCGAGGTAGCGCAAGGCCGGAGTGTAGGCATCGGGGGCGTCCGGGTGACGCACATGCCACTGTCCATCGGTTTCGAACACCTCATACAGTTTGCCTTGAAGCCAAACGTGGGTTTTGCCACCGATGATGTAGAGCCCTTGGGCATTTTTCTGCACACCCTCCGGCAACGAGTTCGAAGTGCTGTAAGGGCCCATGTCGGGGTGCCAAAGCCGTTCGCGGCCACCTTTCCAGACGCTTTCCAGCGCATCGACGAACCCTGATGCCTTGACCGCGCTGCTGCCGACGGCAAAACCGGCGATCACGGCGGCATTGATGGCCAGTGACTCGAGTTGTTGCAGCGCTTCCTGGGTATCGCCTTCTTCCCAGGCTTCGAACCCGGTGAACACCGAATCCATGAGGTCGTAGGCAAATACCCCAAGCATCGCGGCATCCAGCCCAGGCACGAAGAAGGCGGCCACGTTCAGTACGTTCATGCCTGCGTCCAGCCAGTGCTGCAGCCGCTCCTTGCGTGCCTTGGCGTCGGCATCCGCGGTCGGTACCGCGATCGTTCTGGCGTTCGCCTTGATGCGGCGCTTGTGGTCGTTGTAAAGCACTTGCCAGATGGGAAAGGCCAGGCGGGTTCGCTTGAAGTGCAGCTCAGGCTTGTTCTTGGGTTTGCGCGTGGAGGTGCCATGCTCGAACAGGGCATTTTCGAGCTTGCGGCTGAGTTCGACTTGGTTGTCCTTGTCAGCGAAGCTGATCAAGTGCTGGCGAAACGTGGTTTGCAGCAGGCGTTGACGTATGTGAGTGCCGGCCTGTTGCAAAGAAGCGAACTCCCTCACCGGGTGTTGGGCATCCTGGGGAATGTAGAGCATGCAGGGGTTGGTCTGGTCGGCTTCATCAGGGCCTATCAGCAGTACGCCATGAATCGGGATGCCGAGCAGGCTGAAGCGCCAGCAGCGAAGTTTGTGTTCGCCGTAGCGCGGCGTACTTTCGTTGTCGCATAGCTGTACCAGAGCATCGTGGCCTTTGAGCGTCACCAGGTTCTTGAGGTAAGCGATCATTGCCTCGGTTTTCAGTGCCTGCTGGCTTGCATCGATCCACTGCTGTTCGATTGCGGCCTTTCTGGCGCCTTCATAAATACCCTGCAGGTGGTCTTGATACTGCTGGCCCAGGTCCAGGCTTCGGCAAAGGTTCACGAACGCTTCGGGCTCGAGCCCGGGCAGTGAGGCGACGTTGTCCGGGCCAAGGGTCAGGGTGTCGAACGGGCCCACTTCGTCGGGTCCTTCGAAATTGTGCAGTGCGGCCTCCAGCAGCGAGCGCTTCTGTGGAGGCCCTTCGGGGCGCTTGATGTACGTATCGTCACCGCTTGAAAAATCGAGGCCTGGGACATTTACCAGCGTGGTGTACACCTTGAACGGCTGGTGCAGGTACTGGGCTTTGTCCACTTCGACATCCGGGCCCAACCGGCCCTCGAGCAAAGGCTTGCAGAATTCGCTGATCTGCCTGAAGTCATCGAGCAAGGCTTGCAGCGCTTTGAACCCGGCATTGCGGGCGCTGATCAGCTGTCGTAAACGCGCTTTGTCTTCATCGCTGGCTGCAGCGTACCAGGCGTAATGCGAGCCGTTTTCGTCGAGGTAGTCCTTGCGCACGCTCTGCACGACGCGGCGGGTATGGTCGGGGTGCATCGTTCGGCACCAGGTAGGCAGGTTACGGACAATCTGGGCCTGATGGAAAGGCACGGGTGTGCTGGTCATGCTGAAGTCTCCGTGGTCAATGGAGGCGCCAGTCGACAGGTTTCGCCTTGGCATGCGGTGGTATTTAGTTGAATGCGCAGGTCGGTCCTGTGCACGAGAGCGTCGGTAGGGGAGCAGCGCGGGCAGGGCTGTTGGGAGATGGTGGCGCAAGGCATGGGGTAGGCATGTCGTGTGGATGACGCCGGCGTGTGGGGTATGGGTCGGTGTCATGTGATGCCTGGCCATGGGCCGGCGCTCTATCAGGGAGAACTACGATGCATTCGCTGTGCAGTCCCAAGGATCACCTGCTGGACCTCGACGGTATTGAAATTGCGGTACGGACCTGGGGGGCGGAGGATGGCATCCCGGTGCTGGCCCTGCATGGCTGGCTGGACAACGCCGCCTCGTTCGAGCGCCTGGCACCGATGCTCGACGGCTGCTTCGTGGTCGCTCCCGACCTGGTCGGCCACGGCCGCTCGGACCATCGCCGCCACGACAGTGGCTACTACCTGTGGGAACATGCCGAGGACATGCTGGCGGTGGCCGACAGCCTGGGCCTGGCGCAATTCCATGTGCTGGCCCATGGCATGGGCACCGGGGTGGCGTCGCTGCTGGCGGCCATGACCAGCGGTATTGCCAGCATGACCTTCCTCGACGGCATGGGCGCACCGTTCACGGTGGCCGAGGACGACCGCGTGCAGCACCTGGCCAGGGCCTACCGGCTCAAGCGCATGGTGCAGCGCAGCCAGTTGCAGGGTTTTGCCGAGCCGGACGTCGGCCGTTTCGAGGACCTGGACACAGCCTTGGAACAACGCCGCGAGCGCCTGGATACCGGGCTGTCGGAAGAAGCGGCACGGCTGCTGGCGCTGCGCGACCTGCTGCAGCTGGGCGAGGGCTATTGCTGGCGCCACGACCCACGCCTGGTGCTGCCCGAACCCATGCCGCTGACCGAGCGCGAAGCCTGCGACCTGCTCAGCCAGATCCGTTGCCCGTTGTACCTGCTGTTCGGCCGCCAGGGGGCATTTACTGGTGAAGCCTTTACCCGGCGCCAGGCGGCCTTGCCCAGCCAGGCGAAGATCTCCTGGCATCCGGGCGGGCACCACTTCCACCTGGATGCGCCGGACCGGGCGCTGGTCGATCAACTGCTGCGCATCCTGGCCCGCCATGAAGGGGGCGTGCTGCAACGGTTGGTAAACGAGTAACTGGATATGGTCATGCCATGCGCACGTGGGCTATGGTGGTGAATCTCATCGGGCTTGCGTGATCCCCTGTGGGAGGTTGTCCAGCTCTTTGGGCTGCGCTGTCGCGCAGATAACTGAATTCGCAAGCGATCCTCGTACCCTGTGGGAGCGGCTTTAGCCGCGAAGAATCCAACGCGGTGCATGGCACCGGCTGCGCCGGTGTTCGCGGCTAAAGCCGCTCCCACAGGGGCCCTGCTAATTCAATGAGTTATGTGCAGTTCCATGAGAGCGGGCGAAGCCCGTGTCATTCACCGCAACGCCTGATTCGCGGGCACGCCCGCTTCCGCAGGAATCCAGCGGCCACAAGGAGCCTTGGCATGCGACCATTCGTCATCAAGCATATCGACCACCTCGTCCTGCGGGTCAGCGACCTGGAGCGCAGTGTCGCTTTCTACACCCAACTGCTCGGCTGCACGGTCAGCCGCGTGCGCAAAGACCTGGGTATGGTCCACCTGGCCACGGGCACGGCGATGATCGACCTGGTGACCCTGGACGGTCCCTTGGGCCAGCCTGGTGGGGCGGCACCGGGGGCCGAGGGGCGCAACCTGCACCATTTCTGCCTGCGCATCGAGCCGTTCGACGAGGCTGCACTTACGGCCTACCTGCAAGCTGCGGGGGTTGAAGTCGAACCTGCCGAAAAACGCTATGGCGCCGAAGGCGAGGGGCTGTCGCTGTACTGCTACGACCCTGATGGCAACCAGGTCGAGCTGAAAGGGCCGGCACCGGCAACGGAGGCTCCATGAGCAACCTGCACACCCGCGAGCACTGGATCGACACCGCACAAGGCAAGCTCTTCGCCCAGGAATGGGCGCCGCTGCAGGCGCAGGGCGCGCCTATCGTCCTGCTGCACGATTCGCTGGGTTGCGTTGCTCTGTGGCGCGAGTTCCCGGCGCAGCTTGCGCAAACCACCGGGCACCGGGTAATCGCCTACGATCGCCTGGGCTTTGGCCGCTCCGACGCCCACCCCGGCAGCTTGCGCCTGGGCTTTGTCGAGGACGAGGTACAGCAGGGGTTCACGGCGCTGCGCGAGCATTTTGGCATTGGCGATTTCATTGTCTTCGGCCACAGCGTTGGCGGCGGCATGGCCGTGGCCTGTGCGGCGGCCTTCGCCAGCCAGTGTGTGGGGCTGATTACCGAATCGGCGCAGGCGTTTGTCGAGGCCCGTACCCTTGAGGGCATTCGCGTGGCCGACCAGCAGTTTGCCGAACCCGGGCAGCTGCAACGGCTGGAGCGCTACCACGGCGGCAAGGCCGAGTGGGTATTGCGTGCCTGGGTGGACAACTGGTTGTCCGAGCACTTTGCCGACTGGAGCCTGGATGCGCTGCTGCCGCAGGTACGCTGCCCGCTGTTGAGCCTGCATGGCGACAACGACGAGTTCGGCTCGCCGGCACACCCCGAGCGGCTGGTGGCGCTGGCTGGCGGCCCGGGGTTGATGCGCCTGCTGCAAGGTTGTGGCCATGTGCCGCATCGGGAGCAGGCCGAGCGGGTACTGGCGGAAGTCCTGCAGTTCTTGCGCTGACCTTTCTCCCCAGGCTCACGCGATCCTACACGGATTGCGCGAGGCTCAAGTGGATATCCCGGCAAAGCCTATTATGCTTCAGTTACCTTGCTGCGATCCGAGGCGGCCTGCCTCGTCGTGCTTCGCATATCCAAAGCAAGCCCCCCAGGGCCTGGGTGCGATGGTGAAAAAGATTTGAGGTGCTCCCGGCCTGCATGACGACAAGACGGAGGCACCCCATGGCGGTTCTCGACAGCACATCCACGGGCAGCGCGCCCCAACGCGGTATCACCCGGGAGGAGCGCAAGGTCATCTTCGCCTCATCCCTGGGCACGGTATTCGAATGGTACGACTTCTACCTGTACGGCTCCCTGGCGGCGATCATCGCCAAGCATTTCTTTGCCGGGGTCAATGAAACCACCTCGTTCATCTTCGCCTTGCTGGCCTTTGCCGCCGGCTTTGCCGTGCGGCCATTCGGCGCCATCGTGTTCGGCCGCCTGGGTGACATGATCGGGCGCAAGTACACCTTCCTCATCACCATCGTCATCATGGGCCTGTCCACCGCTGTGGTGGGCCTGTTACCCAGCTATGCCACGATCGGCGTGGCCGCGCCGATCATCCTCATCAGCCTGCGCCTGCTGCAGGGCCTGGCATTGGGTGGCGAGTACGGCGGCGCGGCCACCTACGTGGCCGAGCATGCACCCAAGGGCCGGCGCGGTTTCTTCACCGCCTGGATCCAGACCACTGCCACTCTGGGGCTGTTCCTCTCGCTGCTGGTGATCATGGCCTGCCGCACGGCCATGGGTAACGAGGTATTCGAGGCCTGGGGGTGGCGGGTGCCGTTCCTGCTGTCGATATTGCTGCTGGCGATTTCGGTGTACATCCGCATGCAGCTCAACGAGTCGCCGGTGTTCATGAAGATGAAGGCCGAGGGCAAGGCGTCCAAGGCGCCACTGACCGAATCGTTCGCCCGCTGGGACAACCTCAAGGTGGTGATCATGTCGCTGCTCGGCGGCACCGCCGGCCAGGCCGTGGTGTGGTACACCGGGCAGTTCTATGCGCTGTTCTTCCTGTTGCAGATGCTCAAGATCGAGCCGCAGACCGCCAACCTGCTGATTGCCGGTTCGCTGTTGATCGGCACACCGTTCTTCATCTTCTTCGGCAGCCTGTCCGACCGCATCGGCCGCAAGAAAATCATCATGGCCGGTTGCATCATCGCCGCGCTGACCTACTTCCCGATCTTCAAGGCACTGACCCAGTACGGCAATCCGGACGTGTTCGTCGCCCAGGAGCAGAACCCGGTAGTGGTGATGGCAGACCCTGCCCAGTGCGCGTTCCAGTTCGACCCGGTGGGCAAGGCCAAATTCACCAGCTCGTGCGATATCGCCAAGAGCCTGCTGGCCAAGCGGGCCATCCCCTATACCAACGAAGCGGCCGAGCCTGGCAGCGTGGCGCAGATCCGCATTGGTGAACGGGTGCTGCCAAGCTTTGATGGACGCAGCCTGGCGGCAGCGGACTTCAAGGCACAGAGCGACGCCTTCACCGCGACCTTGAGCGGAGCGTTGAAGGAAGCCGGCTACCCGGAAAAGGCCGACCCGGCGAAGATCCACTACCCGATGGTGCTGTTGCTGCTGACCATTCTGGTGATCTACGTGACCATGGTCTACGGCCCGATCGCGGCCTGGCTGGTGGAGCTGTTCCCGGCGCGTATCCGCTACACCTCGATGTCGCTGCCTTACCACATCGGCAACGGCTGGTTCGGCGGCTTCCTGCCGACCGTGGCGTTTGCCATGGTGGCGGCGACCGGGGATATCTATTACGGCTTGTGGTACCCGATCGTGATTGCGGTGATGACGGCGGTGCTGGGGATCTTCTTCCTGCCGGAGACCAAGGATCGCGATATCAACCACACATGAAGGTTTAGGCTGCCAGTACCGGCTTCTTCGCGGGCTTGCCCGCTCCCACAGGGATACCACTGTGCCCTGTGGGAGTGGGTTCACCCGCGAAGAGGCCGGTACAGTCAACCCATCAGTCGAAATAGCCACGCAACCCAAAGGCATACCCGGTATCCACCCCGGCAGCCTCGCCCCGGCTCCAGCGCTTCTTCAACACGAACTCGAACGCCGGCTCGTACAGCCCGTCCCGCACCAGCGCACCCGCCAGCACCTCCACGTCATACCAGCCATTGTCCAGCTCGATGATCGGCCGCCCCGGCACCTGGTAGCGCGCCATCAGGTCACCCAGTGTCTTGGGCGTGAAGTGCTGCAGGATGCGCCAGGTGTACAGCATCAGCGCACCGTGCTCGACCTGCAGCACATAGCCATTGCGGCGGTGCTTGAGGCGGCTGCCGGGTTCGCGCAGAGCCGGGGTGTGGTTGTCCAGGGTGAACAGGATGCGGTAGGGCAGGTTATCGACCCCGGCCAATGGCAGCACGATCCCTTCACGCACGGCCTGGTCGCCGCTGTCGCCATGGGTGAACGCATGGGCCAGGTCGTCGGGCAATTCATGTTGTTGCTTGAAGCGCTCGAGCAGCTGGATATCGCCGAGCAGAAAGTAGTCGACCAGGTCGTTGAGCACTTCGCTGAATTCGTGGCGCATCTGTTTTCCTTGTTGGTGCGCATGAGGGCAATGGCAAATGTAGCACTTCAGATTGGCTTCAGATTGCCCCCTGATACTGCCCCCGAGACCTGACTTGAAAGGGGGACAGCCATGACCCAGGCAGACAGCGCCAGCCTGTTTCCACTGGCTATCGGCAACCACGGCGATCGCCTTGCCCACATGACACTGAAACACCCGGGGGAGCCGGGGCGCGACGAGCTGGAACAGTTCATTCACGCCCGCTTTGCCTGCGCGCACCACGCCGACGTGCAGCACTACCTGCCCGAACTGCTCGGCCTGCATGACAGCCACGGGCGCCTGATGGCCGCTGCCGGCATACGCCTGGCCAGCAGTGGCCCGACCTTCATCGAGCGTTACCTGGATGAACCGCTGGAAGCGGCCGTGACCCGGCTGTCGGCCAGCCCGGTCAGCCGTACGCAGTTGGTCGAAGTGGGCAACCTGGCCGCGCTCAGCGCCGGCAGCGCGCGGATCATGATCATTGCCGTGACCTGGTTGCTGGCCGCTCGCGGCTTGCAGTGGGTGGCCTTCACCGGTGCCGCGACCCTGGTCAACAGCTTTCATCGCCTGGGCCTGGTGCCCACGGCGCTGGCCGTGGCCGACCCTGGCCGGCTGAACGGCGATGCCGACAGTTGGGGCAGTTACTACGCGCAGCACCCGCAAGTGTTCGTCGGCAACATCGACTACGGCCATGCAGCCCTGGCCCGCGGCGGCGTTTTCGAGCGGCTGGGCTTGCCCGCGAGCGTGCAGGAGGCCGGCCATGCCGCGTGAATGCCAACTGTTCAGGGAAGTGTTGCACCTGCACGCTCGTCACCGAGGGGCGCAACCGGCGTTGCTGGGCCTTGGCGGGCCGTTCACCTATCAACAATTGCTGGACGAGGTCGAGCAACGCCAGGCCTGGTTGAGCGCGCAGCCATCGGGCACCTTCGCCCTGGCCCTGGAGAACGGTCCCGAGGCGCTGTTCTGGGACCTGGCAGCGCTGTTCGCGGCCCGCCCCATCGTCATCCTGCCGGCGTTCTTCAGCAGCGCCCAGCGCCGCCACTGCCTGGCACAGAGCGGGGCGGTGCTGGCGCTGGCCGACGAGGCTTTCGCTGACGACTTGCACGCCAGCGGCTTCACTGCCAGTGAGCGCTTCTGGAGCCGGCGGCCGCCAGCGGCCGCACCCTTGCCACTGGGTACCGCGAAAGTCACCTACACCTCCGGTAGCACCGGTGCACCCAAGGGCGTATGCCTGAGCGCCGATGCCATGCTGCGGGTAGCGCGTGAACTGGAGGCCGCCAGCCGGCCCACGGCGCCAGGCAAGTACCTGGCGGTATTGCCCCTGGCGGTGCTGCTGGAGAACCTGGGCCTGTACGCGGCCCTGCTGGCCGGGGCGAGCATTGCCCTGTACCCGCAGACGCAACTGGGCTTTCGCGGTGCCAGCCAGGTCGACTTCAAGCAATTGCTGGGCGCCATCGCCTTGAGTGGGGCCGAAAGCCTGATCCTGGTGCCGCAACTGCTGCTTGGGCTGGTCACTGCCATCGAGCGCGGCCTGATGCGGGTCGGCCCGTTGCGCTTCGTGGCGGTGGGCGGCGCGCGGGTGGCACCGAGCCTGCTGGCCCGGGCCAAGGCTGTCGGGCTGCCGGTGTTCGAGGGCTATGGCTTGTCCGAATGCGCCTCGGTGGTATGCCTCAATCGCCCCGGGGCGCACCGCCCGGGCAGTGTCGGGCGGCCGCTGCCGCATGTGCAGGTGCGCATTGCCGAAGACGGCGAAGTGCAGGTGGCCGGTTCGGCGTTGCTCGGCTACCTGGGCGAGCCGCCCTTCAGCGAGCCGTGGTTGCCGACCGGTGACCTGGGCCACTTCGACAGCGACGGTTTCCTGTACCTGGCCGGGCGCAAGAAGCACCAGTACAGCACCAGCTTCGGGCGCAACGTCAACCCCGAGTGGGTCGAGGCCGAACTGACCCAGGGCGGGGTGATCGCCCAGGCGTTCGTCCACGGCGAAGGCCTGGCGCACAACCTGGCGCTGATCTGGCCGCTGGACCCGCAGGCTGACGACCACACCCTCGAACAGGCCATCCGTCAGGCCAATGCCGGCCTGCCGGACTATGCCCGGGTGCATGCCTGGCGGCGCCTGCCCGAACCCTTGAGTGCCGCCGGGCAAACCCTTACCGCCAACGGCCGGCCACGCCGCGAACAGATCCTGCGGTGTTACCAGTCCCTGTTATCCGACCTTCAATGACCCACGAGGTTTGCCATGCTTTTCTTCGATACGCTGCAGCAGGAAACCGCCGACGAGCGTACGGCATTGTTCAGCGTCCCGGTCATCCGCGACGCGCTGGCCGGCAAGGCCAGCCTCGAGGCCTATGTGGCCTTTCTGACCCAGGCCTACCACCACGTGCGGCACACCGTACCCTTGATGATGGCCTGCGGGGCCCGTTTGCCGGCGCGGCTGGAGTGGCTGCGCGGCGCAGTGTGCGAGTACATCGAGGAGGAGTACGGCCATGAGCGCTGGATTCTCGATGACATCGCCGCCTGCGGTGGCGACCCCCAGCAGGTGGCGGGCGGCCGCCCGGCATTGCCTGTCGAGCTGATGGTGGCCTTTCTCTACGACCAGATTGCCCGTAGCAACCCGGTCGGGCTGTTCGGCATGGTCAACGTGCTCGAAGGCACCAGCATTGCCCTGGCCACCCAGGCTGCCGGTACCCTGCAGGGCAGCCTCGGCCTGCCGGACCAGGCGTTCAGCTACCTGAGTTCCCATGGCGCCCTGGACCAGGACCACATGGCCACCTACCGTGGCCTGATGAACCGCCTGGACCAAGCCGAGGACCAGCAAGCAGTAATCCACGCTGCCAAAGTGGTGTACCGCCTGTACACGGCCATGTTCGAAGGGCTGCCGCGTAACGCGCAGCAGGAGGTACAGCATGCGCTTGCCTGATTGCGTGGCGGTGCTCACCGGCGCCAGCGGTGGCATCGGCCTGGAGCTGGCGGACCAGCTTTGCAGCGCCGGGGGCCGCGTACTGGCGGTCAGCCGGCAGCAGGGCAAGCTGGCCGAACTGATGGCGCGCTACCCCGGCCAACTGCGTTGGCAGCAGGCCGACCTGCGCTGCGCCGAAGGCCGCCGTGACGTGCTGGAGGCGGCGCGGGCGATGGGCAGTTGCAACCTGTTGATCAACGCCGCCGGGGTCAACCGCTTCGCCTTGCTCGAACAGATGGACGAGGCCGCCCTGGACGAGTTGTTCGACCTCAACATCAAGGCCGCCGTGCAGCTCACCCGCCTGTGCCTGCCGTTGCTGCGCGCGCAGCCCAGTGCGTTGGTGGTGAACGTGGGGTCGATCTACGGCTCGATCGGCTACCCCGGCTATGCCACCTACTGCGCCAGCAAGTTTGCCTTGCGCGGGTTCTCCGAGGCATTGCGCCGCGAGCTTGCCGACACCTCGGTGAACGTGCTGTATGCCGCACCGCGCACCACCCGCACGACGATGAACAGCAGCGCCGCGCAGGCCCTGAACCAGGCGTTGAAGGTAGGCGTCGATGACCCGCAGGATGTCGCCCGGGCAGTGCTCGACGCGGTGCAGGCCGAGCGCAGCGAACTGTACCTGGGCTGGCCGGAAAAACTCTTCGTGCGCCTTAACGGCATGCTGCCGGGCGTGGTCGACCGCGCCCTGCGCAAGCAACTGCCGCTGATCCGCCGCTACAGCACCTGGCACAGCAAGGAGTCGAGCAAATGAAACGACTGATACTGGCCGGCCTGCTGGCCATCGCCCCGTTCACCTGGGCCCTCGACCAGAACGGTACCCAGCAACTCAATGCCATCCAGCAGCGCTGGGCGGTTATTCGCTACAACCTGCCCGAAACCCAGCGTGCCGGGGCGTTCGAGGCCCTGGCGGTACAGTCGGCGGCGTTGGTGCGCCAGCACCCGGGCTCGGCCGAGCCGCTGATCTGGGACGGCATCGTCAACAGCAGCTGGGCCGGTGCCACCGGCGGGTTGGGCGCGCTGGGCAAGGTCAAGGCCGCCCGCGCCAGCCTGGAAAAGGCCCTGGCCATGGACCCCAAGGCCCTGCAGGGCTCGGCCTACACCAGCCTGGGCGCGCTGTACGACCAGGTGCCCGGCTGGCCGCTGAGCTTCGGCGACCAAGCCAAGGCCGAGGCCATGCTGCGCCAGGCGCTGGCGATCAACCCCGACGGAATCGACAGCAACTACTTCTGGGCTGACCACCTGTACCGGCAGAACCGCTACGACGAAGCCCGCGCCGCTCTGCAAAAGGCGTTGCAGGCACCGCCCCGTCCCGGGCGGGAGCTGGCCGACCAGGGCCGGCGCGGTGAAATCGATGCTTTACTCAAAGCGATCAAGGACAAACAGGATTAAGCATGCGCCTGCTGCTGGTAGAAGACGATGCCGCGTTGGGGGAGGGGATCTGTGACGGCCTGCGCCGCGAGGGCTATACCCTCGACTGGCTGCAGGATGGCGCCAGCGCCTTGCATGCCCTGTGCCACGAGGAATTTGACCTGGCCATTCTCGACCTGGGCTTGCCGCGCCTGGATGGCATCGAGTTGTTGCGGCGCCTGCGTGCGGCCGGGAAGAGCCTGCCGGTGCTGGTGCTGACCGCCCGCGACGCCACCGAGGACCGCATCGCCGGGCTGGACGCCGGCGCCGACGACTACCTGGTCAAACCCTTCGACCTCAACGAACTCAAGGCCCGCTTGCGGGCCTTGCTGCGGCGCAGCAGTGGCCGTGCGCGGGTGTTGATCGAACACGCCGGGGTGTGCCTGGACCCGGTCAGCCAACAGGTGCACTACCAGGGCCAGCCGGTGGTGCTCACGCCCAAGGAATACCTGCTGCTGCACGAATTGCTGGCCCAGCCGGGCAAGGTGTTCACCCGCGAACGCTTGACCCAGTTGCTGTATGGCTGGGATGAAGAGCCGGAGAGCAACACCCTGGAAGTGAACATCTACCACCTGCGCAAGAAGCTGTTCAACGGCCTGATCCGCACCGTGCGCGGGATTGGCTACCTGGTGGAACGCAAGGCATGAGCTCGCTGCGCCAACGCACCTTGTGGCGGGTGATGCTGCTGTTGCTGGTCGGCAGCGGGTTGCTGGCGCTGTACAACTACCACGACAGCCGCCACGAAATTAACGAGGTGTACGACGCCCACCTGGCGCAGAACGCCCGGCTGCTGCAGGGCATCATGAGCCTGCCGGTGCAGGAGCAGAGCCGTGACGAGTTGTACCGTGCCTTCGACGAGGCCTTGAGCAAGGCCGGGCACCACAAGGTGGGGCACCGCTACGAGAGCAAGCTGGCCTTCCAGGTGTGGGCCGACGACAACGGGCTGCTGGTGCACACGCCCAGCGCCCCCCAGCTGGGGCAGGCGCCGCGGGTGCCAGGGTTTGCCGACGTGGTGGTGGACGGGCGCCGTTGGCGCAGTTTCGTCTTGCCGGTGCCGGAAAAACACTGGGTGATCTGGGTGGGCGAGCGCAATGACGTGCGTGACGACCTGATCGAACGCATCGTGCGGCACACGCTGTTGCCATTCCTGTTCGGCAGCCTGGCCCTGGCCTTGCTGGTGTGGGCGGCCATAGGCTGGGGGCTGCGGCCGCTGCAGAACATGGCCAGGGTGATCCGCGCCCGCCACGCCGAGTCGCTCGAGCCGTTGCAACTGGTGCCGTTGCCAAAGGAGCTGGAACCGATGCAGGCGGCGATCAACCGCCTGCTCGGGCAGATCGATGACCTGCTGCGCCGCGAGCACCGTTTCATCGCCGACGCTGCCCACGAGATGCGCACGCCCTTGGCCATCCTGCGCCTGCATGCGCAGAACGCCCTCAATGCAGACAGCGCTGCCGAGCGGGACAAGGCCCTGCAGTTCCTGATGGGCGGTGTCGACCGCCTTGCCCGGGTGGTCAACCAGCTGTTGACCCTGGCCCGCCTGGAGCCGCGGCCAGGCCGGCGTGACTGGCCGCGGGTGGACCTGGAGGGCGTGGTGGCCGAGACCCTGGCCGAGCTGACGCCATGGATTCTGGAGCGCGGGCTGGAGCCTTCGCTGGACATCGCTGCCGGCGACTACCACTTGCACACCGACGCTGGCGCGCTGGGTATTGCCTTGCAGAACCTGGTGGCCAATGCCGTGGACCATTCACCGGCAGGCGGTCGGGTCACCGTGACACTGCAGCGCGAAGGGCAGGCCTTGCTGGTCAGTGTCGATGACGAAGGGCCGGGCATCGCCGAAGTCGACCAGCAGCGGGTGTTCGAGCGCTTCTACAGCAAGGGCTCGACCAATGGCGCCGGGCTTGGGTTGTCGATCGTCAGCACCATCATGACCCGCCTGGGTGGCAGCGTGCAGTTGCGCAACCAGGCGCCACACGGGTTGCGCGCGACCTTGCGCCTGCCCGTGGGGTCCTGAACATCGCTAGTGTTTCTGGGCGATCTGGATCAGGTTACCGCAGGTGTCATCGAACACCGCTACGGTGACGGGCCCCATGTCGGTGGGCGTCTGGGTGAACTGCACGCCTGCCGCGCACAGCCGGGTATATTCGGCCTGGATGTCACGCACGCCGAACGAGGTGGCGGGGATGCCATCCTGCTTGAGCGCGGCCTTGTAGACCTTGGCGGCCGGGTGCGCGTCGGGTTCGAGCAGCAGCTCGACGCCGTTGGGGTCGTTGGGGGAGGTGAGCGTCAGCCAGCGGTGTCGGCCCATGGGGATATCGTGCTTGGGCTCGAAACCGAGTACGTAGTGGTAGAAAGCCAGGGCTTTGGCCTGGTCGTCGACGAGGATGCTGGTGACCACGATCTTCATAAGCGCACGCCCTATGTCTGGAGCCGATGAGTACTAGTAAAGACAATCAGGGGTATTTGACCAGCGGGCTGCCAGGCTCCTGTGGGCTTTAGCCGCGAACACCGGCGAAGCCCGTGCCATGCGCCGCGTCGGATTCTTCGCGGCTAAAGTCCCCCTACAAAAAACCTGCTCAAGCCATAGGTAAATCCTTCATCACCCGGCCCCCACCCAGCCGCTGCCAAGGGTAAAGTGACAGGCATGATCCCAGCGCGCCCAGACCGGCGTCAGAGAGGTGCCCGTGGCGGCCTACACATTGCGACAACTCAAGTACTTCGTCACTACCGTCGAGGCCGGCAGCGTGGCCGAGGCTTCACGCCAGCTGTACATCGCCCAGCCTTCCATCTCCACGGCCATCAAGAGCCTGGAGGAAAGCTTCGGCGTGCAGCTGTTCATCCGTCACCACGCCCAGGGTGTGTCACTGACGCCCAGCGGCAAGCGCTTCTATGCCAAGACCAAGTCGCTGCTGCAGATGGCCCACGAATTCGAACAGAACGCCCTGGCCGACAACGACACCGTGGCCGGGCAAATCGACATCGGCTGCTTCGAAACCGTGGCACCGCTGTACCTGCCGCGCCTGATCGCCGGCTTTCGCCAGCGTTACCCGGGGGTGGATATCCGCCTGCGCGACGGCGAGCAGCAGGACCTGATCCAGGGCCTGACCGCCGGTACCTTCGACCTGGCGTTCCTCTACGACCATGACCTGGACGGCACCATCGAGGCCGAGCCGCTGATGCCGCCGCAGAAACCCTATGTGCTGCTGCCCGAGAACCACCGCTTCGCCGGGCAGGCCCAGGTGTCGCTGCGTGACCTGTGCCCGGAGCCGATGATCCTGCTGGACGTGGCCCCCAGCCGTACCTACTTCGTCAGCCTTTTCAACGAAATGGGCCTCACGCCCAACATCGTCTTCAGCTCGCCGTCGATCGAGATGGTGCGCGGCATGGTCGGGCAGGGCTTCGGTTTTTCGCTGCTGGTGACGCGGCCGCACTCGGAGTACACCTACGACGGGCAACGCCTGGCCATGCTGGATATCGCCGAGCCAGTGGCGCTGTCAGGGCTGGCGGCGGCCTGGTTGAAGCGGGTGCAGCTGACCAAGCCGGCGCAGTTGTTCGTGGAGTTCTGCCGGGAGCAGCTGGCGAAGTTCTGATACGGGCACGCCGTGCAGGAGCATGGCGTGCCCGTTGGTCAGGGGTTGACCTGATAGCCGCGCCCTTGCAGGCACCCGGCATAGGCACTGGCATGAGCCTGGGCTTTCGCTTCGTCCTGGCCGCGCCGGTCCTGACGGCGGTCCTGACGCTGGCGCATGCCACCGACCGCAGCACCGGCGGCGGCCACTTCGCCGGCGCGGTTCTGCCGGTATTGCTCTTTGGCATCGTCACCGACCCGGTCATACAGCTCGTCGTGCTGGTTGCCGCGCACCTGC
This sequence comes from Pseudomonas sp. B5(2017), assembly GCF_002112825.1. Taxonomy (NCBI): domain Bacteria; kingdom Pseudomonadati; phylum Pseudomonadota; class Gammaproteobacteria; order Pseudomonadales; family Pseudomonadaceae; genus Pseudomonas; species Pseudomonas sp. B5(2017). Next base: position 342,803 of record NZ_NEIR01000001.1, read on the forward strand.
GCGCCTGCCGCACCGGCAACCGCGCCGGCCGCGGCACCGCGTACCCGGCCACCGACATGGGGGTCGCTGGAGGTCGCGGCACTGTTCGCGGCATTGGTCGCGACGGTATTGCAATCATTGATATCCAGTTGCATCTGCTGGCTGCTCTGGCCCTTGAGCGGCACCACCGACTGCGCCTGGGTTGCCGATGCCGCGCACAGCAGCACCAGCAGGCAACTCCACGTCATCGTACGCATGGCAAACCTCCAGCGGGTGGGGATCCCGTTTCACAGAATAGTTCGCCTTTGCTGCCGATGATGGCAGTTTTGCCGGGATGGTCTAAACCGGATATCAAGCGTGGTTCGCCTGCGTATCACGGCGTGAATCCGGGCTACCTGTGGAAACCCCATGAGCCAGACCCAGCACCTGATCATCTGTGAGTACTGTGACACGGTGTACCACCGTGCGCCGCTGCTCAAGCACCAGCGCGCCGTTTGCCAGCGCTGTGGCGGCGTGCTGTACCGGCACACCTCGCTGACCGTGCAGCAGCGGCTTGCCCTGAGCGTGACGGGTGGCATCCTGCTGGTGTTCGCCAACTTCTACCCGGTGATGACCATCGGCATGCAGGGGCTCACCCATTCCGCGACATTATGGGACTCGGTGCAGATCCTCAGCCACGGCAGTATCACCTTCATCGCCCTGGTCATGGCCTTGTCGATCATCTTTGCGCCGGTGCTGCAGATTACCCTGTTGTGCTGGCTATTGAGTTTCGCCCTGGCCGGCCAGCGCGCCCCCGGCTTTGCCCTGTGCATGCGCAGCCTGGAGAGCCTGCGGCCGTGGAGCATGCTGGAGGTGTGCCTGCTGGGGGCGATGGTGGCGGTGATCAAGCTGGCGGGGTTGCTCGATGTGATACCCGGCATCGGCCTGCTGGCCCTGGCCGCCCTGAGCATGCTGATCATCCATATCGCCGGCAAGGACATCCGCGACCTTTGGGAGCAGGTATGAATACCCCGGCCAACGCCGACGACCTGGGCCTGTGCCTGTGCCATGGCTGCGGCCAGGCCTGCGAACTGGGCAGCGGCAAGCACACCTGCGAGCGCTGTGGTGCCGCCATCCACCGGCGCAAGGCCAATGCCATCAGCCGCGGCTGGGCGTTTCTGCTGGCGGCGCTGGTTTTCTACATCCCCGCCAACCTGCTGCCGGTGATGCACACCGAAATGCTCGGCAGTGGCAGCGCAAGCACCATTGGCGGTGGTGTGCTGGAGTTCTGGGAGGCAGGGGCCTGGGACATCGCACTGATCATCTTCATTGCCAGCGTGGGCGTGCCGGCCATCAAGTTCTTTTCGCTCGGCCTGTTGCTGTTCACCGCCCAGCGCGGCTCTACCTGGGCTTGCCGACAGCGCTCGCAGCTGTACCGTTTCGTCGAGCTGATCGGCTACTGGTCGATGCTCGATGTGATGGTGGTGGCGCTGGTGGCGGCGCTGGTGCAACTGCGCGGGCTGGGCACCATCGAGCCGCGGGTGGGCATCCTGTTTTTCGGCATGGTGGTGGTACTGACCATGTTTTCTGCGATGAGCTTCGATCCACGCCTGATCTGGGATAGCCGTGCCAACGAGGGAGGCCGCATTGATGGTGCAACAGACTGACAAGCGCGAGGGCGCGGGGCAGGTTGAAGTGCACACCCGGCGCTGGAGTGTGTCGCTGGTATGGATCGTGCCGATACTGGCGATCCTGATCGGCGCTTCGCTGGTGGTGCGCAACTGGATGCAGCAGGGCCCGGTCATCGCCATTTCCTTCCACACCGGGGAAGGGCTGGTGGCGCACAAGACCCAGGTCAAGTACCGCAGCGTGGTGATCGGCGAAGTCACTACGGTGGACCTGGCCGACGACAAGAAGAGCGTGGTCGCCAAGGTCCAGCTGTCCAACGACGCCCGCGCGTTCGCCACCCAGGGGGCGCGCTTCTGGGTGGTGCGGCCACGCATTGGCGTGGGCGGCGTGTCCGGTGTGGACACGCTGCTGTCGGGCAGTTTCATCGGGGCGGATTCCGGCGAATCGAAAGTGCCGGAGAAGTCCTTTGTCGGCCTGGAGCTGCCACCGCCGATCACCTACGACGAAAAGGGCAAGCGCTTTGTGCTCACCGCCAGTGACCTGGGGTCGCTGGATATTGGCTCGTCGATCTACTACCGCAAGATCCCGGTGGGCGAGGTGGTGTCCTTTGCCCTGCAGGGCGATGGCAAGGGCGTGGAGATCGGCGTGTTCGTGCAGGCCCCCTACGACAGCTTCGTCACCGCCGATACCCGCTTCTGGAACGCCAGTGGCGTCGACATGCAGATCGGTGCCAACGGCCTGAAGATCGATACCGAATCACTGTCGTCGATTCTGGTGGGCGGGCTGGCCTTTGGCTCGCCCGACTTCGCCCCGCAAGCCGAGCCCGCTGCCGACCAGGCGCGCTTCCAGCTGTTTGCCGACCGCGACACCGCCCTGGCACCGCCCAGTGGCCAGGCGCAGTACCTGCAATTGCGCTTCGACCAGGCCATGCGCGGCCTGTCGGTGGGAGCGCCGGTGGAGTTCAAGGGGGTGGAGTTTGGCCGGGTCACTTCGGTCAAGCTCGACTACGATGCCACCCGGCAGACCTTCCCGGTGGTGGTCGATGCGGTGATCTACCCGCAGCGGCTGGGGCCGGTGCACCGCAAGATGCTGTCCGTGTTCAAGCATGCCGAAGGCGACATGGATGGCGCACGCCGGCTGATCGGCACTTTCGTCGAGCACGGGCTACGGGCCCAGGCGCGCAGCGGCAACCTGATCACCGGGCAGATGTTCATTTCCCTGGACTTCTACCCCGATGCCCCCAAGGTGGCCTTCGACAAGACCGCAGACCCTATCACCATCCCCACCTTGCCCGGCAGCCTGGAGCAGTTGCAGGAACAGCTGCAGCGGGTGGTGGAGCGCATCAGCAAACTGCCGCTGGAGAGCATCGCCAACAACCTGGACGGCAGCCTGCGAGAGTTGCGCGCCAGCCTCAAGCAGTTCAATGGCCAGACGCTGCCGGACGTGAAGGTGGCGCTGGACGAAGTGCACAAGACCCTGCGCACGGCCAATTCGGCCATTTCCGAGGACTCGCCGCAGCGCGAGCGGATGGGCGAAACCCTGGACGAACTGGAGCGCATGTCGCGTTCGCTGCGTGACCTTGCCGATTACCTGGGCCGGCACCCCGAGTCGCTGATACGCGGCCGGCCGAAAGCGGCCGCTGCCGCCGACCTTGAACCCTGAGGAGACAGCCGATGCATCGACTGCGCAATGTGTGTGGCGCCGGCCTGCTGGCCGTGCTGTGGGGCTGCAGCAGTACCCCGAACAACTATCACACGCTGGTACCGAGCGAACCGGTGCGCGACGGTGGCCAGCGCATCCAGGTGGCGAGGGTGGCCGTGCCGCCGCAGGTGGACCGCCCGCAGTTGGTGGTGCGGCAAGGGCAGAGCGGCCTGGCCATCCTCGAGACGGAGTGGTGGGGGGCCAACCTGGTGGATGAGTTCCGCAGCGCCTTGCAGGACCAGTTGGGCGGGCCGGTGGGTGGCGGCAAGGCGTTGCTGCGGGTGGACGTGCAGCGCTTCGATAGCGTGCCGGGGCGCTATGCATCGTTGGAGGCGGTATGGCGCCTGACGCGCCCGGGTGCGGCCGAACTGACCTGCCGTACCTCGCTGCAGACGCCCGCGGACAACAGCATCGCCAGCCTGGTCAATGCCCACCAGGCCAACCTGCGCAAACTGGCCGAGGCGGTGCGGGGGAGTGCCCGGCAGGGCAGCTGTTCTACATCTGCCTGAGCATCTCGCCGACCGTTGTAGGAGCGGCCTTGTGTCGCGAAAGGGCCGCAAAGCGGCCCCAGCAATTGTTGCTGTAACGCTGAAAGCCGGGGGCCGCTTCGCGGCCCTATCGCGACACAAGGCCGCTCCTACACAGAGCGCGCTTCTGCGAATTTCCCGAATTTCCTTCATACATTTGTACAGGCCAGCGCCTGCGCACCTGTTTTTTTGCGATAGGCCATGCGCTGGCCCCTGCATACCCTTGCGAAGCGGCAATGTTGATTACTAATAATAAAAGGAGACAACCAATGCCGATTCAGTCGGAGCATGACCCGCGTCTCAAGCGTGCCCTCAAGACCCGGCACATCAGCATGCTGGCCCTGGGCGGTGTGATCGGGGCCGGTCTGTTCGTAGGGTCCAGCGCGGTTATCGCATCAACCGGCCCGGGTGCCTTCATCACCTATGCCATCACCGGCCTGATCGTCGCGCTGGTGATGCGCATGCTCGGCGAAATGGCCGCCGCGCACCCGGCCAAAGGTTCGTTCGTCGACTACGCCCGGTTGGCCTTCGGGCGCCCGGCCGGGTACATGACCGGTTGGCTGTACTGGTACTTCTGGGTGATCGTGGTCGGCTTCGAGGCCGTGGTCGGCGGGCAGATCATCAATGCCTGGCTGCCCGATATCCCGGTGTGGGCCATTGCCCTGGGCCTGATGGTCGGCATGACCTTGCTCAACCTGATGTCGGTGCACTCGTTTGGCGAGGCCGAATACTGGTTCGCCGGCATCAAGGTCGCGGCCATCGTGGTGTTTCTGGTCGTGGCCGGGTTGTACGTGTTCAACCTGTGGCCTGGCTCCAGCGCCAGTTTTGCCAACCTCACCCAGCATGGCGGCTTCCTGCCCCACGGGGTGGGTGCGTTGTTCACCGGGGTGGTGGTGGTGATCTTCTCCATGACCGGTGTGGAAGTCGCCACCCTGGCAGCGGCCGAATCGGAAGACCCGTCGCGCAACATCCGCAAGGCGGTGAATACGGTGATGCTGCGCATCCTGGTGTTCTTCGTGCTGGCGACGTTCTTCATCGTGGTGGCACAGCCATGGACCTCGATCACCCCCGGCAAGTCGCCGTTCGTGACCACCCTGGAGCATATCGGCATTCCCGGCGCAGGCGACATGCTCACCGTGGTCATCCTGGTGGCGGTACTGTCGGTACTCAATGCCGGGCTGTATACCTCGTCGCGGTTGCTCTATGTGCTGGCCTCCAACGGTGAGGCGCCACGCTGGGTGGCCAAGGTCAGCGGCAATGGCGTACCCGTACGCGGGGTGATTGCCTCGACCTTGGTGGGCTATGGCTGCGTGGTGATTGCGGCGCTTTGGCCGGATACCGTGTTCCAGTTCCTGATCAACTCGTCCGGCACGGTGTTCCTGTTCGTCTACCTGGTGATCTGCCTGTCGCAGCTCAGGCTGCGGCGCAAATGGGTGGCGGAAGGTACGCTGAAGTTCGCCATGTGGGGGCATCCGTGGTTGCCGTTGCTGGTGACCGGGTCGATCGTGGCGGTGCTGGTGAGCATGGCCTTCGACCCGAGCATGCGGGTGAGCCTGGGGCAATGCGTGGTTGCGATTGTGGTGATTGCGGTTTCGTATGCGATGGTGCGGGGGCCGCGGGGGCAGCAGCCTGGTGCAGAGGTTGGGTTGAACTGAGGTGTATTTGGGGCCGCTTTGCGGTCCATCGCGACGCAAGGCCGCTCCTACAAGGGATCGCACCAGGTCGGACCTGTATGCGATCTCCTTGTAGGAGCGGCCTTGTGTCGCGATAGGGGCGCAAAGCGCCCCCAAGGGCCTAGACCAGATGCTCGAACAGGTCGGTATTCTTCCCCGCCTGAATCGCAATCCAGAACCGCGCAATCCCGCCGGTAGTGGTCGGCTTGATCCCGGTAAGCTGCTCCACCAGTTTCAGCCGGTACACCAGCGTCTGCCGGTGAATCCCCAAATCATACGCCGTGGCCTTCCAGTTGCCGTCGTTGTGCAGAAAGGTGACCAACGTCTGCAGCAGCGCCGCACCCTGGGTGCGGTCATGCTCGATCAGCGGCCCCAGGTAACGCCCCACCAGCGCCCGCGCCTCGGCCAGTGACTTGGGCGCCATGATCAGGCCGGTTTCCGCCTCGCCATAACGCAGCTGCTGCGCGCCACTTTCCTCGGCCTGGGTCAGCGCCAGGCGGGCTTGGCGCACGCTCTCGCGAAAGCCGGTGGCCGCCGCGATCGGCCCGCTGATACCAATTACCGTACCCTCGCCGAGGTTGTGGCACAGCGCCGTCAGGCTTGGCGCGTCGTCACGGCTGATCGCCAGCAGCAGGCCTTTGTCGTCGAGCAGTAGTGGCGTGGAGTGATGCAGGGCAGGGGCCTGGTGGATGTCGGCGCTGCTCCACGGGCCGTGGCTGCCCGGCCTGATCGCCAGGCTCACCAAGGTGCCGACCAGGCCACGACGCTCCAGCATCGGCCGCGCCAGGCTGAACTCCGTCTCGCTGTCGAGCAGGCTGCGCAACAGCGCTGCGCCTTCTTCGCGCTGCTGGTCGCGGTGGATCATCAGGCGTTCCAGTTCCACCCCCAGCAAGCCGACCAGCGAGCGCACCAGGATGGCGTCATCCTGCGTGCGGGTGCCTTTGCGCGCCATCAGCAGGTTGGCGCGGGTGCGGCCGCCGATCGGGATGCTTTCCACCCGCTCGGCAGCCTGCGCGGCCCGGCGGGTTTCGACCACGGTGGTGCCGCTGGGGGCATCCTCGATGGCCAGGTCGAGGCCGAGGGTGTCGGCCAGGATCGCCAGGCGCCCAGCCATGTCGGGGGCTTTGCGCAAGGCGTCGGCGTAGGTCTGGAACAGCCGCTCGCTGGCGTTGAAACGCTCGCGCTGGGCCTGCAGCACGCTCTCGATCACGTAGTGCGACAGCTTGACGAACTCCAGTTCGAAGCTGCCATGCAGCACCGGGAACAACAGGCGGTCGGCGGCGGCCAGCAGTTCGCCGGACAGCGCCGGCGCATCGGCCCGCGGCGCCACCACCAGGGCACTGGGGTTGCTCTGCACCAGTTGCTCCAGCCAGCTCACCTGGTCTGCCGGGGCGCTGGGCAGGCCGACGGCGGTGGTCATCACCAGGTCGCCTGGCGATACCCAGCGCCAGGGGTCTGGCAAGTCGACGGTGTGGGCCCAGGTGATCAGCCTGCCGGTGCCGGCCGCGCCAGCCACGGCCTGCAACTTGAGCAGTTCGATATCGATCAGGTCCTGCACCGTGAGCATGGGCATCTCTCATTCCAAAGATGCGCCAAGCATGGCGTTTTACGCTGGGGCGGTAAACCTTTGTTCGCGGTGCAGGGCCAGTGGGGCTGCTTTGCAGCCCATCGCGACACAAGGCCGCTCCCACAGGACAGTGCGCATCCTTGTGGGAGCGGCCTTGTGTCGCGAAAGGGGCGCAAAGCGCCCCCGGCAATCCCTACCGCGCAACACTCAGTTCAGGTTCTTGCCACTACTGGCCGTCTCCCGCACCCGCTCGGCCTTGTCCAGCGGCAGGTGGTCGAACTCGCGCAGACCATCCTTGCGGTACGGGTCGCCAATCCAGCGTGGTGCCACCACGAACTGCGGGCTCACCAGGCTCTTGGCCGGTTCGTAACGGTCATAGCTCAGCCCGGCCAGGTCGGACAGGGTATGGATCAGGTGCGAGCTGCTGTAGGGGCGGTCGGCCATCGCCTGCAGGTCGCGCGGGTGCTCGGCCTGCCAGCTGGGCGAAGTCCACAGCAAGAACGGGATGGTGTACATCGGCCGGGTCGGCGCGCCTTCGTTGCGCCCCAGGCGGTCGTGGTTGCCAGAGCTGTACACATCTTCGCCATGGTCGGACAGGTACAGCAGGAAGCCATTGGAGGTACTGGCCGAGTAACGCTTGATCAGGCTCGACACCACGTAGTCGTTGTAGCGCACCGCGTTGTCGTAGAAGTTGTAGGTTTCCACCTGGTCATCGGTCAGCTTGCCGGGCACCCCCTGGCGGTCTTTGAAGTGCGCGTAGTCGTTCGGGTAGCGGTAGCGATAGTCCATGTGCGTACCCAGCAGGTGCACGATGATGAACTTGTTCGGCGCCGGGTCCTGCAGGGCCTTCTCGAACGGCGTCAGCACCACGTCGTCGTACTGGCTGGCATTCTGGTTGCGCTGGTTGTTCAGGTACACCGGCGCGTCCGTCTGCTGCGAGAAGGTGGTCAGCATGGTGTTGCGCTTGGTCATGGTCTGCTGGTTGGTGATCCAGAAGGTCTTGTAGCCGGCCTGTTTCATCAGGTTGATCAGCGACGGGTCGGTGAGGAAGCGGTCCGGGTTCTGCTCGTCGCCGAAGGTGAGGATCTGCTGCATCACTTCGATGGTGTACGGGCGTGGCGACACCACGTTGCGGAACACCGTCAGGCTCTTGTCGCTGGCGGCCAGCGCATCGAGGTTGGGCGTGGTGTCGCGGTTGTAGCCGTACAGGTGCATGTGCTCGCGGGTGGTGGATTCGCCCAGCACCAGCACCAGCGTGCGCGGCGCTGCACCGCTGCTGTCACGCAGGTTTTGCAGGGGCGGCAGCGCGGCGTTCTTGGCCAGCAGCTCCTGCATGTTGTCCAGCTGCTGGCGGTACTGGCGGTAGCCGACCAGCAGTTGCCAGGGCACGGCGGGTTCCATGCGCTGCTGCACCTTTTCCGCCGCGTCGGCGAAGCTGCGTTCCTGGGTGACCATCTGCTTGTAGAACGGGTACACCAGGTTGGCCAGCAGCAACAGGGCGACCACCGGCAGGCGGCTGCGCAGCGGCAGGCTGACCGGGCGTACGCGCTTCCACAGCAGCACCGCCACCAGCGTGTACAGCAGCAGTGCCAGGCCCAGCCAGGCGCTGAAGTACTGGCTGAAGTACTCACCGGCCTCGGCGGTGTTGGACTCGAACATCACGAAGATGACGCTTTGCGAGAACTCCTGGCGATAGATGCCGAAGTAGCTCAGGCCCACCAGCGAAGCAGCCCACAACACCAGGCCGATGACCGCTGCCGTGGCGCGAGTGAAGCGCGGCAGCAGCAGTACCGGGGCCAGCCACAGGCTGCTGAGGAAGAATGCATCGCGAAAACCGGCGAACCCGGTGGTACCACTGAACAGCAGCAACGCCTGGGTCACGCCCGAGAAGTACCAGAAGAACAGCAAAAGCCAGCCCAGGCCGGCCCAGTCCACGCGTTTGGGCGAGGAGGGGGATGGAGTGTGTGACACGTATGCCTCGTCGTACTTGGCGGCCAGCGGATGTGCCCGTGGCCGGAAAGGGCGTGACGCTAATCTGCCGAGCGTGAAAATAACGTCAACGAGACGCTGGCCCAGGCAAGGTATGATGTGTTCAGCCAAACCGGACTGACAGGTCGAGTGAGAATGAACCGTCGCAAGAAGATCAAGCAGCTACTGCAGGCGCATGCCAAGAAGGCCAGCGCCAAGCTGGCGCCGCGCAAGCCCAAGTACATTTGCAAGGCCGACCGTTTGAAGATGGAGGCCGAGGCGGCGGGGGATACCCCCACCTGACTGGCGCGGACCTTGTAGGAGCGGCCTTGTGTCGCGATCGGGCCGCAGAGCGGCCCCACGATTTCAGCATTGAAGCAGATATCGCCGGGGCCGCTCTGCGGCCCGATCGCGACACAAGGCCGCTCCTACAGGGGGCGCGTTGGCTGCTTGCGGTCAACGGCGATAGTAGCGGTGGTCATCATTGTAGCGGTGGTGCATGGCCCGCTCATGGCGGTGCTCCCAGTCGCGGCGCCGTTCCCAGTCGCGTCGGCGTTCCCAGTCTCGCCGGCGCTCCCAATCACGGCGGGCCTGCTCGCGGCGCCATTGTTCGCGGCGCCAGTCGCTGCGGTGGTCATGCCAGCGGTCGTCATCGTGGGCCAGCAGTGTGGCTGGCTGTTCATCGGCCACACTGGCCACCCTGGACCAGGGGTTGCCGGCAGGCTGCAACGGTGATTGAACCACCGGGGCTGCCACTACGGGCGCCTTCATTTGTGTTGCCGATGCCGTGCCCATCGCCGCGAACGAGAACAGGCCGAGCAGCATCAACCTTGCGACATGTATTTTCATGAGCGAAGCCAACCTCTGATAACAATTGAGCCATCTGGCCAGCAGGTGGTCGGCGAAGCTTGTCTCGCGTTCCGCTACCTTTCTGTGCCTCCCACATAGACCGGTAAACGGGAAAAAGTTCGCAGCGGCAACAAGTTGTAGAACTTCTGTGGCTCAAAACAGATAGTCGGTTGCGAGCAAGCTGAATTCGCGGTGCCGAATGATGCCGCTGACCAGGGCCAGATCATGGCGCAGCTCTCAGGAGCTCTCGTTGGCTATGCTCGCGTATACTGTGGCGCAGATCCGGTAGCGCAAACACCCTCCTTTGATTGGTTCAGGTACATGGCATCGAGCACCCTCGTCCAGAGAATCGTTTCTGAAATCCGGCAAAAGATTCAGCTGGGCGAACTGGCCCCTGGCGCGCACCTCAGTGCGCAGAAGGTGGCCGACAGCTTCCACGTGTCGCGCTCGCCCGCGCGAGAGGCGCTGACCACGCTCGCCGGGCAGAAACTGCTGGAGCAGATTCCCAACCGTGGCTTTTTCGTGCTGGAGATGCCGGGAGGTATGGTGCCGGGCAGTGATGAAGTCACCTCGCTGGAAGAGCCGCCCGAGTACTACCGGCTTTCCGAAGACTGGCTCAACGACGCCATCCCGGCGGAGGTAACCGAAAAGTACCTGCGTGACCGCTACGGCCTGACCAAATTCCAGGTCACCGACATACTCAACCGGGCGGCCAAGGTCGGCTGGGCGGAACCCAAGGCAGGCTACGGCTGGCGCTTTCTCGACGTGGCCAAAACCCCGGAAACCCTCGAGCAGATCTACCGAGTGCGTGCGCTGATCGAGCCAGCGGCGCTGTTGGAAAGCAGCTTCATCGGCGACCTCGAGGTGTTGCGGCGGTTGAAGAAAGAGCAGAGCGACCTGCTGGCCGGTGGCATCGATACCTTGCCTGCAGACATGCTGCTGAAGTCGGGCATTCGTTTTCATGAGGAGTTGATCAAGCTGTCGGGCAACCCACTGTATCTGATGATCCTCAGGCAGTTGAACAACATGCGCCGGTTGATCGAGTACCGCTCGATGATCGACCGCAAGCGGCTTTATACCCAGTGTGCCGAGCACCTGCGCATGGTCGAACTGGTGGAGGAAGGGGATAACCTGGAGGCGGCGCACCTGATGAAACGCCACCTCAGTGGTTCGTTTGCGCGCAAGTCGCCGATCCTGGAGCTGCGCAGGGCGGCGCAGGGGCAACTTGTGCCGAACGTTGTTGTGGAAATCTGAACCTTGGGGCCGCTTTGCGACACAAGGCCATTCCCACAGGTACAGCGCTGTATTTGGGACCTGCGCGGTATCTGTGGGAGCGGCCTTGCGTCGCGATAGGGCTGCGAAGCAGCCCCGGCACTCTCAAGGCTCAACCGCTGCCCGTCGCCCCAACCACACCTTCAACAGCGGTTCCGCACACAACATCACCAACACCAGCCGCATGATCTGCATCGCCGTCACCATTCCCGCCCCAAGGTTCAACGCCTCCGCCGTCAGGTACATCTCGGTGGTACTTCCCGGCATCATCCCCAACGCCAGCGACAACAACCGGCTACCCGACAACCAGGCAAAGCCCCAGGCGAACAGGAAGGTGCAGCCAATCATCGCCAGGGTGAACGCCACCACCTTGCCCAGATACAGGGGGGAGCGTCGGAAGAAGCCGCGGTCAAAAAAGCTGCCCAGCGCACAACCGATCATCAACTGGCCGTAATGGCTCAACTCCACCGGTAGCGCCATGCGCAGATCGAAGCATGCCGTCAGCGCCGCACACAAGGTCATCGGCCCGAACATCCACGGGTTCGGCAGCCCCAGACGCTTCCATGACAAAGCCACCAGCACCCCACCGGCCAGCATCGGCCCCAGCCACTGCCAGTCGGCCGGCAAGCGTGGCTGCGAGGTGCCGGGGGCCGCGTGCATCAGCAGGAGCATCGCCGGTGGCACGCTGAGCACGATCAGCACCAGGCGAATGCTGTGTGCTGCGGCGATCTGGCTGACGTTTGCCCGATAGCGCATACCCAGTTGGATCATCTCGGCGAAGTTGGCCGGCATGAAGGCGAAGTAGGCGGTGGTCAGGTCCATGCCGCGGCGGTGGATGAAAGCGATGCCAACCAAAGCCAGCAGCAGGGTGACGAAGGCGGCGGCCAGCATCAGCAGGAAATGCCTCGCAAGTTCGTGCACCACCGGCTGAGTGAAGTGCAGGCCGATGGAGGTTGCGATCAGCCATTGGCCGGACTTGCGGCCGTTGGGGATTTCGGCAATGGCCCAGCCGCTGCAGCGGATGATGATCACGGCAAGCATCGAGCCGATGATCCACGGTAGGGGCCAGTGGGCGGCGCTGGCGAGTAGTGCGCCGGCGGTGCCTGTCAGCGGGGTGGCCCACCAGGTTTTCAAGGTATTGAGCATGGGGTCCCCTGGTGTTTGTTGGGGGGCTGCTTTGCAGCCCATCACGACACAAGGTCGCTCCTGCGGGAAAACGCGGGTCCCCTGAAGCAGCCTTGTGTCGCGATGAGGCGCAAAGCGCCCCCATGATTCGCCGACGCAACGCGTCACTTGACGGAATACTGCCGCCGCAACTCAGCCACCTGCTCCGGCGTCAAGGTGCGGAACTTGTGCTGGAAAATCAGCAGAAACAGCTGCGCAGTTGCCTCCAGCTCTTCCGTGGCATCCACCGCCGCATTCAGGTCGCTGCCCGCCACCACCGGCCCGTGGTGGGCCAGCAGCATGGCGTGGTGCTTGCCCGAAAACGCCCGCACCGCCTCGGCCAGTGCCGGGTCGCCAGGTGCGTAGTAAGGCACCAGCGGCAGCTTGCCGACGCGCATGGCGTAGTAGGCGGTGATGGCCGGCAGCAGGTCGTCCGGGTCCAGCCCGTCCAGCACAGATACCGCCACCGAGTGCGTCGAGTGCAGGTGCACCACTGCGCCACTGGTGGGCCGCTCCTGGTACATGGCCAGGTGCAGCATCAGCTCCTTGGACGGCTTGTCGCCGCTGACATGGCGACCCTCCCAGTCGAGCTTGGTCAGCCGTGCCGGGTCCAGCCGGCCCAGGCTGGACCCGGTGGGGGTGAGCAGCCAGCCATCGTCCAGGCGCACGCTGATATTGCCGGTGCCGCCGTGGGTCAGGCCGCGGTCGTACATCGACTTGCCCAGCAGCACGATCTCTTCCCGTTGCTTGCTTTCGTTCATGGTGCCAGCTCCAGTGCCTGGGTGAAGAAGTCGGGGCCACCGAAGTTGCCCGACTTCAATGCCAACGCCACGGGCACCTGGCCCAGTCCGAGGGTCCAGGGCACGCCAGGGGCTATCGATGGGCCGATGCGCAGCGCCTTGACGCCCAGGGCCTTGACCACCGCTCCGGAGGTTTCGCCACCGGCGACCACGAAGGTGCGCACGCCCAGTTCCTGCAGGCCGAGGGCGATCTGCGCCAGGGCGCGCTCGACAATTTCCCCGGCGGCCTCAACGCCCAGCCGGGCCTGCACGGCCTTGACCGCGTCCGGCTGTGCGCTGGCATAAACCAGCACAGGGCCTTGGGCCAGCAGTGGCTGGGCCCAGTCCAGCGCTTCAGTCACCAGGTCATGGCCTTCGGCCAGGCGCAGCGGGTCGATGGCGAAGCTGGGTTTGCCGCTGTCGTGCCAATGCGCGACCTGACCATTGGTGGCTACCGAGCAACTGCCAGATAGCACGGCAGCCAGCCCATCGACCGGGGGCAGGTCTGCCGCACAGGCGGTATCGGCCAGCAGGCCGGCGCGCTTGTAGTTGTCCGGCAGGCCCAGGGCAACGCCCGACCCACCTGTGATCAGCCGTTGTTCGCTGGCGGCTTCGCCAATGACCGTCAGATCGGCGTTGCTGATGGCATCGACGATGGCATATCCGAAGCCACCCGCTTGGGCATCGGCCAAAGCCAGGCGCACGGCTGCGGCACCTTGGCTGACAGTGGCATGGCGGACCAGGCCGACTTTGCGCGGCGTTTGCTGTTGCAGCACGCGCACCAGGTTGGAATCGGCCATCGGCGTGAGCGGGTGGTGGCGCATGCCGGATTCGTTCAGCAACGTGTCGCCGACGAACAGGTGGCCATTGAACAGGGTGCGTTGGTTTTCCGGGAAGGCCGGGCAGGCCAGGGCAAATGGCGTGTCCAGTGCGTCGAGCAAGGCATCGGCCACCGGGCCGATGTTGCCTTGCGCCGTGGAGTCGAAGGTGGAGCAGTATTTGAAGAAGTACTGCCGGCAACCGGTGGCCTTGAGCCAGGCCAGAGCCGTCAGGGATTGTTCGACTGCCTGTTCGGCGGGCAGCGTGCGGGTTTTCAGGGCGATGACGATGGCATCGACATCGGCGTCGATCGGTCCGACGGGTACGTCGATCACTTGCAGGGTGCGCATGCCGCCACGCACCAGCATGCTGGCGAGGTCGGTGCCGCCGGTGAAGTCGTCTGCGATGCAGCCCAGAATCGGTTGGCTCATGGCCAGTTCCTCCAGCCCGGCACCGAATGCGCAGGGCTCGGAACACAGGCCTGTGTGGGGGTAGGGAAGGGCGCTTGGCGGCACGCACGGGCGTGCCGCCAACTTGGGTCAACCGGCGATGGCTTCGGCCACGGCCTCGCCAAAGGCGCGGCAGCCCAGTTGGCCACCGAGGTCGGCAGTGCGCTTGGCCGGGTCTTCCAGCACAGCGTCCACGGCCTGTTCCATGGCCTTGCCGGCTTCGAACAGCGCCGGCTTGCCATGGTGCTCGCCCATCCACTGCAACAGCATGGCCACCGACAAGATCATCGACACCGGGTTGGCCTTGTCCTGGCCGGCGATATCGGGCGCCGAACCATGCTGGGCCTGGGCGCAGCAATGGATGTCGCTGGCCATCATCGAACCGGCCAGGCCCAGGCTACCGGACAGCTCGCTGGCCAGGTCGCTGATGATGTCGCCGTAGAAGTTGGTCGCCACCAGCACATCGAAGCGCTCCGGGCTGCGCACCAGGTGGGCCGTGGAAGCATCCACCAGCAGGTCGTCCAGTTGCACTTCGGGGAAGTCCTTGGCCACGTTGCGCACGCATTCCAGGAATAACCCGTCGGTCATGTGGAAGCTGTTGGCCTTGTGGATCGCGGTGACCTTGCGCTTGCGCTTCATCGCCAGTTCGAAGGCGCGGCGGGTGATGCGCTCGCAGCAGTGCCGGGTGATCTTGCGGGTTGACAGGGCCATGTCGGGCGAGGGCATCACTTCACCCCAGCCACGGCTCATGTTGCGGTCCGGGTAGAAGCCTTCGGTGGCCTCGCGCATGATCACCAGGTCCATGTGCTTGCCCGGCTTCATGTTGGATTCCAGGAAGCTGCGGGTACGCGCCGGGCGTACGTTGGCGTACAGGTCCAGGCCGATGCGGAAGCCCGCCGAAACGTTGCGACCGCCTTTCTCCGGGGCCGGGTAGTCGGCATGGGACTGGGTGCCGAGGATGATGCCGTCGTAGGTCTTGGCCTTCTCCAGCACTTCGTCGCGCAGGGTGGTGCCGTACTTTTCCAGGCTGGCGAAGCCGACGTCGTCGTAATCGAACGACAGGCCCAGGTCGAACTTGCGGTTGGCAGCGTGCAGTGCCGCCATCGACGACTCCACGATCTCGGGGCCGATACCGTCGCAGGGAAGAACCAGAATTCGCATCACACTCTCCTAACCATTTTTATTCGGGCGTTCTATTGAGGATCAAGGCGCTTCATCGACGTCGCTCGATAGTGTACGTCGTGATTACGAAATACATTAAAGGCCAGCCGACAAGCGGGTTTTCGGTGCCATTGGTTGTGCATCTTGGGTTGGCGTTATTCGCTCGACTTTGCATTTTATTGCATGCAAAACCAATTCATGCAACATTTGTTTCGGCTACGGAGCTACTGAACAAAGGAGAGCGCAACATGATCAAGACCACGGACCTGTGCGACGAACTGGGCGAGCGGGCGCGGGTGCTGGCGCCGGTATTCGTCGACTTGGGCGGCAAGCGCGACTTCCAGGGGCGGGCGGTGACGGTGAAGTGCTTCGAGGACAATTCACGGGTCAAGGAGCTGAGCACTCAGCCAGGGCAGGGCAAGGTATTGGTGATAGATGGTGGTGGCAGCGAGCGTTGCGCGCTGTTCGGCGACCACATTGCCGAAGACCTGGCGCGCAACGGCTGGGCGGTGTGCTGGTGTACGGCCATGTGCGCGACAAGGCCGTGCTGCAGGGGCTGCCTCTGGCGATCAAGGCCTTGGGCGTGACCCCGCGCAAGTCGGTCAAGCGCAACGAAGGGCAGGTGGGCCTGAGCGTGACGTTCGCCGGGCAGACCATCGCCGCCAGTGACTGGCTGTATGGCGACGATGATGGTGTGGTTGTGCTCGACGCGCCGTGCGCCTAACCCAGGTCGGCGACCGCCAGCGCCTGTTTCAAGTCCCGGGCTTCCTGGGCTTCGCGGGCGGCCTTGAGGCGGCTGACCACGTCGAGGTGCTGGCGCAGAAAGGCCGCTGCCTCTTCGCGCCGGCCTTGTTCAATCAGGTCGAGCAGCTGGATGTGTTCCTTGCACTGGCTGATCAGCCGAGGGCGGTCGACGTTGGACTGGTAGGCCATGAACCGGCGCAGCTGGTTTTGCCGGCGGATCGCTTCAAGGAAGAAGGTGTTGCCCGAGCAGCGCACGATCAGTTCGTGCAGTTGCGAGCCGATCTGGAACAGTTGCGAGCGGGACAGGGTGAAGATATCGCCATCGAGCAGTTCCTGCTGGATGCGCCGCGCCTTGGCGAAGGCAGCGCTGTCGACCTTGTAGGTGGGCTCCAGCAGCGCTGCCGGCTCGATAGCCATGCGGAAGCGGTAGCTCTGTATATGCGCTTCGGAGTCATGCAGGA
The DNA here is from genome assembly GCF_002112825.1 of Pseudomonas sp. B5(2017). NCBI lineage: Bacteria > Pseudomonadati > Pseudomonadota > Gammaproteobacteria > Pseudomonadales > Pseudomonadaceae > Pseudomonas > Pseudomonas sp. B5(2017). The sequence continues at coordinate 359,524 of NZ_NEIR01000001.1, forward strand.
AGCTGTTGATGCTCCAGCCCTGGCCCGGGTTGCGTTCGATCATGCCTTCGTTGGCCAGGCGATTGAGCACCTTGAGCAACTGGCCGCGTGGTACGTCGTACTTGCGCAGCAACTCGGCCTCGAAGAACGAGGTGCTGATCTCGCCGGCCAGTACATCGTCGACCACGCGCAGGTAGAAGTCTTCGAAGGTGTCGACGTCCAGCGGCAACTTGCGTACGTCGATGTCGCGGGCATCGCGGGTGAGAAAGTAGCCGCGGTTCGGCTCCTTTACTGCCAGGCCGAGGTCTTCGAGCAAGGCAAAGCCGCGGCGCACCGGCGAGCGCGATACACCCAGTTCCTTGGCGAAGGCTTCTTCGCGCAGCGGGTCGCCAGCGCGCATGGAGCGGGCTCGGGCCATGTCGAGGATTTTCGGTGCGAGTTGGCCGGCGAGGTCCGTTTTTATCTTGGAGGTCATGTCCTGGCGCTTCGAGCAACGGGCGGCGAGCCGCAAAAAACAGCCGGGCAACCCCCGGCCGGAAACATCATCCCTGGCAAGCCTGGCTTGCCGTCAACAATGTTTGCACCCCGGAGAACGCATGACCAGCACCAAACGCATTTTTCTCATACACGCCACGCCCGTGGCCATTGCGCCGATCAACGAAACCTTTGCCCGGCTGTGGCCCGAGGCCGAGCTGTGCAACCTGCTGGAAGACTCGCTGTCGCGCGACCTGCGCAGCGCCGGGCAGTTGACCGACGACCTGAAACGGCGCTTTTGCGAACTGGCCCGCTACGCCCGCGATGCTGGCGCGCATGCGGTACTGTTTACCTGTTCGGCGTTTGGCGAAGCCATCGAGTCGAGTCGCCGGGAGTTGGATATCCCGGTGCTCAAGCCTAATGAGGCGATGATCGACGAGGCACTGGGGCAGGCGCGCACGATAGGTATCCTTGCCACCTTCGAGCCCAGCATCGGTTCGATGAGTGAGGAGTTTGCCAAGGCGGCCGACGCGCGTGGTGTGCAGATTCGCATTGTATCGGGTGCTTGCCCGCACGCGCTGGAAGCCCTGCACCAGGGCGATGCAGCCCGGCATGACCGCCTGATTGCCGACCTGGCCGGGCAGATCGAGGCGTGCGATGTGCTGTGCTTTGCCCAGTTCTCCATGACCCGGGCCGCGGAAGGTGCGCGCTATGCCAGCGGGCGACCGGTGCTGACTACGCCAGATAGTGCGGTGCTGATGCTGCGTAGGCTTCTGGAGGCTTGACACTCGACTGGGCCATGCGGGCTTCAGTTACTGCCTATTTAAGTTCAAAAATGCATTTTTGTTTTCGTCGGGCATGCGAAATAAATTGTACTGTGTTGGCTTGCAAAACAATCAGGCTTCGCGTTAAGTAGTCAGCAACCGCCGCCACCGGTGGCCAGCAATGCTCCCCACAAAAACAATACGGAGTACACCCATGAGCAAACGTATCGCCTACGTCACCGCGGGAATGGGCGGCCTTGGCACTGCCATCTGCCAGCGCCTGGCCCGGGATGGTTTCACCGTCGTGGTCGGCTGCGGCCCTGCATCGCCACACAAGGACGCCTGGCTGGCCGAGCAGAAACAGCACGGCTTCGACTTCATCGCCTCGGAAGGCAATGTCGCCGACTGGGACTCGTGCCAGGAGGCCTTTGCCCGTATCAAGCGCGAAGTCGGCCCGGTGGATGTACTGGTGAACAACGCCGGCACCGCGATCAACGTGGTGTTCCGCGACATGCAGCCCGGTGACTGGAGCACGGTCATCGATACCAACCTCAATTCCCTGTTCAACGTCACTCGCCAGGTCATCGACGACATGGTCGCCCGTAGCTGGGGCCGGGTAATCAATATTTCCTCGGTCAACGCCCAGATCGGCCAGGTAGGCCAGGTAAACTATTCCACCGCCAAATCGGCGATTCGCGGCTTCACCCGCGCGCTGGCCCGCGAAGTTGGCGCACGCGGGGTGACGGTGAACACCGTATCGCCGGGCTTCATCACCACGGCCAAACTGCGCTCGGTCACCAGTGCCTCGGTGATGGACCGCATCATCCAGGACATCCCCGCGCGCCGCCTGGGTACCCCGGACGAAATCGCCGCCATTTGTGCCTGGCTGGCATCTGACGAATCGGGCTATGCAAACGGGGCGGATTTCTCGCTCAATGGCGGCCTGCACATGAGTTGACGGCGCAGGCCGGCTGCCTGCCGCTTTACCTTGATGCGTCTCTTCGGCGCTGACTCATAAAAACAATTGTATTTCAAGTCAAGGTGATACAAATGCTGTCAATTCTTGGATACGGCATGATCGTGACCTTCATGGCCCTGATCATGACCAAGCGCCTGTCGCCGCTGGTGGCCATGACTACGGTACCGATTTTATTCGCGCTGTTCGCAGGCTTCGGGCCGGACATGGGCGACATGATGATCGAGGGGCTGCGCAAGGTCGCGCCCACGGCGATCATGGTGATGTTCGCCATCCTCTACTTCGGGGTGATGTTCGACACCGGCCTGTTCGACCCCATAATCAAGAAGTTCATCCTGCTGATCGGCGGCGACCCGATGAAAGCGGTGGTGTTCGCCGCCCTGCTGGCGGGGCTGGTGTCGCTCGACGGCGACGGCTCGACCACCTACATGATCACTGTCACGGCCATGTTGCCGCTGTTCAAGCGCATGCGCCTGGACCCGCTGGCGCTGACCTGCGTGGTGATTCTTGCCGCCAGCGTCACCAACCTGCTGCCCTGGGGTGGGCCGCTGGCCCGTGCCGCCGCCTCGCTGCAGGTGGAAACCGCCGAACTGTTCCTGCCGTTGATCCCGACCCTGATCATCAGCTTCCTCGGCGTACTGCTGCTGGCCTGGTTCATCGGTACCCGTGAACGCCAGCGCCTGGGCCGCCTGCCGCAGTCGTTGGGCGCGGCCGCCACGGTGTTCGACGATACCGACAACGAGGCTACGCCGTCGCTGTCGGAAGAAAACGCCGAACTACGCCGGCCCAAGCTGTTCTGGCTGAATGCCGGCTTGACCATCGCCCTGATGGCTGGCCTGGTGCTGGAAATCCTGCCGCTGGCGATTCTGTTCATGGTGGCGTTCTCGATCGCCCTGGTGATCAACTACCCGCACATGCAGGACCAGCGCAGGCGCATTTCTGCCCACGCGCCGACGGCGTTGAACCAGATCGCCATCTTCCTCGCTGCCGGCATCCTCGCGGGCATCCTCTCGGGCACCGGCATGGTCGATGCCATGTCCAAGAGTTTCCTCGACATGCTGCCGGCAAGCTGGGGGCCGTACATGGCACCGATTACGGCGTTGGCAAGCATTCCCGGCACCTTCTTCATGTCCAACGACGCCTTCTACTACGGGGTACTGCCAGTGCTGGCCAAGGCCGCCGAGGTGTACGGCATCACCCATGCCGAGATCGGCCGTGCCTCGCTGGTCGGCCAGCCCATCCACCTGCTGAGCCCGCTAGTGGCCTCGACCTACTTGCTGTGTGGCCTGGCTGGGGTAGAGTTCAGTGACCACCAGAAGTACACGCTGAAATGGGCGTTCGCGCTGTGCATGCTGATCATGTTCGTGGCCATGGGCTTTGGCCTGTTCCCATGGAGCGCTGGCTGACCCGCGCCGATCAACACCGGGGTGGCCGCAGGCTGCTCCGGCTTCTGCCTTTCAGGACTTTGCCGTGCGTTACGACCTTACCAGCCTGGACCTGTTCATCACCGTGGCCCAGGAGCGCAATCTCACCCGCACCAGCCGCATCAAGCATGTGGCGGTGTCGGCGATCAGCAAGCGCATCACCGAGCTGGAGGCGCAGATCGGCTCGCCGCTGCTGGTGCGCAATGCTCGCGGCGTGGAGCTGACCCCGGCGGGGCAGTCGCTACTGTTCTACGCCCGCCAGCTCAAGCAGACCATGGCCCAACTGGATACCGAGCTGAGCGGCTACGCCAGCGGGGTCAAGGGCCATATCCGTATCCATGCCATTACCTCGGCGCTGTCGCAGTTCCTGCCGCAGGACCTGGCCGGCTTTGCCCAGCTGTACCCGGCGATCAAGTTCGACATCGAAGAGCGGGTAGGCTCGGCGGTGGTCCGTGCAGTTGCCGACGGGCGCGCCGACCTTGGCATCATCGCCGCGCAAACTCCTGCTCAGGGCCTGGAAACCTTCCCCTACCGGCACGACGAACTGACCTTGGCCGTACCTGTCGGGCATGCTCTGGCGACCCGTCAGCGGGTGCGCTTCGAAGAGGTGCTGGAGCACGAGATGGTCGGCCCGCACCTGGAAAGCTCGGTGCACACCTTGCTCACCAGTGAAGCCGAGCGGCTGGGCAAGGCACTGAAGCTGCGTATCCGTATCAGCAGCTTTGACTGCATGTGCCGCATGGTGTCGAACGGGCTCGGTGTCGCCGTGCTGCCGCGCAGTGTCATCGACCAGTACCTGCGCAGCCACAAGATCAAGGCGGTGACCCTTGACGAGCCTTGGGCGCAGCGCACCCTGCTGCTGGCGTTGCGCAAGTTCGATGGCGCCTCGGCCACCCTCAAGACCTTTGTCGACCACCTGAAACTGGCGGATTAGGGCCATTGTTGAGCGTTCGCGATTGGCGAACGCTGCTGTGGTAATTGATCAATTTTCATCCGCCCAGGCTGCTTTTACCATCGGCTCATCCACAACGCCGAGTGCCGATTGCGGCCTGTGCACACGACCAGAAACCGAGCGATACGAGCATGACCGAGACTGCCCGCGACCTGATGAGCACCCTGGAGATCGACCAGGCGCAATTTACCTACGTCGACCTGAAGAAGCTGCTGAACCCCAGCCAGCTGCAACGCCTGCCGTTTTCCATCCGTATCCTGCTGGAGAACGTCGCCCGCTGCACGCCGCAGGCGTTGCAGCCGGTGCTGGCTCGCGCCCTGGGTCAGGGCCCGGACTGCGAGGTGCCGTTCCAGCCCAACCGCCTGATGTTCCATGACACCACCTGCCTGCCGGCGCTGGCCGACTTCGCCGGCATGCGTGACGTGGTGGCCGAGCTGGGTGGCGACCCGGCGGCGATGAACCCGCAGATCCCGGCGGTGCTGACCATCGACCACTCGGTGATTGTCGAGCGCTTTGCCGAGCCGGAAGCGGTCGAACAGAACCTGGACATCGATTTTCGCCGCAACAGCGAGCGCTATCGCTTCATCAAGTGGGCGCAGAAGAGCCTGGACAACTTTGGCGTGATTCCGCCGGGCACCGGCATCATCCACCAGATGAACATGGAAGCCTTGGCCAAGGTGGTATGGGAAAGCCGCACGGAAGACGGCCAGCGCCTGCTGCACCCGGACGATATGGTCGCCACCGACAGCCACACACCAATGATCAACGCCATCGGCGTGCTGGGCTGGGGAGTCGGCGGCCTGGAAGGGCAGGCGGCGATGGTTGGCGAGCCGGTGCCGATCAACTTCCCGCAGGTGATCGGTTTTCGCGTCACCAATGCCCTGCGTCCGGGCGTGACCGCCACCGACCTGTCGCTGCATGTAGCGCAGATCCTGCGCCAGCGTTCGGTGGTGGGCAAGTTCGTCGAGTTCACCGGCCCTGGCCTGACCACCCTCAGTTGGGCGGCGCGCGGTACGGTGTCGAACATGGCGCCGGAGTATGGCGCCACCGTGGTGTTCTTCCCGTTCGACGACCAGACCCTGGACTATCTGAGACTCACCGGCCGCTCAGCCGAGCTGTGCCTGCAAGCCGCCAGCTACATGCATGCCCAGGACCTGCATCGGCGCGATGACCAGCCAGAGCCTCAGTTCGATGAACTGATCGAACTGGACCTGGCCACCATCGAGCCGAGTGTCGCCGGCCCGTACCAACCGCACCAGCGGCAGCCGCTGTCGCGCACGGGCGCCTCGTTCCAGGAGCAGGTGCTCGGTAATGGCAACCTGATTGCCGGCCCCAAGGCAGAGCAGTTTTTCGAGCCATCCTTCGGTACGCCGATCAGTCACGGCGCCGTGGTGATCTCGGCGATCACCAGTTGCACCAACACTGCCAACCCGGCGCAGATGATCCAGGCTGGACTGCTGGCGCGTAACGCCCGACGCCTGGGGCTGCAGCGCAAGCCCTGGGTCAAGACTTCACTGTCGCCGGGCTCCCAGGTGGTGGCTGACTACCTGGCCGAGGCCGACCTGCTGCAGGACTTCTCTGCCTTGGGCTTTGACCTGGCCGGCTTTGGCTGCATGACCTGCATCGGCAACTCCGGCAAGCTTGAAACCCACGTGGAAGCCTTTGCCGACCAGGGCCTGAAAGGCGTGGTGGTGCTGTCGGGCAACCGCAACTTCGAAGGCCGGGTGAACCCCAAGGTGCCCGCAGGTTACCTGGCTTCGCCGGCCCTTTGCGTGGCCTTCGCCATCGCCGGTACCGTCGAGGTCGACCTGACCCGCGAAGCGCTCGGACATGACAGCGCCGGCAACCCGGTGTACCTGCACGACCTTATGCCCAGCGACGAGGAGGTCGCCACACTGGCGGCCCGGGTGGTCAAGCCGGAATTCTTCCGGCAACGCCTGGCCACCGTCTGGGACGGTACCCACCATTGGCAGGCGCTGTCGGCCGAAGGCAGCGTGCAGTTCCCGTGGGATGCGCGGTCCACCTACCTGCGCCGTCCGCAGTATCTGGCCGATATCCAGGCCGAACCCAAGGCCAGCCTGGCGATCCAGGGGGCGCGGCCGTTGATGGTGCTGGGCGACAACGTGACCACCGACCATATTTCCCCTGCTGGCGCGATCCCTGCCAACAGCCAGGCTGGCGAGTGGCTGCTGGCGCGCGGCGAGGACCCGCAGGACCTCAACCAGTACTCCACCCGCCGCAGCAACCACGAAGTGATGTTGCGTGGCGCGTTTACCAACAAGTCGGTGCGTAACCGCCTGCTCGGCGAGCAGCAGCCAGGTCCTGGTGCCTGGGCCTGGAACGCCGACCACAGTCAGTGCCTGCCGCTGTACGACGCGGCGCAGAGCTATGCCGGTACGCCAATGGTGGTGTTCGCCGGTATCAACTACGGCGCCGGCTCCAGCCGTGACTGGGCGGCCAAGGCCCAGGCCCTGCTGGGCGTGCGCGCCGTGGTGGCACGCAGCATCGAGCGGATTCACCGCAGCAACCTGATCGGCATGGGCGTGCTACCGCTGCTGTTCAAGGGCGGCGAGAGCGTGGACGACCTGCAACTGGATGGCAGCGAGCATTTCGACTTCGTCGGCCTGGACGAACTGAGCGTGGGCGAAAACCGCATCCGCCTGCTGGTGCAGCGCCAGGATGGCCGCCGCGACGAGGCCGAGCTGATTGCCCGCATCGATTCGCAGCAGGAAATCCGCTACCTGGTCAATGGCGGGGTGCTGCCCTATGTGATTCGCAAAGTGGTCAAGCGCACCCGCAGTTGACGCTGCTGACCTGAACGATGCTGCTCTGAATGATTCAAGGCGGTGGCCGTGATGGCCACCGTGCGGGGCGCTGCTGCCGCCACAAAGGCCAGCGCTCATCCACTAACGGGAGAACTACCCAATGTTTGCCTACGTCGGTTCGCGCACCACCCGCGAGCGCAATGCCAGGGGTGACGGTATCACGGTCTATCAGGTGGACCAGCAGGCGGGCACCCTGGAGCGCGTGCAGGTGGTCGGTGACCTGGTCAACCCGTCGTTCCTGGCCCTCAATCGGGCCGGCGACCGTCTGTACAGCGTGCATGGCGATCGCAGCGAAGTCAGCGCCTTCAGCGTCGACCGCAACGATGGCAGCCTGGTCCTGCTCAACACCGTCAGCTGCGAAGGCCGCAACCCGGTGCACCTGGCGCTGGACCCGAGCGAGCGCCACATGGTCGTGTCCAACCACATTACCGGCACCCTGGCAGTGCTGGACGTACAGGCTGATGGCCGCCTGGGTGCGGTCAGCCAGCTGGTGCAACTGGAAGGGCCGATCGGGCCGCACCGGGTCGAGCAGCCATTTGCCAAGCCACATTTCAACCCGTTCGATGCCTCGGGCCAGTTTGTGCTGGTGCCGGACAAAGGCCTGGACCGGGTGTTCAGCTTCCGCTTCGACAACGGCAAGTTGTACCCGGCCGAGCAACCCTTCGTGGCCAGTCGCGAAGGCGCCGGGCCACGGCATATCGCGCTGCACCCCAATGCGCCTTACGCCTTTGCCATCAACGAGCTGGATTCCACCGTCACCAGCTACCGCTTCGACGCCATGACCGGTGCACTGCAACCGCTGCAGGTGTTGTCGTCACTGCCCTCGACCTACACCGGCAACAGCCGCGCCTCGGAAATCGAAGTGGACCGCAGCGGGCGTTTTCTCTACGCCTCCAACCGCGGTTACGACAGCATCGCAGTGTTTGCCATCGACCTGCAAAGCGGCCTGCTGACGCTAGCCGATGTGGCGCCGAGCGGTGGCAGCACGCCACGCTTCTTCACCCTTACTCCCAACCAGCGCTTTGTCTTCGCCCTGAACGAAGACAGCGACAGCATCGTTGCCCTGGCAGTCGATGCGCAGCACGGACGCTTGAGCAAGACGGGCTTTGCGGTTTCGACCGGCAGTCCGGTCTGCATGGTTTTTTCTGCCTGAACCGGGCTGCACGTATAACAATGAAAAGGGGCGGGCTCTGGCCTGCCCCATAGTGAGGTTGCCATGAACAACAACAAGACTGTCGATGAACAGGCCACGGTCCGCAAGGTCACCCTGCGCATCATCCCTTTCATGTTCCTGCTTTACATCGTGTCGTACCTGGACCGTGCCAACATCGGCTACGCGGCCCTGGAAATGAACAAGGAGTTGGCCCTGACCAGTGAAGCCTTCGGCTTCATCTCGGGTATCTTCTTCATCGGTTACTTCCTGTTCGAAGTTCCGAGCAACGTCATGCTCAACAAGTACGGTGCGCGGGTGTGGATCGCCCGCATCCTGGTGACCTGGGGAGCCATCGCTGCCGCTACCGCCTTTGCCCAGACCGCCAACCAGCTGTATGTGCTGCGCTTCTTCCTTGGCGTGGCAGAGGCCGGGTTCTTTCCGGGCGTAATCGTGTATCTGACTTACTGGTTCCGCTCCAGGGAACTGGCCACCACCGTGGCCCTGTTCACGGCGGCGATCCCGGTCAGCTACATCATCGGTGCACCGCTTTCCACCTGGATCATGGACAACATCAAGTGGCTGGACTGGAGCGGCTGGCGCTGGATGCTGTTCCTCGAAGGCGTGCCAGCAATTTTCCTCGGCGTGGCCTGCTTCCTGTTCCTGACCGACAAGCCCGAACAGGCCAAGTGGCTTACCCAGGCAGAAAAGGACTGGCTGATCGCCGAACTGGAACGTGACCGCCAGAGCCGCAAGAATGTAAAGCGCCTGAGTGTGTTCAAGACCATGGTCAACCCCAAGGTGCTGTACCTGGCGTTCATCTACTTCGTGTACCAGTGCGGCAGCCTGGGTGTCGGCTACTGGATGCCGCAGATCATCAAGGGCTTCAGCAGCAGCCTGACCCATACCCAGATCGGCCTGATCGCCATGCTGCCGTACATTGTCGCGACCATTCTGATGGTGGTGTGGTCGCGCAGCTCTGACCGGCGCAACGAGCGCAAGCTGCACTCGGCTATCCCGCTGGCGGTGGCGGCCCTGGGCCTGGTAGGTGCGGCCATGCTGCCAAGCCCGGTGGCATCGATGACGATGATCTGTGTGGCGCTGACCGGGCTATATAGCTTCAAGTCGCCGTTCTGGGCACTGCCTACATTGTTCCTCGACCGCGCCACCGCTGCGGTGTCGATTGCCGTGATCAACTCCATCGGCAACCTCGGCGGCTTTGCCGGGCCGTCGCTGATTGGCGTGGTCAAGGGCGAGACCGGCAGTGCGGCGACCGGGTTGATGTTCCTTAGTGCCTTGTTGCTACTGGCGTTCCTGATGACCTTGCTGATGCGGGTTGACAACAAGGAACCCGGTCAGCCGCAGACCGCATCCGCCCACTAGTCCCTTGGGGCTGCTGCGCAGCCCGTTCGCAGCACAAGGCTGCTCCTGCACAGGAGCACGCCACCTCTGAAGCAACACCAAACCACCAGAAGCGGCCTTGTGTCGCGACAGGGCCGCGCCGCGGCCCCAACAATCCCAGCAAATTCGGAACCGCCAGATGCACAACAACAAGAACATCCTGCGTACCCTGCTAACCCTGTCTCCCTGCCTGGCCGCCGGCACCGTCAGCGCCGAAGGCTTCATCCAGGACAGCAAGGCCAATCTGACGCTGCAGAACTACTATTTCAACCGCGACTTCCGCGACGGCACCGGCCAGTCCAAGCGCGAGGAGTGGGCTCAGGGTTTCCTGCTCGACCTGCGCTCCGGCTACACCCCTGGCACAGTCGGCTTCGGCCTGGACGCCCTGGGCATGCTTGGCATCAAGCTCGATTCAAGCCCCGACCGTGCAGGCTCTGGTCTGCTGCCGGTGCACGACGATGGGCGCGCCGCCGACGAGTTCAGCCGCCTGGGCTTGACCGCCAAGGTCAAGGTGTCTGCCAGCGAGTTCAAGTACGGCACCCTGGTCCCCAAACTGCCGACCGTGCAGGCCAATACCGGCCGCATCCTGCCGCAAACCTTCGAGGGCGGCTTGCTGACGGTCAAGGAAATCGAAGGCTTGACCTTCACCGCTGCGCGCTTCAACCGGATGACCGACCGCGACTCGACCAACGCGACCAGGATTACCCTCAACAACAAGAACCGGCGCTTCGCCGGGGCCGTTGAAGGGGATGACTACTGGATCGGCGGTGCTGACTACGCCTTGAGCAAGCAGCTGGGCATTAGCTACCAGTACGCCGAGTTGCAGGACGTGTACCGGCAGAGCTTCTTCGGCCTCAACCATGTATGGAGCCTGGGCCCGGGGAAGCTCAAGAGTGACCTGCGCTACATGCTCAGTGACGACGCCGGCAAAGCCCGTGGTGGTGCCATCGATAGCGGCGCCCTGAGCGGCATGTTTACCTACAGCCTGGGCGGCCATGCCTTTGGCCTTGGCTTGCAGAAAATGAATGGCGATACCTCAATGCCGTTCCTCAACGGTACCGACCCGTACCTGACCAACTACATCCAGATCAACGACTTTGCCGAGCCGGGCGAGCGTTCGTGGCAGTTGCGCTATGACTACGACTTCGCTGCGCTGGGCATCCCGGGGCTGAGCTTCATGACCCGCTATGTCAAGGGCGACCACGCCGATGCGGCCACCTCGACACAGCAGGGGCGTGAATGGGAGCGCAACACCGATATCGCCTACGTGATCCAGGCCGGCCCCTTGAAGAACGTTGGCATTCGCTGGCGTAATGCGGCCTACCGCTCCAATTTCGCCCGGGGTGCAGACGAAAACCGCCTGATCGTGACCTACACCTTGCCTATCTGGTAAGGCCAGAAAAATTCATGGAGAACCCGATGCCTGCCACCATCGCGCAAGCAGTGCTCAATCAACTTGCCCCCAACGGCATCCTCCCGGTTGCCATCAATCTCGGCAATCCGGTCCTCGCACAGCGTGGCCCGGACGGTGAACCGCAGGGCGTATCGGTCGCTCTTGCCAAGGCTTTGGCCGAAGAGCTTGGCGTTACCCTGCAAATGCATACCTTCGACGCCGCCGGCAAAGTTTTCGCGGCGCTGGAGGAGGGGACCTGGAATCTGGCCTTCCTCGCCATCGAGCCGGTGCGCGAAGCACAGATAGCCTTCAGCGAACCCTATGTACTGATCGAAGGCACGTACCTGGTAAACCGCGATGCGCCGTTCCAACAGGTCGAGCAACTGGACCGTGCCGGCTTGCGCCTGGCCGTGGGCAAGGGGGCTGCCTATGACCTGTACCTGAGCCGCACCCTCGAACACGCCGAGTTGGTACGTGCCGATACCTCGGCTGGCGCCGTTGACCTGTTCATCGAGCAAGGCCTGGATGCCGCGGCCGGTGTGCGTCAGCCGTTGCAGAAAGTGGCCGATGCCGACTTGCGGTATCGGGTGCTGGACGGCGCGTTCACCGCCATTCGCCAAGCCATGGCCGTGCCGCGTGGGCGCGAGCAGGCTGCAGCCTATGTGCGGGACTTTGTCGAACGGCAGTTGCGCAGTGGTTTTGTTCGTGGGGCCTTGCTGGCTACCGGGCAAACGGACGTCAGCGCACCGCGTTGAGTTTGGGGGGCGCTTTGCGCCCCATCGCGACACAAGGCCGCTCCCACAGGTACAGCGTGATCCCGAAGCCTGCGCCGTAACCTGTGGGAGCGGGCATGCCCGCGAAGCAGGCGACGCGGTGGATGGCACCGGCTTTGCCGGTGTTCGCGGCTGAAGCCGCTTCCACAGGTACAGCGTGATCCCGAAGCCTGCGCCGTACCTGTGGGAGCGGGCATGCCCGCGAAGCAGGCGGCGCGGTGGATGTGTTCGGTTACTGCGCAGGTTTCGGGTACAAGCTGTACCTGTGGCTGCGGCGCTCATTTACCATGGCGGCTGTTTTTAGCCATTACCAAGGAATCCATCCATGAGCGCCCCTCAGTTCCGCACCCCCACAGCCGCCGACGCCGAACGCTGCTACGCCATCGAAATCGGTGCCTATGAAGGCGATGAGGCGGCCACGCTGGAGAAGATCCGCACCCGCATCGCGCAGTATCCGCAGGGCTTCCTGGTGCTGGAAAACGCGGGCGAGATCGTTGGTTTCATCAACAGCGGCTGTGCCCACGAAGTGGTGATGTCCGACGAGGCATTCAAGGAGCTGGTCGGGCATGACCCGGCGGCGCCAAACGTGGTGATCATGTCGGTGGTGGTGGACCCGGCGCACCAGGGCAAAGGCTACGCCAAGCAGTTGATGGATGAATTCATCGCTCGCATGAAGGCGGCGGGCAAGCTGACCATTCACCTGATGTGCAAGGAACAGCATGTGGCGTTGTACCAGAAGCTGGGGTATCAGTACGTGAAACCGTCGCCGTCGGACCACGGCGGCATGGCCTGGCATGAGATGCTCATGGTCCTCTGATTTCGCAAGACACGGCAGCGTTGCCGGCGAAGGGCCGCCAAGGCGGCCCCGAATGGCTGCTTATTCGCCGCTGACCAGCTGGCGTGCCAACTGGTTGTGGCGCTCCAGCACCCGTGGCAGGTCGACCGTGGCCAGCTGGCCATCCTTCACCACCACACGGCCATTGATGACACTGGTGTGCACCTGGGTCGGGGTGCAGAACACCAGCGCCGCCAGCGGGTCGTGGTGGCCACCGGCATAGGCCACGTGGCCGAGGTCGAAGGCGACGAAGTCGGCCACCATGCCTGGGGCCAGGGCGCCGATGTCGTTGCGGTTGAGCACCTTGGCACCGCCGAGCGTTGCAATTTCCAGCGCCTCGCGTGCAGTCATCGCGTCGGGGCCGAAGCCCACCCGTTGCAGCAGCAGGGCCTGGCGCACTTCACCGATCATGCTGGCGCCGTCGTTGGATGCCGAACCGTCGACCCCCAGGCCCACCGGCACCCCGTGGTCGCGCATCTTGCGCACCGGGGCGATGCCCGAGGCCAGGCGCATGTTCGAGCATGGGCAGTGGGCGACACCCGTGCCGGTGCGGGCGAACAGCTCGATGCCATGCTGGTCGAGTTGCACACAGTGGGCGTGCCACACGTCGTGGCCGACCCAGCCGAGGTCTTCGGCATATTCGGCGGGGGTCATGCCGAACTTCTCGCGGCTGTAGGCGATGTCGTTGACGTTCTCGGCCAGGTGTGTGTGCAACGACACCCCGTACTGGCGTGCCAGCACGGCGGCTTCGCGCATCAGGTCGCGGCTGACCGAGAACGGCGAGCAGGGCGCCACCACGATGCGGCGCATCGAGCCGTGGCTGGCGTCGTGATAGTCCTCGATCAGGCGCTGGGATTCCGTGAGGATGTCGGCTTCCTTCTCCACCACCGAATCAGGCGGCAGGCCGCCCTGGCTGCGGCCCACGCTCATGCTGCCGCGCGCGGCATGGAAGCGCATGCCGATCTCGTCGGCGGCATGGATGCTGTCGTCGAGCTTGCAGCCGTTGGGGTAGATGTACAGGTGGTCGCTGGAGGTGGTGCAGCCGGACAGGATCAGTTCGGCCATGGCGGTCTGGGTCGACACCGCGATCATCTCGGGGGTCAGGCGTGCCCAGATCGGGTAGAGGTTGGTCAACCAGTTGAACAGCTCGCCGTCCTGGGCTGCAGGCACCACGCGGGTGAGGCTCTGGTACATGTGATGGTGGGTGTTGACCAGGCCAGGGATGACCACCTTGCCGGCCATGTCCAGCACCACATCGGCGTGCTGTGGCAGGGTATCGCTGGGGCCGACCTGGCGGATCAGGTTGCCTTCGATGAACATTCCGCCGTTCCTGATCTCGCGGCGTTCGCCGTCCATGGTGACCAGGAGTTCGGCGTTTTTGACCAGTAGCGTTCTTGGAGCATTTGTAGATGACATGGCTTAAGCCTGTCGCAATACGCATCGGCGATTACCGATGTCATAGGCGCATGGCATTGTAAGCAAGGTTTTTGCGGATTGTATACAGGGCTGGTAATCCTGTGCCGGCCTCTTCGCGGGTAAACCCGCTCCCACAGGTACTGCACAGAATTCATGAGCTGTGTAGTACCTGTGGGAGCGGGTTTACCCGCGAAGAGGCCAGTACAGGCTACCTCAATGTCAGATCAAACCGCGCCACGGCTGGCTACCCCATCCACCAACCGCGCAATCCCCAGCGGGTTGGCACTTTTCAGCGCATCCGGCAGCAGTGCATCCGGGTAGTTCTGGAAGCACACCGGGCGCAGGAAGCGGTCGATGGCCAAGGTGCCGACCGAAGTGCCTCGGGCATCGGAGGTGGCCGGGTATGGCCCGCCATGCACCATCGCGTCCGATACCTCTACGCCGGTCGGGTAGCCGTTCAGCAGCAGGCGCCCGGCCTTGCGCTCCAGCAGCGGCACCAGCGTGGCAAAGGCACGCAGGTCGTCCGGTTCGGCAATCAGCGTGGCAGTCAGCTGGCCTTGCAGGTGGCGCAGCGCTTCGGCCAGTTGCTGGGCATCGGCCACTTCCACCACCACGGTGGTCGGGCCGAACACTTCTTCCTGCAGCAGCGGGTCGCTGTCCAGCAGCAGGCTCACGTCCGCCTTGAACAGCTGTGGCTGGGCCTGGGTGCCGGCTTGTGGCTGCCCGGCCAGGTGCTGGATGCCAGGGTGCGCCAGCAGGTGCTGCACACCGCTCTGGTAGCTGCGCAGGGTGCCGGCGTTGAGCATGGTCTGCGGCGCCTGGTCGGCCATGCGCGCCACCAGCGTGTGCACGAAGCGTTCGAACTGCGGCGACTTGATGCCCACCACCAGGCCCGGGTTGGTGCAGAACTGCCCGCAACCCAGCACTACCGAGGCGGCCAGTTCGCCGGCTACCTGCTCGCCACGGGCCTGCAGGGCCTGGGGCAGGACAATTACCGGGTTGATGCTGCTCATTTCGGCGAACACCGGGATCGGCTGCGGGCGCGCAGCCGCCATGTCGCACAGGGCGCGGCCACCACGCAGCGACCCGGTGAAGCCGACCGCCTGGATGGCCGGGTGCTTGACCAGTGCTTCACCCACGCCGGCGCCATAGATCATGTTGAACACGCCTGCAGGCATGCCGCAGCCGGCCACCGCGCGGTCAATGGCCGCGGCCACGTGGGCAGCGGTCAGCATGTGCCCGCTGTGGGCCTTGAACACCACCGGGCAGCCGGCCGCCAGCGCCGAGGCGGTATCACCGCCGGCGGTGGAGAAGGCCAGCGGGAAGTTGCTGGCACCGAATACAGCCACCGGGCCGACGCCGATGCGGTACTGGCGCAGGTCCGGGCGTGGCAGCGGGGTGCGCTCGGGCAGCGCACGGTCGATGCGCGCACCGAGGAAGTCGCCACGGCGCACCACATCTGCAAACAGGCGCAGCTGGTTGCTGGTGCGGGCGCGTTCACCGCGGATGCGTGCCTCGGGCAGCGCGGTTTCGCGCATCACATGCTGGACGAAGTCATCGCCCAGTGCGTCCAGTTCGTTGGCGATGGCGTCGAGGAAGGCGGCGCGCTGTGCCGGGCTGGTGCTGCGGTAGGCCGGGTAGGCAGCCTCGGCGGCCAGCACGGCGGCTTCGACTTCGTCGCTGGTCGCCTGGTGGAAGGCGTATGGCAGTGGCTCGCCGGTGTGGGCGTCGACGCTGTTCAGCAGCACGTCACCGTTGCCGCTGAGCTGGCCGGCGATGTGGTTCAGGCGATGTTCGATGGACATTTCGTTTCCCGTTGGCAATGACAGTCGTTGGGCTGGGACTGTAGGGGGCGAAATGCGTGCTGAATAATGATTAATGCGGATCAGGTGATAACAGATTGTTATCACAACGGCCTTCTCCAAAAGTTTCCATCGTATGCACGGCCCCCTGTGGGAGCGGGTTCACCCGCGAAGCAGGCGACTCGGTGTATGGCACCGACTTCGCCGGTATTCGCGGGTAAACCCGCTCCCACAGGGACCGCGCAAATGCTTGAAAGCGCGTGGGTCACTCGGCCATCTGCAACTCCGGCAGCTTCACCCGGAACGCCCGGGTAAGCCCCAGCAGCACCACCAGGCCCATGCCCATCCAGCACAAACCGATGGTGAACGACAGGCTGGTCAGGCTGCTCCACAGCCACAGCGTGCTGAGGAAGCCCAGGCCGGGAATGGCGCCATACAGCAGGTAGTTGCGGCCACCACGCAGCTTGTGGTCGATCAGGTAGTGCTTGACCACGGCCAGGTTCACCGCCGAGAAGGCGAACAGCGCGCCAAAGCTGATCATGTTGGCCACCGTGTCGAGGCTGATCACCAAGGCAATCAGCGACAGCAGGCTGACCAGCAGGATGGCCGTGGCCGGCACGCGCTTTTTCGTCACCAGCTGGCCGAACGCACGGGGCAACGCACCGTCGCGGCCCATGGCGAACAGTACCCGCGACACGCTGGCCTGGGACACCATGGCCGAGGCGAAGCAGCCGGCCACGTAGGTGGCGGTGAAGGCGGTCACCAGCAGTTCGCCGCCGACCCGGCGCATCACGTCCACCGACGCCGAGTCCGGGTCGGCGAAGCTGCCCCAGTCAGGGAACACCATCTGTGCGCAGTACGACACCACCAGGAACAACATGCCGCCGATCAGCGACACGGCGAGGATCGCCACGGGAATGCGGTAGGTGGGGTTGCTGGTTTCCTCGGCCATGGTCGAGACCGCATCGAAGCCCAGGAACGACAGGCACAGCACGGCGGCGCCGGTCATGATCAACGGCACGCTGAAGCCTTCGTGGTGGAACGGCGCCAGCAGCGACACCGGCTGCGCCTGCCCGCCGAGGTTGTGGATGGACAGGGCGACGAACACGACGATGAACACCAGTTGCACCACCACCAGGATCCAGTTCACCCGGGTGATCGACTCGATGCCGATCAGGTTGAGGAAGGTGACCAGGGCAATGGAGCCCGCCACCCACACCCAGGCGTGGATGGCCGGGAAGTACTCCGACATGTAGATGCCGATCAGCAGGTAGCTGAGCAGCGGCAGGAAGATGTAGTCGAGCAGCAGGGTCCAGCCGGCGATGAAGCCGATGTGGCTGCCGAAGGCCTTGCGGGTGTAGGTGTAGACCGAGCCGGAGTAGGGGTGGGCCTGGACCATGCGGCCGTAGCTGTAGGCGGTCAGCAGCATGGCGGCGAGGGTCAGCAGGTAGGCGGTGGGCAGGTGGCCCTTGGTCATCTGGGTGACCAGCCCGTAGGTGGTGAATACTGCAAGGGGGACCATGTAGGCCAGGCCGAACAGCACCAGGGCGGGCAGCCCCATGGACTTGCGGAAACGGCCGTTGCTGGCGTTGGGTTGCGACGGGCTATGTGCAGGGCTATGGGCTGTACTTGTTGTTGTATGCATTGCTAACTCCTGGAAAGGGATGCAGGACGCCGCGGTATGCGAGCGGGCTCGATACCGGTGGGTGTTGTGCAAGGAGGTCGAGCGGGTGGCTCGCAGCGCTGGGGCGGGTTGATGCTCCCACACCCCGCCGGTACCCGGAATCACCCTTTGGGGTGAGCCGGCAGGGGGCTTTGCCTGCTCACCCCAAAGGGTGATTTCGGTGTTTGCAGTGCCATGGGAGTATCTGGCCAACGACGCACCGCACTGGCGGCGGTGCCTTTACTTGAGACGGCAGGCCCAAAGTGACTGATCAATTGCTTTCGCAACAGTGGTTCGAGCACCTGGCCAAGGTCACCGAGGCGATCGGCCGACCGGGCTTTGCCGCCACCCTGTTTGCTGCGCTTGGCGTGATTCGGCCGATCCAGGCGACCACGGTGTACCTGTACCCGCACGACGGCATGCCCTGCGCGCTGTTCGAGCAGGACGACAAGGCGCCCTGGCAGCCCGAGGGCAATGTCAGCCGCTACCTGTCCGGCTTCTATCTGCTCGACCCGTTCTACGGGGCCTGCGTGGAGCAGGTCGAGTCCGGTTGCTACGGCCTGTTCGAAGTGGCGCCCGACCACTTCGAGGTCAGCGAGTACTACCAGTCGTTCTACCGGCACTCGCACCTGGAGGATGAGCTCAACTACATCCTGCAGGTCGCGCCCGGGCAGAGCCTGGCGGTATCGCTGGCGTTCACCGACAAGCTCGATGGGCAAACCCGTGCGCTGTTCGCGCGTATCACGCCCTGGGTACTGGCGGTGCTCGGCAAGCACTTCGCCGGGCTGGACAGCCGCACCGGGCGCTTCGAGAACATCCTCGAGCAGCGCATCCACGCGGCGCTGAACAACTTCGGCAGCTCGCTGCTGACCGAGCGTGAGTGCCGTATCGCCCAGCTGATCCTGCGGGGCCACTCGACCAAGTCGCTGGCCGAGCGCCTGGGAGTGTCGGAGGACACCATCAAGTCACACCGCAAGAACGTCTACGCCAAGCTCGACATCGGTACCCAGTCCGAGCTGTTCTCCCTGTTCATCGACGCGCTGGCCAATGCCCAGGGCGTGCTGGGCAAGGACCCGCTGGAAAGCTACATGGGCAAGCTGCGCTGAGCGCAAGCCACCCTGCAACCCCACCGCAAAGGAAAACCAACAATGAATGCGCCTTTCGCCCCGCAACGCCAGACCCGTGACTACCAGGCAGCCGATGCCGCGCACCACATCCATGCCTTCCTCGACCAGAAGGCGCTGAACGCCGAAGGGCCGCGAGTGATCGTCGGTGGCGAACGCCTGCACCTGTGGGACAGCGAGGGCAAGCGCTACCTGGACGGCATGTCCGGCCTGTGGTGCACCCAGCTCGGCTACGGCCGCCGCGACCTGACTGCCGCCGCAGCCACGCAGATGGACCAGCTGGCCTACTACAACATGTTCTTCCACACCACCCACCCGGCGGTGATCGAACTGTCCGAGCTGCTGTTCAGCCTGTTGCCGGGGCACTACAGCCACGCGATCTACACCAACTCCGGCTCCGAGGCCAACGAGGTGCTGATCCGTACCGTGCGCCGCTACTGGCAGGTGGTCGGGCAGCCGAACAAGAAGATCATGATCGGCCGCTGGAACGGTTACCACGGCTCGACCCTGGCCGCCACGGCGCTGGGTGGCATGAAGTTCATGCACGAAATGGGCGGGTTGATTCCGGATGTGGCGCACATCGACGAACCGTACTGGTACGCCGAGGGCGGCGAGCTGACCCCGGCCGAGTTCGGCCGCCGCTGCGCCCTGCAGCTGGAGGAGAAGATCCTTGAACTGGGTGCCGAGAACGTCGCCGGCTTTATCGCCGAGCCGTTCCAGGGCGCGGGCGGCATGATCTTCCCGCCGGAAAGCTACTGGCCCGAGATCCAGCGCATCTGCCGCCAGTACGACGTGCTGCTGTGCGCCGATGAAGTGATCGGCGGCTTTGGCCGCACTGGCGAATGGTTCGCCCACGAGTACTTCGGCTTCGAGCCCGACACCCTGTCGATCGCCAAGGGCCTGACCAGCGGCTACGTGCCCATGGGCGGCCTGGTGCTGAGCAAGCGCATTGCCGAGGCGCTGGTGGAGCGGGGCGGGGTGTTCGCCCACGGCCTGACCTATTCCGGCCACCCGGTGGCGGCGGCGGTGGCCATCGCCAACTTGAAGGCGCTGCGTGACGAAGGCATCGTGCGCCAGGTGAAGGACGACACCGGGCCGTACCTGCAACGCATCCTGCGCGAGGTGTTTGCCGACCACCCGTTGATCGGCCAGGTGCAGGGCGCCGGGTTGGTGGCGGCGCTGCAGTTCGCCGAGCACAAGCCGACGCGCAAGCGCTTCGCCAACGAGAATGACCTGGCCTGGCAGTGCCGCACCTTCGGTTTCGAGGAAGGGGTGATCATTCGCTCCACCCTGGGCCGGATGATCATGGCGCCGGCGCTGATCGCCAACCACAGCGAGCTGGATGAGCTGGTGGAGAAGACCCGCATTGCCGTGGACCGCACGGCGCGCCTGGTCGGCAAGCTCTAAAAACCTGCGAGCGCTCCGCAGCCCCTGTGGGAGCGGGTTCACCCGCGAAGAATGCGACGCGGTGCATGGCACCGGCTTCGCCGGTGTTCGCGGCGGTTCGACGCCTCGATGAACCCGCTCCCCCGGGGCTGTATCGACACTGCACCTTACGAGCAACAGAGACCGCCACGACGGTCGCCTGGAGTACAAATGTACACCCTCGAATTCTGGCAACAACGTGCCTCGGACCTCTACCTCCCGGCCAATGCACTGATCGACGGCAAGCCCGTCAGCGCACAGGACGGCGCCACCTTAGCTGCCGTCAACCCCGCTACCAACAAGGTGCTGGCCCAGGTCACCGCCTGCGGCCAGGCCGAGGTCGACCTGGCCGTCGCCAGCGCCCGCAGGGCTTTCGAACAAGGCCCATGGCCGCGCATGGCCCCGGGCGAGCGCAAGAAAGTGCTGCTGCGCCTGGCCGAGCTGATCATGGCCCATCGCGAAGAACTGGCCCTGCTCGACTCGCTGAACATGGGCAAGCCAGTCATGGACGCCTACAACATTGACGTGCCGGGCTCGGCGCAGGTGTTTGCCTGGTACGGCGAGGCGCTGGACAAGCTGTACGACCAGGTGGCACCCACCGCGCCCAACGCGCTGGCCACCATCACCCGCGAAGCCCTCGGCGTGGTCGCCGCCGTGGTGCCGTGGAACTTCCCGCTCGACATGGCCGCCTGGAAGCTCGCCCCGGCGCTGGCTGCCGGTAACAGCGTGGTGCTCAAGCCCGCCGAGCAATCACCATTCTCGGCCCTGCGCCTGGCCCAGCTGGCGCTGCAGGCCGGTGTGCCGGAAGGCGTGCTGAACGTGGTGCCGGGCCTGGGCGAGCAGGCCGGGCAGGCGCTGGGCCTGCACCCGGACGTGGATTGCCTGGTGTTCACCGGCTCCACCCAGGTGGGCAAGTACTTCATGCAGTACTCGGCACAGTCCAACCTCAAGCAGGTATGGCTGGAGTGCGGCGGCAAGAGCCCCAACCTGGTGTTCGAAAACTGCCAGGACCTGGACCTGGCTGCGGAAAAGGCGGCATTCGGTATCTTCTTCAACCAGGGTGAGGTGTGCTCGGCCAACTCGCGGCTGTACGTGCAGCGCTCCATCCATGACGAGTTCATCGAGCGCCTGCAGGCCAAGGCCCGTCAGTGGCTGCCAGGCAACCCGCTGGACCCGGCGAGCCGTGCCGGTGCCATTGTGGATGCCGGGCAGACCGGCCGGATCGAAACCGCCATCGCCCGTGCCGGGCAGGACGGGGCGCGGTTGGTGTGTGGTGGCCGGCGCCTGACTATCGACGGCTCGGACAATTACATCGAGCCGACCATTTTTGCCGGTGTCGATGGCCGTATGAGCCTGGCGCGGGAAGAGGTATTCGGGCCGGTGCTGGCGGTCAGTGCCTTCGACAGTGAAGAGCAGGCCGTGCGCCTGGCCAACGACAGCATCTATGGGCTGGCGGCGTCGGTGTGGAGCGATGACTTCAACCAGGTGCACCGCGTGGCGCGGGCTTTGAAGGCCGGCACCGTGTCGGTGAACACGGTCGATGCGCTGGACGTGACGGTGCCGTTCGGCGGCGGCAGGCAGTCCGGGTTTGGCCGCGACCTGTCGCTGCACTCGTTCGACAAGTATTCGCAGCTCAAGACCACCTGGTACCAGTTGCGCGCCTGATCCCTGAAGGCATACCCAGGACCTGTAGGAGCGGCCTTGTGTCGCGACAGGGCTGCAAAGCAGCCCCAGGGTTTCAGCACGGATGCACAAATTGCCGGGGCTGCTTTGCAGCCCTGTCGCGACACAAGGCCGCTCCTACAAGGGCCGGTGCTGGCTAGAGAGGCCATGCAAGACTAAATTTCTTCTCTAGCCCGGCAAAAAGCCCGTCCGCCCTCTACACTGCTGCGGGTATCAGCCAAGGCAATGTGCCATACATGGAGTACCTGAGATGGGCTGCGTGTCGAATGGTCGTGCTGCTGGCAACGCCGGACGTGGCATTTCACTGCAGTGGCTGGTGGCACTCGCCATCGTGCTGGGCATGTTGCTGCTCGGCGCCGCCCTGGCCTGGCAGGGCTATCACGGCATTCGCCAGACCTTGGTGGCCGCAGCGGGTGATTCTGCCCAGCAAATTGGCAAGACCATCGACGAGCGCGCCCGGCGCCTGATCGACCCGGTGCACAGCAGTATCCGCCTGCTCGCCCACAACCCGGCCGCGCAAACCCCGGCGCAGCGCCTGGAACGCTTGCCGCAACTGGTCGAGACGCTGGACGCCAACCGCATGCTCAGTGCTGCCTACATGGGTTACCCCAGTGGTGAGTTCCTGCTGGTGCGCCGCTTGCGCGACCCGCAGTTGCTGCAGCGTTTCGCCGCGCCGCCGGGCACTGTGTTCCTGGTGCAGAGTGTCAGCCGTGAGGGCGGGGCGGTGCAGGGTGAATGGCGCTTCTACGACCACGCGCTGAACCTGCTGCAGGCCCAGGCCAAGCCCGAATACCGCTACGACCCGCGCACGCGCCCGTGGTTTGTCGAAGCCAGCGCCCAACCCACCACCGTGCTGACCCACCCCTATGTGTTCTACACCACCCGCGAGATCGGCCTGACCATGGCCCAGCGCAGCGTCGACGGCGGGGCGGTTATCGGCATGGACGTTTCGGTCGATGACCTGGCCAGCGAGACCCAAGGCCTGCGCATGACCCCCGGCACCGAGATCGTCGTGGTCGACGATCAGGGCAGCGTGGTGGCCTACCCGGACTTGCAGCGGGTAATCGTGCACGAAGGGCAGGCCGTGCGCCTGTCGCGCATCGGCGAACTGGGCATCCCCAGCCTGGAGCACCTTTACGCCGACCTGCCGCAAGGCACCCGCCCGCAGCCTTATCAGGTGGACGGCCAGACCTGGTATGGCATGCGTGTGCCACTGACCAACCTGGCCGGGCAGGACCTGCAGGTGCTGATTGCCGTGCCAGGCCATGAGTTGCTGGCCGGTGCGCGCAAGGTACTGCTCGAACAGTTGCTCTGGACCGCCGCCCTGATAACCGTGCTGCTGGTGCTCGGTGGTGTGCTCGGCCGGCGCATCGGCCGCCCGTTGCGGTTGCTGGCCGAACAGCTGCAAGGCGTGGCGGGTTTTGATTTCAGCCGCGAAGTCGGGGTGCGCTCGCGGGTGTCCGAGGTGCGTGAACTGAGCCGCGTGCTCAGCCGCATGTCCGGCACCATCCGCAGCTTCCAGGCGATTACCCTCACGCTCAGCCGCGAGCGCGACCTGGAGCGCATGCTCGACGGTGTGTTGACCCATCTGGTGGAAGCCGCCGGGGTCAATGCCGGCGTGGTGTACCTGTTCGATGCCGAACATGCCTTGCTGCGCCTGGCCGCGGCCTGCCGTGGCGAGCAGTACCCTGGCGAGCTGGCCGTGGATGAGACTGCCCAGCAGCACCTGGCCACGGCGGTGACCCAGGCCCTCGGCCTGCATGAGGGCAGCATGGCCTTGGTGTTGAATGACCGTAGCCAGGCGTTGCTGGGCATCCTGGTCCTGCAACTGGGCGATGGGTCTGTACACGAGCAGACAGGCCAGCCGTTCCGCAGCTTTGTTGCCGAACTGTCCGGGGTGGTGGCGGTGGCCATCGAGACGCGTCAGCTGGTCGAAGCCCAGCAACGCCTGCTGGATGCCATGATCAAGCTGCTGGCCGATGCCATCGATGCCAAGAGCCCCTATACCGGCGGCCATTGCGAGCGGGTGCCACAACTGGCGCAGATGCTGCTGGACCAGGCGGTGGCGGCCGAAACCGGCCCGTACGCCAGCTTCAGCATGACCGCGGCTGAACGCTACGAATTCCACGTGGCGGCCTGGCTGCACGACTGCGGCAAGGTCACCAGCCCCGAGTATGTGGTGGACAAGGCGACCAAGCTGGAAACCTTGTACAACCGTATCCACGAGGTACGCATGCGTTTCGAGGTGCTCTGGCGGGATGCCGAGCTGGCCTATTGGCAAGGCCTGGCCAGCGGTGGCGACCAGCAGGCGCTGCAAGCCACCCTGGCGCGCAGCCAGGCGCAGCTGCAGGACGACTTCGCCTTCGTCGCCCAGGCCAACATCGGCGGCGAGTTCATGCAGGACGCCGACATCGAGCGCCTGCAGCAGATTGGCCAGCGCCGCTGGCAGCGCCATTTCGACAACCGCCTGGGCATCTCCCGTGATGAGGTGGAGCGCTTTGCCGATGTGCCTGCGCCTGCGCTACCGGTTGACGAACCACTGCTGGCCGACCGCCCTGAGCATTGCGTGCCCTGGGGCCCGCGCAAGCCCCCGGTGGCCAAGGGCGACCCGCGCAACCGCTGGGGCTTCGACATGCGCTTGCCGGCCTACGCCAGCAATCATGGCGAGTTGTACAACCTGGCGATCCGCCGCGGCACGCTGAATGATGAGGAACGCTTCAAGATCAACGAACACATCGTGCAGACCATCATCATGCTCAGTTCCTTGCCGTTCCCCCGCCAGCTCAAGCGGGTGCCGGACATCGCCGGCAACCACCACGAGAAAATGGACGGCAGCGGCTACCCGCGCCGGCTGGGCGAGCAGGACCTGGGCATTGCCGAGCGGGTGATGGCGATTGCCGACATCTTCGAGGCGCTGACCGCGGCCGACCGGCCCTACAAGGCGCCGAAGACCGTGTCCGAGTCGGTGAAGATCCTGGTGGGCATGGCCCGTGGCGGGCACATCGACGGCCAGCTGCTGGAGCTGTTCCTCAGCAGCGGGGTGTACCGCCAGTATGCCGAGCGGTTCCTGCGTGCCGAGCAGATTGACGAGGTGGATGTGGCGTACTGGCTGGGGCAGATGCGTTGCCCGGCTTGAACGAAAAATCAGATTTAACCCCTTCCTTGTAGGCCATTTCCCAAAGATACTCACGCCGCCTGTTTCCCGTTGCGGCTGCTTTGGCAGCGCTCTAGTCTCAGCGGGTCGCTGCACATCAGCGATCGGCTTTGACAGGCCGCTTCGGGTTGATCGCATGGCTGAGGTTTCAATGGCAGCTGTGCGTAGGGCACGTTCGCGTGCGCCGGTAACTGATCAACTCCGCCGGTCTGTCAACCTACGTGCAGTTGCCGCCCTCCCGTTTGACAGCAGGTGTGTGGTAGCTCCATCAAGGAGTTGATTCATGCTGAAAGTTGTCCCCGATCCACCCCACATCCCCCCATTCCTTGGAAGACACCTTGATCCAGATGCAGATGCCCGATGGGCGCAGCACTTTGCATTAAGGCTTTATTGATTTGTCGCCAAGGCTGGCCTCTTCGCGGGTGAACCCGCTCCCACAGGATCACCACAGACTTCAAGACTTGCACAGTACCTGTGGGAGCGGGTTTACCCGCGAAAGGGCCGGCTCAGGCACTCGAGATATTTCAGGGGGATTGAATAATGACCACAGAAGACACCCAATTCACCGTCGGCAAGACCACCTTCTACCAAGGTGAAAACGGCACCCATCCACTGTTCCGCATCGAGCCCGGCATCCCCTGCCGCGATGCCCGCGAGCAGTCCTCGGAGTTGATGGGCTATGTCCGCGAACTGACCATTACCGGCCTGATGGATGAGAAACCGATGATGATCTGGGCCGCCCATTACCTGAGCGCGATGGCCAAGGCGCTGATGGATGATGCCGAGCTGGGCATGACGCACTGAGGTATCGCAGGCAGGCGCGGTTTCCTGTAGGAGCGGCCTTGTGTCGCGAAAGGGCCGCAAAGCGGCCCCGGCGTTTTTGCGGTGATGCACAGATCGTTGGGGGCGCTTCGCACCCCTTTCGCGACACAAGGCCGCTCCTACAGGAATCGCGCCGTCCATGAGGAACAGGGCACGGCCATCAGTGATCGCTCACCTCATTCATACTCCTGCGCCCCGGCAATATGCCGCCCGGCCACATAGCCAAAGGTCAGCGCCGGGCCCAGGTTGATGCCACCCGACGGATACCAGCCGCCAAACACGCTGGCCATGTCGGTACCCGCCGCATACAGGCCAGCAATCGGCTGCCCAGCTGCATCCAGCACCCGGGCATTCCCGTCGGTGCGCAGCCCGGCGAAGGTGCCAAAGCAGCCGGGCTGCACCTTCACCGCATAGAACGGCCCATGCTCGATGGGCGCCACGCAAGGGTTTGGCCCCTTGTGCTGCGGGTCACCCTGCTTGCGGTTGAACGGTGTGGAACCACGGCCGAACGCCGGGTCCTGGCCGTTGCGGGCATGGTTGTTGAAGTCGCTGACCGTGGCGCGCAACCCTACCGGGTCGATGCCGCAGGCCTCGGCCAGCTGCTCGAGGGTGGCACCCTGCTTGAGATAGCCGCTGCGCACGTGCGGCCACACCGGCAGCGGCGCCGGGCGGGCGTGGCCCAGGCCGTAGCGGCGCAGGAAGCGGTGGTCGCAGACCAGCCACGAACACACCTCTTCGCCCTGCGGCACCGCCGCGATCATCGCTGACACATAGTCGTAGTAGCCATGCGCTTCGTTGACGAAACGCTTGCCGTCGGCCAGCACGCCGATGATGCCCGGTTTGCCGCGTTCGATGATGTGCGGGAAGTGGCCGACACTGCCGTCGCGGTGCGGCACTCGCGAAACCGGCGCCCAGGCGACCGGCGACTTCAGGTCGGTGGCGACCACACCGCCGGCCGATTCGCCCAGGCGCAGGCCGTCGCCCGAACAACCCTTGGGGGGCAGGGCCAGGTTGTCGTGGCCGCTGGCATCGCGCGGGAACAGTTGCCGACGGCGGGCATTGTCGTTGGGGAAACCACCCGCCGCGAGTACCACGGCCTTGGCACGGATCAGTTGCTCGCCCTGCGGTGTAGCCACCAGCGCCCCCCGCACCTGGCCATCCTCGACCAGCAGGCGTTTGGCCGGTGCCGACTCCTGCAGGCGCACGCCCAGGTCCTGCGCCGACCTGGCCAGGCGGGCCACCAGCGCTACGCCGTTGACCAGGTGCATCGCCCGGCCATACCGGGCCAGGTGGTACAGGTGGCGGCCAAAGCGTTTGCACACGTGCAGCAAGGCCTTGGGCGAGCGGGTCATGTTGAGGAACGCGGCAAGGTCGGCACCCGCCATTATCGGCATGCCCATGAATGAGGTTTCGCGCATGGTCTTGCGCAGGCGTGGCAGCAGCGCACCGACCTCGCGGGCGTCATAGGGCGCGGCAATCACCTGGTGCCCGCCCTGGGCCGCGCCCGGTGTGTCGCCATGCATGTCGGGGATGCCGTTGCCGTCGGCAAACTGCAGCGCCGTGTGCTTTTCGAAAAACGCCACCATGTGCGGACAGGCTTCGAGAAAGGCGTCGACGCGTTCGGCGTTGTAATACGCCCCCAGTTCATTGCGCAGGTAGGTACGCGGCTGCTCGATGTCTTCCTCGATACCGGCCCGGCGTGCCAGCGGGTTGCGCGGCACCCAGGCCCAGCCGCCGGACCAGGCGGTGGCGCCGCCGAACACTGGCTCCTTTTCCACCACGATCACCTTCTGCCCGTGCCAGGCAGCCGTCACGGCCGCAGCCAGCCCGGCGGCACCAGAACCTATGACCAGTACATCGCATTCGGTTTCGTAGGGAGCGGAAGGCATTGCGGGATTCCTGTGTTGTTATTGGAACAAGGTTCCACATTATTATTGGCAGCGAATCGGCCTGCAAGGGTGTGGCGGCCCTGCCGGGCAAGTAATGGGCGATAACCGGACAGTTCGTGTCGCGCTGGCTGCAGCGGCTATCGGCGGTATGGAATCATCTTCTAGAATTCGCAAAAATTTCAGGGACCTGTGTCATGGCTGGTAGTCAGATCGAACGCGCCTTCAGTCTTGTAGAAAGCCTTACCGGTGAACCGCAAGGGCTGCCGTTGCAAACCCTGGCCGAGCGCCTGGACATCCCCAAGAGCGCCACCCATCGCATGCTCACCGAGCTGGTGCGGCTGGGCTATGTGCGGCAGAACCGGGACAACAGCCGCTACCAGCTGTCGGCCAAGCTGGTGGCGCTGGGCTTCCGTTACCTGGCCAGCAGTGGTGCCGACATCATTCAGCCGATTCTTGACCGCCTGGCCCAGGACAGCGGCGAACTGGTGCGCCTTGGCGTGATCGACGGTGCCCGCCAGACCTGGATCGCCAAGTCCCAGGGCGCCCGTTCCGGGCTGCGCTACGACCCGGACATGGGCCGCGACGCACCGCTGTTCTATACCGCGTCCGGGCATGCCTGGCTGGCCAGCCTGGACGATGAGCAGGCGCTGCAGATGGTATTGCGCCAGGGCATTGCCGACCCGGCGCAGTTCGGCCCGAATGCGCCGCGCTCCACCGACGAGTTGCTCACCTACCTGCGCCGCGCCCGCGAGCGCGGTTATGCCTGGGTCGAGGAAACCTCGGCCATCGGCACCTCGGCCCTGGCTGCGGTGGTGCGCCGCCCGCAAAGTGACGAGGTGATCGGTGTGCTGAGCATCGCCGGGCCCAGTGCGCGCCTGGCGCAAAGCCGCCTGGCAGAACTGGCGCCGCTGTTGCTGGCGGCGGCGGAGGAACTGTCGGCGGCCAGCCGGGCCAGTGAGTTGTTCGCCTGAAGGTGCATTTCCGGTCGATTACCGCACACTCTGTTCTGCGGCTGCTTCTGAAAAGCGAAACCTGGTTCTAAATTGTTGAATGTAGATTGTGGAATCGAATTCCGGAATCTGCATCACAACAATGACAAGAGGACAGGCTGTTGAACGCACCCCTTCGTATTGCCTTGATCGGCGCCGGCAGCATGGGCCGCCAGCATTACCAGCATTTGCTAAATGTGCCGCAGGCCCAGCTGTGCGCTGTGGCCGACCCGGGCCCGCAGGCCGAGGCCTTTGCTGCCGAATGTGGCGTGCCCTGTTTTGCCGACCACCGCCAGATGCTGGAGCACGCGCGCCCCGAGGCAGTGATCGTCGCCAACCCGAACAACCTGCATGTCGCCACCGCCCTGGACTGCGTCGAGGCCGGTGTACCGGTGCTGGTCGAAAAACCGGTGGGCGTGCACCTGGATGAAGTCCGCGCGCTGGTGGAAGCTTCGCGCCGCCACAATGTGCCTGTGCTGGTCGGCCATCACCGCCGGCACAACCCGCTGATCGCCAAGGCTCACCAGGTGATTGCCGACGGCAAGCTGGGCCGGCTGATCAACGTCACCGCACTGTGGCAATTGCAAAAGCCCGACAGCTATTTCGAAACCCCGTGGCGCCGCGAGCCGGGCGCTGGCTTCTTGCTGACCAACCTGATCCATGACCTCGACCTGCTGCGCCACCTGTGCGGCGAGGTGGTACAGGTGCAGGCATTCACCCGCAACGATGTGCGCGGTTTTGCCAACGAAGACAGCGCCGCGGTGCTACTGCAGTTCGCCAATGGCGCATTGGGCAGCCTGACTGGCTCCGACGCGGTGGCCGCGCCGTGGAGTTGGGAGCTGGACTCCGGCGAAAGCCCGGTCTACCCGCGCCAGGATGGCCAGCCTTGCTACCTGCTGGCCGGCACCCAAGGGGCCCTGAGCATTCCGCAACTCAAGCGCTGGCACTACGCCGAGGTCGGGTCGGGCTGGCACACGCCGTTGTTGCAGAGCGAGGAAAGCATCCCCGCCGGCGAGGCATTGACGTTGCAGCTGCAACACTTCGTGCGGGTTGCCCGGGGTGAACAGGCGCCGCTGATCGATGCCGCCGATGGTGGCCGTACCCTGGCGCTGATCGAGGCGATCCGCCAGGCAGCGGAAACTGGCCGGGCCTGTGCGCCCGAGCACATTGCTTGACTTGTCTGGTGACGATAATGACTGAACGAATTTTCTCCCTGGCGGCCCTGACGGTACTCGAGCTGACCCCGCCGGACATGGTCGAGGCAGCAGCCCGCGCCGGTTACAGCCACGTTGGCCTGCGCCTGGTGCCCGCCACCGAGCAGGAACAGCATTTCCCGCTGGTGGCCGACGCCGGCCTGCGCCGGCAGACCCAGGCGCGCCTGCGCGACACGGGCATCAAGGTGCTCGACCTCGAGATCCTGAGGCTGAAGCCGGAAACCTGTGTAGCCGATTTCGAGCCGATCCTGGCGGTGGGCGCCGAGCTGGGCGGCACGGAGCTGCTGGTGGCTGGCAACGACCCGGATGAAGCGCGGCTGACCGAGCGCTTTGCTGCGTTGTGTGACCTGGCGGCGGGGTATGGCATTCATCCGCATCTGGAGTTCATGCCTTGGACTGATGTGCGTGACCTGCGCCAGGCCATGCGGGTGGTGGCCAACGCTGACCGTGCCGATGGCTGTGTGCTGGTGGATGCCTTCCACTTCAACCGCTCCGGTTCTTCGCTGGACGATCTGGCGCAACTGGCACCGCAGCGCATGCGCTATGCCCAGCTGTGCGACGTTGCCGGCCCGGTGCCGGCCGAGATGGACGAGATCCTGCGCCAGGCACGCAACGAGCGGCGCTTCCCGGGCGAGGGCGATGCCGATCTGGTTGGCCTGCTGCGCGGTTTGCCGCCAAGTGTGCCGTTGAGCCTGGAGATCCCCACACGGCAGTTGCTGGAACAGGGCATGAGCGGCGAACAGCGTGCGCGCATGGCGCTGGAGAAGGCCATGGCAGTGCTGGCCAGAGTCTGATTGATAGCGCGCGGCGCATGGCACGGGCTACCGCCCGTGTTCGCGGGCACGCCCGCTCCCACAGAGCTGCACATGATTCACTGACCTGGCAGGGGCCTTGTGGGAGCTGCAGATTTGCGGTGAGGCTGATGGCCCTATCGCCGGCAAGCCAGCTCCCACAGGTACAGCGCGTGGCTTGAGCCCTGTGGAGCACCTGTGGGAGCGGCTTTAGCCGCGAACACCGGCGCAGCCGGTGCCACGCACCGCGTTGGATTCTTCGCGGCTGAAGCCGCTCCCACAGGTACAGCGCATGTCTTGACTCAGGCGCGACCCCATATAGTGCGTGTATCAGATTGATCAAAAAAAGGCCCGCAAGCGCCCCGCAGAGAAGTGTGCCATTGAGCCTGGAGATCCCCACGCGGCAGTTGCTGGAACAGGGCATGAGCGGCGAACAGCGTGCGCGCATGGCGCTGGAGAAGGCCATGGCAGTGTTGGCCAGAGTCTGATTGATAGAGCGCGGCGCATGGCACGGGCTACCGCCCGTGTTCGCGGGCACGCCCGCTCCCACAGGTACAGCGACAAGCTCTAGAGCAACGCTGTAACTGTGGGAGCTGGCTTGCCGGCGATGAGGCCGGGCAGGCAAGAACTGCTGTTTGCTGACTGGCCAAAAAAAGGGCCCGCAAGGGCCCCGTAGAGGAAAATGGTCAGCGCGTTCAGGCGCTCTCGATCTTGCGTGGTGCCATGAAGTACATCCACGCCAGCGCCAGGAAGTACATCGCCGGGATCATGGTGAACAACACGGCATAGTTGTTGTTGGTAGCGGTCAGCACGCTACCGACGATCTGCGTCATGAACATCCCGCCAATCGCAGCGCACATGCTGCCGAAACCGAACACCGTGCTCACCAGGTGCTTGGGCGTGTAGTCCATCACCAGGCTCCAGATATTCGCTGTCCACGCCTGGTGTGCACCCACCGCCAGCGAGATGGCCGCCACCGCGACCCACAGGCCACTGGCGTTGGCGGCAAAGGTGACGCTGACCATGGTGCAGGCGAAGATCAGCATCGACACCAGCCGCGCCGTGGTAGCGCGCACGCCACGGCCGATCAGCCAGGAAGACAGGATGCCGCCGCCAATGCTGCCGAAGTCTGCCGTCAGCCAGATGATGATCAGCGGGATACCCATCTGGGTCACGTTGATGCCCAGGCTGTATTGCTGGTTGAGGAACGGTGGCAGCCAGTACAGGTAGAACCAGAACACCGGTGCGGTAATCGCGTAGGCCACCGCGAACGCCCAGGTGCCAGGCAGGCGCAGGATGCGGCTGAACGGCACGCGGGTCGGCTCGGGCTCGTCATCCTGCTGGATGTACTCCACCTCGCTCTGGCGCACGCGCGGGTGATCTTCAGGGTTGTAGTACTTCAGCACCCACAGCACCACCCACACCAGGCCCAGGCTGCCCATGGCGATGAACGCGGCCTGCCAGCCCCACACGGCCAGAATCAGCGGCAGCAGGGCCGGCGTGACCATGGCGCCGACGTTGGTGCCGGCGTTGAACAGGCCGGTGGCGATGGCCCGTTCGCCAGCCGGGAACCACAGGCGCACGGTCTTCACGCAGGCCGGGTAGTTGGCGGCCTCGGTCAGGCCGAGGATGAAGCGGCAGACCATGAAACCGGCGGCCGAAGTGGCCAGGCCGTGAGCGCCGGTAGCCAGGCTCCACAGCAGCACGGCGAAGAAGAACGCGCGTTTTACCCCGACCTTGTCGATCAGCCGGCCCTGCAGCAGGAAGCCGACCGCATAGCCGACCTGGAACCAGAAGTTGATGTTGGCGTAGTCCATCGCCGTCCAGCTCATTTCCTTGGCCAGGACGGGCTGCATGATGCCGAGCGCAGCACGGTCGATGTAGTTCAGGGTGGTGGCGAAGAACACCAGGGCGAGCATGCCCCAACGGGTCTTGCCGACGCCGAAGGCGCCGCGAAGCTTGTCGCCGATCGAACCCTGGGGCATCCGGGGGGCGGCGGGGGTGATCTTGGAGTGGTTCATAAACTGCTCGATTCTTGAAATTGTATTCAGCTGCGGTGCTACGAGTACGTGACCGGTTCCCAGGCAGGGGGGCACGCAAGGCCGGTGCATGGTGAGCAGTGAAGGCGGCAGCGTCAATTGAAGGGAAGGGCTAGTGTTCGGTTACCGAACGGTTGCGTCGGGCCCTTGGGCGCAGCCAAGGGCAGCGTAGTTCAGGAGGTCAAGGTACTCAACGCTCTACCGGCCAGATAACCGAATGTCATCCCCGGCCCCAAGGTAATACCGCCACTCGGGTAATATCCGCCCATCACACTGTCCATGTCGTTGCCCACCGCATATAACCCGGGGATCGGCCGCGCCTCGCGGTCCAGCACCCGGGCCGAGGCATCCGTGCCCAGGCCGGCGAACGTACCCAGGCTGCCCGGCAACAGTTTCACAGCGTGGAACGGCCCGTGCAGCAGTGGCCGCAGCGACGGATTGGGGGCTTGCAACGGCTCGCCCTGCGCCCGGTTGTAGGCCGATACACCGCGCCGGAAAAGCGGATCTTCACCTTGGGCTGCATGGTGGTTGAAGTCGTGCACCGTGCGCTGCAACTGCGCAGCGTCGATCCCGCAGCGCTGTGCCAGTTGCGCCAGCGTGCGACCGCTGTGCAGGTAACCGCAGCGTTGATAGTGGCGGGTGGGGAAAGGGAAGGGCTTGGCCCAGCCGATTCCATAGCGCCGTTGCGCGGCATGGTCGCAGATCAACCAGGCTTCCGGCGCTTCACCCTGCGGCGTGGCGGCGAACAGCGCGTTCATGAAGTCGTGGTAGCAATCGGCCTCGTTGACGAAGCGCCGGCCATTGCGGCGCACGGCGAGGAAACCGGGCTTGGCGCGATCGATCAAGTGCGGGAAATGGCCGAAACTGCCATCGCTGCGCGGCACCCGCGACACAGGTGCCCAGGCCCCCGCATGGGTCGCAGTCGTCTGGACCAGGCCACCGGCCTGTTCGCCCAGGCGCAGGCCGTCGCCGCTGTTTTCCCATGGCGCGGCGGAGTAGTGCTGGTCACCGTCCGGCGCATGCGGCATCAGTTGCGCGATGCGCTGGCGATCATGCGCAAAGCCACCGCAGGCCAAAACCACACCGCGGCGGGCATGGATCAGCTGGCCGTCGGCAAACTGTGCGCCGCTGACCCGGCCTTCGCCCAGCAGGCGATTGGCCGGCTTGTCGGTCAGCAGCGTCACGCCAAGGTTCAGGGCGCTGCGCAGCAGCCGTGCCACCAGGGCGTTGCCATTGACCAGTTGCAGGCCGCGCCGGTGCAGCAGCAGGTCGCGGCCATGGCGCAGCAGGCGCTTGCCCACATGCAGCGCGGCCGTGGGCGAGCGCGTGGCGTTGAAGAAGGCGGCCATGTCGGCACCGCCGGCAATGCCCATGCCGGCCAGGCTGACGATGTCCAGCGGTGGGCGCAGCTTGTGCAGCCAGGGCCCGAGCAGGCGCCCGTCGTATGGCAGCGCGCACAGCGAACGGCCACCGCGCGCGCTGCCGTCGCCTTCGCGCATGTCGGGCATGCGGCTGCCGCACTGGAACTGTACGGCAGTGTGTTGCTGGAAGAACGCCACCATCTCCGGGCCATGGTGCAGGAAGGCGCGCTGGCGCGGGTCCAGTTCGCTGACATGGGTTTGCGCGCGCAGGTAGCGCTCCGGCGCATCGTCGGTCTCGACGATGCCTTCGGCAATGGCCAGCGGGTTGCGCGGTATCCACAGCCAGCCCCCCGACCAGGCGCTGGTGCCGCCCAGTTGGCTGGCTTTTTCCGCGACGATCACCTGCAGGCCGTGATGGGCGGCAGTAACGGCGGCAGCCAGGCCAGAGGCACCGGAGCCGATGACGAGTACGTCACATTCGAGGGGTTGCATGGTGGGGTTCCGCTCAGGCGTTGGAGGAAGGTTTTACTGCAGCGGCGAAAAACCGGTGGGCCGCAGCATTCGCGACTGCAAGTGCAGCACCGCGCCCAGCTCGCGGTTGCGCCGTGAGAACTCGGCCCAACGCGGGTCCGCTGCCATGGCTGCGCGGCGTGCCATGCGCTCGTCGAGGCTGGCATAACCCCAGATATGCACCACTTGGTTGACCTCGCCGAACTCGCTGGTGAAAAAGCCGACCAGGTTACCGAGATGCTCGCTTTGCACCTCCAGCGCGTGGCTTTGGTACAGGCTCAGCCAATCGCCCATTTTCAGTGGGTCGAGGGTGTAGGTTCTCAGTTCGTAGTACATGCTGGAGTCTCCATGGGGGTGGTTGGCGCCTGCAGGCGCGCGGCGATGTGGTTGGCAGCGAGCCAGCCGAAGGTGAGGGCAGGGCCCAGGGTGATACCGGGGCCGGGGTAGGTGCCTTTCATCAGCGAGTTCATGTCGTTGCCGACTGCATACAGCCCGGCAATCGGCTGGCCATCGCGGTTCAGCACGTTGGCCCGGGCGTCGGTCACCAGGCCGCGGGCCGAGCCGAGGTCGCCGGTGTGGATGCGGATGGCGTAGAACGGGCCGCTGGTCAGCGGCGCCAGGCATGGGTTGGGCGTGTGTTGCGGGTCGCCCATGTAGCGGTTGTAGCTGTTGCCGCCTTTGCCGAACGCGCGGTCGATGCCGTTGCGGGCGTCGGCGTTGAACTGCTCCAGGGTCTGCATGAATACCTGTGGGTCGACGCCAATGGCCTCGGCCAGGGCCTGCGCTGTTGCGGCGCGGTGCAGGTAGCCGGCGTCGATCAATGCCTGGTTGTCCACCGGCTTTGGCCGCGCCAGGCCCAGGCCGTAGCGGTTCATCGCCTCGGCATCGCAGACCAGCCAGCAGCTGGCAATGCCTTTGGCGAACATGGTCTGCACGAAGTGGTGGTAGGAATCGGACTCGTTGACGAAGCGTCGCCCGTCCTGGCTCACCGCGATCACGCCCGGCTTGGCGCGGTCGGTGACCAGGTGCGGGAAGCGCTCATGCTCGCCACTGGCATGGCGCAGTTCAGAAACCGGTGCCCAGAAGAAGTTGGCCACCAGGCCCTCACCCTGAGCTGCGGCCACGGCTTGGCCAAGGCGCAGGGCAGCGCCGTCATTGCTGGGCGGTGACATGGTCAGGTGCGGCGCTTGCCGGGCCGGCCGGTAGCTGTCGGCCAGCGCGCCTGCAGCGAACCCGCCCATGGCGCACACCACACCGCCCCGGGCCAGCACCCGTTCACGGCGCCCTTCGCGTTGCACCACCACGCCGGTGACCACGCCGCGTTCGACGATCAGCTCCAGGGCTTCGCTGCGTAACCACAGCTGCGTGCCATGGGCGAAGGCGCTGCTGGCCAGGCGGGCAATCAAGGCGTTGCCGGTGGTAAGCCGCGTGCCGCGCGGGTGATGCAGACGGTCCCGCGCATAACGCGCCATCAGCTTGAAGCAATGCCACAGCGACCGGGGCGAGCGGCGGATACTGAGGAAATGCTGGATATCCACGCGGTTGACCATCATGCCGCCGAACAGCAACATGCCGGGCGGCGGCATCTGCAGGTCCTTGAAGTACGGGCCGAGCTGCTTGCCATCGTACTCGACCATCTCCAGCGCCCGGCCAAACTGGGTGGCACCGGGGGCGTCCGGGTAGTAGTCCGGCGAGTGCGGGCGCAGGGCGTAGCGCAGTTCGGTGTTCTGCTCCAGCCAGCGCAGCGCCTGGTGGCCATGCTCGATGAAGGCGTCGACCAGGGCGGGGTCGTAGCCGTCGCCGATGACCTGCCGAAGGTAGGTGCGAATGGCCTCGGGGGAGTCCACCGCACCGGCGGCGCGGGCTTGATCGGTACCGTAGAGCCACACCGCCCCGCCGGAAATCGCCGAGGTGCCGCCAAAGTGTTCGGCCTTTTCCACCACCAGCACTTTCAGCCCATGGCGCGCGGCCGTGGCGGCAGCGGTAAAGCCACCGGCGCCGCTGCCCAGCACGACCAGGTCAAAGTTGTGTTGCGCGTGTTCATGCGTCGGCATGGCTTTCAGATCTCCAGCGGCGTGACGCCCATGAAGGCGCCCAGGTGGCCGAGCTGGGCGAAGGCCATTTCCGGTCCGGTCTGGACCGCGCAGCCAACCTGGCGTGCCCGGTTCAGCAGCGGGGTGATCTCGGGCGAGGTGACCACGTCGGCGACCAGGGTTTCGGCTTGCAAGGTGGCGAGCAGGGCGGCAGGCAGCGGCAGCTCCGCGCTGCCGCCCATGCCGACAGGGGAGGCGTTGACCAGCAGGTCGAAGCCTTCCAGCCCGTCGACCCGGGTGGCAAGTTCGACCGCGGGGAAGGCATTGCCGAGCAGCTCGCACACAGCGCCCATGCGCACAGTGCTGGGGTCGCTGAGGGTGATGCTGGCGATGCCGGCCTCGCCCAGCGCATAGGCGATGGCACTGCCGACCCCGCCACAACCGATCACCAACGCACGCTTGCCCGCCGGCTCGAAGCCATGTTTGCGCGCAGCACCGAGGAAGCCGGCGCCGTCCACGTTGTCGCCCAGCAGGCGACCGTCTTGCTCACGGCGAACTACATTGACCGAGCCCAGCGCGGCTGCGCGCTCGCTCAGGCCGTCCAGGCGGCTGGCCAGGGCCTGCTTGTACGGCACGGTGACCACGCAACCGCGCAGGTTCTGCCAGCCACGCAGGGTGCCGGCGAAGGTATCCAGCGCGGCCTCATGCAGGTCGATGGGCAGCATGGCGAGGTTGCAGTTGTTGTTGGCGAACCAGGTGTTGAAGTTTTCGGGGGACTTCACCTGGGCAATGGGCGAACCGACGATGGCGACCAGTTCAGTGGAACCACGAATCATGCTGAACTCCTTATTGGCGTTGTTATGCAGGCCAAGGGTGAGGCAAGGGGGCGTGGGCAACAATGCGCTGATCGGGCGTTTAATGCGATAATCGCATCCTTGATCCGGTTATCGCGGTAATCGGCTGTATTTGCCCTGCTTGCGAGTCGAATAGATGAACACCCCCGCTATCCACCCCCGTGACCTGATCGCCGGCTTGCAGAAGGGCCTGGCGCTCATGCAGCTGTTCAGCGCCGAGCAGCCGCGCCTTAGCGTGCCGCAGGCGGCCAGGTTGTCCGGCCTTACCCCCAGTGCCGCGCGGCGGTTTCTGTTGACCTTGGTGCACGAAGGGTTTGCCGAAACCGACAGCCGTGAGTACTGGCTTACGCCCAAGGCGCTGCGCCTTGGCCAGGCGTATGTGGACTCGGCACAACTGCCGCGCATGCTGCGGCCGATCGTCGAGCAGGTGGCGCGGCAGACCCAGGAGCATGTGTCGGTAGGTACCCGTGATGGTGACGAGATCATCCACCTGGTGCGCAGCCGTTACAGCCATGTGGCCTCGTTGTCGATCCGGCCGGGTTCGCGGGTGCCGATGTATTGCACCGCCGGCGGGCGCGTCTGGCTGGCCTGGCTGGATGAGGGGGAGCGGGATGCCTACTTTGCGCGTAACCCGCTGCGAGGGTTGACGCCTTATACGCAGACGGACCGGTTACAGCTGGAGGCGGAGTTGCTGCGGGTGAAGGAGCAGGGATTCTGTATCGTGGACCAGGAGTATGAAATCGGCATGCGCGTGCTGGGTGTGCCACTGCTGGACCGGGCTGGCCGGCTGAAAGCGACGTTGACCATCACCACCCATGCTTCGCGGTTGAGTGTGGATGAAATACGCTTGCGGTATCTGCCGACCCTGTACGAGGCCCAGGCGTTGTTGCGGCCGGTGCTGGATTGAGGTGTCAGGGTTTGGAGGTGTGTTGCCTTCTTCGCGGGAAACTCGATCTCATAGAACTGAACATGATTCATTGAGCTAGCCGGGACCCTGTGGGAGCGGCTTCAGCCGCGAACACCGGCGCAGCCGGTGCCATGCACCGCGCTGGATTCTTCGCGGCTAAAGCCGCTCCCACAGGGTACGCGGACCGACAGCGCAGCCCAAAGGGGCGGGAGCGGCCCAGGCCCTCGGCTTATCGCTCGATCTGGCGGTTCCAGCGCGCGTTCCATTCGGGGCGCTGGGTGTTGACCTGGTCCCAGTCGATGGTCACGGCAGTCTGCAGGTAGGTCTGCATGGCTTCGACCTGGCCACGGGTCTTGTCACTGGTAGGTGTGTTGGGGTTGGACGGGATCTGGTCACCCAGCTCCAGGGCCGGCGACTGCGCCTCGGGGCTGAGCAGGAACTCGGCGAGCTTCTGCGCAAGCTCCGGCTGGTCGTTGTTGGCCGTGACGCATTCGGCCTGGTTGAGCACCACGGCACCTTCCTTGGGCGCGGCGTACTCCACCGGGATGCCTTTGAGCTTCAGCGCCGTCACCTGGGTGGGGGTGAGCGGGAACAGCGCGGCTTCGTCGGTTTGCACCATTTCCGAGAGCTTGGCCGAATTGGGGATGTACTCCAGCACGTTCGGGCCCACGTTCTTCTGCCAGGCCGTGAAGCCCGGGTTGACATCGGTATCGCTGCCGCCGTGCAGGCGGTTGTACATCAGGAAACCATGCAGGCCGAAGGTGGACGATGCCATCGACTGGAACACCACCTTGTCCTTGAAGCGCGGGTCGGCCAGGTCGTTCCAGGAGGTGGGCGCTGCCCAGCCATTGGCCTTGAACAGGCGGCTGTTGTAGGCAAGCCCGGTCACGCCCAGGCTGACTGCGGCGGCCTTGTCCTTGATCAGGGCCTTTTCCGGCAACTGGGCCAAGGTCGGGTTGGGTTTGAGTGTGCTGCACAGGCCCATGCCGATGGCGCGGTACATGATGCCGTCATCCAGCACCATCACATGGATCGACGGCTTGTTCGGCGTGGCCTGGACCTTGGCCAGGATGTCGGCCGAGGTGCCGGGGACAATCACCACCTTCACGCCGTTGGCCTGCTCGAACTTTGGCAGGATATTGTCGCTGAACAGCCGTTCCATGGTGCCGCCGTTCATGCCCAGGTAAAGCGTGGGTTGGGCCATGGCGGGCAGGCAGGCGAACAGGCCGGGCACGGTGCAGAACAGGGCGAGCAAACGTTGCTTGTGCGTCATGACAGGTTTTCCTTGTGGTGGTTGGGCTGAAAGCGGTTGATGGAAAAAGCCGCAAGGCTGAGTGCCGGCGCGCCGTGCAGGATGCATTGCGCCAACGCTTCACCGGCAGCCGGGCCTATCTGGAAGCCGGCACCGGCAAAGCCGAAACCATGCAGCAGGCCGGGCTGGTGCAGGCTGGGGCCGAGCACCGGTTCGTCATCGGGCAGGTAGCCTTCGGTGCCGCTCCAGGTGCGAATGGCCTGGGCGCCGGCCAGTGCCGGGTACAGCTCGGTGGCATTGCGCAGGATGTCGAGCACTGCGGCCTGGCCCGGGCGTGCGGTGGTCGGGGTAAGGGCAAAACCGCGCCCGCCGCCCAGCACGCAGTTGCCACGCGCCACCTGGCGGGCGTAGATGCCGCCGCCTTCGACCCCGGTGCTGGCGGTCATGAACAGCGGCAGCGGCTCGGTCACCAGCATGGCGGGGTGGGCCGCGGTCAGCGGCACCGGCTCGCCGAACTGCTCGGCCAGTTGCGCCGACCAGGCGCCGGCGCAATTCAACAGCCAGGGCGCCTTGAAGCCTTGGCCGCTGCTGGTGCTTACGCTGAAATGGTGGCCGTCGTGCCCCACCTCCAGCACTTTGCACTGCTCATGCACCTGGGCGCCGCTGCGTCTGGCCGCCTGGGCGAAGGCCGGTGACACCAGCCGTGGGTTGGCATGGCCGTCCTCGGGGCAGTACGAGGCGCCGACAGCGATATCGCCCACCCAGGGGAAGCGCTGGCGCAGTTCGCGTCGTTCAAGCAGTTGCAGGCGAAGGTCAAAAGCCTGGGTACGCCGGGCATAGGCCTTCAAGGCATCGAAGTCGGTTTCGCTGCGGGCCAGCTTCAGGTGGCCGCTGCGGGCGTATTCGCCATCGATGCCGATCCAATCGCGCAGATTCCCCCAGATGGCATGGGCGCGCATCGACAACGGCAGCTGGGCCAACGAGCGGCCCTGGCGGCGCACACCGCCGTAGTTCACCCCGCTGGAGTGCGAGCCGCAGAAGTCGCGTTC
Source organism: Pseudomonas sp. B5(2017) (assembly GCF_002112825.1). Classification (NCBI taxonomy): domain Bacteria; kingdom Pseudomonadati; phylum Pseudomonadota; class Gammaproteobacteria; order Pseudomonadales; family Pseudomonadaceae; genus Pseudomonas; species Pseudomonas sp. B5(2017). The sequence continues at coordinate 400,447 of NZ_NEIR01000001.1, forward strand.
CAGCAATGCCACTTGCCGACCAGCGCGGGCCAGGGTCAAGGCCGCGCTGCTGCCGATGATGCCGCCGCCGACGATGATGGCGTCCACTTCGATCAACTTCATGGTTTTATCTCCAGGCCAAAGGGCAGGGGCTTGACCGGTGCCTGGCCACGCAGGCGCCCTACCTGGTCAATGGCCCGACCACTTTCGCAGGCGATCAACTCGGCGGCAGCGGCACCGCACACTCGGCCCTGGCAGCGGCCCATGCCGACTCGGCACATGGCCTTGACCCGGTTGATTTCCCAGTGCCCGGCACGCACGGTGGCGCGGATTTCCCCGGCGCTGATCTGTTCGCAGCGGCACACGGTGAGATGGTCCGGGGCTTGGCGGGCCCACTGCTCGGGAAATGGAAAGGCCTGCTCCAGCCCTTGGCGGAAGCGCTGCAAGGTGGCCAGGCGCCTTTCCAGTTGCTGCTGGCGCTGCGGGTTGCCGGGCTTGCCGAGGTCGGCCAGCAGTGTCAGGGCGGCCAGTTCACCGCTCATCTCGGCACCGTCGGCACCGAGGATGCCGGCACCGTCGCCTGCCAGGTACACGCCGGGGCTGGTGGCCCGGCCCTGGGCGTCACGTACCGGTAGCCAGGCGCGGTTGAGCGCGCTCCAGGCGAACTGGCAACCCAGCAGGTCGGCCAGTTGGGTTTCACTGCGCAGGGCGTGGGCGAATGCCACGGCGTCGCACGGCAGGTCGTGTTGCTGGCCATTGTGCAGCCAGCGCACACCGCTGGCGCGTTGCTCGCCGTCGATACCCAACAGGGTCACGCCCTGGTGCACCGGCACACCCTTGCGGGCCAGCCAGGCTCGGTAGTACAGGCCCTTGGCAAAGGTGCCCGGTTGCAGAAGCAGGCGTGGCAGGGCACGCACCTGGGCGCTGAACGGTGAGGTGTCGAGCACCGCGCTGACCGTGGCACCGGCCTTGGCGTACTGGTAGGCCACCAGGTACAGCAGCGGCCCGCTGCCGGCCAGCACCACCCGTTCACCGATCGCGCAGCCCTGGAACTTCAGGGCGATTTGCGCAGCGCCCAAGGTATAGACCCCAGGAAGGGTCCAGCCGGGTATCGGCAACACCCGGTCGGTGGCACCGGTGGCGACGATCACCCGGTCGAACGCCAGGCGGTCGGCCAGTTGGCCCTGTTGCAAGGTGTCCAGCACTTGCTGCTCGGCGTTCCATACCAGGGTGTCCGGGCGGTAGTCGACCTGCCCGCGCAGTTGCTCGAGGGTGGCGTGCACGGCTTGCGCCTTTCCTGCCTCGAAGCCGTACAACGCTTTGGCCGAGCGGCGAAAGTTGGCCGGCTGCTGGCGGTAGATCTGCCCGCCGCCGCGGCTGGCTTCGTCCAGCAGCACCGGGCGCAGGCCGTGGGCTACCAGGGTTTGCGCGGCGCGGATGCCGGCCGGGCCGGCACCGATGATCACGATCGCACTCATGGCTGACGCCCCGGGTCGCGGGTCACGCACTGGCCCGGTTCCAGAAAGGTCGAGCAGGCGCGTACCCGGCGGCCATCCTGCAGGCGTACCCAGCAGTCCTGGCAGGCGCCCATCAGGCAGAAGCCGGCGCGTGGTTCGGCGCTGAAGTCGCTGCCGCGCAGGTGCCCGGCATTGGTCAGGATGGCAGTCAGCAGGGTATCGCCGCTCATGCCTCTGGCCGGTTGGCCGTCGAGCAGGAAGGGCACAGGCTCGCGGTCGTGTTCGGCCACGCGCTTGAACAGAGGCATGGGGGCATTCCTTGTCATTGCTTGCCCACCAGCACGCGGTCCAGGCCATATACGCGGTCCAGGGCGACCATGGTCAGGGCGGTGACGGCGATCACCAGCGCCGAGACGGCGGCCATCATCGGGTCGATGGATTCGGTGGCGTATACGTACATGCGCACTGGCAGGGTCTGGGTGGCAGGCGAGGTGACGAAGATCGACAGGGTCACTTCGTCGAAGCTGTTGATGAACGCCAGCAGCCAGCCGCCGGCCACACCGGGCAGGATCATCGGCAGGGTGACCTTGCAGAACAGCGTGACCCGGCCAGCACCCAGGCTTTGCGCGGCCTGCTCGGCGCTGCGATCGATACCGATGGCTGCAGCCAGTACCAGGCGCAGCACGTAAGGGGTGATCACCACGACATGGGCGAACACCAGCCAGGCGAAGCTGCCATTGACCCCCAGCAAGGCGAACAGCCGCAGCAAGGCCACACCCAGCACCAGGTGCGGGATGATGATCGGCGACAGCAGCAGGCCGTTGAGAAAGCCTTGGCCGGGGAAGCTGTAGCGGGTGATCGCCAGGCCCGCCGGCACGGCGATCAAAGTGGCCAGCGAGGCAGCCAGGGCCGCGAGTTTCAGGCTGTTGTAGAACGCATCGAGGAAATCGGCACGCTCGAACACGGCGCTGAACCAGCGCAGCGAGAAGCCGGCGGTGGGCAGGCTCAGGGTGTTTTCCGGGGTGAATGCCACCAGGCACACCACCACCAGCGGGGCGAGCATGAACAGCATCACCAGGGCGTGAAAGGAAAGGGCCAGCGGGCCGTTACGGGTCATCGGTTCAGACTCCAAGTGCGCGTTTGTAGCGGCGTTCGACCAGCCGGTTCCAACTGAGCATCACCAGCAGGTTGATCAGCAGCAGGGCCACGGCGATGGTGGCACCCATCGGCCAGTTCAGTTCGGCCAGGTACTGGTCGTAGATCATGGTGGCGACCATCTTCAGCCGGCGCCCGCCCAGCAGACCGGGGATGGCGAACGAACTGGCGGCCAGGCCGAACACGATCAGCGTGCCCGACAGCACGCCGGGCATGATCTGTGGCAGCACGATGCGGCGGAACACCGTCCACTGGCTGGCACCCAGTGACAGCGCGGCTTGCTCGGCAGCCGGGTCGAGCTTCTGCAGCGAGGTCCACACCGGGATGATCATGAACGGCAGCATCACGTGGACCAGGCCGATGATCACCGCAAAGGGCGTATACAGCAGCTTCACCGGCTGCCCGCCGAGGGCAGTGATGCCCTGGTTGACCAGGCCGTCGGCGCCCAGCAGCAGGCTCCAGCCGAAGGCCCGCACTACCACCGAAATCAGCAGCGGGGTCAGCACCAGGATCAGGAAGATCGAGCGCCACGGCGCGCCCATGCGGCTGAGCACCAAGGCCTCGGGGATGCCGATCAGCACGCAAAGCAGGGTGACCATGGCGCTGATCCAGAAGGTGCGGAAGAAGATCTCGTAGTAGTAGGTGTCGGTCACCAGGCTCAGGTAATGGCCGAGGGTGTACTGGCCGGCCTGGATGCCGCTGCTGTAGTCGAACGCGTTGAACGACAGCAGCACGGTCAGCCCCAGTGGCACCACCAGCAAGGCCAGGAACAACAGCAGCGCGGGGCTGCTGAGGCCGTAGCCCCAGGCGCTGCTGCGCAGCTTTGCCGCGCTCATGCCGCCACCTCGCCAGCGTTCAGTACCCGCAGCAGGGCATCGTTCCAGTCCAGGCCGACCTGTGTGCCTTCATCCAGCGGTGTGTTGCCGTCGTTGGCACGCACCACGGCCAGGTTGCCCAGAGCGGTGTCGACCCGATACAGCCACTGGCTGCCGAGGAAGTAGCGGCAGCTGATGCGGCCTGCGAGCTTGCCGCTACCGGCCGGGCCGAGGCTGATTTTTTCCGGGCGCAGGCTGAGGGTCAGCGGGCCCTGGGCATTCGCCTGCGGTTGCCCGCCGGGGCCGGTTACGCCGCGCAGGCGGTTGGCCTTGCCGACAAAGTCGGAAATGAAGGGCGTACCCGGGTGTTCGTAGAGGCGGTAGGGGTCATCTACCTGGGTGATGCGCCCGGCCTCCATCACCACCACCCGGTCGCTGATCGACAAGGCCTCGGCCTGGTCGTGGGTGACCATCAAGGTGGTAATGCCGACCTCGTTCTGGATGCGACAGATCTCGAACTGCATTTCTTCACGCAGGTGGGCGTCCAGGTTGGACAGCGGTTCGTCCAGTAGCAGTACCGGCGGTTCGATCACCAGTGCGCGGGCCAGGGCCACCCGCTGACGCTGGCCGCCGGAGAGTTCGCGCGGGTAGCGCTCGGCATGCTTGTCCAGACGCACCAGCGCCAGGGCCTGGTCGACCCTGCGGGCGATGTCGGCGTTGGCCACCTTGCGCATGCGCAGGCCAAAGGCGACGTTGTCGCGCACGGTCATGTGCGGGAACAGCGCGTAGCTCTGGAACACCACGCCCAGGCCTCGGCTGGCCGGCTTGGCGTGGGTGATGTCGCGGCCGTCGAGGACAATGCGGCCGCTGGTGACCTCGACGAAGCCGGCAATCATTTGCAGGGTGGTGGTCTTGCCGCAGCCCGAAGGGCCAAGCAGGGAGACGAACTCGCCTTTCTCGATGGCCAGTGACGAGCTGGCCACTGCCTCCGTGGCGCCATAGCGCTTGCAAAGCTTGTCGATCAACAGAAAGGTCATGGCTGTGCTCCATCGCAAACGGAACCGGGGTCAACCGGCAGTTTCAGGGTGGGCAGAGCGCCAGCGGCGAAAAGCAATGCTTTTACGGACGTTGGCGCTCGCTTCTGTGGCGGCGGCCGATGTTGTGATATCGCCCTATGGACCGGAGAGTAGGGCAATGATTAGGATGGCGACAAAGGGTAATTTCACTGGGTGACAGCTATTTTGAAATTATTCCACTGAATGGAATTTTTAAGGGTTTGACGAAAAATGGATTCCGATAAGCGAAATGAGCAGGCCAAGGAAGTAGGTGTCAGTGCGGTGTCGCGTTTGTTCGCCGTGTTGCGTGCGCTGGGAGAATGCGGCGGCGAGGGCGAGAAGGTCAGCCAGCTGGCGCAGCGGGTTGGCCTGGCGCAACCCACAACCCACCGCCTGCTGCGCAGCCTGATTGAAGAAGGCATGGTCGATCAGTGCGCGACCAGCAAGCGCTACCGGCTGAGCCTGGATTTTTTTGCCTTGGCGGCCAAGGCCGGGCAAGCCGGCAACCTGCGCGATGTGGTGCGCCCCAGCTTGCTGCGGTTGTCGGCCTCGCTGGGCGATTCGCTGTTCCTGCTGGCGCGCTCGGGGTTCGATGCGGTGTGCCTGGACCGCAGCGAAGGGCCATACCCGATCCGTACCTTCACCGGCGATATTGGCGGCCGTGTGGCCTTGGGGGTGGGGCAGGGCAGCCTGGCAATCCTGGCCTTCCTGCCGGAGGAGGAGCGCGACGAGGTGATCCGCTACAACCTGCCGCGGCTGAAGGATTTCCACCATTACGACGAAGTCATGCTGCGCGCCGAAATCGACAATGTGCGCAGCCTCGGCTATGCCGGGCGTAATACCGGAGTGCTCGATGGCATGGCCGGCCTGGCGGTGCCGATCCTCGATCGTAACGGCCATGCGGTGGCGGCCCTGAGCGTGGCGACCATCAGCGACCGCCTGGGGCCCAACCGCATGCCGACCGTGGTGGCGCTGCTCAAGCGCGAGGCGGCGGCGATTGGCGAGCGGGTCAACCCGTTCGACCCGGTGCTGCGTCGGCCTTCGCATGTGTTTGGTTGAGCTGCAGGCCCGGAGAACTCAGTACGCAAGCGGTCCGCGTACCGTGTGGGAGCGGGCGTGCCCGCGAAGAATCCAACGCGGTACCTGATCCCACCTCCTGCCTACTCCATCGCCTCGGCCACGCCCTGGTCCTCACCCAGGAACCCGCCGCTCTGGTGCTGCCACAACCGCGCATAAGTACCATTCTTCGCCAGCAGTTGCGTATGGGTGCCTTGTTCGATGATGCGCCCTTCATCCATCACGATCAGCCGGTCCATGGCCGCAATCGTCGACAACCGGTGGGCGATGGCGATGACGGTCTTGCCTTGCATCATTTCATCCAGGCTTTCCTGAATGGCCACTTCCACTTCCGAGTCCAGCGCACTGGTGGCTTCGTCCAGCAGCAGGATCGGCGCGTTCTTCAGCATCACCCGGGCAATGGCGATGCGCTGGCGCTGGCCACCAGACAGCTTGATGCCGCGCTCTCCCACCAAAGTGTCGTAACCGGTGTTGCCCTGGCGGTCGCTGAGCTGGCTGATGAAACCATCGGCCTGGGCATTGGCCGCAGCGGCGCGGATCTGCGCTTCGGTGGCATCTGGGCGGCCATAGGCGATGTTGTCGCGAATCGAGCGGTGCAGCAGCGAGGTGTCCTGGGTGACCATGCCGATGGCGCTGCGCAGGCTGTCCTGGGTGACCTTGGCCACGTTCTGCCCGTCGATGCGGATTTCCCCACGGTCCACGTCGTAAAAGCGCAGCAGCAGGTTGATCAAGGTGGACTTGCCAGCGCCGGAGCGGCCGACCAGGCCGACCTTTTCGCCCGGGCGGATGTGCAGGCTCAGGTCGTCGAGCACCTGACGCTCGCCGTTGTAGTTGAAGCCGACCTTGTCGAAACTCACCGCGCCCCCCTTGGTTACCAGCTCGGCAGCGCCGGGCGCATCCGTTACCTTGGGGCCGCGGGTGAGGGTGGCCATGCCGTCCTGCACGGTGCCGATGTTTTCGAACAGCGAGGTTATCTCCCACATGATCCAGTGCGACATGCCGTTGATACGCAAGGCCATGGCGGTGATCGCCGCCACCGCCCCGGTGCCGACCTGGCCCTGGTGCCACAGCCACAGCGCATAGCCACCGGCAGCAATGATCAAGCCCACCACCAGCGCCTGGTTGACGATTTCGAACTGGCTGACCAGACGCATCTGGCGAAAACCGGTCTGCTTGAAGTCCTCCATGGCCGCGCGCGCGAAGTGCGCTTCGCGGTTGGCGTGCGAGAACAGTTTCACCGTGGTGATGTTGGTGTAGGCGTCAGAAACCCGCCCGGTCATCGATGATCGGGCGTTGGCCTGCTCCTGGCCGACCTTGCCCAGGCGTGGCACGAAATACAGCATGGCCAGGCCGAACAGCACGACCCAGGCAATGAAGGGCAGCATCAGTTTCAGGGCAAAGCCACCGGCCAGGGCAATGATCGCGATGAAGTACACACCGATCCCGGGCAGGATCTCGATGAGGGTGAACAACACATCGCGTACCGCCAGCGCCGTCTGCATCACCTTGGTGGTGACCCGGCCGGAAAACTCGTCAGAAAAGAACGACAGGCTCTGGCGCAGCATCAGCCGGTGAAAGTCCCAACGCAGGCGCAGCGGCAAATTGATCGCCAGTACCTGGTGCTGAAGCATGGTGCGCAGCGCCACCAACCCGATGCTGACCAGCAGGACCACGCCGATACCCCACAGCACCCGGGTTTCTTCAGGGCCGACGGCCCCGCCGGCCTGCCAGGCCGAAAGCAGGTCCACGACCTGGCCGAGGAAGGCGAACAGCCAGGCTTCGTAGATCGATACCCCGGCACTGAGCAGCGCAAGCGCCAGGATGTAGCCGCGCGCGCCCCGGGTGCAGGCCCACATGAAGCGCAACAGGCCAACCGGTGGCGGTGGTATCTCGTCAGGGGGGAAGGGGTCGAGCCATCGTTCAAAAATACGCAGCATGCTTGTCTCCGAAAATCAGCTTTTGCCTGGCGCTAACCATACAGATCACTCAGGCGTGCGGGGGTTCGTGCAGTGTCGTTCTGGCACTCGCTGACCGGCTTGCCGCTGTCCAGCGCTTCCAGCACGGTCCACCGCGTCGCCTGCTTCGCGGGCATGCCCGCTTCCACAGGTACGGCGCGGGCTTCGAGCTCACGCTGTACCAGTGGGAGCGGCTTTAGCCGCGAACACCGGCGCAGCCGGTGCCATCCACCGCGTCGCCTGCTTCGCGGGCATGCCCGCTCCCACAGGCACTGCGCAGGCTTCGGGCTCGCGCTGTACCTGTGGGAGCGGCTTTAGCCGCGAACACCGGCGTAGCCGGTGCCATCCACCGCGCAGTCTGCTTCGCGGGTGAACCCGCTCCCACAGGTCCGGCGCAGACTTCGGTCTCACGCTGTACCTGTAGGAGCGGCTTTAGCCGCGAACACCGGCGCAGCCGGTGCCATCCACCGCGTCGCCTGCTTCGCGGGCATGCCCGCTCCCACAGGCAATGCGCAGGCTTCAGCCTCACGTTGTACCTGAGGCAGCCTTGTGCTGCGAAGCGCCGGGCGGGCGGCGCTCGATCTCACAGGCACCAAACATCCCCAGACATGTACCTGCTGCTAACAATTTTTTGCAATTCATTACATTTCTGCTTGATTTCATTTTGCCTCCCTGCTGTAGAATTGACGGGTTCGGTTGTTAGCTAGTAATTTCGTTGTTTTTTTGACGCTCATCATCGAGCCTCAGCGGCGCATGTGCCCGCAGCCACCTCTCAGAGCCGTTTCAATCTACTTTTCAGAGCCAGTGTTTTGACGAATGGAATGCCGTGGTTGGCTATTTCCGGCTTAGGCGCCGAAAGCAGCCAGCTTCATGTACAAGGACTGTATTGGTTGGCCTGTGACAACGCAGAAGACGCCACCGTGCTATGCCGCCAGGTGGTCGGGGGGCTGCCCGAGCACGTTCGCGCAGCCCTGGTCGCCGATGCGCAAGCCATCGGTGATGTGCTGAGTGCGCTCGATGCCGCGCAGGGCCCAGCCGAACTGGCGCTGTACGAAGCCGACCTGCAAGCCGCCCGGCACCTGGTCGATGACCTGCCGCGTATTGACGCCGCCGGGCGGGTGCTGGTGCTGTTGGCGCCCGCCGACGTCTGGGGTGCCGGCAACGTCGAAAGCTGGTGCAACGCGCTGCGCCCGGTCCTGTTGGCCGAGGCCACGCTATTGCTGGTCATCAGCAGCGGCCAGAGTGCCGGGCTGGTAGAGCGCCTGCGTGCGTTCAATCAGGGCGTCGATGGCCTGGCCCAGGTGTACCGCGGCAAAGGCGGGGTGCGCTACCTGCAGCATTTCTGGAGCAACCCGCTCGGCAAGATCGGTACGCGCGATGTGGAACTGGCGCGGCTTGAAGCGGGCTTCGCCGCCGCCGGGGCGCCGCAGGCCCCCAGCGACACCGGTGGCGACGAGCTGTTATGCCTGGCCCAGCGCCCGGTACTGGAAGGTGCACCAGCCTTCTCCGAGCACTGGCAGGTCTGCGAGAGCCTCGAGGAACTGGGTGCCAAAGCTGGCAGGGCGGTTTCCGCCACGGTCATCTTTGCCATGGACGGCGGGCAGCGCCTGGATAGCCTGGCGCGCCAGTTGCACCGCTTGCGCCAGTTGCGTGGCAGTGCCCTGAAGCTGGTGGTGCGCGAGATGGCACCGACCCTGCGCTACCAGGACGAACAACTGCTGCTGGCCTGCGGGGCCAGCCAGATCGTGCCGTTCGGCGCCAGCCTGTCGCGCTTCCTGACCATGGTCGAGAGCATCCAGGGTTACCTCTGGCGCCGGCGCCTGCCAAGCGATTTCGATGCCTTGCTCGCACGCCTGCGGCCGCTGGCAATCTGCGGGCTGGTGGCGCCGCGCGCGTTCGCCGAAGCGGTGCAGACCATGTGGCACGGGGTGCGCAACGGCGAAATCGCCCACCAGTTGCTGGTGTTGCGCCCGGCCCCAGGGCTGACCCCGCTGCAAGCCTGTTCGCGCACGGTGTTCCGCCGCGACGGCGACATCGCCTGCGTGGTGGGCGATGTGCTGTTCCTGTTCCTGTTCGCCTGTCGCTCCGAAGGCGTCGAGCAAGCCCTTGACCACATCTTCCAGTTGTCGTGGAAAGAGTTGTTCATCAGCCAGGAGGTGCTTGCCGGTGTCGACAGCCTGGCCACCCCGGCCTTCCTCGACGACAGCGTGCCACAGCCACCCCGGCTCGACGCGGCGGCGCAGCTGCCCACCCAGGCCAGGCCGGCCCTGGCGCCGCGCCGGGTGGCCCTGGGCAAGCGGGGTACGCAATGAACTTCGTGCAACTGCTGCAAGTGGTCGGCATCACGGCGCTGGTCACCTTGGCGCTGGCCCTGCTGCTGTTGCGCCTGCGCGCCACGCTGCGCGGCTGGTTGCGCCGCCGCCTTCCACCCCGTTACCTGAAACCGCTGGGCGTACGCCACCGTGCTGCACGCCAGGAACCCCGTAATGACTAATACATCCGCCACCCTCCCGGTACCGGCCCGTTGGCCTGGACTGGGAGGGTGGAACCTTTACTTCCTGGCCAAGTTCCTGCTGGTCGCCCTTGGCATGCTCGACTTCCAGGCGCTGCCGAACCTGTTGTTCGCCGCGTTTCTGCTGCTGCCGTTGCCGGGCAAGTGGCTGCGAATCGCGCGGCAGCTGGTGGCCGTACCGGTCGGCATCGCGTTGTTCTACCAGGACACCTGGCTGCCGCCCTTCAGCCGCCTGCTGGCGCAGCCGGGGGTGTTCGATTTCTCGTGGGACTACCTGCTCGAACTGCTCGGCCGCTTCATCAACTGGAACCTGCTGGGCGCGCTGGCGCTGTTGCTGGTGGGTTACCTGTACCTGCGCCATTGGCTGCGGCTGAGTACCTTGAGCCTGCTGGGGCTGGCGTGGCTGGCGGTCGGCGGCCTGCCAGCGCTGGGGTTCAATGCGGGCCAGGCGCCTGGCGCCGCGGTTGCCGACAATGCCACGCTCGACAGCTGGCTCGAGCGGTTCTTCGCCAGTGAGCGTGAACGGGTGACAGCATTCCCGGCCATGAAGGCCGATGAGCAGCCGTTCGACCTGCTGGTGATCAACATCTGCTCGCTGGCCTGGGATGACCTGTCTGCCGTCGGGCTGCGTGACAACCCGCTGTTCTCGCGCCTGGACGTGATCTTCGACCAGTTCAACTCGGCCACGTCCTACAGTGGGCCGGCCGCCATCCGCGTGCTGCGTGCCAGCTGCGGGCAGTCGTCCCACGCCGGGCTGTATCAGCCGGCCCCGGAGCAGTGCCTGTTGTTCCAGAACCTGGCCAGGCTCGGCTTCCAGAGCAACACCTTGCTCAACCACAGCGGCCGCTTCGACAACTTCATCGGCGATATCACCCAGCAGCACATGCCGCAACCCGGCCTGCGCAACACCGACTTCCCGCGGGCACTGGTCGGCTTCGACGGCTCGCCTATCGCCAGCGACCTGGAGGTGCTGCGCCGCTGGTGGGGGCAGCGCAAAGGCGCGCCGACCGAGCATGTGTCGCTGTTCTACAACAGCATCAGCCTGCATGACGGCAACCGTATCGTCACCGCCGACGGCGGTACCCGCGTGGCCGATTACGCCACCCGCGCCACCCGGCTGTTCGGCGAGCTTGGCAGCTTCCTCGATGAACTGGAGCGCAGCGGCCGCCGCGTGGTCGTGGCCATTGTCCCGGAACATGGCGCCGCGCTGCATGGCGACCGCATGCAGCTGTCGGGCATGCGTGAAATCCCCACCCCATCGATTACCCATGTGCCGGTCGGCCTGAAGTTCATCGGCATGGGCCAACCTGCCCGCAGCGAGCCGCTGCATGTCTCGGCACCCACCAGCTACCTGGCGCTGTCCGAGCTGATCTCGCGCGTGTATGCGGGCCTGGGCCAGCAGCAGGTGCTGGATGTGCCCAGCCTGCTGAGCGACCTGCCGACCACCGAACAGGTCGCGGAAACCGCAGGTGCGCAAGTACTGAACTACCAGGGGCGCGCCTACATGCGCCTGCAAGGCCAGCCCGACTGGCAGCCTGTTCCGAAGGAGCGCCCATGATCACTGGCAAGGCAGACCCTGCCGACCGCAGCGACGATATCGCCCAGTTGCGCCAGCACCTGGATATGCCGGACCTGAACTACCAGGACATCTCATTGCTGGTGGGTGTCCAGCAGGCCTTGCAGCGCTGGCCACTGTTGGGTGAAAGCTGCCGGAGCAGCGCCCAGGGCACCTTGTACACGGTGGCGCCGCGGCGCCAGGTGCTGTCGCCATGACCAGCCTGGCGTTGCACGGCGTTCGCGGTGGCCTGGGGCGCAGCGCCTTGCTGGCCGCGCTGGGGCATGCGTTGCAGGGCGTAGGTGAGCGGGTGCTGCTGGTCGACCTGTGCCCAAGCAACCTGCTCGGCCTGCACTTCAATCTGCCCCTCGACACGCACGAGGGCTGGGCGCTTGCCGAGCGGGAAGGGCGGCCATACAGCGATGCCATGTACGAGGTGCTCGATGGCCTGTACCTGATGCCGTTCGGCAATCTGCCTGCCGGCACGCGGCCGCCGTTGCCCGACGCTGAAGCATGGCGCGCGCGCCAGGCCGAGCTGGCCGAACACTTCGACTGGTTGCTGTTCGACCTGCCGCAACTGCCGGCCGATGCCGCTGGCCAAAGCGTCGAGACTGACGTGCGGGTGTTGGTGGCCGAGGCCGAAATGGCCAGCCACCTGCTGCTCGGGCGCCGGCAGGTCGAGCACTACGACCTGTTGCTGGTCAACCGCTACGACCCCGCCAGCCGCTTGCAGAGCGACCTGCTGATGGTGTGGCGCGACCTGTTCCGTGATCGCCTGCCGATCCAGGTGGTGCACCGCGACGAGGCCTTCCTCGAGGCCCTGGCGTGCAAGGCACCGCTTGGCCACTACGCGCCGCAGAGCCTGGCTTGCCGGGACGTGCAGAGCCTGGCGGTGCGCTGCCTGACGAGGCGCCAGTCGTGACCCTGACCCCTCTGTCGGCCTACGCCTGGTTCCGCACACGTGGCGCGCGGCAGCCGGTCGCCTGGCTGTTTACCCTTGGCGTGTGGCTGGCCTTCCTGTTCCTGCGCCTGGAGTCGCCTGCCTGGCAAGCCCTGTTGGCCGAGCGGCAGCGGCTGTACCCGCAACTGGCGGGCAAGCGCCCAAGCCTGGGCGACCCGCTGCGCCTGCTGATCCAGAGCCTGTGGCTGCTGGTCCGGCGTCAACCGCTGCCTCGCGAACCGGGGTTTGCCCGGCGTGCCTGGGGGGCAGTGCGTGCGCAGCTGCGCGGTATGCGCCAGGTGCTGCGCCGTTACCATGGCCTGCTGATCGACCGCCTGCAGCAGCTGCCTGCGCGCTACCGCGCCAGCGCTTTCAAGCAGCAAGCCTCGGCACGCCTGCGCGGCTTGAGCGTTTTCGCCCGGTGGGTTTTCTACAGCGTGCTGACCCTGGGCGCCATCGGCCTGGCCGTGCTGTGCGTGACCGAACCGTTCGGCTACCTGGCGCAGCTGGTGTTCATCTGCCTGCTGCTGGGCATTGCCCTGCTGGTGCGGCACATGCCGGGCCGCTTCCCGACCCTGATGCTGATCGTGCTGTCGACGCTCATCTCCTGCCGCTACCTGTGGTGGCGCTACACCTCGACCCTGAACTGGAACGACACCACGGGCCTTGTGTGCGGGGTGATCCTGCTGGCGGCAGAAACCTATTCGTGGTTCGTGCTGATCCTGGGCTACATCCAGACCTGCTGGCCGTTGCAGCGCAAGCCGGCGAACCTGCCGGCAAATCCGGCGCACTGGCCGACCGTCGACCTGATGATCCCCACCTACAACGAAGACTTGTCGGTGGTGCGCACCACGGTGCTGGCCGCCCTGGGCCTGGACTGGCCGCGCGAGTGCCTGCGCATCTATATCCTCGACGACGGCCGGCGCGAGGCGTTCCGTGCGTTCGCCGACGAAGTGGGGGTGGGCTACATCGTGCGGCCGGACAACAAGCACGCCAAGGCCGGCAACCTCAACCATGCGCTGGGCGTGACCGACAGCGAGCTGATCGCCATTTTCGACTGCGACCACGTGCCGGTGCGCTCCTTCCTGCAAATGACAGTCGGCTGGTTCCTCAAGGACCCGAAGCTGGCGCTGGTGCAGACGCCACACCATTTCTTCTCGCCCGACCCGTTCGAGCGCAACCTGGGCTCGTTCCGCCGTCGCCCCAATGAAGGCGAGCTGTTCTACGGCCTGATCCAGGATGGCAATGACATGTGGAACGCGGCGTTCTTCTGCGGCTCGTGTGCCGTGCTGCGCCGTACCGCGCTGGAGAGCATCGGCGGTTTCGCCGTCGAAACCGTGACCGAAGATGCCCATACCGCCTTGCGCATGCACCGCCAGGGTTGGTCATCGGCCTACCTGAGCATTCCGCAGGCGGCCGGCCTGGCCACCGAGAGCCTGTCGGCGCACATCGGCCAGCGCATTCGCTGGGCCAGGGGCATGGTGCAGATCTTCCGTACCGACAACCCGCTGTTCGGCCGTGGGCTGAGCCTGTTCCAGCGGGTGTGCTATGCCAACGCCATGTTGCACTTCCTGGCTGGCCTGCCACGGCTGGTGTTCCTGACTGCGCCGCTGGCGTTCCTGTTGCTGCATGCCTACATCATCTACGCCCCGGCGCTGATGATCCTGCTGTACGTGCTGCCGCACATGATCCACGCCAGCCTGACCAACTCGCGCATGCAGGGCAAGTACCGGCAGACCTTCTGGGGCGAGGTCTACGAGACCGTGCTGGCCTGGTACATCGCCCGCCCGACCACGGTCGCACTGTTCGCGCCGAAGAAGGGCAAGTTCAACGTCACCGCCAAGGGCGGCCTGATGGAGCAGGAGCAGTTCGACTGGCGCATCGCCCAACCCTACCTGTGGCTGGCGGCGCTCAACGTGGCCGGCCTGGGCTTCGCCGTGTGGCGCCTGTTCACCGGCCCGGCGGCGGAAATCGGCACGGTGATCGTCAGCTCGCTGTGGGTGATCTACAACCTGCTGATCATCGGCGCCGCCGTCGCCGTGGCTGCCGAAGTGCGCCAGGTGCGCCGCGCCCACCGGGTGCAGATGCGCTTGCCGGCGGGGCTGGTGCTGGCAAGCGGTCACGCCTACCCCTGTACCCTGGTCGACTACTCCGACGGCGGTGTCGGCCTGCAACTGCACCGGGGCCTCGAGTTGCAAGCGGGGGAGCGGGTGCGCCTGCTGCTCAACCGCGGCCAGCGCGAGTTCGCCTTCCAGGCCTGTGTCACCCGTACCGTCGGGCAACACGTGGGCCTGGTGTTCCATGACCTCGGCCAGCAACAGCGTATCGACCTGGTCCACTGCACCTTTGCCCGTGCCGATGCCTGGCTTGGCTGGAACGAGCAGCATGAGGTCGATCGCCCGCTGCGCAGCCTGGTCGACGTGCTGAAGCTGGGCGGTGTCGGTTACCTGCGGCTGGTCGAACACTTGCCGCCATGGGTGGGGGCGTTGCTGCGCCCACTGCACGCGCTGGCGAACTGGCTGGCCAGCTACAGGCCCCGCACACCGCAGCCTGTCCCTTCCTTGAACCCTGTTGATCGAGACGCATGATGACTGGTTATCCCGCGCGTACCTGGGGCCTGGCGATGGCGCTGCTTGCTGCCTTGTCGCAGAGCGCCGCTGCCGCCTCCGTAGCCCCGCTTGCCGAGCCAGCCGTACCCACGGTACCGAACTGGCCGGTTGCGAAAACCTTCGAGCAGCTCGGGCATGCGTCCGACAGCCTGTTGCTGGGGGTGCGCAACAGCGAGCATATCGAATTCGGCCTGCGGCGCGACCGCCTGGCCACCGACGCCAGCCTGCAGCTGGACTACACGCCATCGCCCGCACTGTTGCCGAACCTGTCGCACCTGCGCGTGTACCTGAATGACGAACTGATGGGCGTGGTGCCGGTGGAAAAGGATCAGCTTGGCCAGCGCGTGCGCCGTCAGCTGCCGCTGGACCCGAAGCTGCTCAGCGATTTCAACCGGGTACGCCTGGAGTTCGTCGGGCATTACACCGACATCTGCGAAGACCCTGCGCACAGCGGCCTGTGGCTGAACCTGAACCGCAAGAGCCAGGTGCAGCTGCACGAACAGGCCCTGGCCCTGGACAACGACCTGGCGTACTTCCCGCTGCCGTTCTTTGATGTGCGCGACACCGGCAAGGTAACGCTGCCGGTGGTGTTCAGTGGCGTGCCGAGCCTGGGCGAGCAGCGTGCGGCGGCGATCCTGGCGTCCTACTTCGGCAGCCAGGCCGGTTGGCGCAAGGCGACTTTCCCGGTGCTGTACGACAGCCTGCCGGCCCGTGGCGACAAACCCACGCCGAGCATCGTGTTTGCCAGCAACGACCGTCGCCCGGCCTTCCTTGCCGACCTGCAGCAATTCCCGCCGGTCGACGGCCCGGTACTGCAGATGATCGACCACCCGGACGACCGCTTCAGCAAGGTGCTGCTGGTGCTGGGCCGCAACGACGATGACCTGGTCAAGGCCGCCTCGGCGCTGGCGGTTGGCAACAACCTGTTCCGCGGTGCCCGGGTGAAGGTCGAGCAGATGACGGCACTGCAGCCGCGCCAGCCCTACGATGCGCCGAACTGGACACGCACCGACCGCCCGGTACGTTTCGCCGAGCTGCTCGATTACCCCGAGCAGCTGCAGGTCAGCGGCCTGCAACCGCGGCCGGTTACGCTGGAGCTGAACCTGCCGCCGGACTTGTTCGTCTGGCGCAACCAGGGCATTCCGCTGCGTACGCTGTACCGCTACACGGCCCCGGCAGTGAGCGACGAATCGCGGTTGAGCATCAGCGTCAACGACCAGTACATCACCAGCATGCCGCTGGTGGGCAATGACCGGCGCGGCGGTACGCTCGAGGAAATGCGCCTGGCGGTGCTGTCCGGTGACAACAGCGCATTGACCGAGAAGTCGCTGGTACCGGCGTTGAAGATCGGCGACCGCAACCGCCTGCGCTTCGATTTCAGCTTTGCCAGCACCCTGGGCAGCGCCCAGCGCGAACGCTGCCAGACCTCGTTGCCGGTGGATGTGCGCGCGGCGATCGACGACAACTCGACCATCGACCTGTCCGGTTACCACCACTACATCGCCATGCCCGACCTGCGCGCATTCGCCCGCAGCGGCTTCCCGTTCAGCCGCATGGCCGACCTTTCCGAAACGCTGGTCGTCATGCCGGCCAGGCCCACGGCGATGCAGGTGGGCACCTTGCTCGATGCGGTCGGCGGGTTGGCCGGACAGATCGGCTACCCGGCGCTTGGCCTGCGGCTGGTCGATGACTGGAAGCAGGCCGCAGCGGCCGATGCCGACTTGCTGCTGCTCGGCAGCCTGCCCGAGGCGCTGGGGGATGCGCCCAACCTTGGCCTGCTGCTCAGTGCCCAGCGGGACTGGCTGCTGCAAGGCCGTAGCACAGGGCTGCCGGGCAGCCAGCGCTTCGATACCGCGCCGGTGGCCGCGAGCAGCCGAGTGGCAGTCAGCGCGCAGGCGCCGATTGCGGCCATCACCGGGCTGAAGTCGCCCTTCCATGAGCAGCGCAGCGTCGTAGCCCTGCTGGCCAACAGCGATAGCGACCAAGCGTTGCTGCGCGATGTGCTCGGCGATGTGGGCAAGCTCGATGCGGTGGCCGGCTCTGTGACGCTGGTGCGCAGCAGCGGCGTCACCAGCCAGTTCGTCGGCGAGCACTACTTTGTAGGCGCGCTGCCGTGGTGGCTGCTGCTGTGGTTCCACCTGTCCGAACACCCGGTGCTGCTGGCGGCGATCGCGGCCATTTGCGTGGTGCTGTTTGCCTTCCTGTTGTGGCGGGCACTGCGCTGGGCAGGCAAGCGCCGTCTGGGCGAGGCGGGGTGATGATGCGTCAGTTGCTGGTGGGGCTGGTCGCCTTGGGCCTGCCCGTCGTCACGAGTGCCGCACCGGCTTGCAAATGGCCGGCCTGGGACCGCTTCAAGGCCGAACTGGTGAGTGTCGACGGTCGGGTCATCGACCCGAGCGACGAGCGCCTGATCACCACCTCGGAAGGGCAGAGCTACGCGCTGTTCTTCGCCCTGGTGGGCAATGACCGGCAAGCCTTCGCGCAGTTGCTGCGCTGGACCGGCAACAACCTGGCGGAGGGCGACCTGGCCCGGCATCTGCCCGCCTGGCTGTGGGGCCGTAACGGCCAGCAGCAGTGGCAGGTGCTGGATGCCAACAACGCCAGCGATGCCGACCTGTGGATTGCCTACAGCCTGCTGGAAGCCGGGCGGCTGTGGGACGAGCCGGCCTACACGCAGCTGGGCCAGCGCCTGCTGTGGCGTATCGCCGCGCAGACCGTGCGCAAGCTGCCGGGCCTGGGGGTGATGCTGCTGCCGGGGGACTACGGCTTCGAAGATGCTCGCGGCGCCCGCTTGAACCCCAGCTATTTGCCGCCGCAGTTGTTCGATCGCTTCAGCCTGGTCGACCCGTTGTGGGGCGAGCTGGCGGCCAACACGCGGCGTTTGTGGCTGGCTTCGTCGCCAAAGGGCTTTGCTCCGGACTGGCTGCTGTGGACGCCAGCCGGTGAACTGGCAGCGGACCCGCAACATGGCAGTGAAGGTGACTACGACGCCATCCGCGTCTACCTGTGGGTCGGCATGCTGGCCAAGGACGCGGCGCAGCGTGCCGAACTGGTGGCCCACTATGCCCCGATGGCGGCATTGACCACGCGCCAGGGGTTGCCGCCAGAGCATGTGGATGCGCAAAGCGGTATTGCCAGTGGCCATGGCCCGGCGGGTTTCTCTGCGGCGTTGCTGCCGTTGCTGGCAGCATCGCCGGAGCACGTCGCGGGCCTGGCGGCCCAGCGTCAGCGCCTGCGCGAGCAGCCAGTCGAAGCCAAGGCCTATTACAGCCAGGTGCTGGCGCTGTTTGGCCAGGGCTGGGACCAAGGCCGTTACCGTTTTGACCCGCACGGCCGCCTGTTGCCGGCCTGGAGCGCGCCATGCAGCGAATGATCGGTGTGCTGATGCTGGCGGCAGTGACCTGCCAGGCCACGGCACAACCCAAGGATGCCGGCGAACAGCGCCAATGGCTGCTGGACCAGGTGCGTCGCGGCGAGGCGCTGCATCGTGACGACCTGGTGCGCGATGCACTGGGGCGGCTGCAATTGCTCGAGCCGCGCAACCCGGATGTGTTGCTGGCGGCCCTGAGCCTGGCATTGCGCGAAAAGAACAACACCGAGGCCGAGCAGTTGAGTGCGCGGATCAATGCCATCGCGCCTGGCAGCTTGCAGGCACGCCAGGCCAGGCGCCTGCTCGAGCTGCAGCAGCCGGAGCGCGTGCGGCAATTGCAGCAGGCCCGCTTGCTGGCGGTCACCGGGCGCAATGAAGAGGCGCTGGCGGCCTATGAGCAGTTGTTCGCTGGTGAACCGCCAAACCTGGAATTGGCCCTGGACTACTGGCGCGTGCGCGGCAACCTCCCAGGCCAGCGCCCAGAAGCGATCAGGCAGCTGCAGCAACTGGACCAGCAGTACCCGGGCAGTGCCGGGCTGCGCCAGACCTTGGCCGGTTGGCTGTTCGCCGAAAATCGCGACCGCGAAGCCTTGGCCTTGCTCGACCAGCTGTCGCGCGACCCTGGCGCACGGGATGCCGCTGCCCAGCGGGAGTTCGACTACCTGTCCGGGCAAGCGGTGAGCGCCGCCAGCGCGGCGGCCTGGCAAGCGTTTCTCCAGCGTTACCCGGCCTCACCGTTGCAGGCGCAGGCCAGCGAGACCCTGCAACAGCAGCGCAAACTGCTGGCCGACCCGTCCTGGCAGGCTGGCCAGCGGGGCTTGGCATTGCTCGACAAGGGCCGCAACGCTGAAGCCGAAGCACAACTGCGCCGGGCGCTGCGCCAGTATCCGGATGATGCCAGCCTGCAGGGGGCACTGGGCTATGCGCTGATGCGCCAGAGCCGCTACGAAGACGCCAATGCGGCGTTCCGGGCGGCAAGTGCCAAGGAGCAGGACACCTACTGGATCAGCCAGTGGAAGGACCTGGAGTCGTCCAGCCAGTATTGGGCCCTGCTCAGCAAAGGCGAGCGGGCACTGCAGGCGAAAGACCTGCGCGCTGCCCGTGCCTTCTACCAACAGGCACGCCAGCAGCGCCCGAAGGAGGAATACGCCTTGCTGGGCCTGGCGGATGTCTCGCTGGCCGAGGGCGATACAGCCGCCGCCGAGCGGCAATTCCTGCAGGTTCGGCGCATGGCACCGGATAACGAAAGTGCCGTGCGCGGCCTGGTGCGTGTGTACCAGGCGCAATCGCCCGACAAGGCGCGGGCGTACCTCGACAGCCTGTCGCCTCGGCAGCAAGCGCAGTTCGCCAGCCTGCGCCGCAGCCTGGAACTCGCACGCCTGCGCCAGCAAGGTGACCAGGCCATGCAGCTTGAGGACTGGGCGGCGGCCAGCCAGGCGCTGGGCCAGGCCACGGCCTTGGCCCCCGATGAGCCCTGGCTGGTCTACCAGCTGGCCAGCAGCCTGCGCCACCTGGGGCGCACCGCCGAAGCCGACGCGGCATTCGCCAGCATCGTGCAGCGCCAGCCGGGCGACCCATCTACCCGCTATGCCCATGGCCTGTTCCTGGAGTCCAGCGACCGCGATGCGCTGGCCCTGGACAGCCTGGGCGCGGTGCCGCAGGGGGCCTGGAGCGCGGACATGCATGCACTGGAGCAGCGTATCCGCCGCCGCATGACCCTGGCCTCGGCGCAGCAGCTGCAGGCGCAAGGCCGCACGGCTGAAGCGACCCGCCTGCTCGAGGCCAGCCTGGCGCGTGGCGAAGGCAGCACCGACGACCTGATGCTGCTGGCTGACTGGGCGGCGGCCAATGGTGAGCCTGGCAAGGCGCGCGGTTATTACCAGCGCGTGCTTGTCGTGCAGCCTGGGCAACCCCAGGCGCGCCTTGGCGTGATCGAAAGCGCGGTGGCCGAAGGCAACCTGGCACAGGCCCGGCACATGCTGGCTGTGCAGGTACCGCAACTGGCTGCCGATGACAGCAACGCCCAGCGGCGCCTGGCGGCTGTCTGGGTCGCCTTGGGCGAACACGACCAGGCGGCCAGAATGCTCGACCAGATCGCAGCGCAGCAGCCTCGCCCCGACCCCTTGTTGCGGCGCGACGCTGCCCGCCTGGTGGCGCAGGATGACCCGCAACGGGCGCTGGACCTTTACGCCGCAGCGATGGCCGATGCGCAGTTGCTCGAGCGTGCTGCCGTGTCGCCACGGGATGACCGCGCACTGACGCTGGCCAGCCGTGAGCAGGATGACGACGACTGGCTGGCACGCAGCCTGCGCAGCGACGTCGATGCGCTGTATCGCCAGCGCAATACCCATGTGACGTTGATGCACGACTACGGTTGGCGCGAGGACGACGGCACGCCGGGCACGTCCGAACTGAGTACCCAGTCGACCCTGCTGCATGTCGATACCCCTTGGCAGGACGGCACCGCCTTTGCGCGGGTGGAGCGCATCGGCATGGATGCGGGGTCGTTCGAGCAGAACGACCAGGGGCGCTATACCCCGGATTTCGGCACCTGTCAGTTTGTTGGCAGCACCGCTGACGGGAGGTCGCTCCCCGCGTGCAAGGGCGGTTCGCAAACGGCGGACGGTAGCGTGCTGGCGCTGGGCTGGCAGGGCAGCCGCTGGGCCTTCGACCTGGGCACTACCCAGGGCTACGCGATCAACAACTGGTTGGGTGGCGCTACGGTCAACGGTGACCTCGGCCAGCTTGGCTGGTCGCTGACCGCTTCGCGGCGGCCGATGAGCAACTCGCTGTTATCGTTTGCCGGGGCACGTGACCCGCGCACGGGCGTGCGCTGGGGTGGGGTCACGGCCAATGGCGCCACGCTTGGCCTGAGCTGGGACCAGGGCGGTGACAATGGCGTCTGGGCCAGCCTTGGGCACCACTGGCTGTATGGCGAAAACGTCGCCGACAACCAGCGCACCCGGGCCATGGCCGGCTGGTACCACCGCGTGGTGGAAAAAGCCGATGAGCGTGTGCGCGTGGGCCTTACGCTGATGCACTGGCGTCACGACAAGGACCTGGGCGGCTACAGCCTGGGGCAGGGCGGCTACTACAGCCCGCAGCGCTACACATCGGTTGGCGTACCGGTCAGTTATGCCTGGCGCAACTACGACTGGTCGGTGCTGCTGGAAGGCTCTGTCAGTTGGTCCCAGGCCCACAGCGGTCGCAGCCGCCTGTACCCGGACGCGCACGTCAACCGCAAGGTGCTGGCACAGTATGACGTTGGCTCCAACATCGACGCCATGAACGACGCCAGCGACAGCAGCGGGCTGGGCTACCGACTGCGCGGGCTGTTCGAGCGGCGCCTGAGCGACCAGTGGGTGTTGGGCGGCGGCTTCGACTGGCAGCACAGCGATGACTATGCGCCTAGCCATGGCATGCTCTACCTGCGCTACCTGTTCGAGCCGTGGCGAGGCAACCTGGCGCTGCCGGTGACGCCGCTGGAGCCCTATAGCGAGTGGCGTTGATTCCGAATGCAGACGCTGTGTGCGGATTTACCCGTGAAGAGTCGGGCCTGCAGGGAACGGTCAGCGCCGTGCCGACAACTGCTGCGGTGCCAAAAAAGCATCATGGAAGTAATTGCGCACAGCCTGCATCGCCGGGCTGAACGCCCGTTCCCGGTGCCAGGCTAACCCGACGCTCATCGGTGTCACCGGGTCGCTGATGGTCACCGTCTCGATTCGCTTGCCCTCCAGCGACCAGGGCCGGTGCACCAGGTCCGACAGGATCGCCACACCGCTGCCATTGGCGACCATGCTGCGCACGGCCTCCACCGAACTGGTCCGCACCCGCACTTGCGGCCGCTGCCCGGCCTGTTCCCAATAGCGCATGGCGCTTTGCTCGGCCTCATCCACGATCAGCAGGATGAACGGCTCGCAGGCCACATCGGCCAGGCTTACCGCCGAGCGCTCGCACAGCGGATGGTGGCCGGGCAGCCACAGGCGGCGCTCGGAGTTGAACAGGGTTTCCGAGACGATGTCCGGGTGGGTGAGGTTGGCGGTGAGCACCACTGCCATGTCGAAACGCCCCTCCAGCAAGCCTTGCTCGATGGCGCTGCGTTCCTGTTCGTACAGCTCCAGGGTCACGTCCGGGTGCCAGTGCTCCAGCCGCTGCAGGTGATGCGGCAGGAAGTAGCCAATCACCGTATAACTTGCCGCCAGGCGCAGCAGGCCGCTGGCGCGCACGTCCGGCAGCGGGCTGTTCAGCGCATCGTCCACGCTGCGCAGGATCACGTAGGCGCGGTTCAGAAAGTGCCGGCCGGCCTCGGTCAGGCTCATGCCCTGGGCCGAGCGCTGGAACAGCAGCACGCCGAGCATCGCCTCCAGCTCCTTGATCGCCGTGGTCACTGCAGACTGGGAAATGTTCAGGTGGATTGCCGCCTGGGAAATCTGGCCGATCTCGGCGGTGGCGACGAAATAGCGGACCTGGCGCAGGGTAAGTGACACGGTAGGCTCCCGGGGTATCTGATTTTCAGAAGACACCCTATCTGTTTATAGATCTTCCCAAGGGGGTGCGGAGAATCTAACGTGGCTTGCATGCAGTCACAAGCGCCAGGAGAGACAGTCATGCAGGTGGTGGATTTCAACTCGGACATGGGTGAGGGCTTTGGCCCGTGGACCATTGGCGACGGCGTCGACAACGAGCTGATGGGCTACATCAGCACGGCCAACATCGCCACCGGCTTCCATGCCGGTGACCCCGGCACCATGCGCCGCACCGTCGAGCGGGCCAAGGCCCTGGGCGTCGCAGTGGGGGCGCACCCTGGGTTCCGCGACCTGGTCGGCTTCGGCCGCCGACACATCAATGCCCCGGCCCAGGAACTGGTCGACGACATGCTCTACCAGCTCGGCGCCCTGCGTGAAATTGCCCGCGCCCAGGGCGTGCGCCTGCAGCACATCAAGCCGCACGGTGCCCTGTACATGCATCTGGCACGTGACGAAGAAGCTGCACGGCTGCTGGTGGAAAACCTGCGGGTGATCGAGCCGGAGCTGCTGCTGTACTGCATGCCGGGTTCGGTGATCTGCCGCATTGCCCAGGAGCTTGGCCAGCCGGTAGTTCGCGAGTTCTACGCCGACCGCGAGTACGACCTGAGCGGGTCGATCGTGTTCACCCGCAACGTGCGGGGCCATGAGCCCGGGGCGGTCGCCGAACGGGTGTTGCGGGCTTGTCAGCAAGGCGTGGTGCGCACGGTCGAGGGGCAGGACCTGGCCATCGAATTCGATTCCATCTGCTTGCACAGTGATACCCCGGGGGCGCTCGACCTGGTCGAGGCCACGCGCCAGGCGCTGGACGCTGCCGGTATCGTGGTGCGCGCGCCACGCTGAATCCGTGGGGCATCCGGCAGGTATACGCCGGAGCCCGTGCAATTTGCTTTCGCCTGCCTTTCTATAAAGATTCCAAGAAAAGGAACAGTCATGGCCGAACCGCTTGCTACAACCCCGATCCGCTACAGCTTTGGCGCCGACGAGCACCTGTTTGCCGAAGTCAGCGAGAGCATGTCGCTGGAGGCTTTTTTCAAGGGCATGGCCGTCACCCGTGCGGTGGAGCGGCTGGCCCTGGATGGCGTGCTGGATGTGTGCCTGGCCAACGCCTCGTTCCAGATCCGCTTCGACCCGGACCGTATCGCGCCGCAGGCACTGCTGGAGGCGGTGCGCGGCGCCGAAGCGCAGGCAGTGGCCGAGCGCTCGTTGCAGACGAGGATCATCGAGATTCCAGTGCTGTACAACGACCCTTGGACCCATGAAACGCTGATGCGTTTTCGTGACCGCCACCAGGACCCGGGCAGCACCGACCTGGAGTATGCCGCGCGGATCAACGGCCTGGCCGATGTCGAGGCGTTCATTGCCGCGCACAGCGGCGCGCCGTGGTTCGTGTCGATGGTCGGGTTCGTTGCCGGCCTGCCGTTCATGTTCCAGATGGTCGAGCGCGAGCGGCAACTGCAGGTGCCCAAGTACCTGCGCCCGCGTACGGACACCCCCAAACTCACCCTTGGCCATGGCGGCTGCTTCGGCTGCATCTATTCGGTGCGCGGGGCAGGCGGCTACCAGATGTTCGGCGTCACCCCGGCGCCGATCTATGACCCGCAGCAGACACTGAACTACCTGAAGGAGCACATGGTGTTCTTCCGCCCGGGAGACATCGTGCAGTTCAAGCCCATCGACCGCCGCACCTACGACCATGCGGTGGCGGATGTCGAAGAAGGCCGCTTCGACCTGCGCATTCGCCCGGTGGAGTTCTCCCTGGACGCGTTCCTCGCCGACCCGGTCGGCTATCCACGGACCCTGCAGGAGGTGCTGGCATGATCAAGGTACTCAAACCCGGGCTGGCTACCTCGGTGCAGGACCTGGGCCGCGAAGGCTACTACCACCTGGGCATCCCGCCGTCCGGCGCCCTCGATCAGTACGCCCTGAGGGCGGCCAACCACCTGGTGGGCAACCCGGCCGGCGCCGCGGGCCTCGAGTGTGCGCTGGTGGGGCCGGAGCTGGAGTTCCAGCAGGATGCCCTGGTGGCGGTTTGTGGTGCGCAGATGCCGGCCTTGCTCGATGGCCGCGAGCAACGCCCGGACACGGCGTTTGCCGTACGTGCCGGGCAGGTGTTGCGTTTCGGCTTCCCTACCGCAGGCGCCCGGGCCTACCTGGCGGTGGCCGGCGGTATTGATGTACCCGAGGTGCTCGGCAGCCGCTCCACCTATGCGTTGGGTGCATTGGGTGGCTTCCATGGGCGCAAGCTGATGGCGGGTGACCTGTTGCCGGTCGGCGTACCCAGCGGCAAGACCCGCGCCGGTGCGAGCCTGCCAATGGCCTTGCGCCAGGCCTTGGGTGGCGAGGTGGTGCTTCGGGTGGTGCCGGGGCTGTATTTTCATCGCCTGACCAAGGCTGCGGCGCAAAGCTTTTTCACCGAAGCCTGGACGGTAGGCTCCGAGGCAGACCGTATCGGCTACCGCTACAAGGGCGGCAGTGCCTTGAGCTTCCAGCCACGGGAGCAGCCGTTCGGGGCCGGCTCGGATCCATCGAACATCGTTGACAGCTGCTACCCGATCGGTTCGATCCAGGTACCCGCCGGGCTGGAGCCGATCATCCTGCACCGTGATGCGGTGTCGGGCGGCGGCTACGCCATGATCGGCACGGTGATCAGCGCCGACCTGGACCTGATCGGGCAGATGCAGCCCAACCAGCAGGCGCGGTTCCTGGAAGTCAGCCTGGAGGACGCACTGGAGGCTCGGCGCTCGTACAAGAAGAAGCTGGGTTGCCTGGCCAGGTTGTTTGGCTGATTGATCGGTTGCGGCGCTGCGCCGCCCACACAAGGGCTGGCGCAGTCGTTGCAGGAGCGGCCTTGTGTCGCAAAGGGGCCGCAGAGCGGCCCCGGAATTCCGGCATTGCAGCGTCCAGACAAGCCACGAGGCGAAAATTCCTACAGCGTTTTGGGAAGCCCTACGCTCCTCGAAGAATTGATTCCCCGATAGTGTTCATGTCTTCAGCCTACTGGAAGACAAGGACCTCTTCATGCCCGGCCCATCTGCTGTTCGTCCTGGAAAATCCCAGGCCGCCAACGCTGTTCATGACGTAACCGAAAGCAGCCTGCATGCCATGCTCGATGTCCCGGGGGGCACCGATTCACCCTATCCACCCGGTCAGGGCAGGCGCGCAGATCATCAGGGTTATCCGGCCGACCCGGACTTCCGGCTACGCGGCGGCTTCGCCAACCTGATGCTCGACGCGGCCAACCCGCTGTTCGGCCTGGTCATACGCCTGCGTACGCTGGATGACCTGCCCAACATCGAACAGGTGCACAAGGCCCTGCAGACCCAGGTCAGCGCCATCCGCGAGGAAATACAGCAGCACGGTTATTCCGCCGTGCACCTCGAAGTCTACTCCTATGCCTTGTGCCTTTACCTGGACGAGGCCGTGATGAGCCGCCCCTGGGGGAACAATTCGTGCTGGAGCCACGAACCGCTGCTCAGCATCTTTCATGACGAAACCCAGGGCGGCGAGAAGATCTTCGTGTTGCTGGAGCGGTTGATGCAGTCGCCCAAGGAGTTCCAGGATGTGCTGGAGTTCCTGTACTTCTGCTTTTGCCTGGGCCTGAAGGGCAAGTACGCCCTGGACCCGAAGTGCGATGAAATCATCAACGCCCTGATTTCGCGGATGCACAAGGTCATTCGTGAACTGCGCGGCCCCACGCCGGAATTCGTGGGCGACCCGTATACCAACGTGGTCCATCGCCCCCACCGCAGGCTGCGCCGGGAATGGCCCTGGTGGAGCCCGTTGGTGATCTCCGCCATCGCCATGGTCTGCGCCTACTGCTACTACAGCTACCGCCTGAGCTTGATCACCGCCGAGGTGCTGGAATCGCTCAACGGCATCTTGCAGCAGTAGCAGGGGGATCCGCATGCCTAGCCAATCCGACTTGCGTTTCACCTTCCAGCTGCTGGCTGGCCAGATTGACTTCGAAGTGGTTTCGTTCGAACTCGACGAAATGATCAGCTCACCGTTCCAGCTGAAACTGGAACTGATCAGTTTTGAAGACGAGGTCGACTTCGGCCAGTTGCTCGACAAACCAGTGCTGTTCACGATCTGGCGCGGTGAGCGCCCCTTGCGCTATGTGCACGGCCTGGTCAGCAGTTTCAGCCAGGGTGAGACGGGGTTCTATCGCACCCGTTACCGCGCATTGGTCGAGCCCGTGCTGGCCCGTGCCGGCTTGCGTTCGAACTGGCGCATCTTCCAGCAGAAGACCGTGCCGCAGATTCTCGAATTGATGCTCAAGCGCCAGGGCATTGCCCGTTTCGAAATCAAGAGCATGGGCGAGCATCAGGTGCGTGAGTTCTGCGTACAGGCCGGTGAAACGGACCTCGACTTCATCGCCCGCCTGGCGGGTGAAGAGGGCTTCGTCTATCGCTTCGAGCACACGCCTAAACAACACCTGCTGGTCATCACCGACCGACTGCTGGCGCTGGGGCCGATCAGCCGAAGCGCGCTCAAGGCCGACGACGAAGGTGATGACTTCTTCGACGAAGACGACATCGGCCCCGACCAGGTGCTGTACCGCGCCAACAGTGGTGGCGACCAGGCCAGGCCTTGCCTGCGCCGCCTGCGTTACAGCGAACAGGTGCGTACCGCCCGCCAGGTGCAGCGGGACTACACCTTCACCAACCCGCAGTACCGGCAGGAACACCGCGCAGGTGACAGTAGCATCACCCATCAGTCCCGGGACTATGAGCGCTTCGACTACCCTGGCCGCTACAAGCGCGATGCGGTCGGTGTGCCTTTCACCGCTACCCGCCTGACGGCCCTGCGCCATGACGCCCGTATTGCCGAAGTCGAGGGTGACGATGTACGCCTGCAACCGGGGCTGAGCTTCACCCTCATCGAACACCCACGCAAAGACCTCAACGCCCATTGGCGTGTGATGCGTGTACATCACGAGGGCAGCCAGTTCACCAGCCTGCAAGAAGAAGCTGCCGGGGCCGAACAAGGGACACGCTACTCGCAGGAAGCCGTGCTGGTGCCCGGCCGGATCGAATGGCGTCCGGCGCCACTGCCCAAGCCACGCATCGACGGCCCGCACATGGCCACGGTCGTCGGGCCGCCCGGGGAAGAGATCTACTGCGACGAGTGGGGCCGGGTCAAGGTGAGCTTCCCCTGGGACCGGGAGAGCGAGAACAACGAGTTCAGCTCCTGCTGGGTACGCGTGTCACAAGGTTGGGCAGGCGGCAGCTGGGGCTCGATGGCCATCCCGCGCATCGGCCAGGACGTGATCATCCAGTACGTCAACGCCGACCCCGACCAGCCGATGATCACCGGGCGTACCTATTGTGGCGACCAGCTGCCGCCGTACGACCTGCCCGAACACAAGACCCGCATGACCATCAAGAGCCAGACCCACAAGGGCGATGGTTTCAACGAGCTGCGCTTCGAGGACGAACTCGGCAAGGAAGAAGTGTTCATCCATGCCCAGCGGGACCAGAACAATGTAGTCGGCAATGACGAGACCACGCGTGTGGGGCGTAATCGTGTCGAGCAGGTCGGTAATGATGAGCACTTGAATATCGGCCATGACTTCCGCCAGGAAACCGGGGGCGACCATACCCAGCTCATTGGGCAAAACTGCCGTGTAGATATCAAGCATGACCTGTTCGAGAAAGTAGGCAACGACCGTAGCGAATCAAC
Source organism: Pseudomonas sp. B5(2017) (assembly GCF_002112825.1). Classification (NCBI taxonomy): domain Bacteria; kingdom Pseudomonadati; phylum Pseudomonadota; class Gammaproteobacteria; order Pseudomonadales; family Pseudomonadaceae; genus Pseudomonas; species Pseudomonas sp. B5(2017). The sequence goes on from NZ_NEIR01000001.1 coordinate 429,134, forward strand.
AGGGGCCAATCACCAGGCCTTTGTAGGAAAGGACGCCGAGCTTGTCGTCAAAGGTGCGCAAAAGGTCACCGTCGGGCAGGGCATGGAGCAACATACGACGATCTATCAGCTGCGCGCCAGTGAGCGCATCGAGTTCAGAACCGCGGGCGGCAGCATTGTGCTGGACGGGCAGGGCATCACCATCAACGGGCTGAAACTCGACCTGCTGGGGCAAACCAGCGCGGCTGCGTCAGGGGCTGGAAACAGCCAGCCACTCTCGCTTACGCCTGACGCCAGCAACAAGTGCGAGGCCAAGGTCTGATGCGCACGGATAACCTGGCCAGGCTCATCGAAAGCCATCATGGGGCGCACTTGTACTGCCATGTGCTGATAGACCCGCTTGCGACTGCTCACGATGGCGACCACGCCGTGCTTGCCCTGCTGCGCAATGCCCTGGGTGAGCAGGCATTGACCCGTGTGCACCGGGCCGACCTGGCCCATGCCCCCCAATTGCATCCCGTACTGGTCTGCCTGGCTTCGCCCGGCACGGTCCCCAGTCGCCGCCTGCTGGAACTGACCGCCCGGGCAGCGCAGAGGGCGTTGTTTCAGCAACGGCGTTACCTGTGTGGCTGGCTGTTCAGTGAGGCGCCTTCGGCCGCTGTCGCGTCCCATCTCACGGCCTTGTGTCGGCTACCCGATTCCTATCGGGAATTTGGCTGCTACCCGGTCTACGAACCCGTCCGTCTGGAGTTGCTTGCGGCGACGTTCGAGCGGCTTGAACAAGGCCCATGGTGGCCGATCAGTGACTGGGTGTTCCTGAGTAGCGGTGGGAGGTTGGCAAGCCTGAAAGGGCAGAGCGGGCAGCGACACCCTTTGCCGACCCCTGCGCGGCGAATTCAGGATGACGTGGGGCTGATCGAACGTGTGCTGGCTACCTGGAGAGTGTTGCGGGCGGGTTCGCAGCACACCAATCAGTGTCAGATTCCACCGTTTGCTGCGGTGCGTGCTTCGAACCATGTCGATGATGCACGCAGGTTGGGCCTGAGCGAGATGGAGGACATCGTGGCCTTCGCTCTCCATCACCTGTGCATTCACCCCAGGCTGCATAGCGTACCTGCGGTGGGCGAAATGTTCGACGCAGCGGCCAGAGGTCAGGCGCCTCTTGCCGCATTGCTCGCCCGCTACTCCGAGGCGCAATGGCGCCAACTGATCGAATGCCTGCCGAAATCCGAGAGTCGCTTATGACCATCAGCCAACGTATTGCCCTCGCGATCGCCGAAGCCGGGCTGCCACACGACCAGTGCATGTCCTGCGAGCGCCAGGGCCTGCCAATCCTGCCGCTGCGTCGCGCCCTGGTGCCGGATACCCGCCCTGAGTGTGTCTCCACCGTGGCGGATAACCGGCATATCTCGACAAAGATCGGCTTGCGCACCTTGCGCATGGGCTACCTGTATGTCCTGCTCGACCAGCAGGTCTGGCATGCCTATGCGGTCAGCGAGCAGGGTCACCTGCGCCGCTTCAACCCTTACGAGCCGCCAGACGGCCCGCCTTCGCCGCTGCCCGAAAAATGCGTGAACGCAGATCACGACATTCCTTCGGCCTTTCTCAACATCGATACCAGCAGGTACGCCAGCGCCTGGCTGGCCTTCTCCAGCGATCCTTGGCCGGTGAGCGTGCTGAACGCCTACAAGAGCGGCGCGTCGCCTGCGCATCGCTTCGAGGGCCTGGACCTGATTCAGGCCCGCAACAATCCCGAACTGCTGGGCATCGCCATGACGCCCGATAAGCTTGGGGTCGACCAGCAGGTATTCGAGTATGCCCAGCATGGCTGCGCCCCCTTCGACAGTGCGCATGGCTTCCACAGCCGCTGGTTGCGCCGGTTCGCCCTGCGCGGCTATCTGGTCAATGCGATCAACCGGCACAAGCTGGAAAACGGCGTGCTGGCAGTAGTGCTCGACGACACCGTCGGGCTGATTCAGGAGTACAACCATCAGCGTCTGAACTGGGTACTGAAGCGTCAGGCCTGGCGTGAAGAACCGATGCGCGCCTATCAGCTGCAGACCTCGCAGATCCTGCAGATCATTCGTGCCACGCACAGGGAATGGGCGGCGCAGAAGGTGCCGTCGCTGGAACCGATGACGGGCGATGGGCCGCCGGTGTTCACCGACCCGGCTGTCGAGCGGCAGCTATTGGTCGAGCGTGCGCAGCAGGAGAGTGACGAGCGGCTTGAAGAGCGCTACCACGAACCGCAGCGGGCCGCGTTCCAGGCTGAATACGAGCAGCAGGAGCGCGAGTTTCAGCGTTACATCGACAAGGACACAAGGGCGTACGTTGCCTTGTTCGATACGCCCATGTTCAAGGTGGCCGAGGCGTACGACTACGACGGTAACGATCGTGAGTCCGGGGTGGCCTACGCCAAGACCATGGCCCTGTGCCTGGGCGGTGGCGTTACGGAAGCTGTCGTCCCCCGCCTTGAACCGCATATTCCCGCTTCCGGCACCAGCGAACTGCTCTGGTTGAAATGGCTGCAGGACCCGGACAGCCCGCCCTACCGCGCCTTGTTGATGCGGGATCGCTCTCTGCTGGCCGGGCTGCTGCCCAGTTTCTCCGCCACAGAAGCGATCAACTGGAACGACAGCGACAAGCTCTACGGCATGCTGAGCAAGATCATCGCCAGCGATGACGCCGGCCTGCGCATGCGCAATACCCTCAAGCAGGCCATTGCTGAAACGCAGGGCGCGCTCAATGCGGCCAGTCAGCGGCTGGCGCCATGTCTGTCACCTGGCATTCAGAAGGCCGTGCGGCATCTGAACAGCGCCACGCAGTTTCTCTACAACGGCGTCCACCTGATCGAGCTGGAAGTGAAGATGAAGCTGGGCGAGTACTACGCCTTGCAGAGCGCCCACCTCCGGGAGTTGCAGCACAAGGCCAACGCGTCGATCGCCGAGGCGCGGGACCGGATGCGCCGCAATATCGATGACTTCGAGTTTGGTTCGATGAAGGCCATGCGCAAGGTGCGGCCGATCATCCAGCACGGGCTGATGAGCCTGGCCGTGCTTGACCCGCGGTTCACCAATTCGATGATCAGCGTAACGGTGTGGGTCGAGGGCAAGGCTGAGGAAGTGCATGGGCGGTTGTTCAAGGAGGCCAGCATGGGGGTGACCCAGGCGAGCAGTGCGGCGCAGCTTGCCTTGGTGGATATCTCGGTGGCAGCGGGGACGTTGGAAACCGATGCGCGCAGGTTGTTGCAGGGGATGAAGATCACAACGCAGCAGGCGGCCCGATTGGTTAGAACCGGTTTTTCCGGGTTGCGCGGGATCGCTGGCAGCTGGGAGGTTCTGCTGGCGATAGGCGGGTTGTATCTGCAGCAGGACAGCCTGGGCAGGAATCAGGAAAAGGCGGAAACGGAGATTGGGCCCAAGGCGTTTGAGGCCAAATTGGCGTTGCAAGGATCTCAATTGGGCGTGTTGGGAGGGCAAATCGAGTTGGTTGGGCTCATTTTGAGATCAAGCGCTGGTCCACTGAATTTGGCACGGGCAAAGGGTGTAGCAGCCACAGGGGAGGCCTTGATAAGGCTTGGTGCTTTGGTAAGTGTGGTTGCAGGGGTCTTTGATACGGCTCAAGCAATCAATGCCATGAGGCGCACCGCCGCTGCGGGTGATGATGTAGCGTACTACCAACATCTAACTTCAGCCGTTTTTTATGCTGCTGGAACTATCGCGTTCGGAGTCGCAGTACTCAATCCGTTATTTTTCGGCCCGCTGGGATTGGCGATAGCCCTCACGCTTGCTGCTTATCAACTAAGCAAACGGGCTGAGAAAAATGAATCAACTGATTTGGAACGCTGGGTAAGGCGGTGCTGCTTTGGAAAGGCAGACGAAAAGCCGAGCGTTCATTGGAATTCTCCAGAACATGCGGATATCGCTTTTGCCGAACTCAATGCTGCCACGTTAGGGGTGCAGGCGAAGTTGCACTTTGAGTCGCACTTGGCAACTGATCCAGGTCTTCCGAAAATCGGTGGCTTGATTAGTGTCGAAATAATGAGGGAGCTAAAATTCTTGATCGCTTTGCCTATGTACGACGAGCGGTCTTCGGGATATCACTGGAAATTGATCGTGCATCGTCACGGTGATGGCCATCACCCTGATTACGTTGGCGGGGAAACTATTGCTTCGGGCAATTTCTTTGCAAACTCTGAAGAGCCTCTCTCACCGTCCTCTTCATTTTCCAGCTTTACATCGCCGCGAATACCCGACCACGACCGCAATTATTCAATCAGCGAGAAGCGAAAACCTTACCCTGCGGGGTTCAGTCAGTTAGAAATTTCTGGCTCGATATCGCTCATGGCAACTATAGGAAACCACACGATACTGGCAGCTACGCTGTTGGTGATGTACTGGCCGGATCGGAGCTTGCCAGGTGGGTATATTGAGATTTGTGCCAGGGAGATTAACGAGTGAAGCGTGATGGTAAAGTTCTGTGGGAGCGCGCTTTAGGCTGGAGTCATGACCTTCCCAAGGTAGATGAAGTGCCAAAGTGGCGGGAAGTGTGGGCAAGTGTCAAACCGTCGCCCAACTACCTCGATGATGTTTATCTCGAGTTACCTCGGAGTAGCATTATCCTCCGAGGTGTCATATTTTTAGTTGGGATTCCGGGGTTGATTTTTATTCTGGGATTGACGCTTTGCCTCTACTGGGGTCTTTTGCATGACGGTTGGCAGCGCGATTGGCTAATAAACATATCAATAATTTTTCCTCCGGCAATACTATGGGCTTTGATTCCCTATGTCAGACTTGATCTGGTTACGCCTAGAGATGAGCCAATTCGCTTCAATCGACTCCGCCAAAAGATATACATTTATGAGTTTCGATATGACCGCATCTTCATCTTCAGCGGCAAACACTGGGGCGTCAAACCGGTCGCCTACAACTGGGACGACGTAACCGCCGAAGTCTACCGAGTCTACGCCCCTGGCCACGGTGGGCTGATCGAAAACGTCATGCTGTCCGTCCGCAACCCGGAAACCAACGAAGTCATCGACCGCGTCTTCTTCACCCACGACCTGTACCACGGTGAAGCCTACTGGGCTATCGCCCGGCTATTCATGCAGCAAGGTCCCGAAGCCCTGCCGAAGTTCGTGCACCCACCCCGTGACTGGAACGATGACGATGGCCTGAGCCACATGCATTGCAGGGCTCCCAAGGTTCATTGGCCAGAGGACATGGACCGTGAATCTCGTACCGGGCCATCAGAAGGAGAAGCTCAATGAACCCTGTCGTACTTGTAGGTCATCGACATGTCTGCCCGCTACATGGCACCAACCAGGTAGAAAGCGGCAGTGCCACGTACACCTTCAATGGCAGGGCGGTTGCCAGGGTGGGGGATCGGACCACGTGCGGCGCCGTGATCGAGAGTGGGGCTGAGCATTTCCTGGTCGAGGGCGCGGCCGTGGCGCGTAAAGGTGACCGGACGGATCACGGTGGTGTGCTGGAGGAGGGTGATGCTGGGTGGATGCTGGATTGATCAAATACCTCTTGTACAAGATCGGGCCCGCAGATCTCTGTGCGGCTTTGGCAGTGAACACCAGCGCAGCCGGATGGGTTTGCTATCTCGGTGTTGACACCGAGTGCGCCGCGCCACCATTATCCAGCCATATCCACGCAACGGGCTTGCCAGCATGTCCATTTCCAACCACGCCATTTTCGCTTCGGGCTTCATCGCCCAGGCAGGCGCGTGCGTTGCCGTTGCCAAGAAATCCAAGAAACAGCCGCTCATCTGACCGAGGCGCGCTGTCTCGTCAGGTGGGCTGACGAGACAGAAGGCGCCAGGTATCCCTGCCAGACCACTTCGACTCTTCGCCCTGCTGACGCTGACTTTCGGTCAACATCAGGAGTTTTTGCATGTCGAATTTCCGTGGTATCTGGATCGCCCTCGTCACGCCCATGCGCGCCAATGAAATCGACTTCGCCGCCCTGGAAAAGCTGGTGAAGAAGCTGCTGGAAGAGGGTGTGGCCGGTTTTGTGGTATGCGGTACCACGGGCGAGGCAGCGGCGCTGTCCAAGGCCGAGCAACTGGCCGTGCTGGACACTGTGCTGGCCTGGGTGGAGCCGGGCAGGGTGGTGATGGGCCTGTCGGGCTACAACCTGCGCGAGCTGTTGGCCTTCCAGGCTGAAATCCAGCGGCGTGACATTGGCGGACTGCTGGTCCCTGCACCGTGCTACATCCGTCCTTCGCAGGCCGGCATCGAGGCGTTCTTCAGCACCGTGGCGGATGCCGCCAGCGTGCCGGTGATCGTCTACGACATCCCCTACCGCACCGGGGTACGCATCGAGCGTGAAACCCTGCGGCGCATCGTGCGCCACCCTCGCATCGCGGCGGTGAAGGACTGCGGCGGCGACAGCGAGACCACCATGGCCCTGATCCAGGACGGCCACGCCCAGGTGCTGGCCGGTGAGGACATGCAGATCTTCAACAACCTGTGCCTGGGTGGCGCAGGGGCCATTTCGGCTTCGGCGCATGTACGCGCCGACCTGTACGTGCGCATGCTGCAGCAGGTCGACCATGGCGACTGGGTAGCCGCGCGCGGAACGTTCTACCAGTTGCTGCCGTGGATGAAGATGGCCTTTGCCGAGCCCAACCCGGCTGTGGTCAAGGCGGCCTTGCAGCTACAGGGGCTGATGAGCGACGAACTGCGAGAGCCCATGCAGCCGTGCACCGAGATGACCCGGGGCAAGCTGCAAGGCGTGCTGGATTCGCTCGGTGCTTGAGATAGAACGGCACATAACTCATTGAATCAACAGGGCCCCTGTGGGAGCGGCTTTAGCCGCGAACACCGGCGCAGCCGGTGCCATGCAGCGCGTTGGATTCTTCGCGGCTAAAGCCGCTCCCACAGGGTACGCGGATCGCTTGCTTCTGAATCTATGAAAGCGGCCTGGCCTCGCCAATCAGGATGTCTTCGAAAAACGCCCCGACCGGCTCGGTAGGGTGGCACAACTGGATCTCCAGCACCCACACCACTTCGCTCGGGACGATTTCCACCTCGGCCAGTTTGTCCTGCCCATACAGCACATGCGGGAAGTCGGCGATGCGATGCCCGGCCAGGTTGCGCTCCAGCTGCCAGCCTTTTGCCTGGGCACTGCGCTCGGCGAAGTCGTACAGTTCGCGCCCGGTCAGGCCACGGCCCCAGGCCTGGCGGGTTTCGTCGAACACTTCATGCAGTGCCTTGACGCAGGCGTGGTGCAGCTCGTGCTGGCCGAACACGAAGGTGTCGCCATAGTCGCCCTCATAGCCATCCCATACCGGGCCGACATCGACCACGACGATATCCGTGTTACGTAATACACGTTGCAGATCAATGCCTTGGCGCGGCGTGCGCACGGTGTCGTCGCCAAAGCGGATGTAGGTCGGGTGCCAGGTGTGCGATGCGCCCATCGCCTGCAAGGTTTGCGCGGCCATCTCCAGCGCCTGGGCGGTGGTCATGCCGACTTTCAGCTGGCTGGCGATCGCTGTCACGGCCCGTACCGACTGCTCGCGGGCAGCGAGCATGCCGTCCAGCGAGTAGCGCGGGCCGACTTTTTCCAGCTCCGGGTGCAATGGGCTGGCTGTTGAGGCCTCGGGCGCCAGTGCGCCGCTGGCAACGAAAGCCTCCGCGACAAAACGATGGGGCTGCAGGCCTGCTGCGAGGCACCGCTCGCGAACCTGGCTGATCATCGTGGCATTGCCGCAGGCATAGACCTGGGTGTCGGCCCAGCGATGGGCCTGGGCCAGCGCCACCTGCTGCACGCGCTCCCGGTCCGACAGCACCGGGTGCCAGCGAAAGTGAGCGTGTGCACGGCTGGCCTGGTCGAGAAACTCACGGTCATAGAAGTCGGCGTCCGATCTGCCGCCCCAGTACAACGTGACCTCGGCATCACCTGCCAGGGCGGTCAGCAGCAATGGCTTGATGCCGGCGTAACCTGTGCCAGTGGCGAACAGCACCAGGGGCCGCTGGTCCTCGTGCTGCCAGGTGCAGGCACCCACCGGCCCTTCCAGCTTCAAGCTGTCACCTGCTTGCAGGGTTGGCAGCAGGCGTTCGGTAAACAGGCCGCCGCTTACCTTGCGGATGTGAAACACCAGTTGACCCTGGTCCTGGGCGGGCAGGTTGGCGATGGAAAAACAGCGGCTGTCACCGTTGTCGAGCCGAAAGCGTACGTACTGGCCAGCCCGTACCGCCAACGGCTGTGCAGGCTGCAGCACCAGTTCGATGATATCGGCGCTCAGTTCGCGTTTGCCATGAACCTGCGCGTGGATTTCCAGCGCCTGGGTTTCCAGGGACCAGCCGGGGATTTCCAGGCGCATGTCGCTGCAGGCGTGGCTCTGGCACAGCAACATTTCGTCGGCGGCTAGGGGGTAGCAGGGCGCGGGCATGTCTGCCGTCCGCTGCTTGTCCCGATACTGCCCCGACACCACCTTGACCTTGCACGAGCCGCAGGCGCCGCGGCGGCATGAGAAGGGCACCGGCAGGCCGCTGGCGAGCATGGCATCGAGCAGCAGCTCCTGGCTGGCGTCGAAGGTTTTGCCCGAGGGCGACAATTCAATGACGTGGCGGTTCTGCATGGGCACCTCGGGGCAAGTGGAGGTTCGATTGTTGCTATAGTCCAGGACCAGTAGAACCTCCAGTTTCGGTTAATTCACATGGTCCAGCTTCGCAAATGGCAGCCGCTGCTCAAGCTCGACGGAGCGCAGCCGCAGGCTTCGTACAGGCAGATCGTCGAGGGCCTGGTAGCCGCGATCTCCGAGGGCCGCCTGCGCCCTGGCACGCCGTTGCCCGGCACGCGGGAAATGGCGCAGCTGCTGAATGTCAACCGCAAGACGGTGATCCTCGCCTACGAGGAAGCCGAGACCAAAGGCTGGCTGGAAAGCGTGCAACGCCGTGGCACCTTCGTCAGTCGGCAGCTGGCGGCTGGCACCCAGGCCGAGCCCGATGCAGCGCAGCCCTTTGCCCTGGTGCTACAGGAGGAGCCTGCCGTTGCCTACTTCGCGGCCAACGAACAGGCTGCCGCGCAGCAGGATCGGCCGGGTGCGCTGTTCTTCGACAACGGCGCCTGTGACCACCGCCTGCTGCCGCAGACCGTTCTGCACCGTTATTACCGTAATGCCTTGCGCAACAGCTTTGCCGCCAACACCGTGCGCCATGGCAGCGCGTGCAGCAGCCACTCCCTGCGCAGCGCCTTGGCCGACATGCTGCGGCACAATCGCAGCCTGAACGTTGGCGCCGAGCATATCTGCCTGACCCAAGGCGTGCAGATGTCGCTGTACCTGGTGGCCAGCGTGCTGCTCAAGCCCGGTGACGTTGTGCTGGTCGAGCGCCTGAGCTATCCGCCCGCGTGGGAGATCTTCCGCCAGCTGGGCGCCCGGCTGGTCACCGTGGACCTAGATGACGAGGGCTGCCGGGTCGAGCAGATCGATGCACTTTGCCGGCTGCACCAGGTGCGCATGCTGTACATCACTCCCCATCACCAGTTCCCGACCACGGTCAGCCTGCCTGCCGGGCGCCGCCAGCAGTTGCTGGAGCTGGCGCGGCAGCACGACTTTTGCGTGGTCGAGGAAGACTACGACCATGAGTACCACTTCGCCGGGCGGCCTTACCTGCCGCTGGCCAGCGACCGTCAGCAGCGGCACGTGATCTACATTGGCTCATTGTCCAAGTCCCTGGGCAGTACGTTCCGTTGCAGTTTCATCGTGGCGCCGGCGGAGGTGACCGTGGCGCTCGAACGCAGGGCGACGCTGACCCTGGGGCAGGGCGATGCGGTGATGCAGCAGATGCTGGCGGACTTGATCAATGATGGCGAGCTGAAGAAGCACTTGCGTCGGGTTACCCGAGAGTATCGCCGGCGTCGAGAGACCCTGTTGGCTTGCTTGCACGATGCCTTTGGCGAGCAGGTAACCGTGCGCGAGCCGGAAGGTGGGCTGGCACTGTGGGTGAGGTTTGCTGACGGGATCGATGTGGATCAGTTGGTTGGCAAGGCGTTGGAGTTGGACCTGGTGGTACGCAGTGGCCGGCAGTTTTCGCCGTTTGGTCATGCGGAAAATGCCCTGCGCCTCGGTTTCGCCTCGCTGGACATGGATGAAATCCGGCTGGCTACACAACGTTTGGCGCAAGCGGCGAAGGCGATTGCAACAGCGGTCCAGCGCAATCCCTGTGGGCGATCACCCAGCCTCTTGGGTTGCGCTGTCGAGTAGAAAACTGAATTCGCAAGCGGTCCGTGTACCCTGTGGGAGCGGCTTTAGCCGCGAAGAATCCAACGCGGTGCATGGCACCGGCTGCGCCGGTGTTCGCGGCTAAAGCCGCTCCCACAGGGTCCCTGCTGATGCAATGAGTTATGGGTAGTTCCATGAGAGCTGACTTGCGGGTGATCACCGGCGCAGCCGGTGGCAAAGCAGGTCAATGGTGGCCTTACGCGCAGCGTCTGATCGCCGTCAGTGTGCAGCCGTCGGCAGCATGCCCGAGCCCTGGGCCTTGTGTGCGGCTTCTATCAGCTGCAGGTTGCGGCTGCGCAGTGCGTGATTGTTGCCAACACGCAGGTTTGAGCGAAGCGCCAGGGTTTCGGCCTGTTCATACTGCCCTTGCTGAAGGCGCAAAACGCCAAGGTAGTGCAGCGTTGCCGGGTTGTTCGGCTGAATGTGCAGCGCACGCTCCAGGGTGGCCGCCGCCTGGTCCAGTTGGCCGTCGGCATACTGTTGCGAGGCGGTTTCGATCAGCACCGTCGAGGCATTGTTGCTGCGTGCGGGCGCGTAGCGTTCGCCGGCCAGTGCTCCCTGTGCCGTGATTGCGCTGAACAACAGGAGCAGGGCTGACAGAACAGGTGTGCTGGGCATCGGCGGTAGACTCGGCAGGGCTTGGGCAAGCCCCTGGCTGGAGGGCGAGGGGATGCTATCGACCGAATTGGAGCGTTGAAGTTCCCGCCTGGTCGGCTTGTTGCCTGTTGCCCGGTCTTTGCCTCGACAACATCTGTTCGGTTACCGCCCATAACCGTACTCCGGCGCCTCAAGCCTGGGGCAGTACCTCCGATAGCAGCACACCCACCGTCGAATCATCGACCAGAAGTGGTGCCAACAAGGAGTACTGCCCGCATGCTTGCCAACCTGAAGATCCGCACCGGAATGTTCTGGGTGCTGTCGCTGTTCAGCGTGACCCTGCTGTTTTCCACCGTCAGTGCCTGGCGGGCGGCGGTGGGCAGTGACCAGCAGATCACCGAACTGGACCAGACCGCGCACCAGTCGGACCGGTTGAACAATGCGTTGCTGATGGCGATTCGCGCCAGTGCCAATGTGTCCTCGGGCTTCATCGAGCAGCTGGGTGGTCATGAGGAAAGCGCCAACAAGCGCATGGCGCTGTCGGTCGAGCTGAACGACAAGAGCCAGAAGCTGGTGGACGAGTTTGTCGAAAACGCCCGCGAGCCTGCGTTGCACGCACTGGCAACCGCGCTGCAGGCCACCTATGGCGAGTATGCCACGGCGGTCGCCGGGCAGCGTGAGGCAACCCGTCAACGTTCGCTCGAGCAGTATTTCAAGGTCAACACCGACGCCGGCAACGCCATGGGCCGGCTGCAGGCGCTGCGTCAGCAACTGGTCGGCGCATTGAGTGAGCGCGGTCAGCAGATCATGCTGGAATCCGACCGGCGCCTGGCGCGTGCGCAAATGCTGAGCCTGGGGCTGCTGGGCGTGACGCTGTTGTTGGCGGCGCTGTGCTGGGCCTTTGTTGCCCAGCGCGTGCTGCACCCGCTGCGCGAAGCTGGTCGGCACTTTCAGCGCATTGCCGGTGGCGACCTGAGCGTGCCGGTGCAGGGGCAGGGCGGTAACGAGATCGGCCAGCTGTTCCATGAACTTGAACGCATGCAGCAGAGCCAGCGCGACACCCTGGGGCAGATCAGCAGCTGCGCCAGGCAACTGGACGCAGCCGCCACGGCGCTGAATACCGTCACCGAGGAAAGTGCCAACAACCTGCGCCAGCAGGGCCAGGAGCTGGAGCAGGCCGCCACCGCCGTCACCGAAATGACCACGGCCGTGGAGGAGGTTGCGCGCAATGCCATCACTACCTCGCAGACCACCAGCGAATCCAACCAGCTGGCAGCGCAAAGCCGCCGGCAAGTCAGCGACAACATCGACGGCACCGAGGCCATGACTCGGGAGATCCAGGCTAGCAGCGCGCATCTGCAGCAACTGGTCGGGCAGGTGCGGGACATCGGCAAGGTGCTGGAGGTGATTCGCTCGGTGTCCGAGCAAACCAACCTGCTGGCGCTCAATGCCGCCATCGAGGCCGCCCGTGCGGGCGAGGCTGGGCGCGGCTTTGCGGTAGTGGCGGATGAGGTGCGTACGTTGGCGTACCGCACGCAACAGTCGACCCAGGAAATCGAGCAGATGATCGGGCGCGTGCAGGCGGGTACCGAAGCGGCCGTGGCCTCGATGCAGGCCAGTACCAGCCGCGCCCAGTCGACGCTGGACGTGACCCTGGCTTCGGGGCAGGTGCTGGAGGGTATCTACAGTGCGATCGGCGAGATCAACGAGCGTAACCTGGTGATTGCCAGCGCAGCCGAAGAGCAGGCCCAGGTGGCGCGAGAGGTGGACCGCAACCTGCTGAACATTCGCGAGTTGTCGACATCCTCGGCAGCGGGGGCGCAGCAGACCAGTGAGGCAAGCAAGGCGTTGTCGGGGTTGGTGGGGGAGATGACGGCGTTGGTGGGGCGGTTCAGGGTTTGAGGTCTGGCGGGCACCAGGCTGTGGGAGCGGGCGAGCCCGCGAACACCGGCGTAGCCGGTGCCATCAACCGCGTCGCCTGCTTCGCGGGTAAACCCGCTCCCACAGGGACCCCACCAGCCGAAGGAATGTGCTGTACCTGTGGGAGCGGGCGAGCCCGCGAACACCGGCGTAGCCGGTGCCATCAACCGCATCGCCCGGTTCGAGGGCACGCCATGTGCGCTTTCAGTTATCGATCATGCTTCGAAGAGGAGCGCCCGGCCTTGTTGTGTTCCTTGGAATGGGCAATGCCGGACCGGGTAGTGCCACGGCCGTTGTCATCATTGCGCAGGCTTCCATAGTGATTGCCGCTCTCGCCATGGTTGCGGGTGGCCTTGCCGGCATGATCACTCTCGTAGCCGGCGCCATTACCGTTGAACCCACCTTTGCCGCCGCCATTGCCATTACCTTTGGCATATGCGGAACCAATCGGCGAGATATCGGCAGGCAACAATGCAGTTGCGCCGAGCGCCAGGGCACAGGTAAAGACGGCTACCAGGGTTTTTTTCATGTTTGTTCGCCTCCAGAAGGCGCAGGGGGGAGCTTGAGTGCGGATACGACATAAGGTTGCTTTTTAAGTTCCGCAGTGCGCAGCCGTTCGATGAAGCGGCTGCCAGGCCCTTTCAGTACCTGGCAGCCTCAAGCTTCATGACTGTTCAGATCTCGACCTGAGTGCCAAGCTCGATCACCCGGTTCAGCGGCAGCTTGAAGTACTTCAGGTTGCTGTTGGCATTCTTCAGCAGGAAGGCAAACAGGTGCTCCCGCCAGCGGGCCATGCCCATCTGCCTGCCTGCAATGACCGTCTCCCGGCTGAGGAAATAAGTGGTGCGCATGGGGCCGAACTCAAGGTCCGCACGTTGGCAGCGGCTTAGCGCCAACGGTACGTCGGGTTCCTCCATGAAGCCGAAATGCAGGCTCACGCGGAAGAAGCCATCACCAAACGCCTCGACCTCAAAGCGCTTGCCAGCGCTGACCCGTGGCTCGTCCTCGAACACGACGGTCAACAGCACCACCTGTTCATGGAGTACCTGGTTATGCAGCAGGTTGTGCAGCAAGGCGTGAGGCACCGCCTCGGGCCTGGCGGACAGGAACACGGCAGTACCGCCCACGCGGTGAGGCGGCTGGGCCTTGAGGCTGGTAATGAACAGGTCCAGCGGCAGCGAGCTCTCGTCCAGCCGCTCGACGATCATCCTTCGCCCGCGTTTCCAGGTGGTCATCAGGATGAACAGCGCCAGGCCGGCAATCACCGGAAATGCACCGCCCTGGAGGATCTTCGGCGCATTGGCGGCGAAATACAGGCTGTCGACCAGCAGGAACGCCAGCAGCATCGGCACCGCCAGCCAGTGTGGTGCCTTCCACAGCAACAGCACCACTGCCGAGGCCAGCAGCGTGGTGATCAGCATGGTCCCGGTCACGGCTACGCCGTAGGCTGCCGCAAGCGCCCCGGACGACTCGAAGCCGACCACCAGCAGCACCACGCCAACCATCAGTGCCCAGTTCACCATGCCGATGTAGATCTGCCCCTGTTCCTCGCTGGAGGTGTGCTGGATGAACATGCGCGGTACGTAACCCAGCTGGATGGCCTGGCGCGTCAACGAGAACGCACCGGAGATCACGGCCTGGGACGCGATGATGGTGGCCAGCGTGGCCAGCCCGACCATGGGCAGCAGGGCCCATTCGGGTGCCAGCAGGTAAAACGGGTTGCGCACTGCCTGCGGGTCGCCGAGGATCAGCGCGCCCTGGCCGAAGTAGTTCAGCACCAGGCCGGGCAGCACCAGCAGGAACCAGGCCCGGGCAATGGGTTTGCGGCCGAAGTGCCCCATGTCGGCGTAGAGGGCTTCGGCGCCGGTCAGCGCCAGCACCACCGCGCCCAGAATCGCCACCCCCATGCCCGGGTGGAGCACGAAGAACTTCACCGCCCAGAGCGGGTTGAGTGCCTGCAGCACCTCCGGGCGCTGGACGATGCCGTGCAAGCCCAGCGCACCCAGTACGACGAACCACAGCACCATGATCGGCCCGAAGAGGATGCCGATGCGCGCGGTGCCGTGCTTCTGGATCAGGAACAGCGCCACCAGCACCACCACCGACAGCGGCACGACCCAATGTTCGATACCGTCGAAGGCCAGTTGCAGGCCCTCGACGGCCGATAGCACGGAAATCGCCGGGGTGATCATGCTGTCGCCGTAGAACAGCGCGGCGCCGAACAGGCCGAGCAGCACCAGTATCCTACCCAGGCGCTGGTAGGGCGCCGCCGCCCGATGCGCCAAGGCGGTCAGGGCCATGATGCCACCTTCGCCCTGGTTGTCAGCACGAAGGATGAACAGTACGTACTTGAGCGACACCACCCAGAGCAACGACCAGAACACCAGTGACAGCACACCCAGTACGCCGGCGGTGTTGGCCTGCACGCCGTAGTGCCCGGCGAACACCTCCTTGAGGGTGTACAGCGGGCTGGTGCCGATGTCGCCATACACCACGCCGACAGCGGCGACGAGCATGCCGATGGGGTTGGACTTGCCGGGAACGGATTGATTTGCGATGACGGTGGACTGGCTCACGAAGGGCTTCTCTGGACTGGCGGGTAGAAATGCATGCCATCCCTGAGCATCGCGCGCCCAGTATTCCTTCTGTCTGTCGGCTCAGCCGTAAAAAGAGCGTAAAAAATCAGCCAGGTTGCGCCGCCAGGCTGTTGCTGACATTACGCCCCAGCACCAGCACCGTAGCGAAACCGCAGCCCACCAGGGCCGTGGCCAGGCTCAGCAGCACCGAGCTGCCCAGCTGGTCGACGATCCGCCCGCCGAAGAACGAACCCAGCGCAATGATCACCTGGAACATGGCGACGAACAGCGGCATGCCGCGTTCGACATCCTTGGGCGCGACGACGAACATCCAGATACTGGCGCAGGCCGGGAACGCGCCGAAGGCGAAGCCCCACAACCCGATCAGCATCGCTGCACCGGTCATGCCGGTGGCGAAGTGAGGGAACAGGGCAGTGCTGGTGCCGATCATCAACGCTACCAGCAGCAGGGTGTGACGTACGCTGCGGTTGGCGGCGAAACCGGCGAAGATATTGCCGAATACCCCGGCCACGCCATAAAGCAGCAGCAACGAGCCAATGGTCGGCCCATCGAAGCCGGAGCTTTGTTTGAAGAAGGGCGCGACATAGGTGTACGCGGCAAAGTGCGCCAGGCCGATCAGCAACACGGCGATCAGGCCAACCCGCGCCTGTGGGTTGATGAACAGGGCCGGCAGGTCGCTGATGCGAATGGCCTTGTCCGGGTTGAGACGCGGGAGCAACAGGATCTGCGCCAGCAGCACCGGTACGCCCAGTAGCGCGGTTACCAGAAAGGTCATGCGCCAGCCCATCAGGCCGCTCAACCAGGTGCCTACCGGCACGCCCAGCACGGTGGCCAGGGTTACACCGACCATGATGATCGAGGTGGCCTGGGCTACGCCGACGCCCTTGGGCGCCAGGCGGCCGCTGAGGGCAATGGCCGTCGCCCAGAAGCCGCCGATACTCACGCCCAGCAGCACGCGGCCGAACAGCAGCAGGTTGAAGTCACTGGCGTAGGCCACCACCGCGTTGGCGATGATCATGATCAGCGTCAGGCCGATCAGCAGGTAGCGACGGTCCAGGGCGCCAATGCCCACCGACAGTAGCGGGGCGGCGAGGGCGGCCATGATGCCGGGCAGGGTAACCATCAGGCCGGCGTGGCCTGCACTGATGCCGAGGTCGCTGGCGACATCGTTGAGTACACCCACCGGCAGGAATTCGCTGGTCACCAGGGCGAAGGCGCCGACGGCGACCGAAAGGATTGCCAGCCACTGCTGGCTGACGCTTTGTTGATCATGTTCGGGGAGGCCGCTAGGGGCCTGGCTGGCACTTGGCATGGTATTGGATTCCAAGAGAGGGATGTCGCCTGAAGCAGGCGCAAGGAGCGGGGGAAATTTGCTGGCGATTATAGGGGGCGCTTTTGCCAGGCCAACATGCGGGTCGCTCGATAGTAATCATCAGCGCAATCGATGAAACGCCTTGCGCAGAGCGCCCGCTGTTGGAGGGAGAGTAATGCTGCAGGTTCCGCAAGCAGGCTTTCAGCGGCGCTGGCCAACCAGCGCAGCGCCTGCGCAGGCCAGGGCAATCGCTGCAATGCCCAGCCACTGGAGCAGCGTCAGCACCTCGTTGAGGATCAGCCAGCCGGCTATGGCCCCGGCGGCGGGTGAAGCGCTGAGCAGCACGCCAAAGATGCTCGGTGGCAGGTGCCGCATCGCATACATGTCGAGCAGGAAGGGCACGGTGCTGGAGAGCAGGGCGACGCCCAGGCCTACCGTGAGCACCCAGGGCGCCAGCAGGTCGGTACCTGCCTGGTCAACGCCTAAGGGTACACCCAGCAACGCTGCGAACAACATCCCGGTGGCGACCGCCTGCTTGCCGTGAACCGCCACCTTGCTGCCGAGCATCACATACAGCCCCCAGGCCAGTGCAGCGGCGAGCGAGTACAACACCCCGCGCGGGTCCAGGCCATGGCTATCCGTACCCCAGGGCAGCAAGGTGAGGCCGGCGACCGACAAGGCGATCCAGAGCAGGTCGATTCGGCGTCGGGAAGACAACAAGGCAGCCCCCAGAGGGCCGATCACCTCGATGGACACCGCGATACCAACCGGGATGTAGAGAAATGCCCGATAGATAAGCAGATTCATCAGCCCCATCATCACGCCGTAGCCCAGCAGGTGAAGCATGTTCGCCTGCTGCCAGATGCGCCAGGGCCGCAACACGCCCAGCAGGATCACGGCTGACAGGCCTAGGCGCAGCGCGGCCACGCCCTCGGGGCCGACCAGTGGGAACAGGGTCTTGGCCAAGGCAGCACCGGTCTGCACAGACACCAGGGCGGCGATGGCAGCGCCGACAGGAGCGAATGCTCCAACACTTTTTGAGTCCACGCTCGTCTCCAGCGACATACGAGACGCAATTTTAGGGCTCGGCGTTCGAAGGAATTGCTGTGAAAATAGCCCCCTGATGAGCGAACTGCTTTCTTTGGAACCCGAAAATGAGTGACTCCACCAGCCGCCCGCTTGACGGCTTCGATCATGCGATTCTGCGGCTGCTTCAGCGCGACAACAAAACCTCCCAGCGAGCGATTGCCGAGGAAATCGGCCTGTCCACGCCTGCTGTACAGCGGCGTATCGCCCAGATGGAGGCAAGCGAGGTGATCGTCGCCAACGCTGCGGTGATCGCCCCGGAGAGTGTCGGCCAGATGATTACCGCCATTGTCGAATCGCGCTTGCGGGACGACCGATCCCTGGTGATGGACCGCGCCAAGCGGTACTTCGCCAATGTCGAGGAGATACAGCAGTGTTACTTCGTCAACGGCGGGGTTTCGTTCATCATCGTCATGCTTGCCCGTGATGTGGCGCATTTCGAAAAGCTGGTCAGGCTGCATTTTGCGGATAACGAGGACATCCTGACCTACCGAACGCTGATTGTTCTGGACAAGGTCAAGGTCGGGTTGTCTGTTCCGGTCTGACCCGCGAAGCAGGCGCCGCGGTGGATAGCGCGGGCTTCGGTGGAGGACACGCAAGCGTCCTCCACAACACCTGCATCCTATGGCGACACCAGCACATCGCATTGGGATTCGTTCAGCACATGCTTGGTTACACTGCCTATCAGCAGCTCTTCAAGCGCGCTTTCCCCTTGCTTGCCAACCACGATCAGGTCGCATTCCAGCTCTTGTTCCTGCTCGGCAATCCGCCAGCCAGGGTCGCCATGCACCACGATCTGCCGAGCATCTGCCACTCCGGCGGTTTCGCTCAAGGCCGCGAGCTGCTTCACCGCATCCTTGCGGATGACATTGCGGTAGTGTGCAAGCGTGTCATGGTCGATGTGGGCGAAGCGCATGCTGCCTTCGAACGGCGCTTCGTACACATGCAACAGAATGATCTCGGCCTGTGGGGCAATGGCTTTTGCCAGTTCGATGGAGCGCAGTGATGAAGGCGAAAAATCAACTGCAACCAGCAAGGTCCGGTAGGCATCGCGTGGCGCCTGTTTGACCACCAGTAAAGGGCAGGGCATGCGGTTCAGCATCTTCTGCACAGTGGAGCCCAGCAGCAGGCGCCGCGCCACGCTCTGGCCCTTCGCCCCGCACACCAGCAGGTCGCTGCGTTTATCCTGCACCACACGGGTGATCTCCGTGGTCACCGAGCCGTGCGCGACCTGCACGCCAGCGGCGATGTCATGGCGCTGGAACAGCATTGCAGCCAGTGCGCGAATTTTTTCGCCTGCGGTGTCCAGCACGCGTTTCAGCAGGTCGTCACCCGGTGCCACCAGCTGTTTCAGGCGCTCGAAGGGGGCCGGGTTGGCAACGTACAGCAGGTCCAGCGATGCCTGTTGCTCCTTGCTCAGGTACGCAGCGCGTTCTGCCGCGTTGCGGGCAGACGTGGACAGGTCGGTGGCTACCAGTATGTGGTTCAGCGGGCTCATGTGGGGCTCCTTGTCCAAAGCCGCGCACAGTGATCGATGGCGATGGCCTTGAGCACAATGCGCATGGCGGTTTTCGATTTGTTCCTTGCTGACAGCCATCGTCGCGCGAACCGGGGGCGGCGGCTTGATATGCGTCAATGGAGTGAAGGACCGAGCTCGAACTGACCACTGCTGCGCACCACCTCAACGCCAGCGGGCTGCCTATGAATTAGCCAGGGCGGCGCGCATCACAACCCCGCGCTGGCGCGCACCATCGCATAGGCCTGGCGCACCAGCGGGTTCACGGTGTTGGCCCGCACCCACAGGTAGTAGGTCACGTCGGGCAGTGTCGGCAGGCCATCGCTTTGCCCTAGCACGCGCATGTCGGGGCCGACCATTTCCTGGCTGCGTGCGGTAATGCCCAGGCCCGCGCGCACCGCCGCCTTGACGCCGATCAGGTTGGATGCCAGATAGGCCTGGCGCCAGGCGATGCCGGCTTGCTCCAGCGCCTCCAGCGCCAGCTTGCGGTACAGGCTGGGTTCGTCCACCAGCACCAGCGGCAGGGGCTCCCCCGGCAGGTGCTGATAGTGCGCCGCGCATATCCACCACACCGGCGAGGTGCGCAACGCAAAGCCTTCCAGGCCCGGCGCGGTGCGGGTCGAGATGACCATGTCGACCTTGCCGCGCTGCAGGTCTTCCATCAGGAACGGGCTGCGGCCAACGTCGATCTCCAGGCGCAGGTTGGGCGCCGAGCGGGCGATGTGGCTGAGCAGTGGCGGCAGGATGGTGTCGGCGATGTCGTGGGGCGAGCCGATCCGCAGCACGCCGCTGGGGCCGTCCTGGCGCAGGCCGGCGAGGGCCTCGTCGTTGAGCGTGAGCATCTGCCGGGCATGGCGCAACAGCTGGCGGCCGGCATCGGTCAGGGACTTGTGGCGACCTTGCTTGCGCAACAGCGGCACGCCCACCTGCTGCTCCAGGCGCTGCATGTGCTGGGTCACCGAAGCCTGGGTGCGGCCCAGGTTACGGCCGGCCTCGGCGAAGCTTGAGTGGTCGGCGATGGCGACAAAGGTGCGGAGCAGGTCGAGGTCGAGGGCGCTCATGGGGTCGGCCGGGTAGGGAGGTGGGGCGGGGCGCGGTGCTTTCCCGCTGTTTTACATTACTGATGGTCGGTTAAAGATAATGAATCTTTATCTGTTGGTCGATTGGATATCACCGCTCGATAGGGATTCTCCAGCAATTACGGTGCTTATGCCCGTTTTGCAAGTTTTCTGGATGCGCTGCGTTATAACGATAGGCAATATTTGAATTTCCCCTCGCCCCTGCAACTTCCTAGGATGCGCCCTCATTGGCCGGGTGTTCCGGCTGCCGGGATGAGGAGCCCCCACCATGTCGCTGTCCACCTTTGCCCGTCGCGGGCTGTTCGCATCGTTGCTGGCCACCGCTACCCTGGCCACCAGCGGCCTGGCCCAGGCCCATGCCACCCTGGACAAGATCCAGCAGCGGCACAAGCTGGCCGTGGGTGTGGTGCTTTCCGGTGGCCCGTTCGGTGCCATCGACCCGGCCACCCGCGAGCCGATCGGTTTCAGCGTCGACCTGGCCCGTGACCTGGCACGCCAGCTGGGCGTGGCGGTCGATCTGGTCGCCGTGCAACCGGCCAACCGCGTGCAGTTTCTGCAGCAGGGCAAGGTCGACCTGCTGATCGCCAACATGGAATGGACCCCCGAGCGTGACAAGCTGTTGGGCCACGTGCCCACGCCGTTCTACCGTGTCGGCGGCACCGCAGCATTGGTCAAGGACAGCCCGATCAAGACCTGGGCCGACCTCAAGGGCCAGCCGGTGTGCACCAGCCAGGGCAGCAGCTACACCCAGGCGCTGGTGGAACTGGGCGCCGACCTCAAGGCTTTCAAGACCTCCGCCGAATCGCTGCTGGCCCTGCGTGGCAACAACTGCGTGGCCGCGGTGCACGATGCCACGCTGATCAACCCGCTGCTGGCCAAGGGCGGCGAGTGGGGCGCCTACCGCGCCCTGGCTCCCGAGCTCAATCCGGCGCCATCGGTGATCTGGACGCGCCTGGGCGAGACCGACACCCAGCAGCGCCTGGACCCATTCGTCAAGCAATGGCACCGCAGCGGCTGGCTGATCGAACGTGAGCAGGCCAACCACATCACCCCGGCCTCGCCTGCGCTGGTGGAGCTGCGCGCCAAGCTGCAGGGCGAAGGCGCCTGATGAGCGAGGCTCTGCACTGGCTGGTCGGGCAGCTCGCCCGAGTTGGCCTGAACTACAACTTCCTGTTCGACGGCTACGCCAGCGGCAAGCTGCTGGAAGGTGCGCTGACCACGCTCTGGCTGTGCCTGTTCAGCATCGCCGGCAGCCTGCTGGTCGGCGTGCTGCTGGCGGCGGCGCTCACCGCCAGGAGCCGCTGGCTGGCCTGGCCGGCGCGGGCCTTCATCGAGGTCACGCGCAACACGCCGACGCTGGTGCAGCTGTACTGCGCGTTTCTGGTGCTGAACATGCTCATCAGCCAGAGCCTGGGCAATGCCAACCCGATGACACCCTTTGCCTGGGTGGTGCTGGTGATTGCCCTGCACAAGGGCGCCTTCCATGCCGAGGCTTTGCGCGCCGGCATCGAGGCGGTGCCGACGGTGACCCTGGAGGCGGCCAGCTCGTTGGCCTTCAGCCGTCGCCAGCAACTGCTGCAGGTGCAACTACCGTTGGCCGTGCGTTTCGCCTTGCCGGCGCTGGTCAACAACCTGATCGACCTGGTGAAGATGACTGCCGTGGCCTCGGCGATTGCCGTCAACGACATCACCTACGCCTCGATCATGATCTGGACCCAGGGCGACAACGTCATCGAACTGATGATCCTGATCCTGGCTTTCTTCGGCCTGCTCAGCTTCGCCGTCAACTGTGCCGGTCGCGCCCTGGAAGCGCGCCTGAGGATGCCTGGCTATGGCCACTGAGAACCTCGCCGCGCTGTGGCATTGGTCACCGACCCTGGGCGCAGGCCTGTTGCAGAACATTCAGATCAGCGTCGGCGCCATTGCCCTGGGCACGCTGCTGGGCTTGTTGCTGGGCATCCTGTTGCTGTCGCCGGTAGCGCCGCTGCGCGGCATCGCGCGCCTGTGGGTGCAGGTGTTTCGCAATGCGCCGTGGCTGGTATTGATCTACTTCACCTCGTACGTGTTCCCTTTCGATATCCAGGTTGCCGGCACCTGGCTGGCCTTCCCCGACTGGCTGAAGGTCACCATCGGTCTGGCGCTGCCGGCCAGCGCCAATGTTGCCGAAATCTTCCGTGGTGCAGTCGCCTCGATCCCGGCCACCCAGTGGGAGGCTGCGCGCTCGCTGGCCTTCAGCCGCGCGCAGATCTTCCGGTCGATCATCCTGCCGCAGTGCCTGCGACGCATGCTGCCGCCGTGGATGAACCTGTATGCGGTGGTGACCATGGGCACCGCCCTGGCTTCGCTGGTGGGCGTGCACGACCTGATCGACAGCGCGCAGATTGCCGCCAATACCGTCAACCGCAGCGGCTTCACCGTGCTGGTGTACTTCAGCGTGCTGGCGCTGTTCTTCGCCTACTGTTACCCGATTGCCCGCCTGACCCAACGCCTGGAGCGTCGCTATGCCTTCTGAACCCTTGATCCAGCTGCGTGACGTGCACCTGGCCTTCGCCGACAACCCGGTGCTGCGCGGTATCGACCTCGATGTGCAGGCCGGCCAGGCGGTGTCGATCATTGGCCCGTCGGGTTCGGGGAAGTCGACCATCCTGCGCTGCATGACCGGCCTGTTGAGGCCGCAGCAGGGCAGCATCCGTATCGGCGGTACCCAGGTCGAGCGCTTGCGGGGCGAGGCCGAGCTGATTGCGCTGCGCAAGCAGGTGGGCTTCGTTTTCCAGCAGTACAACCTGTTTCCGCACCTGAGCGTGCTGGACAATCTGCTGATCGCCCCGACCAAGGTACTCGGTCGCCAGCGTGGCGAAGCTCGCGATCTGGCCCTGGCGCTGCTCGACAAGGTACGCCTGGGCCACAAGGCCGCGGCGTTTCCGGGCGAACTGTCGGGTGGGCAGCAGCAGCGCGTGGCCATCGCTCGCGCCCTGGCGATGCGGCCCAGGTTGATCCTGTTCGACGAAGTGACCTCGGCGCTGGACCCGGAGATGGTCGGCGAAGTGCTGGCGGTGATCCGCGAGCTGACCGAGGAGGGCATGACCTGTGTGCTGGTTACCCATGAAATGCGCTTTGCCGAAGAGATCAGCGACCGGGTGTATTTCACCGAGCATGGCCGCATCGTCGAGCACGGCAGCGCC
The DNA here is from genome assembly GCF_002112825.1 of Pseudomonas sp. B5(2017). Taxonomy (NCBI): domain Bacteria; kingdom Pseudomonadati; phylum Pseudomonadota; class Gammaproteobacteria; order Pseudomonadales; family Pseudomonadaceae; genus Pseudomonas; species Pseudomonas sp. B5(2017). Next base: position 452,641 of record NZ_NEIR01000001.1, read on the forward strand.
GAACAGCTGTTCCGCGCCCCGCAGCACGAACGTACCCGCGCTTTCCTGCAGCATGCGCTGGGCGAGGGCGGGCAGCGTCCGAGCCGCCCGGCGCCCGATGTATTCAGCAACCTGGGGCGCTACAGCCTCAGCGTTTGATTTCCGCTAGCGAAGAAGAGAGACCGAGCATGTCCCGTGATTCCGTGATCCAGCCGTTCCTGGCGCAAGTGCGCGCCATCCATGCGCGGGGCGTCGATCGCGCCGCGCTGCAGCAGATCGTCGTTTTGCTCGAAGGGCTGGCCGAGTGCCGCGAGCTGTTCAACTTCGAGCGCTTTCCGGCGCCGGATGCTGCGAGTGGCGAGACCCAGTTCCGCTATCGCCTGAACGACGACGGCGAGTCGCCGACCTTGTATGTCAACTCGCTGCTGCCGGGCAAGGCGACCTTGCCGCACAACCACGAAACCTGGGCAATCATCGTTGCTGTCGAGGGGCAGGAACTGAACCGGGTGTACCGCCGCGAGGATGACGGCAGCGACCCGGCCCGTGCCCGCCTGGCGCTGGAGCGTGAGATCGTGGTGCAACCGGGGACCTCGGTGGCCTTCCTGGGCGAGGACCTGCATGGCATTCGCGTCGAAGGCGATAAGCCGACCTTGCACTTCCACCTTTATGGCCGGCCGCTGGAGTCGCTGGAAAATCGCTATGGGGTCAAGGACGACGGCAGCGTGGTGAACTACAACAAGTCACAGATGGCGCCTTCGATCGAGGCTTATGGCCTTTGATGTGTGCGGCCTGTGCCGGCCCTTTCGCGGGTGAACCCGCTCCCACAAGTAATGCACGGCGCGGTCCCTGTGGGAGCGGGTTCACCCGCGAAGAGGCCGGAACAGGCACCGCATTTTCCCAACCTGATCAACCAAGGACTGCGTCCCATGATCCCCAGCATCACCGGCGCACCTGCATGACTGGCTATTTTGATGCGTGTGGCCTGTGCCGGCCCTTTCGCGGGTGAACCCGCTCCCACAAGTAATGCATGGCTTGTAAGCACGGCGCGGTCCCTGTGGGAGCGGGTTCACCCGCGAAGAGGCCGGCACAGGCACCGCATTTTCCCAACCTGATCGACCAAGGACTGCGTCCCATGATCCCCAGCATCACCCCCGCGCACCTGCATGACTGGCTGTTCGACGGCCAGGAGATCGCCCTGTTCGACCTGCGCGAACATGGCCAGTACGGCGAAGCTCACCTGTTCTACGCCGTCAACCTGCCGTACAGCCGGCTGGAAATCGAGGCCCCGCGCCTGGCGCCCAACCCGGCGGTGCGGCTGGTGGTCTACGATGCAACCGGCGGCGAGCTGGCGCAGCGCGGCGCCCGGCGGCTGCAGGCCCTGGGCTACACGGCGGTACACTGGCTCGAAGGCGGCAGCCTGGGGTGGCAGGCCGCAGGTTTCGAACTGTTCGCTGGCGTGCACCTGCCATCGAAGGCCTTTGGCGAGCTGGTCGAGCACGCGTGCCACACCCCGCGCATCAGCGCCCCGCAACTGGCCGAATGGCAGCGTCAGGGCAAGCCGCTGGTGCTGCTCGACGGCCGGCCGCTGGACGAGTTCGCCAGGATGAACATCCCCGGCGCCACCTGTTGCCCCAACGGTGAGCTGGGCTACCGCCTGGAAGACCTGGTGCAAGACCCGCACACACCGGTAGTGATCAACTGCGCAGGCCGCACGCGCAGCATCATCGGCGCGCAAACCCTGATCAACCTCGGCATCGACAACCCCGTCTATGCCCTGGAAAACGGCACCCAGGGTTGGTACCTGGCGGACCTGCCTCTGGAGCACGGCGGGCAGCGCGGCTATCCGCCCCACAGTGGCCAGGCGTTGGCAAAGCAACGGACGCGAAGCGTGGCCTTGGCGCGCAAGGCGGGGGTGCAGTGGGTGGCGGCAAAGCAGGTGCTGGAATGGCAGCAAGAGGCACAGCGCACGCTGTTCCTGTGCGACGTGCGCACCCCGGAGGAATTTGCCGCCGGCAGCCTGCCCGGTGCGCAACATTGCCCGGGAGGCCAACTGGTGCAGGGCACCGACCTGTACATCGGTGTGCGCAAGGCGCGCGTGGTGCTGTTCGACGACGACGGTGTGCGCGCGCCGGTGGTGACCAGCTGGCTGCGGCAGATGGGGCATGATGCCTATGTGCTCGAAGGCGGCCTGGGCAGTGGCCTGGCACTACCGGGCAAACCCGGTCTGGCTGTGACCCTGACCGAGGCCAGCGCCGAAGAACTCGACGGCGCCTTGCTGCTGGACCTGCGCTCGAGTACGGCCTACCGCAGGCGCCACCTGCGCGGCGCGCAGTGGGCGATCCGCCCGCAACTGGCCGAGCAGGTGCGCACGCAGCCGCGGCGCCTGGTATTCATCGCCGATGACCCTCGCGTCGCCGAGCTGGCGGCCAGCGAATTGCCCGCTGCACAACGCCAGGCGGCGCGCCTGTTCCCTCGGGCGTTGCAGGCCGGGTGGCCCCAGGTCGAGGATGATGCTTCCCTGGCAGACGCCGCCTGTATCGATTTCCTCTTCTTCGTCCACGACCGCCACGCCGGGAACAAGGAGGCCGCACGCCGTTACCTGGCCTGGGAAACCGGGTTGATCGCGCAGATGAGCGCCGCCGAAGTCGCCAGTTTTGCGCCATTGACCCACGCCGACCCGATCGCCACGCGGTTGGTGCATGCCGGTCGTGGCGAGCCGGGCCAGGGTGCGCATGGCGTCAATCCGCCGGTCAGCCGCCTGAGCACGGTGCTGTTCGACAGCGTCGCCGACCAGCGCGAGGCACGCAGCCGTCGTGACCAGCAACGGGTGCTCAGCTATGGCGCCCGCGGCAACCCCACAGCCTTTGCCCTGGAAGACCTGGTCAGCGAACTGGAAGGCGGCCACCGCACCAAGCTGTTCGCCACCGGGCTGCAGGCCATCACTCAGACGTTTCTCGCCTACCTGCGCCCCGGCGACCATGTGCTGCTCAGCGATGGCGTGTATGGGCCGGTGCGGCGCCTGGCGCGCGAGCTGCTGCAGCCGTTCGGCGTGCAGGTCAGCTATTTTGCCGCGGACGGGCAGGGCCTTGAGGCCGCGCTGCGCCCGAACACGCGCATGGTCTACAGCGAAAGCCCGAGTTCGTTGCTGTACGAACTCAACGACCTGCCGGCCATGGCTGCTCTATGCAAGCCGCGCGGGATCCTGCTGGCGGTCGACAACACCTGGGGTTCGGGCTATCTGCACCAGCCGCTGGCGCTGGGCGCGGACATTTCGGTGATGGCCCTGACCAAATACCTGGGCGGGCACAGCGACGTGATGCTGGGCAGCGTCTGCACCACCCGCGAGGCCTTCGCCGCGTTGTCGCGCAGCAGCGATACCTGCGGTTGCACGGTCAGCCCGGACGATGCCTGGCTGGTACTGCGCGGTGCGCGCAGCCTGGCCAGCCGCATAGCGGTGCACGAGCGCCAGGGCCTGGAAATCGCCCACTGGCTGCAGGCACGAGAGGAAGTGGCGCGGGTGTACCACCCGGCGTTGCCGGAGCACCCGGGCCACGCCCTGTGGCGCCGCGACTTCAAGGGCAGCAATGGCCTGCTCAGCATCGAGCTGGCCGACAGCAGCCTGAGCCGGGCTGAAACCTTCATCGATCGCCTGCGCCTGTTCGGCATCGGCGCGTCCTGGGGTGGTTACGAGAGCCTGGTGACCTTGGCCGAGCTGGGCGAGCGAACCTTCGCCACACCCGTGCGTGGGGCCCTGGTGCGCCTGCACGTGGGCCTGGAGGCGGTCAGTTCGCTGCAGCGCGACCTGGACCAGGCGCTACGCTGATCAGCTGTCGGTATGGTGTGCGCCGTGCGGCAGCAGCAGTTCGGCGAGCGTGTCCATGGCCGGTGTCGCCTGGCTGCCTTTGCGGGTGACCAGCTCGTACGGGTCGCTGACCGAGCCCATGGTCAGGGGCAGAATGCGCACCTGTTGGTTCATCGCGCATTGCCGGGCCACGTCGATCGACACCAGTGCCACGAAGTCGGGGTGGTTCTGTAGCAGCGACAAGGTCGCCAGGATCGAGGTGGTTTCCACCAGGTGCAACGGGAAGCGCAGCCCGGCATCGTGGAATTCGCGCTCCAGCTGTACCCGCATCGGCATGTTGGCCCGGTACACGATCCAGCGGCTCTCGGCCAGGTCTGCAAGGTTCAGGTTTTGCGCGTGCTTGAGCGGGTGGTCGATATTAGCGATGACCGCCAGCGTCTCGTCCTGGACAAAGCTGCTGGCAAACAGCTGAGGGCTATTGCTCACGCTGGTGCGGCACAAGGCGACGTCCAGGCGACCGCTCTCGATCTGTGCCAGCAGCGACTGGCTGGTGTCTTCGATGATCTCGAACGACATCTGCGGCTGGATGCTGGCCAACTGCGACACCGCCCTCATCAGCAATGGCACCGCGCCCATGATTGCCCCCACCGCCAGCCGGCCGCCGACCCCGCGCAGGATGGCATCCAGGTCATGCCGCAGGTTTGAAATGTCCGTTTGCACCACGCGCGCGTAGCGGATGGCGCAGTGCCCGGCAGCCGTGGGCTCCAGCCCGCGATTGGTGCGGTTGAACAGCACCGTGCCGAAGGTGGTTTCGATTTCCTGCAACGCCTTGCTCGCTCCGGGCTGGGTAAGCCCGACGCTGCTTGCCGCGCCGAGCAGCGAGCGGTGCTCGTCCAGTTCGATGAGCAGGCGCAGGTGGCGGGCGTGGAGCCTGGACATGATCGAGTTGAGTGAAGGGGTCATCTGGTATGCGTCCGGGTTATACCGATATGGATTGTTCTCAATACCATGGCCAGGCGCGAATTCCTATACTGGCGCTGCACGGTGTCGCATCCAGTGCGGCGGAACCGCCCATAACAATAGCGCCAGGAGGCTGTGAAGGCCCTATGTCCCTGATCAACTACATCACCCAGATCCAGTTCGATATCGGCGCCATTGCGCGCCTGCCTGCCGAGTGCGAGCGCATTGGTATAACCAGGCCTTTGATCGTGACGGACCGTGGCGTGCGTGCTGCCGGTATCGTCGATGTGGCCTTGAGCACCTTCAGTGACAGCAGCGCGCAATTGCCGATCTATGACAGCACGCCGCCCAACCCGAACGAGAACGCCGTGCGTGAAGCGGTTGCCATGTTCCAGGAATGTGGCTGTGACGGGATCATTGCCATTGGCGGGGGCTCGGCGATCGACCTGGCCAAAGGTGTGGCCGTGTGTGCCAGGCACGACGGCCCATTGAAAAGCTTTGCGGTGATCGAAGGCGGCTTGGCCCGCATTACGGCGGCAACCGCACCGGTAATCGCCGTGCCGACCACGGCGGGCACCGGCAGCGAGGTAGGGCGGGGCGCCATCCTGATTCTCGATGACGGGCGCAAGGTGGGCGTGATCTCGCCCCATGTGGTGCCCAAGGCTGCCATCTGCGACCCGGCGCTGACCCTTGGCCTGCCGGCGCAACTCACCGCCGCCACCGGCATGGACGCCATTGCCCACTGCCTGGAAACCTTCATGGCGCCTGCATTCAACCCGCCCGCCGACGGCATTGCCCTGGACGGGCTGTGGCGCGCCTGGCGCTTCATCGAAACCGCCACCCGCGAGCCCGGCAACCTGGATAGCCGCGTCAACATGATGAGCGCCTCGCTGCAAGGCGCCCTGGCATTCCAGAAGGGCCTGGGCTGCGTACACAGCCTCAGCCACGCACTGGGCGGCATCAACCCACGGCTGCACCACGGCACCCTCAACGCGATCTTCCTGCCCGCCGTCATCACCTTCAACCGCAAGGCCGAGACGGTGCTGAACGAGCACAAGATGCAACGCATCGCCCAGGCGATGGGGCTGGCCGACGAAGGCCAGATCGAAGACGCGATCCGCCACATGACTCGTGCGCTGGGCCTGCCGACCGGGCTGCGCGAGCTGGGCGTCAGCGAAGAGCTGTTCCCGCGCATCATCCAGGGTGCGCTGGCCGATCACAGCCACCGCACCAACCCGCGTGAAGCGTCTGCCGAGGACTACCAGTGGCTGCTTGAGGCATCCATGTAGCTCACTGATCCGCTGTTCAACCAATAACAACAAAAGTGAACGCCCATGACTACCAAATATGCGCAAGCCGAGCTTGATCGCGAGCCTGAAGCGATCGCGAGCTCGAACCCGTTCAGGAAGTACCAGGTCATCACCGTCAGCCTGCTGCTGGTGATTGGCATCATAAACTACGTCGACCGCAGCGCGCTGTCGATCGCCAACACCTCGATCCAGCGGGACATGGTGATCACGCCCTCACAGATGGGCATTCTGTTGTCGGCATTTTCCCTGGCATATGCCTTTTCCCAGTTGCCGCTGGGCATGATCATCGACCGCCTGGGCAGCAAGATTTCGCTGGGGGCTGCACTGCTGGGCTGGTCGGTGGCGCAGACGGCCTCCGGCCTGATCAACAGTTTTTCCGCGTTCATCGGGCTGAGGGTGGTGCTGGGGATCGGCGAGGCGCCGATGTTCCCGTCGGCGGCCAAGGCGCTGGCGGAGTGGTTCGAGGCCGAGAAACGCGGCACGCCGACCGGCATCGTGCTGTCATCGACCTGCATCGGGCCGTGCATTGCGCCGCCGTTGCTGACGCTGCTGATGGTCAACTGGGGCTGGCGAGGCATGTTCATAGTCACCGGGGTGTTCGGCATCCTGGTCGCCGCTTGCTGGTTCGCCTTCTATAAAAGCAAGGAACGTTACCTGGCCGAGTTGCCTGCCGAGGAGCGTGAACGCCTGTTGGCGGCCCAGGCGCAGAAGCAGCCAGTGGCAACGGCCAGGCCGAGCATGAAGGCACAACTGGCGGCATGGGCCGAGTTGTTCCGGCACAAGAGCACCTGGGGCGCTGTGCTGGGCTTCATGGGGGTGATCTACATGCTGTGGCTGCACCTGACCTGGTTGCCGGGCTACTTCGAGCGTGAGCACGGGCTGAGCTTGTACAAGACAGCCTGGGTGGTGTCACTGGCCTACGTTTTCGGCGCCCTGGGCACCATTGTGGCGGGCCGTGTGTGCGACCGCCTGGTGAAGAACGGCGCCAGCGTGCTGGGTAGCCGCAAGCGGGTAGTGGTGAGCGCGTTGTTCGCGGCGGCGGCTTTCACCGTGCCGCTATCGTTCGGCAGCGGCTTCATGCTCAGCGTGGCCCTGCTGTGCTGCGCGTTGTTCAGCGTGAACATGGCCAGCTCCACCGCCTGGATGATCGCCAACACCGTCGTGGATAGCCGGCGCGTGGCCTCGTTTGGCTCCATCCAGAATTTCGGCGGTTACCTTGCGGGTTCGGTGGCACCGATCGTGACGGGGTTCAGCATTCAGCAGACCGGGTCGTTTGCCTCGGCGTTCCTGATCAGTGCGGCAGTCGCGGCGGTGGCGGCGATGGCCTACGTATTGCTGCTGAAGCAGCCGGTGTCTGCTGACAGGTAATCCTGTAGGAGCGGCCTTGTGTCGCGATGGGCCGCAACGCGGCCCCGGGGTTTCAGCGCAAATGCACGCATTGCCGGGGCCGCTTTGCGGCCCATCGCGACACAAGGCCGCTCCTACACGGGATTGCGTCAGGCAGGGTCATAACGGTTTGTGATGCCAGACATCATGACAATATATTTATCCTTATCAATGCCACGCTCTAGCATCTGTTGCCCGCCATCGCCCATCAATCAAGAGGTCTTATGAACAATTCGCTCTTCATTCCCCAGCGTACCGCGGCATTGTTGCTGCAGCACTGGCTTAGCGGTGAGCTGCTGGCGGAACTGCCCGCCAGCCTCAAACCCGAGACGTTGAAACAGGGCTATGACAGCCAGGACGAGTTGTTTGCGGCCGCCGCAGGCCAGCGCGCCGGGTGGAAGCTGGGTGTCGGCAGCCCCGCAGCCATGCGTGCAGCCAATTTGTCCCGGCCCTTGATTGGCCAGTTGGAGGCGGGGCGTTGTCATGCTGGTGGTGTGCATATCCGGTTGCCGGCAGTTACACCGGTAACCATCGAATGCGAGGTCGCCTTCGTACTGGATCGCGATATTCCACCCCAGGTTGGGCGGGTGCCAGCCAGCGAAGATATTCGCGCAACCTGCGTCACCTTCGAAGTGGTGCGCTCGCGCTTCGTCGATCGCAAGATTGTTGGGTGGCCAAGCTTCGTGGCGGACAACGTTGGGTTTGAAGCGCTGGTGATTGGCAACAGCCTGGCAGCAGGCATCGATGTGCCGTTGCTGGCTGACCTGGCCGAAACCACCGAGGTATACGTAGACGGCCAGTTGCGGGCGCGGGGCTTGTCTGGCGATGCGGCGACCGACCCGTTGGCATCGCTGGCCCACCTTTATGCGCATGCCGCCGAACGTGGCCAGACCCTGAAAGCAGGCGATGTGGTGACTACAGGGGCCATGTGCCAGCCATTCGACCTGAACGAAACAGGGCATCAGGTTAGCGCCAGGTATCTTGGCCAGGAGCTGTTGTTTACGCTGTAGCGATGCCCCAGCCTTTTCGCGGGTAACCACGGCGTTGCGATTGTTTGTATGAGTCACCTTGATGCTTTCCCTTAGCGGTACTAATACTAAGAGACTGCCGGGAGGGGGATGAACATGCAGACGCGCTTTGTTGTGGTTCCCGCTGTGCCGCTCAAGAAAGAGATTTACCCGCGTAGTCTTGGCTTTCCCGCGACGTTAGGGGAGGGTTATGACCTTTATGACACACAAGAAAAGCTGCGCCTGACCTTCAACTACCCGACACGCGCCGAGGCGGAATTCGTATGCGCGTCCCGCAACAGTTGCCGGGATGCCGACGCGGCGGATATCGCCGGGATTGGTTGATGCAGTTGAAGCTTCGCGGAACTTGAGTGCGATGCGGTCCAGGTGGGCGCAACTGACTTGCTCAATTTTTTGAGACGTGCGCGGTCCCTGTGGGAGCGGGTTCACCCGCGAACACCGGCGTAGCCGGTGCCATGCACCGCGTTGCATTCTTCGCGGGTAAACCCGCTCCCACAGGGTTCGCGCCTGGCCCAAGATCGGCACCATTCCTGTAAAGGCCATAGCCTTGCCCAAGGATCGTGAAGCTTGCACGGCTCGGTGTGGGAGCGGGTTCACCGCGAACACCGGCGTAGCCGGTGCCATGCACCGCGTTGCATTCTTCGCGGGTAAACTCGCTCCCACAGGGATCGCGCCTGGTTCAGGGTTGGCGCCATTCCTGTAAAGGCCATAGCCTTGCCCAAGGATCGTGAAGCTTGCACGGCTCGGTGTGGGAGCGGGTTCACCCGCGAACCGGCGTAGCCGGTGCCATGGACCGCGTTACATTCTTCGCGGGTAAACCCGCTCCCACAGGGATCGCGCCTGGTTCAGGGTTGGCGCCATTCCTGTAAAGGCCATAGCCTTGCCCAAGGATCGTGAAGCTTGCACGGCTCGGTGTGGGAGCGGGTTCACCCGCGAACCGGCGTAGCCGGTGCCATGGACCGCGTTACATTCTTCGCGGGTAAACCCGCTCCCACAGGGATCGCGCCTGGCCCAAGATTGGCACCATTCCTGTAAAGGCCATAGCCTTGCCCAAGGATCGTGAAGCTTGCACGGCGCGGTGTGGGAGCGGGTTCACCCGCGAACACCGGCGTAGCCGGTGCCATGCACCGCGTTGCATTCTTCGCGGGTAAACCCGCTCCCACAGGGATCGCGCCTGGCCCGAGATCGGCACCATTCCTGTAAAGGCCATAGCCTTGCCCAAGGATCGTGAAGCTTGCACGGCTCGGTGTGGGAGCGGGTTCACCGCGAACACCGGCGTAGCCGGTGCCATGCACCGCGTTACATTCGCCGGGCCGGGGGCTTGTGTCATGCGTGTTTGAGCGCTTCCACCAATTGTGCCTTGGTCATGGTGGAGCGCCCCTTGATGTCTTTGCTGCGCGCTTCCTTCATCAGGCTCTGCTTGCTCTGGGTTTCCAGGGAACTGCCCGATGTGCGGGAATGACCCTGGCGTGACTTCGCTGCCCGTTTGGCCGAGTCCGAGCGAGCAGTTTTCTTCTCGCTGGAAGAGGTGGCCTTGCCCGAGCCGCCTTTCTTCTCGCCACCACCGGACTGTTTGTTGACGGTGGCCCAGGCGCGTGCTTCGGCCTGGTCTTCCGGCACGCCTTTGTGCTCGTAGCTTTCCTCGATATGTTCGGCCTTGCGCTTCTGCTTGTCGGTGTACTTGTCCTTGTCGCCGCGTGGCATGGCATTCACTCCCGTCTGGTTCGCATGAGCGGTTGAATGCCGCGGCAACACCCGAGTACCCCGTAATCGACCAGCGGTGCCAGGAAACCTGTCGCCCACTCGAAACAGTCATTCAACCGACACATCGAGGCCTTAGGGTTGAGACAGGAACCCGTCCAGGGCTCTGCTCACTGATGTTGCCGTGATGGCGCCGCCAGACGGCTCTACCGTGCGGCTTGCCATTCATTGGTCACAAAGCTGTAACATTGCTGCTGCAAAGTGTGCCGGCCATCACACGGAGCGCTTTTCGATGATACGCCTGATGAAGTCTGCTGCACTCGCCGTTGCCGTTTCGCTTTGCGCCACTTCGGCATCCTTCGCCGCAGAGAACGTCCGCCTGACCGGTTCCGGCGCCAGCTTCCCGGCACCGATCTACCTGACCTGGTTCAAGGCCTTCAGCAAGGAAACCGACGGTGTCACCGTTGACTACCAGTCCAAGGGGAGCGGGGCGGGTGTTCAGGACTTTCTGAACAAGACCGTCGACTTCGCCGCCAGCGACTCGGCAATGAAAGCCGAAGAAATCGCCAAGGTCGGCGAGGGCGTGCAGTTGCTGCCAATGACCGCCGGTGAAATCGTCCTGGCTTACAACCTGCCGGGCAACCCTAAAGGGCTGAAGCTGCCACGCGATGTGTACTCCAACATCTTCCTCGGCAAGATCACCCAGTGGAACGACCCGCAGATCGTCGCGGCCAACCCTGAGCTGAAACTGCCAGCCACCCCGATCACCGTGGTCGTGCGTGCCGACTCCAGCGGTACCACTGCGGTATTCACCAAGCACCTGTCGGCCATCAACGCTGACTTCAAGCAAGCGCTGGGTGAAGGCAACACCGTCAACTGGCCGGCCAGCGACAAGTTCATCAAGTCGCCGAAGAACGACGGCGTAACCGCCACCGTCCGCCAGACCCCAGGCGCCATCGGCTACATCGAATACGGCTTCGCCAAGCTGGCCAAGGTCGACTTCGCCCAGCTGCAGAACAAGGCCGGCCAGTACGTCGTGCCGAACGCCGAGAGCGGTGCCGAGGCGCTGGCTGCGGTGCAGATGCCGGAGAACCTGGTGGCCTGGCTGCCTGACCCGGACGGTGCCAAGTCCTACCCGATCACCTCCTACACCTGGATGATCTTCCGCAAGGACAACGGTAACCCGGCCAAGGCCAAGGCCATGCGCGAAATGGTCGAATACAGCCTGACCAAAGGCCAGAAGATCGCCGACTCGATGGGCTACATCCCGCTGCCAGCGTCGGTTGTCGATCAGGTACGCAAAGCGTCCGCCAACATCCAGTAACACGCCCAGGCGCTCCCGGTGTGGTCTGGCGGCCATGCCGGGTGTGTTTGCCCTCTGTCCCGGAACTTGCCAATGAACACTCCTTTTGCCATCCCGGCTAACCCCGACTCTGCGTGCCAGCCACCGTCTGCGAAAGACTTCCTGGTTGATCGCACCTTCCGTGCGCTTGCACGCATCGGTGTGGTGCTGGTGCTGGCGCTGGTCTTCGCGCTGGTCTACGAAGTGGGCCGCAAGGCACTGCCAGGCATCGAGAAGCACGGCTTTGACGTGCTGTTCGGCAGTGTCTGGGACGTCAACCAAGGCAAGTACGGTATTCTGCCAGCGATCTGGGGCACCCTCTACAGCGCCCTGATCGCCCTGTTGATCGCCGGTTTCTTCGGCGTCAGCATGGCCATTTTCCTGACCCAGGACTTCCTCCCGGCCCGGCTGGCGGCGGTGTTCCGCACCATCGTCGAGCTGCTCGCTGCCATCCCCAGCGTCGTCTACGGCCTGTGGGGGATCTATGTGGTCATCCCGGCCATTCGCCCGCTGACCACCTGGCTGAACAGCGAACTGGGCTGGATTCCCTTTTTCGGTACTTCCCTGAGCGGCCCGGGGCTGCTGCCTGCCGCGCTGGTACTGGCGATCATGATTCTGCCGACCATCGCCGCCGTTTCGCAGGACGCCCTGACCAGCGTGCCGATGAAGACCAAGCAGGCCGCCTACGGCCTGGGCGCCACCCACTGGGAGGCCATCCTCAAGGTAATGGTGCCATCGGCAGCCACTGGCATCTTCGGTTCGCTGGTGCTCGGCCTGGGCCGTGCGCTGGGTGAAACCATGGCGCTGGCCATGCTGGTGGGTAACGCCAACAACATTTCCCTGTCCTTGTTCGCCCCGGCCAACACGCTGGCGGCCTTGCTGGCGCTGAACTTCCCGGAGGCCGGCCCGAACGAGATCGAGGTGCTGATGTACGCGGCACTGGTACTGATGTTCATCACCCTGGCGGTGAACGTACTCGGCTCGATGATCATGCTCTACGCCCAGCGGGGTAACAAATGATGACCAACCTCACCACCCCTGCAAACGCGTTGCCCAGCCTGCAGCGCAAGCTGGAAGGCCGTTCCCTGCGCAGCCTGGTGTTGACCACGCTGGCATGGTTCGCGGCACTGGTGGCCAGCGTGCCGCTGATTTCCGTGCTGTACATGCTGATCACCCGCGGCGGCGCACGCCTCAACCTGGAGGTGTTCACCGAGTTGCCGCCCACCGGCTTCGAGATGGGCGGGGGCTTTGGCAACGCCATGGCCGGTACTTTCGTCATGGTCGGCATTGCTGCCGCCATCGCCGTACCGGTCGGTATCCTGGCCGCGGTGTTCCTGGCCGAACTCGGCCCGGACAGCAAGCTGGCCAACGCCGCGCGCTTCGCCGCCAAGATGCTCACCGGCCTGCCGTCGATCCTGGCCGGCGTGTTCGCCTACGCCTTGGTGGTGATGACCACCGGCACCTACTCCGCCCCGGCAGGTGGTGTGGCCCTGGCGGTACTGATGCTGCCCATCGTCGTGCTGACCGCTGAAGAGTCGATGAAGATGGTGCCCAAGATCATGAAGGATGCCGCCTACGGCATGGGCTGCACCCGTGCCCAGGTGATCTGGAAAATCGTCCTGCCCACCGGCCTGCCGGCCATCCTGACCGGCGTCATGCTGGCCGTGGCCCGTGCCGCCGGCGAGACCGCGCCGCTGCTGTTCACCGCGCTGTTCAGCAACTACTGGATCCTGCATGACGGCGACCTGGCAGTCATGAACCCGACGGCCTCGCTGGCCGTACTGATCTACAACTTCTCCGGCATGCCATTCGACAACCAGCTCGAGCTCGCCTGGGCGGCCTCGCTGGTACTGGTGATGATCGTGCTGGTAATCAACATTCTGAGCCGAGTATTCGGCAAGCCCAAGTATTGAGAAAGGGAGCATCCGACCTTGAACGTATCCACTGCGCCAAAAGCCGCTCCCGTGGTCAGCGAAGCCCCCATCGTCATGGACTGCAAGCTGGACAAGATCTTCTACGGCAACTTCATGGCCGTTCGCGACAGCCATGTGCCGATCCGCAAGAACGAGATCACCGGTTTCATCGGGCCGTCCGGCTGCGGCAAGAGTACCGTGCTGCGTAGCCTCAACCGCATGAACGACCTGGTGAAGGGCTTCCGCTTCGAAGGCCATGTGCACTTCCTGGGCCAGGATGTCTACGGCAAGGGCGTCGACCCTGTGGTGGTGCGCCGCTACATCGGCATGGTGTTCCAGCAGCCCAACCCGTTCTCGATGAGCATCTTCGACAACGTCGCCTTCGGCCTGCGCCTGAACCGCTACAAGGGCGACATCGGCGACCGCGTCAAGCACGCACTGCAGGGTGCCGCGCTGTGGGACGAGGTGAAGGACAAGCTCAAGGTCAGCGGCCTGGCCCTGTCCGGCGGCCAGCAACAGCGTCTGTGCATCGCCCGCGCCATCGCCACCGAGCCGGAAGTGCTGCTGCTGGACGAACCCTGCTCGGCACTCGACCCGATTGCCACCCGCCGGGTGGAGGAGCTGATGGTCGAGTTGAAGAAGGACTACACCATCGCCCTGGTGACCCACAACATGCAGCAGGCGATTCGTGTGGCCGACACCACCGCGTTCTTCTCGGTCGATATCTCCAAGGGCACCCGCACCGGCTACCTGGTCGAAATGGGCCCGACCACGCAGATTTTCCAGAACCCGCGTGAACAGCTGACCGCCGACTACATCAGCGGCAAGTTCAGCTGAGGCCGTACCTGCCAAGGTGGCCGGGTGTTGCAGCCAGGAAGGCTGCAACACCCGGCCGCATTACCTTCCGCCAAGTGTTACCAGGGATTTCCAATGCCAGCGACGCGTCGTCTTGATCTGCCAGCGGTAGAGCGCGCACTGCGTGAGGTGCAGGCCCGCTTTGCCGAACTCAGCCAGCATTTCACCGAACCGCGGGATCCATTCACCGACGAGGTGCTGCTGAATGTGGTTGAAGGCTATGCCCTGATTGACGACTATGTCGCCCGGGGTGTCGACCTTTTCGACCTGCAGCAGCTGAACCTGATGCTGGAGATCAATGCCACCGTGCTGTGCGGCAGCGACCCGGCACGCAGGCTGGAATTTGCCCCGCACCTGGCGGCGACCGAGGCGCACTTTTTCAACAATGTGGAGGGCGGCATCAAGGACCTCTACAACTGGTATTGCTCGTATGGCAGCGACTCGATCTGGAAGCGCGCGGCGGGTGTCTACGTTCGAATTCTGAGCAAGCCGCAGTTGTTCATCGAAGGCAACAACCGCACAGGGTCGCTCATTGTCAGCTACTTGCTGATGCGCGCGGGGCTACCACCATTCGTGCTGTCGCTGGACAACGCCGAGGGTTACTTCAACCCGTCTTCGGTCATACGCAACTCCGCCAAGCATGGGGTCAAGGCTTTGTACGAACTACCCAAGATCAAGAAAAAGTATGCAGCTTTCCTTGAAGCGCACGCGCCCGAGCCCGGCAAGTTCTTCCTGAGCGGCACATCCATGCCTGCGCGCGAGAGGTGCCGCTGATGCAAAGCCCTTCTCTGTTCCAGCGCGGGCGGCAAGCCCTCGAGCGCACGTTCAATCGCCCGCAGGTACGCATTTCGTTCGATATCGACGACACGCTCGCCTGCCAGGCCGAGCACGCCGCCGCCGAGCACAGCAAGCTGCCGGCGTTCGTCCACCGCTGGTTGGGTGAACCCCTGCGCAGTGGCACGCGCTCGCTGATCCGCGACCTGCGCCGCCAGGGTTGCAGCATCTGGATCTACACCTCGTCGGGGCGCACGCCGTCCTACATCCGCCGTTGGTTGATGCTCTACGGTATCCGCGTCGATGGCGTGGTCAACAGTGACCGGCACCAGCATATCCTGGCCGTGAACGGGCTTGAGAATGCGCCTTCGAAGTTGCCGTCGGCCTTCGATATCGACCTGCATGTCGATGATTCCGAGGGCGTGCGGCTGGAAGGCGTCGACCACGGTTTTCGCGTGGTGGTGGTGTGCCCCAAGGATGAGAACTGGGCGCAGAAAGTGATGGATGCGGCGGTCGATGTCCAGGCACAGCTGGCCTGGCAGCAACCGCACCGCTATGAAATGCCGGTACGGCAGCGTTCGCAGGCCCTCGCTTCCTGAGGGCTTCAAGGTACTTTTCTCGTTACGCCTCTTCGCTACTTGTTGCCCCCCCATACCTCCATTCGCGGCTTCCCATTTTCAGCTTCGGCTTGACTCGTGAAATTTTTCATGTAATTTTTCATGAAAAATAACTCTAATAATTTCACGGCAGTCTCAAACGATGAAGATGCACGAAGAGGTTGAAGCCCTCGCGATCCTTATTCACGACCTGCGCAAATTCAAGAACCTGACCCTGGGCGAACTGGCCGAGCGCATCAACCGCTCGGTCGGCTTTCTGTCCCAGGTCGAGCGCGGTGTTTCGCGCCCTACCGTGGCCGACCTCACCGCCATCAGTGAAGCGCTCGGCGTATCCACCGCGTACTTCTACAACCTGAGCAAGCCGCGCAGCGTCAGCTGGGTCACGCGCCCCCACGAGCGGCGCACGCTGTACCTCGAGTCGGGCATTACCGATGTGCTGGCTTCGCCCACCATTGGCGGCGCGTTCTCCATGCTCGACAGCCATCTCGAGCCAGGCGCCAGCAGTGGCGAGCTGTACCTGACTGACCGTTCCGAGCAGGGCTGTTTCGTGCTCGAAGGCGAACTCACGGTCTGGCTGGACCACGGCGACGCCGTGACCCTGCAGGCCAACGACTGCTTCCAGCTGCACCCCCACGCGCAGTTCCGTTACGCCAACCTGACGGAAAAAACCACCCGCGTGCTCTGGGTCTTCAACTGAATTCGTTCACCTCACAAGGACAAGAAGATGAGTGTCGTCTTTCCGGATCTGCTGACTGAAGTGCGCTCGTTCCGAGCGCAGCACCCAGAAATACGTTATGTCGACCTGATTGCGCTGGATATTCCCGGGCACTTCTACGGCAAGCGCTACCCCATGGACATGCTGGAAAAAGTCGCAGCCGGCGCGCCGCTGAAGTTGCCGCAGAACTGCGTGCTGCTGGGCACCCAGGGTGGCCTCTACCCGATCGGTGACTACTGCTTCGCCGACGGCGACCCGGATGCCGCCCGCCGCCTGGTGCCGGGTTCCCTCAAGCCGGTGCGCTGGGAAAAGGAACCGATCGCGCAGATGCTCATCACCTCCGACGGCACTGCCAAGCCCATCGAGTTCGAGCCCCGTGAAGTGCTGGCCCGGGTGATCCAGCGCCTGGCCAGGCGCGGCATTCGCCCGGTGGTGGCCTTCGAGCTGGAGTTCTACCTGTTCGACCGCAAGCTCGACAACGGCCTGCCACAGTACCCACGCGACAAGGCGACCGACGACCACGACGACCAGCCGAACATGCACATCGAGCGGTTGTCGCGTTTCGCACCGGTGCTGCACGAGATGGTCGATGGCGCCAACGAGCAGGGCGTGCCGGCGAACGTCATCACCGCGGAGCTGGGCCCAGGCCAGTTCGAGATCAACTTCTCGCACAGCGACGATGCCATGAGCGCTGCGGACTGGTCGGCGCTGTTCTGCCGCAGTACCCGCGGTATCGCGATGAAGCACGGCTACCGAGCCAGCTTCATGAGCAAGCCGTACCTCGACGCGCCGGGCAGCGGCATGCATGTGCATGTCAGCCTGTACGACAACGCCGGCAACAACATCCTGGCCGGCGATGACCAGCGCAAGCTGCGCCATGCGGTGGCAGGGTGCCTGGAGCTGCTGCCGCACTGCATGCCGATCTTCGCCCCCAACCACAATGCCTACCGCCGTTACGGCGCCATGGTCAACGCGGCGAGCAAGGCCAGCTGGGGTTTCGAAGATCGCGATGCGTGTATTCGCATCCCCGAGTCCGACCCGCGCAACCTGCGCATCGAACACCGCCTAGCCGGTGCCGATGCCAACCCGTACCTGGTGCTGGCGGCCATCCTGACCGGGATGGAGCATGGCCTGGAACGTGGCGTCGAGCCCATTGCCCCGCTGAACGACAACCGCCAGAGCGGCATCGAGTTCCCCAAGGATGCCTTCAGTGCCCTGGCGGCCATGCGTCACCACCCGGAGGTGAACGAGGGCCTGGGCAGTGAATTCGTGATGGTCTACTGCGAAAACAAATACCAGGAGCAACTGGACTTCATGCGCCACATCGATGCCCGCGAATACCGCTGGTTCCTGTAGCTGCCGGGGTTGGTGCAGCGCCGCTGCACCCTGCCTTTCTACCGTTTCAATACAACGCGCAATATGGATTTGCCGGAGGAAGATATGCCACGTGTGCCCGTTATCGGCATTACCGCATGCACCAGCATGATCGAGCTGCATGCAACCCAGACCATCAGCGAGAAGTACGCGCGCGCGGCGGCCAAGGCAGCGTGCGGGCTGCCCATCGTGATACCCAGCCTCGCAGACCTGATGGACAGCGCCGATATTCTCGACGTGGTGGATGGGCTGATCTTCACCGGTTCGCCGTCCAACATCGAACCGTTGCACTACAACGGCCCGGCCAGTGCAGCGGGCACCCATCACGACCCGCTGCGTGATGCCACCACCTTGCCGCTGATGCGTGCGGCCATCGCCGCCGGTGTGCCGGTGCTCGGCATCTGCCGTGGCTTCCAGGAAATGAACGTGGCGCTGGGTGGCACCCTGCACCAGAAGGTGCATGAGACCGGCATGTTCATGGACCACCGCGAAAGCAAGGGTGAGCCCATCGAAAAGCAGTACGGCCCGCGTCACGCCCTGCATATAGAGCCCGGCGGCATGCTCGACCGCATGGGCTTGCCGGCGGTCATCGATGTCAATTCCATCCACGGCCAGGGCATCGATGTACTGGCCCCCGGGCTGAGGGTGGAGGCGCTGGCACCCGATGGCCTGGTGGAAGCGATTTCGGTCGAGAACAGCAAGGGTTTTGCCCTGGCTGTGCAATGGCACCCCGAGTACCAGGTCATGGACAACCCACATTACCTGACCATCTTCCAGTCCTTTGGCAAGGCCTGCCGGCATCGCTCGGTATTGCGCCAGATGCTGTTGAAGTCCGCCTGACAGCGATCTATCCCAATTACAAAAAAGTACCTGCGTAGCACGGCTGCGCAGCTTGATGGAGTGAAGTCAATGAGTGAGCAGAATTCCCAGACCCTCGCCTGGCAAGCCATGAGCCGCGACCACCACCTGGCCCCGTTCAGCGATGTTCGGCAACTGGCCGAGAAAGGCCCGCGCATCATCACCTCGGCCAAGGGTGTGTACCTCTGGGATAGCGAAGGCCGCAAGATTCTCGATGGCATGGCCGGGCTGTGGTGCGTGGCGGTGGGCTATGGGCGCGATGAGCTGGCCGACGTCGCCAGCCAGCAGATGAAGCAGCTGCCGTACTACAACCTGTTCTTCCAGACCGCGCACCCGCCCGCGCTGGAACTGGCCAAGGCGATCGCCGACGTGGCCCCGCAAGGCATGACCCATGTGTTCTTCACCGGCTCCGGCTCCGAAGGCAACGACACCGTGCTGCGCATGGTCCGCCATTACTGGGCGCTCAAGGGCCAGAAGAACAAGAAGGTGATCATCGGCCGCATCAACGGTTACCACGGCTCCACCGTGGCCGGCGCGGGCCTGGGCGGCATGAGCGGCATGCACCAGCAGGGCGGGCTGATCCCGGATATCGTGCATATCCCGCAGCCGTACTGGTATGGCGAAGGCGGCGACATGACCGAGGCCGACTTCGGCGTGTGGGCG
Source organism: Pseudomonas sp. B5(2017) (assembly GCF_002112825.1). NCBI lineage: Bacteria > Pseudomonadati > Pseudomonadota > Gammaproteobacteria > Pseudomonadales > Pseudomonadaceae > Pseudomonas > Pseudomonas sp. B5(2017). The sequence goes on from NZ_NEIR01000001.1 coordinate 471,918, forward strand.
GCCGAGCAGCTGGAGAAGAAGATCCTCGAAGTTGGCGTGGACAACGTTGCCGCCTTCATCGCCGAACCGATCCAGGGCGCTGGCGGGGTGATCATTCCACCGCAGACCTACTGGCCGAAGGTGAAGGAGATTCTGGCCAGGTACGACATCCTCTTCGTCGCTGACGAAGTGATCTGCGGCTTCGGCCGTACAGGCGAGTGGTTCGGTAGCGACTACTACGACCTCAAGCCCGACCTGATGACCATCGCCAAGGGCCTTACCTCCGGCTATATCCCCATGGGCGGCGTGATCGTGCGAGATGAAGTGGCCAAAGTTATCAGCGAAGGCGGCGACTTCAACCACGGCTTCACCTATTCCGGCCACCCGGTGGCGGCTGCGGTGGGCCTGGAGAACCTGCGGATACTGCGTGATGAAAAGATCATCGAGCAGGTGCACGACAAGACCGCGCCTTACCTGCAACAACGCCTGCGCGAGCTGGCCGACCACCCGCTGGTAGGCGAGGTACGCGGCCTGGGCATGCTCGGCGCGATCGAGCTGGTGAAGGACAAGGCCACCCGTGCGCGTCATGAAGGCAAAGGTGTCGGCATGATCTGTCGCCAGCATTGCTTCGACAACGGGCTGATCATGCGTGCCGTGGGCGACACCATGATCATCGCGCCGCCGCTGGTGATCAGCATCGAGGAGATCGACGAACTGGTGGAGAAGGCCCGCAAGTGCCTGGACTTGACGTACGAGACTGTTCGCTGAGCGTCTGGTCAAGGCAGTTACCCCCACCTGATCGGTTGCGCGGTCCGGTGTAGGAGCGGCCTTGTGTCGCGATGGGCTGCAAATCAGCCCCGGCAATTTGTGCATCTGCGCTGAAACCCAGGGGCTGCTTTGCAGCCCATCGCGACACAAGGCCGCTCCTACAAGGGCCCGCGTCAACCGACCAGGCATATCTTCGCCGGCTCGTGCAATGCCGCGAAGTATCTTGCTTTGTGAAATGAATCATGTACTTTTCAGGGCATCAATTTTTCCCATCCGAAAGTCGCGATTCAACCATGAAAGTGCACGAAGAGATCGAAGGCCTGGCCGTACTGATTCGCGACCTGCGCAAGTTCAAGGGCCTGACACTGGGCGAACTGGCGCAGCGCATCGGCCGTTCGGTGGGCTTTCTGTCCCAGGTCGAACGGGGCGTATCCCGCCCAACCGTGGCCGACCTCACGGCTATCAGCGAAGAGCTCGGCGTCTCCACGGCCTATTTCTACAAGCTGGACCAGCCGCGCGAACTCGAGTGGGTCACCCGCCCTCACGAGCGTCGTACCCTTCACCTGGCCGGTGGCATCACCGACGTGCTGGCATCCCCCACGATAACGGGCGCGTTCTCCATGCTCGACAGCCACCTGGAGCCTGGGGCCAGCAGTGGCGAGGAGTACCTGGACGACAGCTCGGAGCAGGGCTGCTTCGTGCTCGAAGGCGAACTGACCGTATGGCTGGATGGCGGCGAGCCGGTAACGCTGCGCGCCAGTGACAGTTTTCAGCTGCAACCCCACGCAAGTTTTCGTTACGCCAACCTCACCGACAAGCCCACCCGCGTGCTCTGGGTGTTCAGCTGACAAGAGAAGCCAAGCCATGCTGGCTTTGGCGTCACCAGGCAATCGGTGTGCCGTCCCACGCCCAGAATGTACCGCTCTGGTCGGGGCCGTGTCGGCTCACCAGCGCTAGGATGCATGTCGCTGCAAATGCCGGCGAGAACAGTTTTCCCGGCGGTACATTGCCCTGAAAGGGTTGGGAAAGGCGGGTGTCGGTGGTCCCGGGATGCAGCAATAGTACTGTGGAAACAGGGTTCAGTCGCTTGAGTTCGATGCTCGCAGTGTGCAGAAGCTGGTTGAGCGCGGCCTTGCTGGCGCGATAGCTGTACCACCCGCCAAGATGGTTGTCGCTGATCGACCCGACCCGCGCCGACAGTGCCACATAGGTCATTGGTTGCTGTCGCAACAAGGGCAGCAAGTGCCTGAGCAGCAGGACAGGGGCGAAACAGTTGGTCGTGAAGCTGGCCAGCAGCCCAGCCATGTCCACCTGTGTCAGCGCTTTTTCGGCCCGTGCGGGTGCCTCTTGCAGCACGCCAAGCGTACACAGTACAAGGTTCAGCTGGTCGCAGCAGGCGCCCACCCGTGCCGCCAGTGTTTGCAGTGCCACTTCGGAACACGCGTCGCAGTCGATGCGAACCAACTGTCTTGGGTGCTCGGCGAACAAAGCATCCAGCGCAGGGCTGCTGGTGGCATGTCGCGAGACGGCAAACACCCGCCCGATGTCGGCGCGCCCCAGCAACTGCGTGCACAGTGCAAGGCCGATTCCCTGGCTGGCTCCGCAGACCAGTACGTTGGCGGGAGAGTGAAGGTCATTGATAAGGCTCACTGAACTGCCTCCTTTTCCTGGCACCACCGTATGTCCGCCTGTTCACCACTTACGCCGACATGTCGCTACGGGGTAGATACGTAAAATTGTACAATATGGCTAAAATCTGTACATAATTAACAATGTTGTACAGGTATTTTGGAGTGCTCGAGGTTACCATGGGGCGCACTGCTCGTTGGACCTGGCTTTGCCTGCTACTGACAGGCCTGTCCGAGGCGGCGGACTGGCGAGCAGAGCTCCCGGGGGCGCAACGGCTGGGCTCCGGTGAGTTCACCTGGTTCGGCCTGCGTCTTTACACCGCACAGCTATGGGCAGCAGGTCCGGTTCAGGGCTGGAACCGGCCTTTTGCCCTTGAACTCGCCTATCACCGAACGCTGTCCAGAGACATGCTGGTGAAGGCCAGCCTCGAGGAAATGTACCGCCTGGATCCTGATAGCCTGACGCCGCAGCGGCGCGCGGCGTGGTCCCAGGCCATGCAGCAGGCGTTCGTGGATGTACGCCCTGGGATGCGCATCACCGGCTTGTACATGCCGGGGCAGGGCTGCCGCTTCTACGTCGATGGCAAACTCAGCCGGGCGGTCGCCGACCCCGTTTTTGCACGGGCGTTCTTCGCCATCTGGCTCGATCCACGGGCCAGGGATCAACAACTGCGTCAGCGTCTGCTGGGGGGCATGCCATGAATCTGCATAGCGGTAACGCTGACCAGCCAGGGGGATCCTGAAGATGCGCCTGGGTCTGGTACTGGGTGACCAGCTGTCCTTCGATCTGGCCAGCCTCAACGCCCTCGATCCTGCCCGCGATGCTGTGCTGATGGCAGAAGTGGAAGGGGAAGCCAGGTATGTGCCGCATCATCCATTGAAGATCGTCCTGATCTTCAGCGCCATGCGGCACTTCGCCCAGGCGCTGCGCGAGCGCGGTTGGCAGGTGCATTATGTGCAACTTGATGATGACGGCAACAGCGGAACCATCGTTGGCGAGTTGCGGCGCTGGCAGCAGGCCCTGGGAGCCACGCATATTCACCTGACCGAGTGCGGAGAGTGGCGCCTGGAGCAGGCGTTGCGCGATGCCGCACTGCCGCTTGTGTGGCATCGCGACACGCGATTTCTCTGTTCTCGCGAAGCCTTCGCGCGCTGGGCCCGGGAGCGCGGCCAACTGCGCATGGAGTACTTCTACCGTGGCATGCGCAAGCGTACCGGTCTGCTGCTGGAGCCTGACGGCAGCCCGGCAGGTGGAACCTGGAATCTCGATGGCGACAATCGCAAGGCCTTGCCCCGCCAGCTGCGTGGCCCCTTCGCCGCGCATTTCGAGCAGGACGAGATCACGGCAGCGGTAATAGCCCTGGTACGCCAACGCTTCAGCGACCACTACGGAGCCATCGACTGTTTCGACTACCCGGTGACCCATGCCGAGGCAAGGCAGCTCTGGCAACACTTTCTGGATTTCGGCCTGGCAGCTTTCGGTGACTACCAGGATGCGATGGCCGAGGGCGAGCCGTACCTGTTCCATGCGCGCATCAGTGCGGCGCTGAACATCGGGCTTCTGGACGTACGTTGCCTGTGCGAGGAGGTCGACAAGGCCTGGCGCGAGGGGCGAGTACCGCTCAATGCAGCAGAGGGCTTCATCCGCCAGTTGATCGGCTGGCGCGAGTATGTGCGCGGCATCTACTGGCTGCGCATGCCGGAGTATGCGGCGCTCAACTACCTGGGCAACGAGCGAGCGTTGCCGGAATTCTACTGGACCGGGCGCACCCGCATGCGCTGCATGGAGCAGGCCATCGGCCAGACCCTTCGCCTGGGCTACGCTCACCATATCCAGCGGCTTATGGTCACCGGCAACTTCGCCTTGCTGGCCGGTATCGCCCCAGCCGCGATCTGTGAGTGGTACCTGGCGGTCTACATGGATGCCTTCGACTGGGTCGAGCTGCCCAACACGCTTGGTATGGTGATGTACGCCGACGGCGGCTACCTGGGGTCCAAGCCTTACTGCGCCAGTGGTCGTTATATCCAGCGCATGTCCGACCATTGCAAGGCGTGCAGTTACAGGGTTGACCACGTGACCGAGGTGGATGGCTGCCCGTTCAATGCCTTGTATTGGCATTTTCTGATTCGCCATCGCTCGGAACTTTCGGCTAACCCGCGTCTGGCGCTGGTCTATCGAAGCCTGGATGGCATGGCGGCTGACCGTCGCGATGCCGTGTGGCAGCGTGGCCAGTCACTGCTGGCACAACTCGATGCGGCGCAGCCGATATGAAAAAGGGTCTTTTGCCCAGCAAGATCTGCGTAGTGTGTGGGCGGCCGTTCAACTGGCGCAAGCGCTGGGCGCGTTGCTGGGCGCAGGTGCGCTACTGCTCCGAACGATGCCGCAAGTCAGCACCGCACCGCGAGGCGCGCGAGCAAGGGCAGGGTAGCGGCCCATATCGGCACCAGTAACAGGCCGGTTTCCAGCGTGCCCATGGGCAAGTCGACATTTGCCAACCTCGCCCCGCTCAGATAGGCCAGAGGGCCGCCAACTGCACCCACCAGCGCACCGAGCCGCCAGTGCCTGTCGGCCCATGCCAGGCTGTGGCGCATGCCGCTGGCCAGCACCAGCCACAGCAGTGCAAGCCACAGCGGCAGTGGCCAGGTGTCGAAACCGAACACGCCCAGCGCGCCCAGCACGCTGTCCAGCACACATCCCACCGGCGTTACGCGCAACAGCGCCTTGACCTCTGCGTGGACGTCCGGGCACAGGCTCAGGTGCACGGCCAGGCCAGGAATCACAAGCAACGACAGGAAGGTTTTTTCGGCCCCCAATACGCATAGCCACCAGCCAGCCTGTAGCCACAAGGCATTGGCGAGCAGCCAGCGACGGCTCATCAGGCACTGCCAGGCAAGGGCGCGCGCCGTGCCTGGGGCGCTGCCCAGAGCAGATGCGCGACACCGATGGCGCGCTCCTCAAAACCGCCTTGGCAGTAACACAGGTAGAATTCCCACAGGCGCTGAAACATGTCGTCATAGCCCAGGTCCGTCAACGTAGCGCGTGCCTGGCGCAGGTTTTCTCGCCAGTGTCGCAGGGTGCGGGCATAGTCCTGGCCGAAATCTTCCATGTGCAAGAGGTTGAGTGCGGTGTGCCGGCTGGCAGTTTCCAGCAACACGCTCAACGAAGGCAGGGCGCCACCGGGGAAGATGTAGCGCTGGATGAAATCGACCGACCGCCGCGCCTGTGCATAGCGCTGATCGCGGATGGTGATCGCCTGCAACAGCATCAGGCCGTCTGGCTTGAGTAGCGAGGCGCACTGTCGGAAATACACCGGCAGGTAACGGTGGCCGACAGCCTCGATCATCTCGATCGAGACCAGTTTGTCGAAGGTGCCTTGAAGATCGCGGTAGTCTTCGCGAAGCACTTTCACGCGCTGCTCCAGCCCCAGGGCCTGAACGCGTTGCAGGGTATGGCTGTACTGCGCCTCGGAAAGCGTGGTGGTGGTGACCTTGCAGCCATATCGGGTGGCGGCGTGGATTGCCAGGCTGCCCCACCCGCAGCCGATCTCCAGCAGATGGTCGGCAGGGCACAGTTCCAGCTTCTGGCAGATGCGCTCCAGCTTGTGCAACTGAGCTTGTTCCAGCGTCTGTTCAGGGTGTTCGAACCGGGCTGCCGAATACATCATGGTGGGGTCCAGCAGCCGCTCGAACAGGGCATTGCCCAGATCGTAGTGCGCCAGGATATTGCGGCGGGCACCGCGCCTGCTGTTGCGGTTGAGTTTGTGCTGCAACCGCAGGGCAGGGCGGCCGAAGCGGGCCAGGCCACCCTCGAGGGTGTCAAGTACCTCAAGGTTTGCGACAAACAGGCGAGTCACCAGCGCCAGGTCGGGACTTCGCCAATAGCCGTGGATGTAGGCTTCGCCAGCACCGATCGAACCATTGCCGGCTATCAGGCTCCAGGTGATGTCATCAAGGATTTCCACCTCGGCCTGCAGCGGGCTGTCGGCGTCACCGAAGCTCCATTGCTGCCCGTGGCTGAGCAGGCGCAAATGGCCATGGCGCAGCCTGCCCAGGCTGGCGAGCACGGCGTTTCGTGCCAGGCCACCGAACAACGGCCCGAGGCCGGCGAACTTGCTAACGCTCAGGGTGGGGTTCGACATCATCAGGGTCCTCGCAGGAATGGCCGAGCGCCAGGTCACTCTGGCTGGGCGTGTGGTCATGGATGGGCGTGCGTTTGAACAACAGGCGCAGTGCCTGCCAGTAGATGGCCGCGACGGTGCGCAGGCTCATCCAGGGGAAGGCCAGTACGTATCGGTGCACGGCGGCTTTATCCAGCGGCTGGCGCTGCAGGGCCAGGTCGGCCTCGAACACCTTGCTATCGGCTTGCCAGTTCTCCATGTGGATGCGCACATGCTCTGCGTCCAGGGCAAAGTGCAAGCGATAGTCCATGTGCAGTGGCATGAAAGGCGACACATGAAAGGCCTTGGTGACAGTGAAGGGACTGGCAAGGTTTTCGCTGACCGGCAGCACGTAATGGAAGCGTTCGCGCCATGGCGTGTTTCGCACCTCCAGCAGGATTGCCGTCAGTCGTCCGTCGCGGTCATGGCAGAAATAGAAACTGACCGGGTTGAACGACAGCCCCCAGCAACGCAATTGCGTGAGCAGGTGCACCGGCCCCTCAGGCATCTCTCCCGTCGCGTTGTGCACCAGCGAACGTGCAGCCTGGGCCAGCGTCTCGCCGCGGCGGGTCCGAGCTGGCAGGTAATCTGCCGGGTGCCAGCTGAGCGGCGCCAGACGCCAGCGCCACAGCCAACGTGACAGGCCTGTCAGCCAGGCTTGCTCGTCCAGGTCCAGGTAGAACATGCCGATCCTGTAGCGGAAGGCGTGGGGGCGCGGCGCCAGGCGCCGGTGGCTGACCCAGCCTACGCAAAGGCTGCTGTTCACAGGTGCTCTCCGAAATGCGCGGCTACCTTCAACGCACTGACCACGCCATCCTCGTGAAAGCCGTTGCCCCAGTAGGCGCCGCAGAAGTAGCTGTGGCGATAGCCCTGCAGCTGTTCCTGGCGCGCCTGCGCGGCGCACGCCGCAAGGCTGTATTGCGGATGGTCGTACTGGAAGCGGGCAATGATCTGCGCCGGATCCACCAGCGCGGTCTGGTTGAGGCTCACGCAGAACGTCGTCGGTGCCTGGATGCCTTGCAGAATGTTCATGTTGTAAGTCAGCGCGGCAGGCGCCTGCTGTGGCCCGCCGAGCCGGTAGTTCCAGCTGGCCCAGGCGCGTTTGCGGCGGGGTAGCAGACGGGTATCGGTGTGCAGCACCACATCGTTGCTGGCATAGCCGATGGCGCCGAGCACTTCCCGCTCCTGCACGCTCGGCGCTTCCAGCAGCGCCAGGGCCTGGTCGCTGTGGCAGGAAAACACCACATTGTCGTAACGTTCGGTACCGGCAGCGCTCATCAGGGTGACGCCACCTTCGTCGCGGCTGACCCGGTAAACCTTGCAGTCGAGGCGGATGCGCCCGGCAAACGGTCGGCACAGCGGACCGACATAGCTGCGCGAGCCCCCTTCGATCACGCGCCACTGTGGGCGTTGGTTGACCGACAACAAGCCGTGGTTGCGACAGAACCGCACAAAGAACGCAAGTGGGAAGCCGAGCATGTCCGCGCGGGACATCGACCATATCGCCGAGCCCATCGGTACGATGTAATGATCGATGAAGCGCTGCCCATACCGCTGCACCTGGAGGTAGGCGCCCAGGGTAGCGTTGGCATCGATACGCTGGTTATCCAGGTCGGCGAGCGCCTGACGGTTGAAACGCAGAATGTCCCTTAGCATCCCCCAGAACCCCGGGGACACCAGGTTGCGGCGTTGGGAAAACAGGGTGTTCAGGTCGTGCCCGTTGTATTCCAGGCCGGTGGCCGGATCATGCACGGAGAAACTCATTTCGGTCGGCCGCGAGGCGACTTTCAGGTGCTCGAGCAAGCGTATGAAGTGCGGATAGGTCCAGTCATTGAATACGATGAAGCCGGTATCTATTGCATGGCGTTCACCCTGCCAGATCACGTCGAGGGTATGCGTGTGGCCCCCGATCCATTGCTCGGCTTCGAAAACCGTAACCTCATGCCTGCGTGACAGCAGATGAGCGCAGGATAGCCCTGCGATGCCGCTGCCGATTATTGCTATACGCATGGATCATCATTCCTGTTCATGACGGGCAAGGTGTTGCCCTAGCGCCAGGCGCAGGCGTGCGGGCAGTGCGCCTAGCAGTCGCAGTACCAGGGTGAAAAGCTGGGGGAAGTTGATTTCCAGCGGGCGCTCGGGAAGGCGTCTGGCGATATGGCTGGCTGCGCGCTGTGCCGACCATAGCTGGGGCATGGGGAAATCGTTGCGACGGGTCAATGGCGTATCTACAAAGCCAGGGCTGACAAGGGTGACGGCGATGCCCTCGCGGGCCAGGTCGATGCGCTGCGATTCCACCAGGTAGCGCACGGCTGCCTTGGACGCGCCATAGGCACCGGCGCGGGGCAGGGCCAGCCAGGTCACCGAACTGCCCATCACTACCAGGTGAGGGTGCTGACCGGCGCGAAGCAAGGGCAGGGCCGCTGCCAGGCAGTAGCTGACGGCAAGGAAATTGGTACGGACCACGCGCTCGACAAGGGCTGGGTCGAAATGGCCCGGTTCCAGGTACTCGCAGGTGCCTGCATTGAGGATCACCCGGTCCAGCGCTCCCCAGGCCTGCTCGATACGGGTTGCGATCCCGGATACCTGTACAGGGTCGTCGAGGTCGCCGATGGCCAGCAGCACCTGCCCGGGAAAGTGTTCAGCCAACGGCGCGAGACGATCCGCATTGCGTCCGCCCAAGGCAACCTGGTGGCCTTGCTCCAGCAGGCATTGTGCAAGTGCGGCACCGATACCGCTGCTTGCGCCTGTCAGCCAGCAGCGGCTCATGCGACCCTGCCTTTGAGCCATCGAATCGCACGGCCCATGACCGGAACGTGTTCGTAGAGCAGTGCTGCTGCGTCGAAATAATCCTGGTGGAAATGGACCCGTTCATGCCATTGCAGGTAACTGCATCCCTGCAAGGTGATCTGCTCACCACCGGCCAGGCGTGGATGGCGGAACTGCAGGGTCCAGCGCAGGTAACCTTGCCCGGGCGTCACTTCGTCGGCGCTGGAAAAGGCATAGCGGATATCGTGAGCGTTGGCGTACAACTGCGCGAAATAGGCCCGCAGAGCCGGCAGCCCCTGGATCTGATGCAACGGATCGCGAAAGGTGACATCGTCGCTGTACAGCTTTTCAAGGGTGCCGAGGTTGCCCCCGTCGACGCGGCTGAAATGCTCGGCGAATTGCTGCAGATACGCTGACATGCTGGGCTCCAGGAAATCCTGTACAGAAATGGCTTGCTGTACAGGTATAGCTGAAGTCTAAGCGTAAATCTATACAAGTCAACGACCTTGTATAGGTTTTGGTCAGCGCTCCGCCTGGCCCAGTTGCCGGCGCAATTCAGCTACCTCGGCCTCCAGCTCGCGTAGCTTTTCCTCGGCGAAAACCTGCGCTGTAACGTCGCGCTGGATGCCGATGTAGTACGTCAACTGGTCCGCTTCGTTGTGCACGGGCGTGATGGACAACTCGTTCCAGAACAGGCTCCCGTCCTTGCGGTAATTGCGTAGCACCTGGCAGCATGGGAGGCTTCCACGGATTGCCTCGCGGATGCTGTCGAGGCCCGCCTGGTCATGATCTTCGCCCTGCAGAAAACGGCAGTCCTGATACAGGATTTCCTCGGCGCGATAGCCGGTCAGGCGCTCGAAGGCGGGGTTGACGTAGATGAGGATGCTGTCGTCGCCTTCTTGCTCTGCGACGACGATGCCATCGTTGGAATGCTCGACCATCAGTTGCAGGAGTTTCGCGTTGATCATGGGGCCCACCTACAGGCATTTGTATGCGAAGTGCGCAGCCTGGCCTGCGTGCAGAAGGCCTCGGCGCCGTTTGTTGCATGATGAACCAACGAGGCTCGCCGCAGAAGGTGCATATGGGTTTAGAATGTGCCACCCCCCAGATAAACCCTCATCATGACTGACGCCACCCCAGCCGATTTGTTACCCATGCGCGATGTGGTCAGCCTGACCGGCATCAATCCGGTGACCTTGCGGGCCTGGGAGCGGCGCCATGGGTTGATAAGCCCGCAGCGCACCGAGGGCGGCCATCGCCTGTACACGGCCCGGGATGTCCAGCGCATACGCGACATCTTGCACTGGACCGGCAATGGCGTGCCCATCAGCAAGGTAGGCGACATCCTCGCAGGTCAGCCAGATGCGCCGGTGCAGCAGCACTCGGGCTTCGACGACTGGCGCGTCGCCGTGGAGCGCGCCACCCAGGCATTCGATACACAAGCGTTGGAAGCCATCCACGGGCAGTTGTTCACCATCCTGCCCAAGGCCAGCGTGCTGCGCCAGGTGCTGATGCCGGTCTGGCATGGCCTGGCTTCAGGCATTGCGCCGGGCCAGCGTAGCCAATGGCTGTTTCTGGACATGTTCCTGCGCGCCCGCCTGCTGCTGCGTCTGCAGATGAACCAGGCCGATGCGCCGCGCGTGCTGCTGGCAGGCACCGAGGGGCAAGCCGAACTGCAGGTATTGTGTACCGGGCTGTTGTTGAGCGGCGAACAGCAACGCATCGAAGTACTCGGGTGCGGGCAGCCGCTGGAAGAAATCCCCATGCTATGTGCGGCGATGCAGCCTGCGGCACTGGTGATCAAGGTTCAGGTGCCGGTGGACCCTGCCTTGGCCAGGCGCCTGCGTTCGCTGCAAATGCAGATCGCTTGTCCGCTGGCCTTGATTGGCGAGGGGCTGGCCGATTCGCCACCCGCCTGGCAAGGCCTGCCGTTGTGTCTGCTGGACGAGCAACGGGCTGATGCCTCAAGCACGCTAGGCGCGTTGCTCAGTGGTGCCCTGGACCTTTGACCGGGGCTCGCTCCAGTCTGCCGTATTGATCCTCGCCTGCTCCTGTGGGTTACGCCAGAAGTCTTGCCTCTGGGTGTAACCCGGTCCTGGGCCGGAATCATCACGCCCCGCGCGCAGGCCCAAAGCACCTGGCAGCCCCCTCCAAGGCAGCGTTTCTGGCTGTTTGCCAGCTTCTGATAATCGCCTCCGACATCCCGTCCCCGTTTCGGAGCGCGCCATGTACAACAATAAGAATCTGTCCCCACGCTTGTTGGCGGCTGTTACCGTCAGCCTCTCGACCCTTTGCCTGAGCAGCCTCGCCCAGGCCGAGATCATGCTGTACGACAAGGACCAGACGACGTTTTCCACCGACGGCTATATCAACGCCTTCTACGTCAACAGCGATGTCGACCGGCAGGGCGAGCAGTTCGATCGCCGCCAGTCACGGGTGAAAATGGGCTTTCTGCCCAATTACCTGGGCTTCAACATGGGCAAGCAGGTGGATGACCTGAAGCTCGGCGCGCGTGCCTCGTTCTGGGTGACCATCAACGACAGCGAAACCAACGGCACCGACACCGCCATCGATGTGCGCCAGTTCTACGGCACCGTGGCCAACCCCGAGTGGGGTGAGGTGCTGATTGGCAAGGACTTCGGGCTGTTCGCCCGTTCCAATATCCTGCTCGACGAACTGCTGGCCGGTTATGGCCAGGTCAGTGACACCCTGGGGCTGGTGGACGGCGGCGGGGTATCGTTCGGCAACATCGGTAGCGGTTACCCGTACCCGTTCCCCACCTCGCAGATCACCTACCGCACGCCAGTGATGGACGGCCTGCGGGTGGCGGTGGGCATCATGGACCCGGTGGACACCAACGACAGCAGCCCGACCGGCAAGGCCTATCAGGAAAACCCGCGTACCGAAAGCGAGATCACCTACCAGTTCGACCTGGGTGGGGCGCAGATCTACAGCTGGCTCAACGGCAGCTACCAGACCTCCGACAACACCGACCCGGCGGTGCAGTCGGTCACCTCCAAAGGTGTCGGCTACGGTGTGCAGGCGAAGATGGGGGGGCTGTCGCTGACCGGCTCGGGGTTCCAGGCCAAGGGCATCAACCCGTTCTTCACCAACAACGCTGGCGAGCCGACCTTGCGCAATGTCGACAGCGATGGCTACCTGCTGCAGGGCTCCTACAAGGTCGGCAAGAACCGGGTGGCGCTGTCCTATGGCAAGACCAAGGACGATGGCAACGGCGCGGTGGGCAGTGGTGCGGATTACGAGACCCGCGGCGTGGCGCTGTTCCATGACGTCAACGACAACCTCAAGCTGGTTGCCGAGTACAACCAGTTTTCCATCGACGGCCATGAAACCAGTGACCAGAACGAAGACACCGATACCTTTGCGGTGGGGGCGGTGCTCACCTGGTAGCCCTCGGCCTCGGCTCAAGATTGCTGGGGCTGCTGTGCAGCCCTTTCGCGACGCAAGGCCGCTCCCACAATGTCCGCGCAGGGTTCGTGAATTGGGCTTGCGCGGTCGATGTGGGAGCGGCCTTGCGTCGCGAAAGGGCCGCGCAGCGGCCCCGGCAATCTTCAGGAAAAGCTATTACAACCATGGAACCGCCCACCCGCTACCCAAGTAGCATTCGTCGTCGATGATCGCCTTCGTACACTCACCACTCAGCCACCCCGCGCCGGAGACCACGATGCAGCAGGCTCACAACGACGGTGTGGTCAGCGCCATGTCCCAGGCAACCGACGCCCGGCAGGCAGCCCAGGAGCTGGCGGCGCAGTTGCTGCACCCGCACCTGGGCTTCGTGCTGTTCTTCTGCTCCGCCGAATACGACCTGCAAGCCTTGGGCGAAGCCCTGGAGCAGGGTTTTGGCGGCATCCGCCTGGTCGGTTGCACCAGCGCCGGCGAAATCACCCCGCTGGGCTACGGTCGCAATTGCATAACGGCAGTCGGGTTCGATCATCGGCACTTTTCCATCGCCACCGAACTGATCGATGAAATGGAGCGCTTCAGCCTGATCGACGCCCAGCAGATGGTCGAGCGCCTGGTCGGCACTTGCCGCAGCAACACCCTGGCGCCGATCAAGGGCCACAGCTTTGCCCTGACCCTGCTCGACGGCCTGTCCAGCCGCGAGGAAATGGTGCTCGCCGCCCTCAGTGCGGCCCTGGGCGATATCCCGCATTTCGGCGGTTCGGCCGGCGACGACAACTACCTGACCCGTACCCACGTGTATTTCGGCGGCGCGTTCCACCACGGCGCCGCGGTGGTGGTGCTGGTCAATACCTGGCTCGACTTCGAAGTGTTCACCACCCACCACATCCTGCCGCGTCAGGAAAAGCTGGTGGTCACCGGTGCCGACAGTGCCCAGCGCCGGGTCTTCGAACTGAATGCCGAGCCTGCTGCCGAGGAATACGCCCGGCACATCGGCGTGCCAGTGGCCGAGCTTGATCATCAAGTGTTCGCCGCCCATCCGCTGGCCGTGCGCATCCATGACCAGTATTACGTGCGGGCGATCCAGCAAGTGCACCCGGACCTGAGCCTGAGTTTCTACTGCGCGGTGGAGAACGGCATCGTGCTCACCGCCATGACCCCGGGCCCGCTGTTGCCGAACCTGCACCAGTTGTTCGACGGCTTGCAGCAGCGCCTCGGCCCGCTGCTGCTGACCATCGGTTGCGATTGCTTCCTGCGGCGGCTGGAGCTGGAAGCCCGGCACGGCCTGGAGCCGATCGGCGCGTTCCTGCGCGAGCAGCGGGTGATCGGCTTCAACACCTACGGAGAACAGTTCAATGGCATGCACATCAACCAGACCTTCACCGGGGTCGCCATTGCCCGCAACCGGCCTCCTGTCGGTCGCTGAACTGCAGGCCGAGGTTGCCCGGCTGCAGCACCAGAACCACAAGCTGCAGCGTATCAACGGCGCACTGATCGAGCGTATCGAGTCTGGCGTCACGCGTGGCAACGACCCTTATGCCGCGTTCCAGCATTCGGTGGTGCTGGCCGAGCAGGTGCGCGAACGCACCGAAGCGCTGAACCAGGCCATGGCCGAGCTCAAGGCCGTCAACCACCTGCTCAGCGAGGCCCGGCAGCGTGCCGAGACGGCACACCAGCACCAGATTCGCCTGATCACCGACCATGTGCCGGCGCTGATCGCCTACCTGAATGCCGACCTGGTCTACGAATTCACCAACAAGGTCTATGAAGAATGGTACTGCTGGCCTCGCGGCGTGATGCTGGGCCAGAGCCTGCGCGAGGCCCACAGCGAGCAGCATTACCAGCGCCTGGAGGCCTACGTGGCGCGGGCGCTGGCGGGGGAGAGCGTAACCTTCGAGTTTGCCGAAACCAACATCAACGGCCAGGAACGCTACATGCTGCGCTCCTACGTGCCGAACCGCCTGGCCAATGGCGAAGTGGTGGGCATCTTCGTATTGATCCGCGACATCACCGAGCGGCGCAATACCGCGCAGGCGCTGCACCAGGCGTATCAGCATCTGGAGCAACGGGTACGCGAGCGCACTGCCGAGCTGACCAGCCTGAACGAACAGTTGCTGCGCGAAATCGAGGAGCGCAGCCGGGTGGAATCGCGCCTGCGCGAGGCCAAGCGCGAGGCCGAGCAGGCCAACCTGTCGAAAACCAAGTTCCTTGCCGCCGTCAGCCATGACCTGCTGCAGCCACTGAACGCGGCGCGGCTGTTCACCAGTGCCTTGCTCGAACACCGCGAGCCACACAACAGTGCTCACCTGGTGCGTAATGTCAGCAACTCGCTGGAGGATGTGGAGAACCTGCTAGGTACCCTGGTGGATATTTCCAAGCTCGATGCCGGCGTGATCAAGGCCGATGTCGCCCCGTTCGCCCTGCGCGAACTGATGGACAACCTCGCTGCCGAATACGCCCAGGTGGCGCGCAGCGAAGGGCTTGAGCTGCATTTCGTGGGCTGTTCCGCCGTGGTGCGCAGTGACATTCAGCTGCTGGCGCGGATCCTGCGCAACCTGCTCAGCAATGCCATTCGCTACACCCGCAGCGGCCGCGTGGTGCTGGGCTGCCGGCGCCAGCGTGGCGGCTTGCGGATCGAGGTATGGGACAGCGGGATCGGTATCGCCGAAGAGCACCTGGAAGAAATGTTCCAGGAGTTCAGGCGCGGCGATGTGCAGCGCCCGGACCAGGACCGTGGCTTGGGCCTGGGGCTGGCGATCGTGGAAAAGATCGCCGGCATCCTCGGCCACCGGATTCGGGTGCGGTCATGGCTTGGCAAAGGCTCGGTGTTCGCGGTCGAAGTGCCGCTGAGCGCCACCGCGCCAAAGGCCCAGCCGAGCCTGGCGATCAGCGAACCGATGCTCGAGCGCCTGCGCGGGGCGCGGGTGTGGGTGCTGGATAACGATGCGGCGATTTGCGCCGGCATGCGCACCCTGCTGGAGGGGTGGGGTTGCCGGGTGGTCACCGCGCTGTCGGAGGAGGACCTGGCGCGCCAGGTGGACAACTACCATGCCGAGGCCGACCTGCTGATCGCCGACTACCACCTGGACAACGACTGCAATGGCGTCGACGCCGTGGCGCGAATCAATGCCCGCCGCGCCCAGCCCTTGCCGGCGATGATGATCACCGCCAACTACAGCAACGAGCTCAAGCAACAGATCCGCGAGCTGGGCCACACCCTGATGCACAAGCCGGTGCGGCCGATGAAGCTGAAGGCGGCGATGAGCCATTTGCTCGGCAGAAGCGTGGTATAGCCGCCGGCCTCTTCGCGGGCAAGCCCGCGAAGAGGCCGGAACAGGTCAACGCCGCAGGTAATCACCAAAATCGATATCACCGGCACTGAGGATGGCCTGCACCCGGTTGTGCACGTTGAGTTTGCGCAGGATCGCCGAAACATGGGCCTTGACCGTGGTCTCGGCGATATCCAGGGTGTAGGCGATCTGCTTGTTCGACTCGCCCTTGGTCATGCGCTCGAGCACCAGCAGCTGCTTGCGGGTCAGGGCCTGGAGCATCTCCGGCGGGAAGCTCGGGGCATCGTTCAGGCGCCGGCTGGTGCTGCTTTTCTGGGCACGGATGATGTCGGGCGGCAGGTAGACGTTGCCATTGAGGATCTGCTCGATCGCCTCGATCATCTGTGAGCGGGGCGAGGACTTGGTGATGAAACCCACCGCACCATAAGTGATGGCCTGCAGCACGATCTGCTTTTCCTGCTCGGCCGAGACGATCACCACCGGCGTGGTCGGTGCCTCGTTGCGCAGGGTGATCAGGCCATTGAGGCCATGCATGCCGGGCATGTTCAGGTCGAGCAGGATCAGGTCGAGGTCGTCGTGCTCGTGGGTCAGCGCCAGGGCGCTGTCCAGGTCGGCAGTTTCCATGACTTCGCTGCCCTGGAAGCCATCGCTGATAACGTTGTGGATAGCTTCGCGAAACAGGGGGTGATCGTCGGCAATCAGAATTTTGTACATGGCCTTTTCACCTCGTTTTTATTGGATGGAGCGGGCACGCGTTTGCAGGCGATGAATTCAGGGGAAGGGTTCTGGCTGCGCCGGTTGCAGCGGCAGGTTGGCCTGCTGCCAGGCGTCCAGGCCGTCGCGGTACCAATACAGATTCTTATAGCCCAGGGCTTTCGCGCGTTTTACCGCGTTCCAGCTTAACCAGCAATCGGAGCGGCAGTAAAAGACCAGCGGTTGCTCCGTGCGCCCGGCGGTGGCTTGTTGCAGGTTGCGCACGAAGTAATCGTGCCACGCCGGGCTCAGCTCACCGTCGCCGGTGTTGGCCAGCCAGCGGCTGCCGGGGATGTTGGCGTGGGGTTCATCTTCGATGAAGCGGCCTTGCAGCCATTGGCGGCGGTAGACGTCGATCAGTACCGGCCTTGGGGTGTGCCCCAGCAGGGCTTGCAGGGTGGCAGTGTCGATGACCTGGCCGCCCTCGACCTGTTGTGGGGTCGGGCTGCGGTAGAGGGTGGTGCGATAGCCGTCGGCGGAGAATAGCGGCGTGGTGTCGGCCTGGGCGATGCCCAGCGTCAGGCTCAGGGAAAGCGCCGCCAGCAATGGGCGTGGCAGCCGGGGCAGGGCACGTGGCATGGGGTTTGTCCTTTTTGTTATAGGCCCATTACATGCCAGTGGCGGTGCATTGTGAATGCGACGATCAGACAGCAAAGGCAGTACCAAAGTAGTAGAAAGCCGGGCGCCTCTGGCCTGATCCTGCCCAATATCTGAATGCATGCGCGATCCCTGTGGGAGCGGGTTTACCCGCGAACACCGGCGAAGCCGGTGCCATGCACCGCGTCGTCTTCTTCGCGGGTAAACCCGCTCCCACACGGACCGTGTTCCTTCAACGGGTTCGGCGAAGGGTCCGGAGGGAGACAGCTGCCAATCAGCGCGGCTTGCGCAGCGCCGCATGCTGGGGGTTGAAGGTAAGGATCGCCAGCAGGGTGAACAGCACGGTCAGCCCCAGGCATACCGCCAGCGCCAGCGGGTTGAAGCGCTCATACAAGGCAAAGCGCACCAGCTCCACGGCATGGGTGAACGGGTTCACTGCACACAGCCAGTACAGCCACTGGCTGGCCTCGCGCATCTTCCACAACGGGTACAGCGCCGAGGACAGGAAGAACAGCGGGAATATCACGAAGTTCATCACCCCGGCGAAGTTCTCCAGCTGGCGAATCGCATTCGACAGCAACAGCCCCAGGGCGCTGAGCATCAGCGCCACCAGCAACAACGCCGGCAGCGCCAGCAACAGGCCCGCAGCCGGTGGCTGCACGCCATACAACCAGGCAATGGCAAGGAAGGCGTACACCTGCAGCAGGGAGATCAACGAGGTTGCCAGCAGCTTGCTGCCGAGCAGGAAGGGCCGCGGCAACGGGCTGGTCAGCAACACGCGCATGCTGCCCATCTCCCGGTCATAGACCATCGACAGCGAGCCCTGCATGCCGTTGAACAGCAGGATCATGCAGGCAAGGCCCGGGATGATGTACACCTCGTAGGGGATGTAGGTGTCGTAGGGCTCGATGATCGCAATGCCCAGGGCCGCGCGAAAGCCGGCGGCGAACACCAGCAGCCACAGCAGCGGGCGCACCAGGGCGCTGAGAAAACGGGTGCGCTGCAGGACGAAACGCAGGCATTCGCGCAGGAGAATGCCGTTGAAGCACTGCCAGTAAGCGTTCATCGGGCATTGGCTCCTGTGGGGGCGCTGGTCAGGCGGGCAAAGGCATGGTCGAGGTCACCGCCGTGCTCCAGGCTCAGGGCGTCGGCCGTGCCGCTGGCCACCAGGCGCCCTTGATGCAGGATCAGCAGGTCATCGCTGGGCTGCACTTCGTCCAGCAGATGGGTGGTCCACAGCACACTGAGGCGCTGCTCGCGGCACAGCAGCCGCAGGTGCTGGTTGAGCGCCAGGCGGCTGGCCGGGTCAAGGCCGACGCTGGCCTCGTCGAGCAACAGCAAACGCGGTTCATGCAGCAGCGCGCGGGCAATCTCCACCCGGCGTCGATGGCCGATGTTCAGCGCCCGGACCGGCTCACGCCGCCGTTCATCGAGGCCCTGGCGGGCCAGTTCGGCATCGACCCGAATATTGCCCTGGCGCCGCGACAGGCCATGCAGCGAGGCGTGGTAGCGCAGGTTCTGCTCCACGCTCAGGTCAAGGTCCAGGGTGCTTTGCTGGAACACCACGCCCAGCTGGCGCAAGGCCGGGCGTGTGGCGTTGCGCAGCGAGCAGCCGCACACGCGGATGTCGCCATGCTGCAGGTCGTACAACCGGGTGAGCAGGGCGATCAGGGTCGACTTGCCGGCGCCGTTGGGGCCCAGCAAGGCGGCGAAACGCCCGGGCGCCAGGCTGAAGCCGACCTGCCTGAGCGCCTCGCGCTGGCCGTAGGCAAAGCTCACGTCACTGACTTCGAGGGTATTCATGGCGTCACCACCACGCCCCAGGGGTAGCGGCCGACCTTCACCGACTTGAGCACCTTGAGGCTTTTTGCATCGATCACCGAAACGTCGCCGCTGACCCCGTTGGTGGCCAGCAACTGGCTCTGGTCCGGGGTGAACGCCAATTGCCAGACCCGCCGGCCCACCAGCAGGTAGTCGAGTACTTCATAGGTCTTGGCATCGACCACCGCCACATGGTTGGCCGGGCCCAGGGCGACGAACGCGTACTTGCCATCGGCGCTGAGCTTGATGCCTACCGGCTGGACCTTGTCCGGGTGCACGCCCTTGATCTGGAAATTCAGGGTTTTCAGCACCTGGCGGCTGGCCACGTCGAGGATGGTCACCGTGCCGCCGATTTCTGCCGAGGCCCACAGCCGCGAGCCGTCCTGGCTGAACTCGACGAAGCGTGGCCGCTGGTCCACCGGGGTGCTGTCCGCCAGGGTCTGGGTGCTGGTATCGATCCAGTGCAGCATGTTGGTGGTTTCGCTAGTGTTGACCGCCCACTTGCCATCCGGGCTCACCGCCATGCCTTCGGGCTCGATGCCGACGTCGATCTGCCCGAGCACTTTGTCGGTCTGGGTGTCGATCACCGTCACCAGCGCGTCGTCCTCGTTGGACACGTACAACCAGCGGTCGTTGGGGTGCAGGGCGAACTGCTCGGGGTCCTTGCCGGAGGGCAGCTCCTTGATGATCTTGCGGGTGGCCACGTCCATCACCTGCACACGGTCCGAATCGCTGGCGCAGATGTACAGCAGCGTGTTGTCGTGGGACAGCAGCAGGCCGCGCGGGCGCTGGCCCACTGGCAGGGTCTCGGTGACTTGCAGGGTGTGCATGTCGATCAGGCTGAGGCTGTTGTCCTTCTCGTTCGACACCCAGGCGGTGGCGGCCACGGCATGCCCGCCGGCAAGCGCCAGGGCGCCCGACAGCAGGCTGGGGTAAAGCAGTGCCCGGTGAAACGGGGAGCGGCGCATGGCGAAATCCTTTTTGTTGTGGTTATCGGGTCAGGGGTAGCCGCAGGTCACTTCGGGCTTGTCGTACCCCAGGCTGTCCATTTCGTTGAACGGGTGCAGGAAGCCCTCCTGCGGCGAGGTGCTGACCAGGGCCCGCGGCTGCACCAGCGGGATTGGCTGGCGCAGCTCGCCGTTCCACGGGCGGTAGCTGAGCTTGCGGCCCTTGAAACCGTCCAGTGGCAACTGCTCGCTGAGCAGCAGTTGCTGCAGGGCGCGGGGGTCGGCCTGGCGCAGTTTGCTCACTGCGCTGGCGACGCTGCGCACGGCCATCCAGGCGGCGAAGTCGCGGTCGTTCATCCAGCGCCCGGCCTGGGCTTCGAAGCGCTTTTGCAACTGCGCCGCGCCGAAGGTTTCCACGGTCTTGTGCCAGCCGGTGGGGGTCAGGCCCTGGGTGCCGGCTACCGGGCGCGGGTACCAGGTCTGGTAGGGCAGGTACTCGCCGAAGTCGCCGCGCTCGTCGGCCACCAGCACCACGTCGTACTCGGCGGTTTGGGTGAACAGCGGCATGTCGGCCTGGGCGCTGCGGCGCTGGTCGTTGTCGAATGTCCAGGCTTTCTCCGCGACCAGCTGCATGCCAAAGCGCTTCATGGACCGGCGCAGGGCCGCCGCGTAGTCGCGGTCGTCGTCGGTCTGGCCGACGATCAACAGCGCTCGCTGCCATTTGCGCAGTACCAGGAATTGCGCCAGGGCATCGGCCAGCATGGCGCGGCTGGGCAGGCTGTGCAGCACATTGCCCAGGCACTGGCTGCTGCGCAGGCTGTCGTCCGGGCTGCCGGCGTTGAACAACAGGCTGTCGGGCAGGGCGGCAGACAGCGCGCGCAGGCTGGCGGCGGGGGCATTAACCACGAACAGCCGCAGGCCCTGGTCATGCTGGGCCTTGGCGGCTTGCAGCAGGGCTTCGGGGCTGTCGACGCTGGCATTGGCCAGGTGGAATTCCTGCTTGAGAAAACGCCCGCTGCTGTTGCTGTCGACAATCGCCAGTTCGGCGCCCTGCAGCCCGGCATCGGTGGGCTCGGGAAGGATGTTGGACAGCAGCGGGCCGGGATCGGGGCGATAGCCGAGGTAGCCGATGCGCACCTGCAACGGTTCTGCGGCCTGGGCCTGCACAGCGGGCGCCGGGCTCGCAGAAAGCGTCGCGGCCAGGGCCAGCAGGCAGGTCAAGGCAAGGTGGGCAGGCTGGCGCATAAGGCAACTCCACGGCAGATGGCGCCAGCATAGGAAGCCCGCCGGGAGGGGGAAATATGCAGAAAGTAGCGCTCGGCCGGTACCAAGGTAGTAATTCACCACACGGGCCCGGGTTTTACGATGAGCCGCAGCCCCTGGAGGAGAATTGCCCATGCGCCTTGTCAACCTGTCGGCCCTGTGGCGAATCAACCTCTGGGTCACCTGTTGCTTCGCGCTGGTGACGCTGGCCTGTGCCGGGGTGCTGCTGCGCCAGGCGGTGGCTGATGTGGAGCGGGAGTTGCAATCGGCGCAAGCCGTGGTGGCGTACCTCGGGGACACCGCCGAACGCGCCCCGCAGAGCCTGCAACCACGGCTGACGCAAAGCCTGCGCCATGTGCGGGTGCACTGGCTGGCGGCGGATGAACCTGCTCGGCTGCCGCAAGAAACCGGCCTGGATGCCTGGCTGGGCCGCCAGCTGCTTGGCCAGCGCCATGACAGCAGCCGGCTGCTGGAGCTGGGTGACGGCCGCCGGGTAATGATCGCCGTGGATGCGCGGGATGAAATCGACGAGGTCCGCGACTCCCTGCAGCAGCTGTTGGTCCTGTGCGGCCTGGCGTTGTTGCTGAGCTTGTTGACCATCCGCTGGGCGGTGCGGCGGGGCATGGGCTTGCTGGACGATCTGCTGCAGGCCTTGCGCCAGGTCTCGGGTGGGCAATTGACCGCACGCCTGAATGAGGCCGGCCTGCCGGAGGCGCGCCAGCTGGCCGAGCATTTCAACCGCATGACCGCGTCTCTGCAGCAGGCCCGTGCCGACAATACCCAACTCACCCAGGCCCTGCTGGCGGTGCAGGAGCAGGAGCGCACCCAGCTGGCGCAGACGCTGCACGACGACCTCGGGCAATACCTGGCGGGTATTCGGGCCCAGCTCTGCCTGCTGCGCATGGTCGCCGACCAGCCCGCCGTGGTGGCGCAGACGACACGTACCCTGGAGCTTGATTGCGAACGCCTGCAGCAAGGTTTCCGCGCCCTGGTACACGACCTGTACCCGCTGGCGCTGCAGCACATGCCGCTGGCCGAAGCCTTTGGCCTGCTGGTGAGCCAATGGCAGGCTAGCCAGGGTATCGATTGCCGCCTGCGGGTCGGCGAGCAGCTGCCGGCGCTGCCCGGGCCGAGCAGGACGCATCTGTATCGCTTGCTGCAGGAGGCATTGACCAACGTCGCCCGGCACGCCGGCGCCAGCCAGGTGCGGGTGCGCCTGCAACGCAGCGCCAAGGGCTTGCGCCTGCTGGTTCGCGACAACGGTTGCGGTGCCAGCGAGCCCCAGCGCCCCGGGGTAGGCCTGCACTCGATGGCCGAGCGCGCCCGCAGCCTCGGCGGTGAACTGCGCATCCTCAGCCGCCCGGGTGCCGGCTGGGCGCTGGACCTGAACATTCCCATGGAGGTGTGATGAATATCGTGTTGGTCGATGACCACGCCGTGGTCCGCCAGGGCTATGCCAGCCTGTTGCGGGCAGTGCTGCCGACAGTACAGGTGCGTGAGGCTGCCAGTGGCGAAGAGGCGCTGGCCCGGGTTCAGGAGCAGGTGCCCAACCTGGTGATCATGGACTTCGGCCTGCCAGGCATCAGCGGCCTGGAAACCACCCGGCGCCTGCGTCAGCGCCTGCCGCAATTGCGGGTGCTGTTCTTCAGCATGCATGACGAACTGCCGCTGGTGCGCCAGGCGCTGGATGCCGGTGCCTCGGGCTACCTGACCAAGAACTCGGCGCCCGAAGTGCTGATCGAGGCGGTGCAGCGGGTGTTGGCCGGGCATGCCTATATCGAACAGCCCCTGGCCACCCAGCTGGCCTGCACCTCACAGCAGAATGCCAGCGACCCGCGCTTGCAGCGCATGACCCAGCGTGAGCTGGAGATTTTCATGATGCTGGCCAAGGGCACACCGGTGCGGGGGATTGCCGAGCAGCTGTGCATCAGCGCCAAGACCGTGTCCAACCACCTGACCTTGCTCAAGAGCAAGTTGCAGGTCAGTTCCCATGCCGAGCTGGTGCATCTGGGGATTGATCTGGGGGTGGTGCGGGTGGCGGGGTGAGGTTTCTTTGAAGGCCAACATATGACTAATGGATTTAGCAGTGACTCTGTGGGAGCGGGTTCACCCGCGAATGAGGCGACTCGGTATATGGCACCGGCTTCGCCGGTGTTCGCGGGTGAACCCGCTCCCACAGGGGAACAATGTGCCCAAGCACGCTTTGCTCAATTGTCCCAGGTGTCGGGGCACCCCTCGCACCCCTCCATGTTGGCCTCCTGAAAATTCCCGTAATGCTGCCGCGCCCCGCGCAAGTCGGCGCGGGCCAGGTTGCTCTGGCCAAACTTGGCCTCCTGCAGGTTGGCATCGCCAAGGTCGGCCTCTTGCAGGTCAGCCTTGCTCAGCCAGGCCATTTCCAGGTCCGCCGCGCGCAGGTTGGCCTGCTGCATCTTTGCCCCTGACAACCTGGCGAACTGCAGGTAGGCCGCGCTGAGGTCGGCCTTGGCAAATTGCGCACCCTGGGCAAACAGGCCCCAGCCCTGAATGGCCACGAGCCGGCCATGGCTCAGGTCGGCAAGGCGCAGGTTGCTCTGCTGCAGGCTGGCGCGCGTCAGGTTGGCGCCTTGCAGGCTGGCCTTTTCCAGGTTGGCCAGGTCCAGCCGGGCATGGCGCAGGTCGGCATTGCGCAGGTCGGCGCCGGCCAGGTTCATCTTGCGCAGGTCCTGGTTGGCCAGGTTGGCGCCCCGCAGGTCGGCCCCCGGGCACTGGCTGGCTTCGGCAATCACGCAGCCGTTGATGATCAGGGGGGGATCGTTGCCAGCGTCGTCGGCATTCTCGGCCATGGCAGGGGCCAGCACGATCAGCAAGGCAAGTGGCAAGTAGTTCATGGCGAAAGGCTCTCAATGTGAAGTCGGGTATGCACCCTGGGGCCGCAAAGCGGCCCCAGTGATACGTCAACTCATGCAGTCAACGCTGTGCAGTCTTGTTGTCCCAGCTGGGGATCTTGAACACCCAGAACGAACCACCCTGGGCCACCGGTTTGGTCAGTTCTGCCATGTCACCGCCCCACAGCGGCACCGCACCGCCGTAGCCCACGGTCACGCCGATGTACTGCTCGCCGTCCTGTTCCCAGGTGATCGGCGGCGAGACGATGCCGCTGCCGGTCTGGAACTTCCACAGCTCCTTGCCCGTCTTGGCGTCGAAGGCCTTGAAGAAGCCGTCGCCGGTGCCGGTGAACACCAGGTTGCCCTTGGTCGCCAGCACGCCGGCCCACAGCGGCAACTGCTCCTTGTGCTCCCACACCAGCTTGCCGGTGCTCGGGTCCATGGCGCGCAGGGTGCCGACGTGGTCGTCATACATGCGCTTGATGCGGAAGCCCATGCCCAGGTAGGCCGAGCCCTTCTTGTAGTTCACTTCCTCGGTCCAGTACTCCTCCTTCCACTGGTTGCCAGGGATGTAGAACAGGCCGGTGTCCTGGCTGTAGGCCATGGGGTTCCAGTTCTTGCCGCCAAGGAAGGGTGGCGAGACCTCCACCGGCTTGCCCTTGGTTTCTCCCGGCAGCGGTTTGGCCGGGCGCTGCCCGGGGTTTTCCACCGGGCGCCCGGTCTTGAGGTCGATGTGGCTGGCCCAGGTGATGTTGTCGACGAAGGGGAAGGCGTTCTGCAGTTTGCCGTTGCTGCGGTCCACCACATAGAAGAAGCCGTTGCGGTCGGCGTGGCCGGTGGCCTTGACCAGCTTGCCGTCCTTGCCCTTGTAGTCGAACAGCACCAGTTCGTTGTTGCCGGAGAAATCCCAGGCATCGTTGGGCGTGTGCTGGTAGAACCACTTCACCTCACCGGTGCTCGGGTCGACGCCGACCTGCCCTGAGGTATACAGGCTGTCGTAGTCATGCGGGTTGCCGCCTTTCGAGGTGCGCGCCCAGGTGTTCCAGGGGCCAGGGTTGCCGGCGCCGACAATGATGGTGTTGGTCTCGGGGTCGAAGCTGGCGCTTTGCCAAGGCGCGCCGCCGCCGTGGCTCCAGGCTTCGACCTTGCCGGTTTCGGTGGTGGGGTCGTCCGGCCAGGACGGTGCCTTGACGTCACCGGTCGGCGTGCTGTCCTTGCCGTTCAGGCGGCCCATGTGGCCCTCGACGAAGGGCCGCATCCACACCTCTTCGCCGGTGTCCGGGTCGCGGGCGAACAGTTGGCCGACCACGCCGAATTCATCGCCGGAGCTGCCGTGGATCAGCAGTACCTTGCCGCTGGTCTTGTCCTTGATCAGCACCGGGGCGCCGGTCATGGTGTAGCCGGCGGCGTGGTCGCCGAACTTCTTGTTCCACACCACTTTGCCGGTGCGCTTGTCGAGGGCGATGACCCGCGCGTCGAGGGTGCCGAAGTAGATCTTGTCGCCGTAGATCGCCGCGCCACGGTTGACCACATCGCAGCAGGGGCGAATGTTGTCCGGCAGGCGGTGGTTGTAGGTCCACAGGCGCTTGCCGGTTTTCGCATCGAGGGCGAACACCCGCGAATAGGAGCCGGTGACGTAGACCACACCGTCACTGACGATGGCCTGGGATTCCTGACCGCGCTGCTTTTCGTCGCCGAAGGAATAGGACCAGGCCGGGGTCAGCTTGAACACGTTCTGGTCATTGACCTGGGCCAGCGGGCTCCAGCGCTGGGCGTTGGTGCCCATGCCGTACTGCAGCACGTCCTGGGTGGTCAGGTGGTCGTTGGCGATGTCTTCCCAGGTCACGTTCTTGCCGGCAGGTGCGGCTGGGGCGGTGGCGGCGGTGGCCGCGTTGCTCAGGGCCAGGCTACCGGCCAGCAGCAAGGCCCGCACGCTCAGGGCCAGAGGGGAAAGGGCGGGTAGCGTTCTTGTTGTCATGGTTGCAGTTCCCAGTGGAGGTTTTGGCCTGCACAGGGTGGGACGGGGCGGGCGTCGCCGGATACGGAAAATGTCCCGCCCTTGCCGGGAATAGTTCCCGCAGGGCACCTCATTTGGCCCTTCGCCACAAGCCCTACTACCAAGGGAGTAAGGCGCGGCCACCAAAGCAGCATTCGGCCGCTTGCGGGCTGTTTCTAAGATGGCGACACGGCCTCTGTGGTTGAGGCCTTGCGTGCAATCGTGAGGGCATAAAAATGACAACAAAACGCAACGTCTTGCTGGCTGCCGGGCTGCTTGCCAGTGCAGTGCTGACCGGCACGGCCTGGGCACATGGCAATGTGGTGCCCCAGGCCGTGGAAACCCAGGGCCTGACCCCGATCAAGGACGCTGGCGTGACCCTGGACGGCGATGGCTGGGCGGCGGTCAACCCGTACCGCAGCTCTCCCGAGCACGACAAGGCCGTGGAAATCGGTGCCTCGGCCTACAACCAGAACTGTGCCGCCTGCCATGGCCTTGAGGCCAAGTCCGGGGGCATCGCCCCGGATTTGCGCATGCTCGATGCCGGCGAGGCGGGGGATGAATGGTTCGTCGAGCGTGTACGCCATGGTGCGGTCCGCGACGGCCGGGTGTACATGCCGAAAATGGCCGACTACCTGAGCCAGGAGGCCCTGTGGGCGGTGCGCACCTACCTGGACAGCGTGCACGTCGAGGAGTGACGGCCATGCGTCTGTTGGCGGTGCTGTTGAGCGGCCTGCTGCTGTGTTGCGCGGCGGCGCAGGCGCAGGTGCGCAGCTACGACGCGATCATCGCCGCTGGCGAACTGAAGGTGGCGGTGTACAAGGACTTTGCGCCCTACAGCTTCGAGGACCACGGCCAGCCGCGCGGTGTCGACGTGGAACTGGCGCAGGCCCTGGCCACGGCGTTGGGGGTGCGCTTGCAGCTGATCTGGGCGCCACCTGGCGAGAAGCTCGACGACGATCTGCGCGACTACATCTGGCGTGGCAGCCCGCTGCGCCACCAGCAGCTGGCCGACCTGATGATGCGGGTGCCGTACGACCATGCCTACGCGCAGCGGCGCAACGAGGTGGGCGAGCTGGAAAACGCCCAGGTGGTCATGTTCGGCCCCTATCAGGAGGAGCGCTGGCAGGTCGCCTACGATCGCCGCCGCCTGGCCTCGGTGGCCAGCGTCGCGGTGTTCCAGCAGCACCCGATCGGGGTCGAGGTGGATAGCGTGCCGTCGTTCTATCTGACTTCTGTGTTCAACGGCATGCTCAGCGCCAGGACCCATCATTACCCCAATGTGCAGCAGGCCTTCGGTGCCATGCAGGCCGGCCAGGTGGATGCGGTGATGGCGATGCGCGGCGAGGTTGACTGGCAACTGCACCAGGCCGCCGACCCGCAACTGGCCCTGGCGGAAAACGCCTACCCGAACCTTGGCAAGCAGGCCTGGGAGATCGGCATGGCGGTGCATGAAAGCAACCGGCAGCTGGCCTATGCGCTGGAGGAAGCGCTTGAGGCGTTGATTCGTGATGGGCGGATGAAGGCGATTTATGCCGGTTACGGCCTGCGTTACCAGGTGCCGGAAATGTATCAGTAACAAGCTTCGCAGGCTTGTGGGTTTCTAAAGGCAACACATCCCCCTGTGGGAGCGGGTTCATCGAGGCGTCGAACCGCCGCGAACACCGGCGAAGCCGGTGCCATACACCGCGTCGCATTCTTCGCGGGTGAACCCGCTCCCACAGGGACCGCGCAAAGTCAGTGAGAGCCGTGTTGATTAATGGGAGTGGGCGATGAACTGGCGAGCAACTTTGCTGCTGGCCTGCTGGATGCCCTGGGCCGCACAGGCCCAGGCCAGCGAGCCGAGTAACCACAAGGACCCGGTGCCGTCGGTGATGTGGGACTTCTACCACAAGCAGCTGCTGGGCCAGGCCGCGTTCGTGTTCGATGACCGGGTCAAGCTGCTGGCGCCGCCGTTTGCCGAGGACGCCCGCCAGGTGCCGCTGGAGATCGACGCCCGGGCGTTCAGCGGCGAGGTGGTGCGGATTCTCGCCTGGGCCGAACTCAACCCGCTGCCGCGCATTGTCGACTTCCAGCCCGGCGAGCGCGTGCTGCCCTGGTTGTCGATCCGCATCCGCATCGAGCAGGCCACACCGCTGCGCGCTGCGGTGCTGACGCGCGACGGCCTGTGGCACGTCGGCTCGGCCCTGATCGATGCCGCTGGCGGCGGTTGTACCGCGCCCAGTGTGGTACGTACCCAGCCCGGCTGGGAGGAGCACCTCGGTGAAGTCCTGGGCGGGCGCTACCCGCGCGGCGACAGCAGCCGCTTGCGCCTGCAGGTGGCCCACCCGATGGACAACGGCCTGGTCAGCGGCATTCCCGAATTCTTCCTCAACCATGCCGAGCTGCAAGGCGCGGACGGCCAGCGCCTGGCCAGCCTGGAACTGTACCCGGCGGTCAGCGAAAACCCCAACCTGGGCTTCGACATCCAGGGCCCTGGGCCGACCCGGTTGGTGTTGCAGGACAACAGCGGCAACCAGTTCGAGGCGGCAGTGCCCTGAACGCCTTGCCCGACTCCATCCCTGATCAGAGGCGCCCGTCATGCGTTGCATTCTGCTGTTGCTGCTGTGCCTGGGCCTGCCGGCCTGGGCAGACCTGGACTATCGGCTCAAGCCCCGGCAGATCGCCGAGAGCACCTGGCTGCTGGAGGGCAGCACCGACAATTTCGCCAAGGACAACGGCGGCAATATCGTCAACACCGCGTTCATCGTCACCGACAGCGGGGTGGTGGTGATCGACAGCGGGCCGTCGAAACGCTACGGCGAAGCCTTGCGCCAGGCCATTGCCGCCACCACCGACAAGCCGGTGGTCGAAGTGCTGCTGACCCATCATCACCCCGACCATGTGCTGGGCAACCAGGCCTTTGCCGATGTGCCCATCGGCGCCCTGGCCGGTACCGGCAAGCTGTTGCGCCAGCAGGGCGAGGCCATGGCCGAGAACATGTACCGCCTGGTCGGCGACTGGATGCGCGGTACCGAGGTGGTGCTGCCGACCCGGGTGCTGGCGCCGGGTATTCACGAGGTGGGTGGGCACCGCCTGCGGCTGCTGGCGCTGGGCGGGCATACCGGTGCCGACCTGGCGATTCTGGATGAAAACACCGGCGTGCTGTTCGCCGGCGACCTGGTGTTCCACGAGCGCGCGCTGACCACGCCCAACACCCCTGGTCTGGAGGTGTGGCTGAAGGACCTGGACACCTTGCAAGCGCTGCCCTGGAAGCAGCTGGTACCCGGTCACGGCCCGCTGGCCAGCGATGCCCGGCCGTTTGCGCAGATGCGTGACTATCTGGGCTGGCTGGATGGGTTGATGCGTGACGGCGCGGCGCGTGGCGATGACATGGCCGAGATGATCCGCAGCCCGATACCCGAGCGGTTTGCCGGTATCAGCCTGACCCGATACGAGCTGATTCGCAGTGTCAGCCACCTGTACCCCCGCTACGAACGCCAGCAGCTGCGGCGCGTGGACAGCAAGGGCTGACACGGTCCCTGTAGGAGCGGCCTTGTGTCGCGAAAGGGCTGCAAGGTAGCTCCGGCAATTTTAGTCATGGGCACAAATCCTGAGGCCGCTTCGCGCCCCTTTCGCGACACAAGGCCGCTCCTACAGGGAACCGCGTAGGTTCACTGATACCAAGGAACTAGAAAACTCCGCACTGCGGGCAATTGTTGGCAAGCAGGTCGGGACCAAGAATTCCCGACACACCGGGAAGTTTTCCCGGATACAACAAAAAAACCAAAGGTAGCCGTCATGACCCGATCCACACGTCGTCCCGTGTTCGCCTTGAGCCTGGTGCTCAGCGCCATGCTGCTTGCCGGTGCAGCCCACGCCGCTGTCAGCAATGAAGAAATTCTCCAGGACCCGAAGAACCCGCAGCAGATCGTGACCAATGGCCTGGGCGTGCAGGGCCAGCGCTACAGCCCGCTGAACCTGCTCAATACCGACAACGTCAAGGACCTGCGGCCGGTCTGGGCGTTTTCCTTCGGTGGTGAGAAGCAGCGCGGCCAGCAGGCCCAGCCGCTGGTCAAGGACGGGGTGATGTACCTGACCGGCTCCTACTCGCGGGTGTTCGCCGTGGACGCCCGTACCGGCAAGAAGCTGTGGCAATACGATGCGCGCCTGCCCGATGACATCCGCCCGTGCTGCGACGTGATCAACCGCGGCGTGGCGCTGTACGGCAACCTGGTGTTCTTCGGCACCCTCGATGCCAAGCTGGTGGCGCTGAACAAGGACACTGGCAAGGTGGTATGGAGCAAGAAGGTGGCCGACCACAAGGAAGGCTACTCCATCAGCGCCGCGCCAATGATCGTCAACGGCAAGCTGATCACCGGCGTTGCCGGCGGCGAGTTTGGCGTGGTGGGCAAGATCCAGGCCTACAACCCGGAAAACGGCGAGCTGCTGTGGATGCGCCCGACCGTGGAAGGGCACATGGGCTACGTGTACAAGGACGGCAAGGCGATCGAAAACGGCATTTCCGGCGGCGAGGCAGGCAAGACCTGGCCCGGCGACCTGTGGAAGACCGGCGGTGCGGCACCTTGGCTGGGCGGCTACTACGACCCGGAAACCAACCTGATCCTGTTCGGCACCGGCAACCCGGCACCGTGGAACTCGCACCTGCGCCCGGGCGACAACCTGTATTCCTCGTCGCGCCTGGCCCTGAACCCCGACGATGGCACCATCAAGTGGCACTTCCAGAGCACGCCGCACGACGGCTGGGACTTCGACGGCGTCAACGAGCTGATCTCGTTCAACTACAAGGACGGCGGCAAGGAGGTCAAGGCCGCCGCCACCGCTGACCGCAACGGCTTCTTCTACGTGCTGGACCGCACCAACGGCAAGTTCATCCGCGGCTTCCCCTTCGTCGACAAGATCACCTGGGCCACCGGCCTGGACAAGGACGGCCGGCCGATCTACAACGAGGCCAGCCGGCCGGGGGCGCCGGGTAGCGAGGCCAAGGGCAGCTCGGTGTTCGTGGCGCCGGCGTTCCTCGGTGCCAAGAACTGGATGCCGATGGCCTACAACAAGGACACCGGGCTGTTCTACGTGCCGTCCAACGAGTGGGGCATGGACATCTGGAACGAAGGCATCGCCTACAAGAAGGGCGCGGCGTTCCTTGGCGCCGGCTTCACCATCAAGCCGCTCAACGAAGACTACATCGGCGTGCTGCGCGCCATCGACCCGGTCAGCGGCAAGGAAGTGTGGCGCCACAAGAACTTCGCGCCGCTGTGGGGCGGGGTGCTGACCACCAAGGGCAACCTGGTGTTCACCGGCACGCCGGAAGGCTTCCTGCAGGCGTTCAACGCCAAGACCGGCGACAAGGTCTGGGAGTTCCAGACCGGCTCCGGCGTGCTCGGCTCGCCAGTGACCTGGGAAATGGACGGCGAACAGTACGTTTCGGTGGTTTCCGGCTGGGGCGGCGCGGTGCCGCTGTGGGGCGGCGAAGTGGCCAAGCGGGTCAAGGACTTCAACCAGGGCGGCATGCTCTGGACCTTCAAGCTGCCCAAGCAGCTGCAAACGGCAAGCGCCAGTCGCTAAGCCGATAACCCGCCGCTTGCTGCAGCAGACCCTGCGGCAGGCGGCCCTACTACCAAATGACGAGAGCCCCGCTGCCAACGATGCATTCGCCCGGCAGGCGGGGCTTTTTACCATCGGCCCATCGCCTGTCGCCGGACAGGCATCGACCCGCAGAGGCTCAGCATGATCTACGCACAACCCGGAACCCCAGGCGCCATCGTGTCCTTCAAGCCACGCTACGGCAACTTCATCAACGGTGAATTCGTGCCGCCGCTGGGCGGCCAGTACTTCACCAACAGCTCGCCGGTCAACGGCCAGCCGATTGCCGAGTTCCCGCGCTCCGGCGCCCAGGACATCGAGCAGGCCCTGGACGCCGCGCATGCCGCTGCCGAGGCCTGGGGCAAGACCTCGGTGCAGGACCGCGCCCTGGTGCTGCTGAAGATTGCCGACCGCATCGAACAGAACCTCGAAGTACTGGCCGTTACCGAAAGCTGGGACAACGGCAAGGCCGTGCGCGAAACCCTCAACGCCGACGTGCCGCTGGCGGCGGACCACTTCCGCTATTTCGCCGGCTGCATCCGTGCCCAGGAAGGCGGCGCCGCCGAGATCAACGAAGGTACCGTGGCCTACCATATCCACGAGCCGCTGGGCGTGGTCGGGCAAATCATCCCGTGGAACTTCCCGCTGCTGATGGCCGCCTGGAAGCTCGCCCCGGCCCTGGCCGCCGGCAACTGCGTGGTGCTCAAGCCGGCGGAGCAGACGCCACTGTCGATCACCATTTTCGCCGAGCTGATCGCCGACCTGCTGCCGGCAGGCGTGCTGAACATCGTCCAGGGCTTTGGCCGCGAAGCCGGCGAAGCCCTGGCCACCAGCAAGCGCATCGCCAAGATCGCCTTCACCGGTTCCACCCCGGTGGGCTCGCACATCATGAAGTGCGCGGCCGAGAACATCATCCCGTCCACCGTCGAACTGGGCGGCAAGTCGCCGAACATCTTCTTCGAAGACATCATGCAGGCCGAGCCCGCGTTCATCGAAAAGGCAGCCGAAGGCCTGGTGCTGGCGTTCTTCAACCAGGGCGAAGTGTGCACCTGCCCGTCGCGGGCGCTGATCCAGGAGTCGATCTACGAGCCGTTCATGGCCGAGGTGATGAAAAAGATCGCCAGGATTACCCGTGGCAACCCGCTGGACACCGCGACCATGGTCGGTGCCCAGGCATCGGAGCAGCAATACGACAAGATCCTTTCCTACCTGCAGGTTGCCCGGGAGGAGGGCGCGCAGCTGCTCACCGGTGGCGCTGCCGAACGGCTCGACGGCGACCTGGCCAGCGGTTACTACATCCAGCCGACCCTGCTCAAGGGCAACAACAAGATGCGCGTGTTCCAGGAGGAGATCTTCGGCCCGGTGGTGGGCGTGACCACCTTCAAGGACGAAGCCGAAGCCCTGGCGATCGCCAACGACAGCGAGTTTGGCCTGGGCGCGGGGCTGTGGACCCGTGACATCAACCGTGCCTACCGCATGGGCCGTGGGATCAAGGCCGGGCGCGTGTGGACCAACTGCTACCACCTGTACCCGGCGCATGCCGCGTTCGGTGGCTACAAGAAGTCCGGGGTGGGCCGCGAGACGCACAAGATGATGCTCGATCACTACCAGCAGACCAAGAACCTGCTGGTGAGCTACGACATCAACCCGTTGGGCTTCTTCTAAACCAAGGATCAGCTTGACGCGATCAGCTGTAGGAGCGGCCTTGCGTCGCGAAAGGGCTGCAAGGCAGCCCCAGGTTTTCGGCCATGTGGCACAGATTGCTGGGGCCGCCATGCGGCCCTTTCGCGACGCAAGGCCGCTCCTACAGGTATCGCGCAAGCTTTTGGGTTTTTTGCTCCCCCTACCAACGCACCCCGCAAACCTGTCCCAAAGTAGCATTCGGCCCCGCCGCCGCCCGTGCATTAATGCCTCTACCGGAATCGCCCGGCACCAAGAAGAGGAATGCCCCATGTGGACTAAACCCGCCTTTACCGACCTGCGCATCGGCTTCGAAGTGACGATGTACTTCGCCAATCGTTGATGCCTGTCCGGCCATCACCGCGATGGCCGGGTCTTCACTGAGCAAACCTGTTGTGAACCTGATCGATCGTGAACAAGCCCTGGCCTTGCGCAAGGGCTTTCGCCTGCGCTGGGAGCCGCGCCAGGCGTGCCATGTGCTGCTGTACCCCGAGGGCATCATCGAGCTCAATGCCAGTGCCGGCTGGGTGCTCGAGTTGCTGGACGGCCAGCGCAGCGTGGCGGCTGTCATCGACCGCCTGGCACAGCGCTTCCCTGGTGTGCCGGGGCTCGACGAGGACATCCTGGCGTTCCTGGAGGTGGCCCGTGCCAAGTACTGGATCGAATGAGCCGTGGTCACGCTTTGGTCTGGTTGCTTTCGCTACGGGATGCTTTACGCTGGCGGTTACCTTCCAGAACAATAAGAACAGGCTTCCCGATGAGCCAGAGTTTCAGCCCGCTTCGCAAGTTCGTTTCACCCGAGATCATCTTTGGTGCCGGCTGCCGGCACAATGTTGCCAATTACGCCAAGACCTTCGGTGCGCGCAAGGTGCTGGTGGTCAGCGACCCCGGTGTGATTGCCGCCGGTTGGGTGGCGGACGTGGAGGCCAGCCTGCAGGCCCAGGGCATCGACTACTGCCTGTACAGCGCCGTATCACCCAACCCACGGGTCGAAGAGGTGATGCTCGGTGCCGAGATCTACCGGCAGAACCACTGTGATGTGATCGTCGCGGTCGGCGGCGGCAGCCCGATGGATTGCGGCAAGGCCATCGGCATCGTGGTCGCCCACGGGCGCAGCATCCTCGAATTCGAAGGCGTGGACATGATCCGCGTGCCCAGCCCGCCGCTGATCCTGATCCCGACCACGGCCGGCACTTCGGCGGACGTGTCGCAGTTCGTGATCATTTCCAACCAGCAGGAGCGCATGAAGTTCTCCATCGTCAGCAAGGCGGTGGTGCCGGACGTGTCGCTGATCGACCCGCAAACCACCCTGAGCATGGACCCGTTCCTGTCGGCCTGCACCGGTATCGATGCGCTGGTGCATGCCATCGAAGCCTTCGTTTCCACCGGCCACGGCCCGCTGACCGACCCCCATGCGCTGGAGGCCATGCGCCTGATCAACGGCAACCTGGTGGAAATGATCGCCAACCCCACCGATATCGCCCTGCGCGAGAAGATCATGCTGGGCAGCATGCAGGCGGGGCTGGCGTTTTCCAATGCGATCCTGGGTGCGGTCCACGCCATGTCGCACAGCCTGGGCGGGTTCCTCGACCTGCCGCATGGCCTGTGCAATGCGGTGCTGGTGGAGCACGTGGTGGCGTTCAACTACAGCTCGGCACCGGAGCGTTTCAAGGTGATTGCCGAAGTGCTGGGTATCGACTGCCGCGGCCTCAACCACCGGCAGATCTGCGCGCGCCTGGTCGAGCACCTGATCGCCCTGAAGCATGCCATCGGCTTCCACGAAACCCTGGGCCTGCACGGGGTGCGCACGGCCGATATCCCGTTCCTGTCGCAACATGCGATGGATGACCCGTGCATCCTCACCAACCCGCGTGCGTCGAGCCAGCGTGATGTCGAGGTGGTCTATGGCGAGGCCCTCTGACGAGCAGCAACGGGCGCTGGCCGGGCTGCTGGGGCTGGGCGACCACTCGGCGCGCAAGAGCCATTACCCGGAGCTGGCGGCGCGCCTGGACGAGCTGGAGGCCGAACGCAACCGCTACAAGTGGCTGTTCGAAAACGCCGTGCACGGGATTTTCCAGGCCAGCCTGCAAGACGGCATGCGTGCCGCCAACCCGGCGTTGGCACGCATGCTGGGTTACGACAACCCGCAAGCGTTGCTGTTTCCGCTGACGGACCTTGCCGCCAACCTGTTTGTCGGCGGGGCCGAAGAATTGCACGCCATCACCGCGACCCTCGCCCGTGAACGCAGCCTGCACGGCTATGAAACCCGCTTGCGGCGCAAGGATGGCAGCCACCTCGATGTGCTGATGAACCTGTTGCTCAAGCCCGGCCAGGAAGGGCTGGTGGAAGGGTTTGTCGCCGACATCACCGAACG
Source organism: Pseudomonas sp. B5(2017) (assembly GCF_002112825.1). Lineage (NCBI taxonomy): Bacteria > Pseudomonadati > Pseudomonadota > Gammaproteobacteria > Pseudomonadales > Pseudomonadaceae > Pseudomonas > Pseudomonas sp. B5(2017). The sequence goes on from NZ_NEIR01000001.1 coordinate 507,810, forward strand.
CAAGCTGGCCCAGCAGCGCCTGCAGCAACTGAATGACGAACTCGAGCAACGGGTGGCCGCCCGCACCGATGAACTGCTGGAGGCCAACCGCAATCTGCAACAGCAGATCGCCGAGCGCAAACAGATTGCCCGCGCCCTGCGCGATGCCCGCGACGCCGCGGAAACCGCCAACCGCAGCAAGGACAAGTACCTCGCTGCCGCCAGCCATGACCTGCTGCAACCGCTGAATGCCGCGCGGCTGCTGATCTCGACCTTGCGCGAAAGGCCATTGCCAGACGCGGAAAAGGTGCTGGTGGAGCGTACCCACCAGGCCCTGGAGGGTGCCGAAGACCTGCTGACCGACCTGCTGGACATTTCCCGGCTCGACCAGGCGGCGGTCAAGCCGGACGTGGCGCTGTATCGCCTCGACGAACTGTTCGGGCCACTGGTCTCGGAGTTTCGCACGGTGGCCGATGCGGCAGGCCTGAAGCTGCGCGCGCGCATTGGCGACTACGCCATCAGTACCGACCTGCGGCTGATGACGCGTATCCTGCGCAACTTTCTCAGCAACGCCTGCCGTTATACCGACGAGGGCAGGATCCTGCTGGGGGCCAGGCGCCGCGGCGATCACTTGCGCCTGGAGGTGTGGGATACCGGGCGGGGCATCGCGGCGGATCGGCTGCAGGCCATCTTCCTCGAGTTCAACCAACTGGACGTAGGCCGCGCCGCCGACCGCAAGGGCGTGGGCCTGGGGCTGGCCATCGTCGAGCGGATCGCCAAGATTCTCGGCTACCGCATCGAAGTGCGTTCGTGGCCGGGGCGTGGCTCGATGTTCAGCATCGACGTGCCGATCGGCGAAGCCATGCCGCTGCCTATCCACCAGGCCGCGCCGCAGCCGGGCGCCGGCAACCCGTTGCCGGGCCGCCGCCTGCTGGTACTGGACAACGAAGTGAGCATCCTCGAGAGCATGGGCGCGCTGCTCGGGCAGTGGGGCTGCGAAGTGGTTACCGCGACGGACCAGGCCGGGGCCTTGCTGGCCTTGCAGGGGCGGGCACCGGAATTGATCCTGGCGGACTTTCACCTGGACCACGGTGTTGTCGGCTGCGAGGTGGTCAGGCACTTGCGTGAACATTTCGGCGCCGCCATTCCCGCGGTGATCATCACTGCCGACCGCAGCGATCAGTGCCGACGCTCCTTGAACAAGCTCGGTGCGCCGTTGCTGAACAAGCCCGTCAAACCGGGGAAGTTGCGTGCGGTATTGAGCCAGTTGCTGGGCTGAAGCCTCAACCCCACGGCCTTGCGCGACAGATAACTGAATTCGCAAGCGATCCTCGTACCCTGTGGGAGCGGCTTTAGCCGCGAAGAATCCAACGCGGTGCATGGCACCGGCTGCGCCGGTGTTCGCGGCTAAAGCCGCTCCCACAGGGGCCCTGCTAATTCAATGAGTCATGTGCAGTTCTATGAGCGCAGCCTTGTGCTGCTCCTACAGGGGGGCGCGCAGTGCCAGGTGGCTGTTCCTGAAATGGGACTCTGTGTTGCGGATGTCAGCCTGTCACGGCTCTGCCTGGCTGGTTATCTTACCGGGGCGCCATTGTTTGGGCGAAGTCATACCAAACGCATCCAACCCGAGTAAGGAAAACATCATGGCCTTTCAATACAAGCGACTGGACAAGAATAACGCCGCCGTACTGCTGGTGGATCACCAGACGGGTTTGCTCTCTTTGGTAAGGGATATCGAACCCGACCGTTTCAAGAACAATGTGCTGGCCCTGTCGGACCTGGCCAAGTACTTCAAGTTGCCGACCATCCTCACCACCAGCTTCGAGAACGGCCCAAATGGCCCGCTGGTGCCCGAACTCAAGGAGCAGTTCCCTGACGCGCCGTACATCGCGCGCCCGGGCAACATCAATGCCTGGGACAACGAAGACTTCGTCAAGGCGGTCAAGGCCACCGGCAAGAAGCAGCTGATCATCGCCGGCGTGGTGACCGAGGTTTGCGTGGCCTTCCCGGCACTGTCGGCCCTGGAGGAAGGCTTCGATGTGTTCGTGGTCACCGATGCCTCCGGCACCTTCAACGAACTGACCCGTGATTCGGCCTGGCGCCGGATGGAAGCCGCCGGCGCGCAACTGATGACCTGGTTCGGCGTGGCCTGCGAGCTGCACCGCGACTGGCGCAACGACATCGAGGGCCTGGGCACGCTGTTCTCCAACCACATCCCGGACTACCGTAACCTGATGACCAGCTTCAGCAAGCTGTCGAAGTAATCCGGCCGGGGCGCCATGCGCGTGCATGGCTCCCCGATCGCTTGTGTCACACGTCAGTTTTGTGCCGCCGGTGCCTGCGCCTCGAGCAGGGCGGTACCCAACCTGTCGTCAGTTAATCTGCTTATATATCTTACGGTTGCTCGACTCGCGCACTTGAACGGTAATGTGAGTGTGCTCGCGGATGCGCAGAGACGCCTCCAGCTCATGAATCAACCCGGCCCGGAATGCCATGCGCCCATGCGCGGCTCCCTGGCCGTGTCCCGAGGTGCCGGATGGCTCCACTGATTTCCTATTTCAAGATGGCCTTGAACCCTGGCCGTGTGGTGCTGTTCTTCGCGCTGCGTACCATCGTTGCAGGCCTGTTGTGCCTCTACCTGGCGTTCATCTTCGACCTGGAACAACCGAAGTGGGCGCTGATGACCGTGATCATCATCAGCCTGCCGTTGGCCGGCATGACCCTCAAGCGCAGTTTCGCCCAGGTAGTGGGTACCGCAGCGGGGGCGGCCATGGCGGTGGTGATCATGGCCTTTTTCCCCCAGGCGCCAATGCCTTTCATCGTCTGCCTGGCCCTGTGGCTGGCGTTCTGCACGGCGGGCGGCACGCTGCTGCGCTATACCGACTCGCATGCCTTCGTCCTCAGCGGGTTTACCGCTGTGGTGGTCGCGATGCTGGCCGTGCCGGAACCGGACGGCATCCTCCTGCTGGCCATCACCCGGTTGACCGAAACCCTGCTGGCGGTGGCCTGCGTGGCCGTGGTCAGTTTGTTGAGCGCGCGCCCACAGGCAGTGGCGCAGGGCTACTTCAGCAAGGTCGATAGCCTGGTCAAGCTGATCGCCCGGCACGCCGCCGAGGTGGTGCGCAGCGAAGAGGACGAAGCCGCGCTGCACCAGCGGCAGGCGCAATTGATCAGCGAGATCAGTGCGCTGGAAGGCCTGCGCCGTCATCTCTATTTCGATGCGCCGCACCTGCGCAACGCCGATGGGCTGGTGCAGCTGCTGGCCAACCAACTGGTGCTGCTGGTGTCGCGCCTGCTGGTACTGCGCCAACAGCGGCAGTTGATCAAGCAGCACTGGCAAGGGCCGTTGCCAGAAGAAATCCAGCTGTTGCGCCAGGACGAGCTGGACAACCTGGAGGCACTGGCCCGTGACGGCGTGAAGTTGTCGGCGCAGCGCCGCGAAGCGATCCACCACCTGTACCAGCGCTTCGACGCCGCCGCTGACCGGGTCGAGTTTCTCGACGAGCCCTTGCCCCCGCGCATGCGCTCGCTGGCCTGGGCCCTGCGCTGGGAGCAGGCGCGCCTGCTGCAGCAGCTGAACGAACTGATCGAGCTCAACGAGGCGATCCAGCAGGGCAGGGGCGCCAGTTGCCCCCATGCCCAAGGGCAGGCCAGCGCGCTGCATCTGGACTTCCGCCTGGCCGGCATGAACGCCGTGCGGGCGTTCCTGGCGTTGTTTCTCGCCGGTTGGTTGTGGATCGAAACGGCCTGGGACGGCGCGCGTTCCGGGGTGATCCTGATCGGTGTCATGTGCTCGCTGATGGCGACGCTGCCGCGGCCGTTGCTGGCCAGCCAGAACTACAACCGCGGCCTGCTAGTCGCGCTGCTGTTGTCCGCCGTGTACCAGTTTGCCCTGCTGCCGATGTTCACCGATTTCGAAATGCTTGCCGTGTGCCTGGTGCCGTTGCTGTACCTGGCGGCCGTCGGCCTGGCCAGCCCCATGACCGCCGGCATCGGCATGGGCATCGGGTTGATCAGCCTGTTGATGATCGGGCCGCAGAATGTCGGCGCCTACCACAACAGTGCCATGCAGTGGTTCGAGTTTGCTGGTGGCTATGCGGCGGCTGGCGGGCTGGCGATGGTGGTGTTCGCCCTGGTGTTCCCGTTCAACCCGCAAAAGCGCATGGCCCGGCTGTTCCGCCAGACCCGCGAGGATGTGCATGAGTACGTGACGGCACCTGCCAGCGTGGCGCGTCAGTTCGATTTCGAGAGCCGCATGCTGGACCGCCTGTCGGCGATGATCGGCCTGTTGCCCGCCGCCACTGATACGCGCTCCCGGGAGTTGTTCGATTGCAGCCTGGTGTGCCCGGCGCTGGCCATTGCGCTGGGCCAGGCGCATGCCCAGTGCGTCAACCTCACGGTGTTGCCTGAAGGCACGAAGGCGCGTTTGCGCCTAGGGTTGCAGGAGATGGCGGATCTGATCGGTGCACGCCGGCGGGTGGATGTCGACGGGCTGTTGCGCGAGCTGGCCGAGCTTGCCGAAACCCTGGATGCGCTGCACCAGGCACACGCCGAGGCGGGCCGCGAGACGCTGCGGCAGTTGTTCATCCTGCGGGTCGCGCTATCGGTTGCCGGCCAGTTGCTGCAGCGCTATCGACCGGTGCTGGCAGCGCAGACGTTGCCTGAGGAGGAGGGCGCCTATGCCCGTTGATTTCGAGTTTGGCGGGGTCTACCTGCCGCCGATTGCCCAGGCGTTGTTGCTGGGGTTGCCGTTGTTCCTGGTGCTGGACGCCCTGTTGCGGCGCAGTGGCGTGCTGGCGCGTGTGTGGCACCCGGCGCTGTTGCAGGGCGCCTTGTATGCCGCGATCTGCGCGGCGCTGGTGTTGTCGATGGGAGTGAGTGCCTGAATATGCCTGTGTTGAAACCTGTTCTTGCCAAAGCCGTGACCCTGGCGGTGCTGGCGCTTGCGGTGATGCTGGGCTGGTTTGCCTGGGACTACTACACCCGTGCGCCCTGGACCCGTGATGCCCGTGTGCGGGCCGATGTGGTGACCCTGTCGGCCGAGGTGGCAGGGCGCATCATCGAGCTGCCGGTGCAGGACAACCAGTTCGTCAGGCAGGGCGACCTGCTGCTGCAGATCGACCCGGCGCGCTACGAGCTGGCCGTGCTGCATGCTGTGCGAGCCGTCGAAGTCGCGCGTGCGGCGCTGGGCCAGTCGCAGGCCGCCATCGTCGCCAACGAGGCGCAGCTCAAGCAGCGGCGCAGCGAAGAGCAACGCCGACGCAAGCTGCAATCGATGTCGGCAATCTCTGCCGAAGAATGGGAAAAGGCCGGCACCGACGTGGCCGTGGCCCAGGCCGACCTGCTGCGCGAACAGTCCAACCTCGGCCTGGCACAGGCCAACGTGCAACTCGCCGAGGCCACGCTGCAGCAGGCCCGGCTCGACCTCGAACGCACCCGGGTCAGCGCCCCGGTCAGCGGTTACGTGACCAACCTGCTGACCCGCCAGGGCGACTATGCCCAGCCGGGCATGCCGCTGCTGGCGCTGGTCGACAGTTCGTCGTTCCACGTCAGTGGCTATTTCGAGGAAACCAAGTTGCCGAAAATCAAGGTGGGCAGCCGTGCGCGCATCGCCCTGATGAGTGGCGAGGTGCTGGATGGCACGGTAGAGAGCATCGCCTATGCCATTACCGACCGCGAGAACCAGCCGGGCAACCGCCTGCTGGCCAACGTCAACCCAAGCTACACCTGGGTCAAGCTTGCCCAGCGGATCCCGGTACGGCTGCGCCTGGAGCGCAGTGCCGATGCGCCACCCTTGCGTGCGGGTACCACTGCCACCGTGACCATTCTCGAATAGCTGGGGGTGGGCGATGAGCATGATGTTCGATTTGAATGAGCTGTACCTGTATACCAAGGTGGTCGAGTGTGGCGGTTTCGCATCGGCCGGGCGCGCGCTCGGCCTGCCCAAGTCGCGGCTGAGCCGGCGAGTCGCCAATCTGGAGGACCGCCTGGGGGTGCGCCTGATCCAGCGCTCCACCCGGCAGTTCGCGGTCACCGAAGTGGGGCTGGAGTACTACCATCACTGTATGTCGATGGTCGATCGGGCATTTGCTGCCGAGGACGCTATCCAGCGCAGCCGCGCCGTGCCCAGCGGCATTGTCCGGCTGGCCTGCAGCACCTCGCTGCTGGATGCACGCCTGGCGCCGATGCTTGGGCAGTTCATGGTGCAATGCCCGGCGGTGGAGTTGCTGGTGAAGAGCTACAACCGGCGGGTCGATGTGATCGGCGAGGGCTTCGACCTGGTCCTGAGCGTGCGCCATCAACCGCTGGAAAGCAGCGAGCTGGTGATGCGCAAACTGGCGCAGAGCCGCCAGTGCCTGGTGGCTTCGCCCGGCTTGCTGGCGCAGTACGACCGCCCTCTGCAGCCTGCCGACCTGTTTGAACTGCCCAGCCTTGGCTGGGGGGCGAATGTTCAGGAGTACGTCTGGGACCTGGACGGCCCCGAAGGCGGGGTGGCGTCCATTCGCTTCCGCCCACGGTTGGTCTCCGACGATATCGCGGTGCTGTACCAGGGCGCGCTCGCGGGCGTGGGCGTGGTGCTGCTGCCAGCGGATATGGTGAAGGATGACCTGGCCGCCGGGCGTTTGCTGAACGTGCTGGAGAGCTGGGTACCCAGGATGGGCGAGGTAATCGCCCTGTTTCCTTCGCGGCGGGGGCTGACGCCAGCGGTGCGGGAGTTGATCGACTTTCTTGCGGTGGCGTTCGAGCGGTCGGCGTAGCGCCTTTGACGGAGTGGCAGCGTTCACCAGGCAGAACGCTGCGGCGCATTTCATCACCTACCGTCCGTTGCGTCGTGCACCTATCATTCAAGCTTTGCAGCCTGTGCAGCAGGGTGGCCACAGGCAATCGTCAATCGGGAGTTTCAATGTCAGAGCGGCGCAGCGTTGCGCCTGCCGGCTGCCGGCTGCCGGCTGCCGGTTAGAGGAGCAGCACATGAGTACATGCGCCAACTATCCCTTGGCGGGCATGAGGTGCACGGCGATGGCGACCCTCGACGCGAATCGGCGCCTGCTGCTTTGCCCGTTGGGGCTCGGCCTGGTGCTTGCGGCGCCTGCCCAGGCCGACAACGCCCTGGGCCAGAAGGACAACATCTTCACCGGTGTCAATGACCGGCAGGCCGTGGAACTGGGCATCCCGCCCGGTCTGGTCGAAGGCGCGCGCCTGGATGCGCTGGTGAGGAACTACTATTTCCAGCGCGATAACCACTCTGACCTGGTACCCCGCGACCCGACCGAATGGGCCCAGGGTTTTCTGTTTTCGTTCCGCTCGGGCTTCACCGATACGCCTGTCGGGTTGGGCGTGGATGCGCACGCCTTCCTCGGCATCAAGCTCGATGGCGGCGGTGGAAGTGGCGGCGCTGGCTTGCTCCCGCTGGACTCATCGCTCAAGCCGGGTGACACGTTTTCCAGTGCCGGCGCGGCGCTCAAGCTGAGGTACCTCGACACGTTAGTGAAGGCCGGCGACCAATTGGTCGAGAACCCGGTGGTGGCGAGCGGCACAAGCCGCCTGTTCCCGCAGACGTATCGTGGCGTCACCCTGAAGAACCATGGCATCGACGACCTGTGGCTGGATGCCGGGTTCGCGGAATCTACCCGGCTGCGCAACCAGAGCGGCCACTCCCACCTGGTCACCGCCTATGGCGCGCGCAACAGCGCGGGTGTGGCGGCGGACCGCGAAAGCCCTCATATCGGCTGGCTTGGCGCGGTGTATGGCCGGCCGCAAGGGCTGCAGCTGACCGTTTATGGCGGCCAGCTGGAAGACATCTGGAATCAGTATTACCTGGGGGTTTCGCAGGTGTTTCGGGTCAATGATGCGCTACTGCTCAAACCCTACCTGCACTATTTCAAGACCCGGGACCAAGGGCGCAGCCAGCTGGGTGACATCGATAACGACACCTACAGCGCCGGTATCTCCGCGACAGCCTATGGCCAGACCCTGACCCTGGGCTTGCAGAAGGTCGACGGCCGAACGCCGTTCGACTACATCACGCAGAACGACCGTGTCTTCCTTTACCTGAGCAACTCCCAGCAATTTGCCGATTTCAACGGCCCCGGTGAAAAGTCCTGGCGCCTGCAGTACGAAACCAGCCTGGCGCCGCTGGGGGCGCCTGCGCTGCAGTTCATCGCGGCCTACACCCGGGGCGAGGCCGACCTCACCCGGGTCGACCCAGCAAGCGTCGGTTATGGCTATATCTACAACCCGGACGGCAAGCACGCCAAGCACTGGGAACGTGACCTTGCCCTCAAGTACCAGGTGCCAGCCGGCCCGGCGAAGGACCTGTCGTTGACCCTGCGCTGGGCAACGCACCGCGAGGGTGATGGCTATACCGCGCCCGGCAATACCCGCGGCAACTCCAGTGCCGATGAGTACCGCCTGATCGTCGATTACCCGATCAGCCTGTTCTGATTGCGTGATGTGCGTTGGCCACGACGCACAGGCCCGCTGAAGGGATGATGCTTGGTCATGCAAGCCAGCTCTCCTAGAACTGCACATAACTCGTTGAATTAGCAGGGCCCCTGTGGGAGCGGCTTTAGCCGCGAACACCGGCGTAGCCGGTGCCATGCACCGCGTTGGATTCTTCGCGGCTAAAGCCGCTCCCACAGGGTGACGCGGACTGCTTGCGAATTCAGTTCTCTACGCGACAGCGCAGCCGTACTTGTGGGAGCGGGCGTGCCCGCGAAGGGCCGCAAGGCGGCCCCGGCCTGACATCGGCCAGGCGCCGGCATAGCGCCGGTCATTCCCAGATATGTTCGGCCAGAAAGTCGATCAGGCTGCGCACTGAGGGCAACAGGCCGCGGCGGGAAGGGAACACCGCATGGACGATGCCGCAGCGCGGTTCCCATTGCGGGTTGAGCTCCACCAAGCGGCCGTTATCCAGGTCCTGGTCAACCACCATGAACGGCAATTGCACGATGCCTACACCGTCAAGCGCCGCCTGCCGCAGTGCGCTCATGTCATCGGTGATGTAGCGCGGCGTGTGGCGGATTTCGGCATGCGCGCCGTCGGGCCCTTCAAGTTGCCAGATGTGGTCCCTGGGTGGCCCCCAATCCAGGCTCGGCTGCTCACCCAGGTGCTCTGGTTCGACGGGCAGCTGCAGCGCCAGCCGCTCCACCAGCGAGGGGCTCGCGACCAGCCGCTGTGGGCTCCTGGCCAGTGTGCGCATGACCAGGTCGCTGTCCTCCAGCGGCGGGAAGCGCACCCGCAGCGCCAGGTCGAGGCCTTCGCCCAATACATCCACACGGCGGTTGGTGGGTTCCAGGTGCACCTTCACTTTCGGGTTTTCGGCCATGAATCGACTGACCAGCCCGCCAACCCGGTAATGCAGCAGGGTTGTCGGGCAGCTCATGCGGACGGTGCCCTGGGGCTCGGCGCGGGTGCGTTCGACCACCCATCGGGCCGCTTCCGCTTCCACCAGCATGGCCCTGCAATGCTGGAAGAACTCCTGGCCCGTCTCGGTCACCGAAAAGTGTCGGGTGGAACGCTGGAGCAGGCGTACGCCCAGGCGCTCCTCCAGCTGCAGGACGCGCCGGCTGAGTGTTGATTTCGGAATGTTCAGTGCCCGCCCGGCCGGCGCGAAACCGCCGTGCTCGACGACTTGGGCGAAGTAATACAGGTCGTTCAGGTCTTCCATGTTCGATCGTTCACCAGATGGAACTCTGTGACCAATCTATCAGCTCTATCGCATGCAGGGTGAGAGCACTAACGTTTCCAGATTGGCGTTGAAACATGAATGCCCACAGGAGACCTGGATGAGGCCTTACAGAAAGTCCGCTGCACTGTTGTCGCTGGCGACGGCACTGGGCAGCGCAGAAGTCGTGGCCGATGCTGTCAGCCTGCCGCCGTTGCCGCTGGGCAACACCAGCTTCCTGGATGGCGTCGTACGGCCAGGCATGCTGTTCGAACTGCCGATCCAGCACTATCGCGCCCAGGACGCCACGGACAGCCACGGCAGTGCGGTGCCGGGGCGTCAGAAAGTGCACAGCACCACGGTGCTGCCGCACCTGGCCTACATCACCGAGCACAAGCTGCTGGGCGCCAACTACGGTATGGAAGTGCTGTTGCCGCTGGTGCACCTGGAAGTCGATATCGACAACGGCCCGGACGGTTCACGCACGCGCCAGGGCGACCTGATCTTCAGCCCGTTGCTCCTGCAATGGGCGCCGGTGCAGCTGTTCGGGCGCCCGTACTGGCAGCGTTTGAACCTGGTGATCACCGCGCCCACCGGGGATTACGACCGTGATGCCAGCATCAACGTCGGCAGCAACCTGTGGGTGGTCAGCCCGCATTACGCCTTTACCTGGGAGCTGACCGACCGGCTCGAGGTCAGTGGGCGCCTTCATTACGCCTGGTCGAGCCGCAACGAAGACCCTGCCAGGCGATTGCAGGCCGACGACATCCAGCCCGGCGAGGCGGTGCACAGCAACTTCTCGGTGTCTTACGCAATCTCCAATGCCTGGCGGGTGGGCCTTGCCGGTTATCACCTGGGGCAGATATCGGCCGACCGGATCGACGGCCACCGGCAGTCAGCGTCCAAGGAGCGCGTGCTGGCCCTGGGGCCTGGCGTGATGTACAGCAGAGGCAAGCAGGCGTTCTACGCCAACTTCTATGTCGAGCAAGGTGCAAGGAACCGGTCCGAGGGCAATCAGCTGACGTTGCGCTACCTGTTGCCCTTCTAGATCGGCACTGGTACGCCCGAATGAAAACCTGTGGGGGGGGGAAGCCCGCGAAGGGCCGCAAAGCGGCCCCAATTGCCTAAACGACCGGCATTAGGCTACAGCCCGACTGCGTCAGCAACGGTAGGCGATACGCGCAGCTTGCAGAACCGCGCCTGGCGCAAGGCTTGCGCTGTACCTGTGGGAGCGGCTTCAGCCGCGAACACCGGCCAAGCCGGTGCCAGACACCGCGGTTGCGCAATGCCTCACTGCACCTCGCACGCTTCCTGCGAAGGCACACCGTAGGACACGTAGTACGCCAACCCCACGAAGATCGCCCCACCCACCGCATTCCCCAGGAACACGGCCACCAGGTTCTCCGCCAACTGCCCCCAGCTCAAGTACCCGGCAAAGATCGCTGCCGGAATCAGGAACATGTTGGCAACCACGTGCTGGAAACCGATGGCGACGAACGCCATGATCGGGAACCAGATGCCGAGAATCTTGCCGCTCATTTCACGGCTGGCATACGACAGCCACACTGCCAGGCACACCAGCCAGTTGCAGCCGATTCCGGACACGAAGGCGTGGAGGAAGTCGGCGTTGGTCTTGCTGGTCGCAGCCGCCAACATCTTGTTCAGGTAGGCCCCCTCGGTCAGGCCCAGCAGGTGACCGAAGCACCCGGCAACGAACAGTGCACCGAACAGGTTGGCGACGGTCACCAGCAGCCAGTTGCGCGCCACGGCGCCTGGGCCGATACGCCGGGCGAACATCGCCAAGGGCAGGCTCATCATGTTGCCGGTGAGCAGTTCGCCACCGGCCAGGATCACCAGGATCAGGCCGATGGGAAATACCGCGGCGCCCAGCAGTGTGCCGAACGAGGCCCACTGTACCGGGATCATGGTGCTGACGTGGATAGCCAGGAGAAACCCCAGCGAAATGAATGCACCTGCGAGAAACCCCAGGACCAGTGTCGCATGGGTGGATAGATGGGCTTTTTTGACGCCGCTCTCGATGACGAGCTCGGTGATACGGGTGGGGCTATTGACGGACATTTCGCAAACTCGAACACAGTGACGGCGACGCAACTGGCAGGCACGCCGTGGTGGGGCTTGATCAGTACGGGTAGGCTGCGCAGCTGGCGCAAAGGTGTAACGCGCACCTTTGGGCCAGCTGCGAAGAGGGCGGCAAGCTACATGAGGCAATTTGACGCGGTCAAATCGATGGAATGGATGAGCTGATAGACCGCGTCGATGAGGCCCGCAGGTCAGCGCGCGTAGATCAGCTTCCCGGCAAACCAGGTCTGCAGCACTTGGGTATCGCGCAGCGTTTCGGCATCGACGTCGAGCACGTCGCGGTCAACCACGATCATGTCGGCTTGCTTGCCAACCTTGAGCGAACCGATCTGCTGCTCCAGGCGCATGGTGCGGGCGGCGTTGAGTGTATAGGCCTGGAACATCACCTGGCGGTCGATGGCTTCAGCAGCGTTGAGCACACCTTTGGGCCCCTTGCGGCTGATGGCTTGGTAGATCGCCTGCCAAGGGTCCGGGGTGGTGATCGGCCAGTCGCTGGCGCCGGCAAGGGTGGCGCCATGCTTGAGCAGCGAACGGGCCGGGAAGGTGTGCATGAAGGCCATGGCGTTCACGTACGGCTTGACCAGCTCCATGTTCGATTGGTCGGCGCTGGCCCAGTACAGCTGCATTGCTGCAATCACGTCGAGCTGCTTGAAGCGGGCGTATTCCGTGGGGTTGACCATCTGCAAGTGGGTGATGGAATGGGGGATGCCGCTGTGGCGATCACGCCGTGCCTGCTCGATGCCGTTGAGCGCCTCGCGCACGGCGCGGTCGCCGATGGCATGCACGTGCACCAGCCAGCCACGGGCGTCGGCGGCACTGACCAGCTCGCCAAAGTGCTTCGGGTCCAGCAGCAGTTCGCCGTGCTTGCCAGAGTTGCTGTAGGGCTCGAGCATCGCCGCCGTTTGCGCTGGCGCTTCGGCAACGCCGTCGGCAAACACCTTGATGCCTGGCAGGGTGAGGTTGTGCACGCCGAGAAATTGCCGGCGTACCTTGTCCAGTTCGTCCAGGTCGGCGGGGCGTGCCCTGGAATCGGCCATCAGCAGGGCGGCGACGTGGGCGGTCAGCTCGCCGCGCGCGGAGAGGTCCTTGTACACCGGCAGCACGCCCAGCGAATGGTTGTTCACATCGGCCCCCGGCAGCTCGTTGGCCAGCGGGTCCATCCAGCCGGTGATGCCCAGTTGCTTGTAGTGGTCAAGGGCCATGCGCCCTGCGCTCAGCAGGGTGGCATGGGGCAGCGCGGGCAGCAGGTCGGTCACCGGGTAGTAGCTGGCATCGGCGAGGAAACCGTTTGGGGTTCCGTCCGGGTGTTGGCCGATGGTGTTGCGTGCCTCGGCAGGCAGGGCAGCGATGGTGTCGGCATCGATTGCGGCGCGCTTGAGCATGGCCTGGTTGGCCCAGCCGGTGTGCATGTCGTTGGCGGCGAACAGGATCGGTTGCTCGGCCCATTCGCCGTGGTTGAACCGCTGTTCCAGCGCCGGAATGTCATTCCAGTAGGTGCCCGGTACACCACCGACGACAAGGAACTCGCCGCGCACGGCCTTGCCGTCGCTGCGCCACTGGCGCAGGCGCCGTTCCAGTTCGTCCAGGGCAACCTGCTCGCCGGCGAGGTCGGCCAGCACCAGTTGCAGGCCACCCTTTATGGCATGCGAGTGGGCGTCGAGCATGCCCGGCATCAGCACCTTGCCACCCAGGTCGATGACCCGGGTGCCTTCGGCCCTAAGGCGTAGCACGGCCTGGTCGGAACCTACCGCGACGATTTTCTCGCCCTCGACAGCCACGGCCTGCTGCAAGGGCTGGCCGGGCTCGGCGGTGTAGACCTTGGCGTTGTGCAGGATCAGGTCCACTGCCGCGAAACCCGGCATGCAGGTGCAGGCCAGGCCGGCGCTGATTGCCATCTTCAGGAGCTGCTTCATGCTGTGCCTCGTTCTTGTCGTGATGGCGCCGCAGCCTAGCCAGGGGGCCAGGGCGGATAAAGGCGAGGGCAGGCACAACTTTTTTCGTGATGAGGAAAGAATCCCGAGCCCGTATTTGCCAGGCTGCAAGCAGCGGACCTTGCCGTGCCTATTCAAATCGCCGGCATTTGCGGGTTTGATAGGAGGGGCAGATACTCGCCACCCTCGCATCACTCCCACCGTTTGTGCCGAACAGGAAGAAACCATGGACAAGATGATGGCCCTGACCATCTTCGTCGCTGCCGCCGAGCACGGCAGCTTCAGCCGTGCGGCCGAGCAACTGGGCAAGACGCCGTCTGCCATCACCAAGGCTGTTGCGCACCTGGAGAGCGAACTGGGCGTGCGCCTGTTCGAACGCACCACCCGGCGCATGGCGCTGACCGAGGCCGGTACCTTGTACCTGGAAGGCGCGCGCCAGGCGTTGATGCACCTGCAACGGGTGACCGAGGAAGTGGAGCAGTTGCAGCACGCGCTGCGCGGTACCCTGCGCATTACCGCGCCACCGTCGTTCGGCCCCGCGTTTCTCAACCAGGTGTGTTGCCGCTTCATGCGCGAGCACCCGCAGGTGCGCCTGGAGGTCAACCTCAACGATGCCAACGAAGATCTGATCGATGGCGGCTACGACCTGTCGCTGCGCGACGGCCCCACCGATCAGCCGGAGCTGATCGCCCAGCCGCTGATCGAGAACCGCGTGATCCTTTGCGCCAGCCCTGCCTACCTGGCCCAAAAAGGCGAGGCGATCACTCTGGAGAACTATGCCCAACACGACTGGCTGCTGTTGCGCCACCCGCTGCTCAACCGCAGCTTCTGGTGGATCGAACACGGCGGCCAGACGCTGCGTGTGCGTCAGCCCACCCCTCGACTGGTGAGCGACAACTTCGACTTCCTGCTGGCCTGCCTGCTCGATGGGCAGGGCTTGCAGTTCGTACCCACCTGGTGTGCCGCCCCCTACCTGGCCAACGGGCAGCTGGTGGAGGTGATGCCCGACTACTGGCGGGCGCTGAGCGCGTTCGGCCCGTGGGTGCACGTGCTGTATCTGCCGCACCGGCGCAATACCCGCAAGGTGCAGGCGTTCATTGCCTTGCTGCATGAGCACCTGCACGGGCAGGGCGCGCAGGCGCTGGCACGGAGCTGAGTTTTTCCATCGGGGCACAAAAGTTGTGCGGGTTGTGGCGATGATCGATTGGGGGAGGCCTCGTTAGGCTAGCGGTGCTTGCCTGACCACCGCGGCCTGTACCAGGAGTTCCCCGCCTTGAAGATCCACACCCATGTCAGCGACATCCGCAACCCCCTCGAGCGTGGCCACCAGATTGGCGCGCGCTTCGCCGAGCAGATCCGTACCACCACTGCACTGTACCTGGGCTTTTTCTCGCGGGTTGGCGTGCCCTTGAGTGAGGCGCAGCGCATCGGCGAAAACAGCTTGGCAGCCCTGGAAGCCTGGGGCCCGGGCCTGGCCGCTGAAGTGGCCGGCATGGCCAGCGGTGCCGAGCTGCCGCTGTGGCAGCTGGCGAGCCTGAACGCCCGCACTGAAGTACTGGCGGCCCGAACCCGCCACAGCGAATGCTCCACCACCGTGCATGCACCCCGTGGCGCACGTGCGCCGCGGACCCTGCAGACCTGGGATTGGCATGACAGCCTGTGCCCCCATGGCCTGATGCTGGCGCTGCACACCGAGCGCGGCATGAACGTCAAGCTGTTCTGCGAGTTCGGCATGCTCGCCAAGCTTGGTGTGAACAGCGCGGGCCTCGGCCTGCACTTCAATATCCTCCACCACACCAGTGACAACGACAGTGGTGGTGTGCCGGTGCACGCCATCGCCCGGCGTCTGCTGGAGGAGGCCAGCAGTGTCGAGGAGGCCATCGAGCTTGCTCGTTCGGCGCGGGTCAGTGCCTCCACCGTGCTGACAGTGTTCTCCCGCCAGGACCGCAGCCCGCGCGCGGCCAGCATCGAATTGAGCCCCGCGCGCACCGCCTTGGTCCTGCCACGGGAAGACGGCTGGCTGCTGCACACCAATCACTTCCTCGACCCAGAGCTGGGCCTGGGCGAGCAGGTCGCCGACCGTGCCGATACCCAATGCCGCCTGGGCCACCTCGAGCAGGTGGTCGGTCAGATGACCAGCGCTGACCTGCGTGCCCGGGCCGAGGCCATGTGCGGCGCCGAGGGCGACAGGGCGCCGATCTGCTTCCACCCGGACATGGCCATGCCCGATACCGAGCGCTGGGAAACCTTGCTCAGCGTCGGCATCGACACCGAACGCTGTGCCCTGCAGTACGTGGCCGGCACGCCTGTGCAACTGGCCAAGGCCGGCTTCGACACTTTCTGAGCCAACCCGGTGCCGCCAGCTCAAGGCGACGCCGCTGAACGAGAACAACAACAATGCATGCGCAACATTCCCGCCCTGCGTCATCCCGTTCCGCCTTGCGAACCTTCTGCGTCTCCGGACTGGGGACGGCGCTGGAGTTCTATGACTTCATCATCTACGGCACCGCCGCCGCACTGGTGTTTCCCCAGGTGTTCTTCCCGCAGATGGACCACTTGACAGCCACGTTGGTGGCCTTCAGTGCTTTCGGTGCGGGCTTTCTTGCCCGACCGTTGGGTGGCCTGGTGTTCGGCCACTTCGGTGACCGCATCGGCCGGCAGAAGGTACTGGTTGCCACCTTGCTGTTGATGGGCATGAGCACCTTCCTCATCGGCTGCCTGCCCGGCCATGCCAGCGTCGGTGTGGCCGCGCCGATCCTGCTGGTGCTGCTGCGCCTGGTCCAGGGCTTTGCGGCTGGCGGGGAGTGGGGTGGTGCCGCGCTGTTCGGCATCGAGGCTGCGCCACCGGGGCGACGCGGGCTGTGGGGTAGCTTCACAAGCATGGGGATTGGCGTGGGTGGCATCCTCGGGGCTGGGGTGTTCGCCATCGTCAGCGCGGCGTTTGACGACAACCTGGTCGATTTCGCCTGGCGCATCCCGTTCTGGCTGGGCGGTACCTTGGTGCTGATCGGCCTGTACGCGCGCCTGAGGGCACCGGCAGCGGCCACCACGCCCGTGACCAAACCTGAACATGCACCGTTGGCCGCGGCCCTGCGCCAACGTCCGCGGCAGCTGTTGCTGTGCACCGGGATCGCCTTCGGTTACTGCACCATCGCCTACATCGGCAGCACCTTCTTCCTGACTTACGCCACACAGGTGGGCTTTGGCAGCACCGAGGCGTTGATGTTCGACCTGGCGATGTCGGTCGCCATCGTGCTGTCTGCGCCGTTGTTCGGCTACCTGTCGGACCGTTTGGGGCGGCGCACGGTGATGTGCTTCGGCGCAGTGGCAATGGCCGTGGGGCTGTTCGTGTTCTTTTCCCTGGTGGGCATGAAGAGTTTCGCCATCGCCTTGTGCGGCTACAGCCTGACCGGCCTGTTGATGGGCGCGACCCAAGGGCCTATTCCGGCCTTCCTCGGCGAGCAGTTCCCGCGCAGCATGCGCTACTCGGGTATCTCGGCCAGCTACCAGATTGGCGCCGCGCTGGGCGGCGGCACCGCATCGAGCATCGCCACGGCAATCCTGATCCTCACCAACCATGACCCGTTGGGCGTGGCGCTGTATGGCGCGGGGGCACTTGCACTGGTTGCGGTGTGTTCGCTGATGCTGCGCGAGACATCGCGGTTGAGCATGGCGCAGATCGATGAGGAGGTGCCGGGGCGCGTGGCGTCTGCGGCATTGGGCAGTCATTGAGGGTATTTGCGCTGCCTGCCATCACCCAGGACAAATTTGAGGGTGTTGGCAGGCTGAAGGCGACAGACGGGCTGCTGGCAGTGCGAGGCGATCGGAATGGGTCTGGTCTTGGCCTGACTGATGGCACTTCAGCCACGGCCACCTGCAAAACGAGATCTGCGAAACTGCGGAATAGAGCATTCAAAGTCACTTGCGAAGTTTGGATCCAGTTGTCGATAAAACTTTCCACTCGGTCAAATTACAACAACTTAGCAAACTAACTAACTTGACTTAGTGTACCGCCTGTCGGTCGTTTTGCTCGAGAAATGAACGATTTGGGCGACGCTGACTCCTATTTGCCAGCAGGTGCCTTCAATGTGATTGCACCTCGCGCCTTTCCCCCAGAACTTATGGACGTTCAACCTCATCGGCATCGCAGGGATGCTCATGGGGCTTTTTTTTTCCTGAATAGTGGAGCAATGCCATGCCCAACCGAGGCTCTTCGGGTGAGCCACCGTGTGTATTGAATAATGATCTGCTTTTTCATTTAACGATTCGAATTTGGCTTTGCCGCTGCGATTAAATCGTTCGCACGCCTATTGCAAGGTCATCTAGCGCTAACGCATTACGTGGAGAAAACGTCGTGGAGATTAATACAATTATTAGCCTGTTCGGGCAGAAAGAATCCATGGAGCTGGTGCGGTTGTCGGTGATTTACGTTCATTTACTGGCCTGTTGCATTGCCATTGGCCTGGTATTCGCCAGTGACGCCGAGATGGTCAGGAACTTGTTGAAAGGTCATAAAGAGGCCGGGCATGACAGTAAGCATATGACGAGCTTGCAGAAGTCCGTGGCCAATGCCCTGATATTCTTGTGGCTCTCGGGCGCCGCAGTGATTGGAATTGACTACCTCGATAAAGGTATGAACTATTTTGCCAATCCGAAACTTCAAGCGAAGGTCATTATTGTCATGTTGCTGACCTTCAATGGCATGCTGTTGCATCGTTATGTATTGCCTGCCCTGCTCAAAGCGGGCAACTTGCTGGACCTTAATTTTGGCGTGCGGATGTTCGCACTGTTCTCCGGCGCACTGTCGGGTGTGTCCTGGTTGTATGCGGCGATGCTGGGCGTTGGCCGGCCACTGGCCTGGAAATACTCGCTGACCGAGTTGCTGCTGGCTTATCCGGTACTGATCCTGCTTGGCTTTGCCATGATGGCTGCCCTGACCCAGTGGGCACGCAAACGCAGCCAGGCCGAACCGGTTCCGGCGCCTGTCTGGCGACTGGCTGGCATTCCTACCTGATTGCCTGAGTAACGCTTCAATTACGCCGCGAACCGGGAAACCTGGTTCGCGGCGAGCTCGTTTCATGCGCAGCGTCCGGGCGGTTCGGCTGGCGGTTGGTAAAGGCCCGAAGTGATGTGTCGCCTGATCCGGCCTCTTCGCGGGTGCGCCCGCTCCCACAAGGTCCCGCGCAGTTCTGTGGGATATCGCCCAGTCCTTTGGGCTGCGCTGTCGCGTAGAGAACTGAATCCGCAAACAGTGCGCGTATCCTGTGGGAGCGGCTTTAGCCGCGAAGAATCCAACGCGGTGCATGGCACCGGCTGCGCCGGTGTTCGCGGCTAAAGCCGCTCCCACAGAGTCCCCGTTGATTCAATGAGTTATGTGCTGTTCTCCCCATCCGCTGACGGCTCAGGCGCGAACCAATAGAAATATCGCCGGTAGCAGTTGCCCGCCGTCAGGCGGCAGGCCGCCTGCATTGGTTTTTTGCGCTCGTTGCAGCGTGGTGGCGATGGTGATTTCCGTTCGCGACTCGATACTCCGCGCCACACCTCCCACCGAGCCTTCACCGAAGCCTAGCAGCGAGCAGCCGTTGTTGATGAGCACGAAGAAAACGATCACCCAGAATGGGCCGCAGTTCATGGTGCAAGCCCCAGGGCGTCGATGGCTGCGCAAGAAACGATGGAAACGCTATCGCCAAGGTCCGCTGCATCAGCGCCTTGTCTCATTGAGTTGAAAATGGGGGAGGCCATGTACCCGCTCCAGATGTTGCTTGTGGAGCTAATGGTGACGGCGCGGTGATTCAATGAAAAACGATGCTCAGTGATCCAGGATATCGATCCGCTTGATCATTGAACGTAGCGATCAGCGTCGGATTTGAACGTCGCTGCATGGTTGAGGCTCTTAATGCAAAGGACACCGTGAGGGCTCCCTTATGAGCATTGAACGCAGCATCCCTGAGCTCGAGGCCTGGTACGCCCAGTACGACGACATCAGTTACCGCCGTGAGTCGCCGGATGCCTACCACCATGAACTGCTGCGCACCGCCGAGGCGCTGCGTGACGATGGCGCCATCGATTGGGACGACTGGCTGGCACTCAAGGCATTGGCCGATGACGCTCATGTGCGTGCTCTGGAAGATGCCGTGCAGGCCCACGTCAGCGACCCCGACGCATGAAAGCGCTGAAGATTGCCACGTTCAACATCAACGGCATTCGTAGCCGGCTGCCGGCACTGCTGGCCTGGCTGGAGCGGGAAAAGCCCGACATCGCCTGCCTGCAGGAACTCAAGGCGGCGGATCAGCAGTTTCCTCGCCAGGCGCTCGAAGCGGCGGGTTATGGTTGCCTCTACCAAGGGCAGCCTTCGTGGAATGGCGTGGCCATTCTGGCGCGGGGCAGCGAACCGCTGGAAGTACGTCGTGGCCTGCCTGGCATGGAGGACGACAACCAGAGCCGCTACCTCGAGGCAGCCGTGCAGGGAGTGCTGGTGGCATGCCTGTATCTGCCGAACGGCAACCCGCAACCGGGGCCGAAATTCGATTACAAGCTCCGCTGGTTCGAAAGCCTGATCGCCCATGTGAAAGGGCTGCATGACAGTGGTCATCCCGCGGTGCTGGCGGGTGATTTCAATGTGGTGCCTACCGACATGGATATCTACAACACGCGCTCCTGGATGAAGGACGCGCTGCTGCAGCCCGAATCACGTGCGTGCTACCAGAAACTGCTGAATCAAGGCTGGGTCGATGCCATTCGTCATCTGTATCCGGACGAACGCATCTATACCTTTTGGGATTATTTCCGCAACCACTGGGCCCGCAACGCCGGGTTGCGTATCGACCACCTGCTGCTCAACCCCGAGCTCGCGCCTTACCTGAAGCGGGCTGGTGTCGATGCCTGGGTGCGTAACGAACCCAAGGCCAGCGACCATACACCAGTCTGGATCGAGCTGAGCACGCGTCGTCGGCCGTAGGGCAGTTCGAGCGAACCTTCAACTACCGGAACTACCGCTGGAGCCCGAACCACCGGAGCCTCCGGTCCCGTTGCCGCGTTCCGATCCATTGCTGTCACTACCCGATCGGTCGGTAGTGCCATCGCCACCGGTATTGTCAGTATCATTGCTATCGGTGCCGCCAGAGCCCGTCCCCATGGCATCCGCAGGCGTGCCGGAGCCGGTCGCTCCGCCTTGGCCGTTCATGTGCCCACTGTCATGCGGCTGCGTGCCAGGAGCACGCTGATCGTTCATGTCGGTGGCTGCCAGCACCACAGGTGCGCTGACCCCCAGGTACAGCGCGAGCAGTAACGAATGAGGCTTCGTGATCTTCATGGCGATACTCCGTTGCGGGTTGGTCACCTTCTGTTCGGCCTGCATTACCCACGGCCGTGCCGTGAAAGCGACGGAATGCTTGGAGCGCGGACATGCACGGGGGCGGGTTACCCCACGTGAATACTTTGAGGCCCGCGCTTCGATTCCTCTGGCAAGGCCGTGACCTTGATCGCGCGTACCGGTACGGCGAATTTTGCACCCACCTTCGAGAAGCGCTCGAGCAGGTGGAAATTGATCGCTTGCTGGATGTCCATGTACAGGTTGTAGCCGGGGTCCTTGACGATATACACGCACTCGAATTCCAGCGCCTCCTTGCCGAAGCCGCGCAGGTGGGCACGGTCGAAGCGCACCTGCTGCTGTGCCTTGATCGCTTCCTCGACAATGGCGGGTGCTTTCTTCACGGCCTCGGTTGGCGTGTCGTAGGACAGGCCGAACTCGAATACGATCCGTCGTTCCTGCAGGCGCTTGTAGTTCTGGATGGTGCTGCTGATCATGCTGGCGTTGGCCATGACGATCTGCTCGCCGCCCAGGCTGCGGATGCGTGTGGTCTTCAGCCCCACGTGCTCCACCGTGCCGGCCAGCGGGCCGATGACGATGAAGTCGCCCACTTCGAACGGCTTGTCGACGGCGATGGATAGCGAGGCGAACAGGTCGCCGAGGATGTTCTGCACGGCCAGTGCAACGGCGATACCGCCTACCCCCAGGCTGGCGACGAAGGCGGTGATGTTCACGCCCAGGTTGGACAGCATCGCCAGCAGCACCACTGACCACAACAGCACCCGCGCGCCCCATGCCGACAGCGTGGCCAGCGCGCTGCCCTGGTTCAAGCCGTCGGTGCGATGCCGGGCGAAGTAGCGACTCAGGCCCAGGCCGATGGCGCGGTTGGCCCACAGCCCGATCTGCAATGCCGCGACCACGAACCACAGGCTCCCGACCCGGGTCAGCCAGCGCTCGGGCAGGTCGAGCATGCTCAGGCCCACCAGCAGCGAGGCAAGGAACAGCAGAAAATTGCTGGTCCCGGCGAGCACCTTGGCCAGCACCTGGCTGAGCGCGCCGTCACGCTCGGACCAGCGCCTGACCCGATGCAGCATGAAACTGATGGCCGCCCGCGCCACGAGGAATGTCAACAGCGCTACCGTCAGTGCCAGCAAAAAATTGAGAACGGAAACTCCGAACAGTGTGGTATCGGTGAACAAGGCGATGATGCGATCACTCATGAGACACTTGCCTCCTTGCGCAGGATTGGTGACTGGGGGAGCGGCATTGCCGGCGAAGCAGGCAACGCCACTCGTCAGGTGAGCCTCAGCCGTCGGACTGCTCCTCTGGTGGCACCTGGCCTTCGGGCCAGTCGGGCGCTTGCTGCTCCTGTTCCTGTTCAGGCACAGGCTCGCCTGGGTTGTGGGGTACTTCGTCCACGTACGGGTCGGGTGTATTGGGTTCGATCATGGTCTGGCTCCTCGCCGTTGGGCTTTCAGGCATGGGCCGGGCTTTCAGCCCGACTCCACGGCAGTGTTTTTCTTCCAGCCCCGCAGGTTCATGGCGCACAGGCAGCCTTGGAGGAGGATCAGCGCCCAGGCTTGCGCCTGCCACCCCCAGGCGGCCCACAGCACGTTGCTTGCAATGAAGCAGCAGAAACCCAGCTTGCGCCGGCCTGGGCGCCGTGAGCCGATGCACCAGGCGGCAAGTACCGTCAGGACCATGGCGGGCCATTCAAGAAAGTCGATCCAGGCCTCCATCACGCGGCACGCTGTTCGCCCTTGAGCAGTTTCTTCTGCGCTTCCATGGCCTGGCCGAGCTCATCGAGTTCCTGCTTGCCCAGCAGCTTGCGGGCGGTCGGGAACAGCTCGCTTTCTTCCTCCTCGATATGGTGTTCCAACAGTTCCTTCATCACCTTGACCCGCCCGGCGAACTCGACGGTACCGGTCTCGGTTTGCAGCAGGTCCGGCAACACCAGCGAGTCGACGGTGCGGTGCTCTTCCTTGGCTTCGTAATACATCTTCGCTTCTTCCTTGCCGCCGGCCTGCTTGATGGCCGGGTACAGGAGCTCTTCTTCCAGGGCGGTGTGGATGCTTACTTCCTGCTTGATGCGTTCGAGCAACTCGGCGCGCTTCTTCACTGCGCGCTCAGTGGTGGAGGACAGTTCCTCCAGCAGCTTCTTCACCAGCTCATGGTCCTGGATCAACAAATCGATAGCGTTCATGCAACACCTCTTAGGGGCTGGAAAAATCACGATTGCCTTCGATGGAGTAGGGCCCGCGCGCCAAGGTTCAAAGAGGATGATCAACGTACTGGTTTCGCGAAGGCTGCACCCGCAAGAAACCACGCAGGTTGCACCGGTGCGGCAGGGTCACTCCTGTGGGATGATCGAGATCTTGCCGTTGCGCTCGACGATGGCGAACTTGATCTGCCCGACGCTTTCGATGCCCTGGCTGTCCCGCGCCGATTCGAGAATGTCGTCTTCGGTCAGCCGCGCCCGCCGCATTCGGTGGTGGAGAAAGCGCCCATGGTCCACGACCAGTGTCGCGTGGCCGTCGACCAGCCGGGCCAGGCGCCTGGAGTTGAGCTTGGCCAGCGAAAGGCCGACATCCAGGACGATCAGTGTGGCGATCACCAGCATGGCGTTGGTGAACGAGAAGTCCTCGCCGAGCAATGCCTGCTGGGTTGCTTCGCCGATGATCAGCAGCAGGACGAAGTCGAAGGTGGTCAAGTCTGCCAGCGAGCGCCTGCCAGCCACGCGAAACAGCAGCATCAGCGCGATGTACATGCCTGTCGCACGGAGAATGGAGTCCATGTCGCGCTCCTACGGGTAGAGAAAGGTCGAGAAATGCACTGCGCTGCCCGGGCCGGCGCTGACAACACCTTCGAGCGTGCCGACGTGTTCGCTGCGCAGGGTCAGGTAGAGGGTGGCGATACCCTCTTTGCTGGTGCCAAGCTGGAGCAGAAGCGACCTGCCATGGGAAAGCGATACTTGCGGCTCTGGCTGCAGCGTTTCGATGCTGGCTTCGCGTAGCAGGGTCCCCCCGAGCAACAACATCACAGGCTCCCCGGCAGTACCGCGAACCGTGATGAGCAGGTTGTCGGTGGTGCCGCTGCGGCTGAGGCGCTGATACTCCACATGCACCCGGCCGTCCTCACTCATGAGCTGGGCGTCACTGAGCGGACCGTTGCCGAACAACCCGGCCAGGCCCAGCAGCACGACCAGCACCAGCGCGTACCATCCTACCCGTTCGAAACGCCAGACCCGCTGCTGCATTCGCATGTCTTCTTCGACGGGGTGGTGCCTTGAAGCCAGCTCGTCTTCGTCCATGCTCGTAGCCCCTCTTGTAGCCCCTCACGTAGTCCTCAGGCGCGCTCGCCGCGCAGCCAGCGTTGGTGGTAATGGGCCAGGTGCGACAACCCGTAAAGCGCGCCTTGGCGGATTACCTCCGCGCGCTCGCCAAAAAAGCGCTGGCTGCGAGTGAACACGGCCAAGGGCTCGCCGGCAAAGGCCCAGGCAAAGCACACCGTGCCCGGGGCGATGGCACCCTGCGGATCCGGCCCGGCAACACCCGTGCTGGCGATGGCGACGGTGGCGTCGCTGTCTTTCAAAGCGCCGAGCGCCATCTCCCAGGCTACCGCCTCGCTGGTCAGGCCGTAGCGCTCGATAGTCTGCGGGCTGACGCCGAGCAGACGTTTCTTGGCACTGGGCGAGTACACCACGTAGCCGCTTTCCAGTACCTCACCGGTCCCCGGCACTGCTGCCAGCAGCGCAACCATGGCACCGGCCGTGCAGGATTCTGCCGTGGTCAGTACCAGCTTGTGGGCCTTGAGGTAATCAAGGGCCTCGAGTACGGGGTCGGTCGTCATGGATAGTCACTCGTGCGTTGTCTTGTGGTGGACGTGTTTCCTGCGGGATTGGTTCATTGCTTGTGCCACCGATCAATGGCGGGGAAAGCTTCCTGAACTTTGTTCCGCTTGCTGGCTTCCTCTGGGTAGGAGGGTGGTAGCGCGGGCCACGCGCTGCTGCCGGAACAACCGGAGGAGAAGTGATCATGACCGAGCCTGTGACGTATTTCTGGATCGCTGTTGCGGCGATCATCGTGTTGCTCGATCTGTGGGCCATCGTCAGTGTTTTCCGCAGTGACAAGAGCGACGTGACGAAGGCGATGTGGGCACTGTTGCTGTTGGCGCTGCCCATTGTCGGCCTTGCCATCTGGGGCGTGCTTGGGCCGCGTGGAATCAAACGCGGTACCGGGCCGTCGTCGCCTGAACATAGCAAGGGGTAGGAGGGGAAATGAAGAAAGGATCGGAGACACCTCGCAGCGGAACCCAAGGTGAAGAGGAACGGGACAATGACGCGCAGCGTCCTGATGGGTCAACTGGCACGTCCCATGATTCCACTGCGCAGAAAACAGCTCGTGATGAACGCAACGCAAGCGGTCCGCGTAACCTGTGGGAGCGGCTTTAGCCGCGAAGAATTCAACGCGGTGCATGGCACCGGCTGCGCCGGTGTTCGCGGCTAAAGCCGCTCCCACAGGTTCCCTGCTGATTCAATGAGTCATGGGCAGTTCGATCATCGCTGTATCCCCCCGAATGCATGGTCAGGTCCCAATGTACCGGCGGCAGCGCCCGGCACGAGGATGACCTTGCGGCAGTCGTCCTGCTTCTGGTCGAACAACTTGTAACCCAACGCCGCTTCTTCCAGGGCCAGACGGTGGGTGACGATCAGTTCCGGTTCCAGGCGCCCGGCCTCGATATGTTCGAGCAGTTCAGGAAGGAATTTCTGCACGTGGGTCTGGCCCATCTTGAACGTCAGGCCCTTGTCGAAGGCATCACCGAACATGAACGCGTGGATAAAGCCCGCATAGACCCCAGGCACGCTGACCACGCCGCCCCGGCGCACCGCGGCGATGCTCTGGCGCAGCGCCTTGCCGCTGCTGCCCTCGATCTTCAGCGTGGTCAGTACTGTTTCGGTGGTACTGCCCTTGGCCTCGAAACCGACCGCGTCGATGACGGCGTCCACGCCGCGCATGCCTGGGGTCAGGCGGATGATGCTGTCGGCCGGGTCATCATCCTGCTCGAAGTTGATCGGCACCACACCGTAGGCGTCGCGAGCGAACGCCAGGCGGTAGTCATTGTCGTCGACCATGAAGATCGTCTGGGCGCCCAGCATGCGCGCGCAGGCTGCGCTCAGCAGGCCGACTGGCCCGGCGCCATAAATGGCTACTGTCGAGCCGGGGCCGACCTGCGCATTGGTAACGGCCTGCCAGGCTGTTGGCAGGATATCCGAGAGGAACAGCACCTTGTCGTCCGGCAGGGCGGTAGGCACCTTGAACGGGCCGACGTTGGCCTTGGGCACCCGCACGAAATCCGCCTGGCCGCCGGGCACGCCGCCATACAGATGGCTATAGCCGAACAGTGCGGCCCCGGGCGGGATGCCTTTCTTGTTGATGATTGCACCGCGGCCGGTGTTGGTGGTTTCGCAAGCGGCAAACTGGTCGAGCTGGCAAAAGAAGCAGCTGCCGCAGGCGATCACGAAGGGAATCATCACGCGGTCACCGACCTGTAGGTTGGTCACCCCGCGGCCGGTATCTTCGACGATGCCCATGAACTCGTGGCCGAAGATGTCACCCGGCTCGGTCTGTGGAATCTTGCCATGATAGAGGTGCAGGTCGGAGCCGCAGATGGCGGTAGCGGTGACCCGGAGGATGATGTCGTCCTCGTCCTGGATGATCGGGTCGGGGACATTGTCGACCCTGACGTCCTGGTTTCCGTGGTATGTCAGTGCTCTCATTGGTTCATCTCCTGCAGTGGCGGGTCCGGGTGGTCTATGCAGGGGAAGCCAAGGGGGGAGGTAAAGTTCAGGTGGAATCATCCAGTGGCAGGTTTCAGTGCCACCGGCCCCAGCCAACGTAACGAAGTCGTTGGGGTGACATGGCTTCAGCTGAAAACAGCTACCGGAGGAAACTTTAGCTGCCCTGTCAGGCTCAACCGTGCTCAAGCCGAGCGTAAAGCCATGAACAATAATCCAGCGTCGCAAACAAGCTTTGCCCCGTCGGCCACGCCAAGGCAGGTTGCGGGTGTGCTGGCATCGGCCACGTTGATGGTGCTTGCCTCGGGGGTTGCGCCGCATGACCGTGCAGATTGGTGGCTGGAAAACGTTTTGCCGCTGGCACTCCTGCTCACCTTGGCTGCAACCAGCCGCTATTGGCGCTTTTCGTGGCATGCCTACCTGGCAATCATGGTGATGCTGGCGATTCATGAGCTAGGCGCGCATTTCACCTATGCCAAGGTTCCCTATGACGCTTGGCTGCGTGCGCTTACCGATCACTCTCTGAATGCCTGGATGGGCTGGCAACGCAACCAGTTCGATCGTCTGGTGCATCTGAGCTACGGCCTTCTGTTCGTCTTGCCGATCAGGGAACTGCTCCAGCGCCAGGTCCTTTTGCGGGGCGGCTGGTTGGCGTTGTGCGCTGTTTCTTTCGTGCTTGCGACATCGGCGCTGTACGAACTGCTGGAATGGATAGGCGGCCAATACCTGGGCGATGACCGGGCACAAGCCTTTCTCGCGACCCAGCAAGACCCTTGGGATGCGCAAAAGGACATGGCCTTGGCTTTGCTCGGCGCACTTTTCACCTTGTTGATCCAGTGGTTTGGGTCACGCAAGCTTTGGGGTAGAAAAGTAGTGTTTGTGGAGTAGAGGCACAGCTGACGGGGCAGGACTTATCGCTGTGTAGGAGCGGCCTTGTGTCGCGAAAGGGCTGCGAAGCAGCCCCAGGGTTTCGGTGCAGACGCATAAGTTGCTGGGGCTGCTTCGCAGCCCTTTCGCGACACAAGGCCGCTCCTACAGGGCCAGCAGGTAGCATCCAGCGCGACACTGGAAAGGCCTTTCGCAATCAGCCTGTGACCAGCGAAAATCCCTAAAGTTTCCGTTGGGAAAACAGTAACTTGGAGAATTTTTCCAAGTCGTGTCACTCGTCGGATTTCCATTGTAAGGCCCTGTGCAGAGCCTCAGGATCGCCTCCGTATCCCTCTGAGGCTTTCACATATGAAGTACTCCTCGATTCTCTTGTTGTCACTTGGCCTGCTGAGCGGCGTTGCGTCGGCAGGCGGCAATACCGAAGCAGGTATAGGTGGCGCATTGGGTGGAGTATTGGGCTCGGTCGTCGGCCAGTCGATCGGCGGCAGCACCGGCTCGGCAATCGGCGCGGGCCTGGGTGGCGCGGCCGGTGGGGCGGTGGGGGCCGACAAGCACAGCCGTGGCGAGGCGGCCATTGGCGGCGCACTGGGTGCAGCTGGCGGTAACGTGGTGGGTCGCAAGATGGGCGGCACCACTGGCAGCATGATCGGCGCAGCAGCCGGTGGCGGTGTGGGTGGTGCCTTGGGCAACCACATGGGCCGGGAATACGATGACGAAAGCGGGCATCGCTATCGTGATTATGACGACGATGACGATGATCGGGGCTGGCGTCGTCACCGCCACGACCGTGGCAATCACTACGGCTGGCGCAACAAACACCGCCACGACGACTGATCCCGCCGAGGCGGTTACGCTGTTTCTTTACCTGCTTGGGGCCGCTTTGCGGCCCTTTCGCGACACAAGGCCGCTCCCACAAAGGCTCTGTTCCATGCGCGACAGCGCAGCCGTGAGGTAGAGGGCTGTTGTGGCCTGCCGTGCCTAGTTCGCTGGCAAGAGGATCACGAAGTTCTTTTTCATGTCTTCCAGCACGGTCCATTTGCCCTTGGCGCCCGGTTCGATGATGAACGTGTCACCAGCGGCCAGTTTGACGGGGGCGCAACCCTCAAGCTCGATGACGCAGCATCCACTCAGGACATGGCAGAACTCCCAAACCTTGTAGTCGATGCGCCACGCTCCGGTGCTGGCTTCCCATTCTCCGGAAATGCGACCTTGCTGTTCATCGTGATAGTACTTGGACGTCAGCGTATGAGGGGTGCCTTCCACGACCTCTTCAAAAAAGGGAAGGTCGCGTATCGGTTGGATATCCAGTTCGCGGAACACGGTCAGTTTCTTGTTCATGGCTTTTTCTCGAGCACGTTTTGGTTAGGGCGATACATCAAATAGGCTTCACCGGTTACGCCCAGCATCGGGTGCGGAACTATCTGGCAGGTTTTAACAATTTGAAAACCGTGACGTTCGTAGAAGCGGCGTGCACCGTGGTTTTCTGCGTAATCGATCAGGCATAGCCCATTCAGGCCAGACTCCTCGGCGCGCTGCTGGGCGTGGCGAAGAAACTGGACGCCCAGCCCCTGGCTGCGCCAGGCTTCATCCAGGGCCAGGCTGGATATGTACAAGGTGTCGGGTATTTCCATGTCGGAATAAGGCGCGAGGACCGGGTCTGCCTCGACAGACCTGTCAGGGGTCTCGCGCAAGGCATAGCTATGCATCATGCCGATGACACGCCCTTCGAAAGTGGCCATCAGGCAGTTCTTGTAGGAAAAGTCGCCTTGTTCCCTGGCATAGCGAGACGCACCGACGCTCAGCAATGCTTCTCCAGGAGCGGCAAGCTTGCTCCATATGTAATCGGCCATGCCCTCCGATGTCAGTTGAAAGAAGCGCGCAATATCGTGCGCGTCCGAGGCTTGAGCGGGCCTGAAGTCGATAGGCATGTACAGTGCTCCCATGGGACCGGGTGGTCAGTTTTCAAGGATTACGCCTTTGGCAGGGAGGCAGGGTAGGCGGGTTGAAAGGTGCCCATCATGCTGTGGGCGAACACCGTCAGCACGGTGTGCGACGCTGTCCCATGCGCAAAGGCATGGCGGCATCTGTAACCGGGGCCGCTTCGCGGCCCATCGCCGGCAAGCGCGGCTCCCACAGGTACAGCGCATGCATGAAGGCTGGTGATATTCCCGAGGAAGATTGCCCAGCCCCTTTGGGCTGCGCTGTCGCGCAGAGAACAAATATCGCTCGTCTGACGCGTCCTTTGTAGGAGCATCCTTGTGCTGCGAAGAGGCCGGTACAAGCAACAGAGCGTGGATCAGTGTAAGCGCCGGGTCGTTAGCAGCCATCCGAGACCAACCGCTATGGACCCAAAGCGGACGCTAAAAGATAACTGATTTTGTAAGCGCGACGCGTACTCTGTGGGAGCGGGTTTACCCGCGAAGCAGGCGCCGCGGTGGATGGCACCGGCTGTGCCGGTGTTCGCGGGTGAACCCGCTCCCACAATGATTTCTGTTGGGCAGAACGACAGCCAAGGATCGATTGTGGGCAGCTGTGGATCACCCCTTTACCTTTTCCTCTTCGCTAGCCTGGAGCACCCCGGCAGCATGCCTTGGCAATGCGATAGAAATCAGGGCAGCCAGCAGAACAAACGCTGTGGAGATCCACAGGCAGGCTCCCAGCCCGTAAGCCTGGAATACCCAACCGGAAAGCAGCGTACCGACCAGCCGCCCTAGCGCGTTGGACATGTAATAGAAGCCCACATCCAGCGATACCCCGTCTTCCTTGGCATAGCTGACGATCAGGTAGCTGTGCAGCGACGAATTCACGGCGAACAGCACGCCGAACAGCATCAGCCCGCCCAGAAGCACCACCTGCGCCGACCAGCCTGCCGACAGGCCCAGGGCGATAAGCGCCGGCAGCCCGGCAAGGGCAATCGCCCAGATGAAGGCCGCGCGACCGTCAGGCACATGGCCGCGTTTCTTGCCAGTGATGTGGGGCGCAAGCGACTGGACGATGCCGTAGCCGATTATCCATGCAGCCAGGAAGCCGCCGACCAGCCAGAAGTCCCAGCCAAAAGCCGTGCTCAGGTACACCGGCAAAGCCACGACGAACCAGACGTCACGGGCGCCAAAGAGAAACAGCCGTGCGGCCGAGAGAATGTTGATGGCCCGGCTCTTGGACAGCATGTCGCGGAACTTCGGTTTGGCCTTGGCCTTGCCCAGGTCTTTCTTCAGCAGGATCAGGCTGCCGATCCAGATCAATGCCAGTACCGCCGCCATGGCCAGCACCGCCAGGGTGAAGCCGAGCAGGGCGAGCAGGGCACCACCAAGGAAGAAGCCCACGCCCTTTAGCGCGTTTTTCGAACCGGTGAGAATGGCTACCCACTTGTACAGGGTGCCTTGCTGGCTGTCCGGCACCAGAAGCTTGATGGAGCTCTTGGCGCTCATCTTGTTCAGGTCCTTGGCGATGCCGGACAGCGCCTGTGCCGCCATCACCCAAGGCACTGTCAGCCAGGCTGCCGGCACCGTGAGCATCAGCAAGGCCAGCACCTGCATGCCCAGGCCGATGTTCATGGTGCGGTTGAGCCCCAGGCGGGCGCCGAGGTAGCCGCCCACCAGGTTGGTGATCACGCCGAACACTTCGTAGAACAGGAACAGCGCCGCAATCTGTAGCGGCGTGTAGCCCAGCGAATGGAAGTGCAGTACCACCAGCATGCGCAATGCGCCGTCGGTGAGAGTGAAGGCCCAGTAGTTGCCGGTAACCAGCAGGTACTGACGCACTTGTGCAGGCAGGGCTGACAACGCCTTCATGATTGCCGGTTACTCCGCTGCGCCGACCAAGCGTGCCAGTTCAGCTGCACGGTTGGCGTAGCCCCACTCGTTGTCGTACCAGGCGTAGATCTTCACCTGGGTGCCATTGACCACCATGGTGGACAGCGCGTCGATGATCGAAGACCGTGGATCGGTGCGGTAGTCGATGGACACCAGAGGGCGTTCTTCGTAGCCGAGGATGTCCTTGAGCGGCCCTTCGGCAGCGGCTTTCAGCAGCGCATTGACCTCGTCAACCGTCGTCTCACGCTCCACCTCGAACACGCAGTCGGTGAGCGAGGCGTTGGCCAGCGGTACACGCACAGCGTGACCATTCAGCTTGCCGCGCAGCTCAGGGAAGATCTCGGCGATTGCGGTAGCCGAACCCGTGGTGGTCGGGATCAGGCTCATGCCCGAGGCACGGGCACGACGCAGGTCCTTGTGTGGCGTATCGAGGATGCTCTGGGTATTGGTGAGGTCGTGGATGGTGGTGATCGAGCCGTGGCGGATGCCCAGGTTTTCGTGAATCACCTTGACCACCGGGGCCAGGCAATTGGTGGTGCAGGAAGCGGCGGTGACGATACGGTGCTGCGCCGGGTCGAACAGGTGCTGGTTGACGCCCATCACCACGTTCAGCGCGCCTTTCTCCTTCACCGGAGCGCAGACCACCACGCGTTTGACGCCCTGATCCAGATAGGCCTGGAGCACCGCTACCGACTTCATCTTGCCGCTGGCGTCGATGACCAGATCACAGCCCGACCAGTCGGTGTCGGCGATCGTCTTGTTCGCGGTGACTTTGATGCGCTTGCCCTCGATCACCATCGAGTCGCCTTCTGCCCGGGCTTCACGCTGCCAGCGGCCGTGGACCGAATCGAAGTTGATCAGGTGGGCGTGGGTCTCGGCGTCCCCGGCCGGGTCATTGATCTGGACGAATTCGAATTCCGGCCAGCCCCAGGACGCGCGCAGCGCCAGGCGACCGATACGGCCAAACCCATTGATGCCTACTTTGATTGCCATGGTCTTGTTCTCGAGTTGTGACTTCAGATGGATCGTTGATTGACACGCCTGGACAGTTCCTCGGCCGACTCCTTGCGCTCGGAGTAGCGGTCGACGAGGTAGTCGGCGCGGTCGCGTAACAGCAGGGTGAACTTCACCAGCTCTTCCATGACATCGACGACACGGTCGTAGTACGGGGACGGTTTCATGCGGCCCGTTTCGTCGAACTCCAGGTAGGCCTTGGGTACGGACGACTGGTTGGGGATGGTGAACATGCGCATCCAGCGGCCAAGCACGCGCAACTGGTTGACCACGTTGAACGACTGCGAACCGCCGCATACCTGCATTACCGCAAGGGTCTTGCCCTGGGTCGGCCGTACGGCGCCCATGCTCAGGGGGATCCAGTCGATCTGCGACTTGAACACACCAGTCATCGCGCCATGACGTTCCGGGGAGCACCAGACCATGCCTTCCGACCACAGCACCAGGTCGCGCAGCTGCTTGACCATCGGATGGTCATCCGGCGCGTCATCCGCCAATGGCAGGCCGGACGGGTTGAAGATTCGCGTCTCGGCACCGAAGTGCTCCAGCAGGCGGGCGGCTTCTTCGGTCAGCAGGCGGCTGAAGGAGCGTTCGCGGGTCGAGCCGTACAGCAGCAAGATGCGAGGCTTGTGGGTGGACTGCTGCTCGATCGCCAGTTTCTCGGCTGTCGGCAGATCGACCAGGTCGTTGTCGATGTTGGGAATGGGGTGTTCGGTCATGGTTTCACTCCTGGGACAAGGCGCCAGATGGCTGATCGAACCAGCGACGCTTCAGCCACCAGGCCACGCCAACCAGCGAGATCAGTACCGGCACTTCCACCAAGGGCCCGATGACGGTGGCAAACGCGACCGGCGAGGCGAGGCCGAAGGTGGCGATGGCCACCGCGATGGCCAGTTCGAAGTTGTTGCTTGCCGCAGTGAAGGCCAGCGCAGTGGTGCGGGGGTAGTCGGCCTCCAGCAGCTTGCCCATCCAGAAGCTGATGAAGAACATCACCACGAAATAGATGGTCAGCGGGATGGCGATGCGCAGCACGTCCAGCGGCAGTTGCAGCACCATGTCGCCTTTCAGGCTGAACATGGCAACGATGGTCAGCAGCAACGCCACGAGGGTGAGCGGGCTGATTTTGGGAATGAAGTGTTCCTGGTACCAAGTGGCACCTTTACGGCTGATCAGGGTCTTGCGGGTCAGGAAACCGGCCAGGAACGGGATGCCCAGGTAGATCAGCACCGATTGGGCTATATCGAGGAAGCTGGTCTCGATGACGCTACCTTCCAGGCCGAACAGTGGCGGCAGCAGGCCCAGGAAGATCCAGGCGTACACGCTGAAGAACAGGATCTGGAAAATGCTGTTGAAGGCGACCAGGCCGGCCACGTACTGGTTATTGCCGCCGGCGATCTGGTTCCATACCAGCACCATGGCGATGCAACGCGCCAGGCCGATGAGTATCAGGCCGGTCATGTACTCGGGCTTGTCGGAAAGGAACACTACTGCCAGCCCGAACATCAGCACCGGGCCGATCACCCAGTTCTGGACCAGCGACAGGGCGAGGATGCGCTTGTCCTTGAAGACCTGTGGCAACTCCTCGTATTTCACCTTCGCCAATGGCGGGTACATCATGACGATCAGGCCGATTGCGATGGGGATGTTCGTCGAGCCCACCGACAGGCTGTCCAGCCACGCTGGCAACCCCTGGAACAGGCTGCCGAGAGCGATCCCCAGGCCCATGGCCAGGAAGATCCAGACCGTCAGGTAGCGGTCGAGGAAGGAAAGCCGGCTTTTGCTCATGGTGTATCTCCCTGAACGTCAGAGCGTTCCGATGCGCGCTGGTTCGGCCTTGAGCCGGGCGGCATCCAGTTGTTCGAAAGGCAATGCGAGAAATGCCTTTTTTCTCGGCAGTGGTCAGCAGCAGGCAGCGACGCGCTGAGGGCGGTCACCCATGGTGTCCAGTCGTTTGGAGCTGGTGCTCAACCATTCGCGATTGGCCTCCAGCGTGGTTACCAGGACATCGCGTACCCAGGCGGGCAGTTCTGGATGCAGGCGGTAGTAAACCCATTGGCCCTGCCTGCGGTCTTCAAGCAGGCCGCAGGTGCGCAGTTGTGCGAGGTGGCGGGAAACCTTGGGTTGGCTTTCTTCCAGGGCGCAGATCAGTTCACAGACGCACAGCTCTTCCTCACGAGTGATCAGCAGCATCATCCGAATGCGGTTCTCGTCGGCGAGGCATTTGAAGACCTGGGTCGGGGTCAGCGAGTCAGTCATGGGTGTTCTCGGTGCGGGCAACTGGTGCCTATGGCGGGGTATTCAATGTATATGTTTTTTCGAATATACGGATTTTCGAATGTATTGCAAGGCCGCCGGATCTGTTCTGCGCACCTTGTGAAAGCAACGGCCTTGCTCAATTCCCAAAGCTGGCGCGATCCCTGTGGGAGCGGCCTTGTGTCGCGAAAGGGCTGCAAAGCAGCCCCAGCAATTTCAACTTTTGCGCATCAAACCTGGGGCCGCTTTGCGGCCCTTTCGCGACACAAGGCCGCTCCCACAGGGTCCCCGTCAACTTGATGAGGCACGGTAGCGTTCTGTCGATCAAGGCTGTGCAAATACGTTTAACATGCTCCAGGCCTGCCCCCATCGTTGAAGAGATCTGTATGGAGTTACGTCAGCTTCGCTATTTCCTGAGTGTTCTGGAGTACGGCAGCCTAGGCAGGGCTGCGGTCGAGCTAGGGGTTGGCGCCTCGGCTTTGAGCCAGCAGTTGTCGAAGCTGGAGAGCGAGGTGAGTATCCGGCTTTTGACACGTTCGAGCACCGGCGTCGCGCCGACGGCGGCCGGGCTGGCCTTCGAGTACCATGCGCGTCTTGCGCTTCGTCAGGCGGAGCATGCTGTCCTGGCGGCACAAAGTGGTCGCATGAGCGGCTATGCCAGCGTGGGGCTGGCACCGACCACTGCATCGATCCTTGGCTTGGCGTTGATCGACAGGATGCGCGAACGCTATCCCGACATCCGGCTGCACCTGGTGGAAATGCTGTCTGGTTATCTGATGAACCAACTCAATGCCCGGCACCTCGACCTGGCGGTGCTGTTCCAGGCAGAGACGGGGCCGCGGCTGGAGGTACGGGCGCTTCTGACGGAGCGGCTGTTCGTGCTGGTTCCCGCGCCACTGGTCAAGGACGGCTGGGGCGAGTCGCTCACGTTGCAACAGATCGCGACGCTGCCGTTGGTTATGCCAAGCACGCAACACGGTCTGCGAACGACGTTGCGCTCGATTTTCGAGCGGGCAGGGCTGGAGGCCAGCATCGTCATGGAAGTCGATGGTTTGTCGCTGTTGATGGATTGCGTGTGTGCGGGCCATGCCGCCACCATCCAGCCCGGCGCGACGGTGGCCCGGGCGCATCAGGCGGGCCTGCGCGTGTTTGCCATCGATGAAGCACAGGCGCAGCGTCGCAATGTAATTGTCAGCCTGACCGATGACGAGCTCTCGCCGGCAGCGTTGGCAACGCGGATCGTACTGCAGGAGGTCGCTCGGGATCTGGTGGAACAGGGCCGATGGCCTGGGGCCCGGCTGCTTTGACCCGGATTCTGGGTACGCTCATCCAGCCCCTTTAGAAAAACTGAATGCCTCCCCTCGACGATCGCGTTTCGCACCCTCCGGGCTCTCATTAAAGTCCCTGGTCACGAGGAGCAGCCGAACATTCGGCTCTTCGTGATCTGGAGGCGAAATGATCGATGTGCTAGTCATCGGAGGGGGCAATGCCGCCCTCTGTGCCGCGCTGATGGCGCGAGAGGCCGGAGCCAGCGTGCTGCTACTCGAGGCCGCACCCCGCGCCTGGCGTGGTGGCAACTCACAACACACGCGTAACCTGCGGTGCATGCATGATGGCCCCCAGGACGTACTGCTCGAGGCGTACCCGGAAGAGGAGTTCTGGCAAGACCTGCTGAAGGTCACCGGTGGCCAGACCAACGAAAAGCTTGCGCGCCTGGTGATTCGCGCATCCTCCAGCTGCCGTGGGTGGATGCGCCGGCATGGCGTGCATTTCCAGCCCTCATTGTCTGGTGCGCTGCACACCGCACGGACCAATGCCTTCTTCATGGGCGGCGGCAAGGCGCTGGTCAATGCCTACTTTCGCAGCGCCGAAAACCTTGGCGTACAGATACGCTACGACACACCGGTAGCCGACATCGAACTGCGGGACGGACGCTTCGTTGCGGCCCATGTGCCGACACGTGAGGTTCAGGGTCGACAACTGCCTGCCGAGCGCATCGAGGCGCGTACCTGTGTGCTTGCCGCCGGTGGTTTCGAGTCCAACCGCCAATGGTTGCGCGAGGCGTGGGGGCAGAACGAGCGAGGGGAGTGGCCTTCGGACAACTTCCTTATCCGTGGTACGCGTTTCAATGACGGTGTGCTGTTGCGCCGCATGATCGAACAGGGCGCCGACACGATTGGCGACCCGACCCAGGCACATATGGTGGCGATCGATGCCCGCGCACCGCTATACGACGGCGGCATCTGCACGCGCATCGATTGTGTGTCGCTGGGCGTGGTGGTCAACCGCGATGGCCAGCGCTTCTACGATGAAGGCGAGGATTTCTGGCCCAAGCGCTATGCCATCTGGGGGCGCCTGGTGGCGCATCAGCCAGGGCAGGTGGGGTTTTCGATCATCGACCGGAAAGCCCTCGGGCGCTTCATGCCACCGGTTTTCCCGGGCGCCACCGCCGATAGCCTTGAGGCGTTGGCCGGCCTGCTCGGTTTGCCTGTGCAGGCCTTCCTCGAAACCGTGCATGCCTACAACCGAGCCTGCCAGGTGGGCACTTTCGACCACACCCGGCTGGACGACTGCCACACCGTTGGCCTGGAACCGGTGAAAAGCCACTGGGCGCGCCCGATCGATACACCTCCCTACTACGGCTACCCGCTGCGCCCTGGCGTGACTTTCACCTACCTGGGGCTGCGCACCGATGAAACCGCCGCCGTCCATTTCGACGGGCGTCCCAGCCCGAACCTGTTCGTTGCCGGTGAAATGATGGCGGGCAATGTACTAGGCAAGGGCTACACCGCAGGTGTCGGTATGTCCATCGGCACCGCTTTCGGCCGTATCGCCGGGACCAGCGCCGCTGCAGCGGCGGGTTACGAACATCCAGAAAAAGAGAATCGCCATGACTGCGCAACTGCCTGAACCACGCCAGCCTGATGCCGCCGGGTCGGCCCTCGAACTGATCCCGGTGTTGAACGTCGAGGAGCGAGAAGTGGACCGGCAAATGCGGATATGCAACGCCTGTCGCTACTGCGAGGGCTTTTGCGCAGTTTTCCCGGCAATGACCCGCAGGCTGGAGTTCGGCAAGGCCGACATCCATTACCTGGCCAACCTGTGCCACAACTGCGGCGCTTGCCTGCATGCCTGCCAGTACGCTCAGCCCCACGAATTCGCCGTCAACGTGCCGCAGGCGATGGCCAAGGTGCGCGGGCAGACCTACACCGAGTACGCATGGCCGGCCCTGTTCGGGCAGCTGTATCGGCACAACGGCGCCTATGTTGCCAGTGCCTTGGCAGTGGCCTTGTCGCTGTTCCTGCTGCTGGCGTTGTGGGTCAACGGCACGCTGCTACCTGGTCGGCTGGCGGGCAATTTCTATGCGGTCTTCCCGCACAACACCCTGGCGCTGATGTTCGGTAGCGTCTTTGTCGCTGCAGGCTTGGCTCTGGCGGTGGCGGTACGTCGCTTCTGGCGTTCGGTCTCGCCTGCCGAGGCGCTGGCGCAACCGGCAAAAGGAGCTGTGCTTGAGGCATCAAGCGCGGCGTTGACCCTGAAATACCTGGACGGCGGGCACGGCCAAGGTTGCAACAACGCCGATGATCGCTACACGCTCTGGCGCCGTCGCTTCCATCACTTCACCTTCTACGGCTTCATGCTGTGCTTTGCTGCCACGGTGGTCGCCACCGGGTATCACTATCTGCTGGGCCAGCAGGCGCCGTACCCGCTGCTGAGCGCACCGGTGTTGCTCGGAACCCTGGGCGGAATTGGCTTGATTGTCGGGCCTGCCGGGTTGCTGGCGCTGAACCTGCGCAGGGCGCCGGAGCAGGGCGATGTGGCCCAGCGCCCTATGGATCGGGCCTTCATCCTGCTTTTGCTGTTGGTCAGCGCCACAGGCCTTGCCCTGCTGGGGCTGCGTGATACCGCAGCGATGGCGATCGTGCTGGCGCTTCACCTGGGGACGGTGATGGCGCTGTTCATCACGCTGCCCTATGGCAAGTTTGCCCATGGCCTGTTCCGCAGCGCGGCACTGCTCAAGTTTGCAATCGAGAAGCGCCGCCCCAACAAGCTGGGCCTGGGCGGGGAGTGAACCATGAACTCAGCCCGTATTTCCCCCGCGCCGTGCCGAGCCGGAAGCAAGGCATTTCGTTCAGCGGTTGGGCCACTTGTCCAGCAGGATCGACACGAACTTCTCCGCTGCCGGCGACAGCGACGCCCCTCTGCGGTAGACCAAACCAAGGGTACGGGTTACCTGGGGTTCGATCAGCGGCACGCTGACCAGCGTCGGGTGGTCGGCGCTGGGCATGGCCAGGCTGGGCATGGCCGACACGCCCAGACCGGCCTCGACCATGCCCAGCGAGGTGGACAGGTGCTGAACCTCGTAGAACCACTTGGGCCGCAGGTTGAGACCGGACAGGGCATGGTCCAGCAGCATCCGGTTACCGCTAAGCCGGCCTACGCCAATCAGGCGGTAGTCGGCCAGTTCTGTCCAGGTGACGGCTTCACGGTTCGCCAGCTTGTGGTCCCTGCGGCAGGCCAGGACGAAATGTTCCTGTACCAGGGAGACGAACTCGATGTCCGGGTGCTGGCCGCTCATCATGTTGATGCCGAAATCGGCTTCACCGCGCAGTACGGCTTCGAGCCCGTCGTTGGCACTGAGGTCCAGCAGACGAATGCGGATCTTGGGGTATTGCTCGTTGTAGTCACGGATCACCGACGGCAGGAAATAGAACGCTGCAGTCGGAATACAGGCGAGGGTTACCTGACCGGTCTGTCGTTCTGCGAGTTCGCGAATGCTCAGGATCGAGTCTTCGAAGTCATCCAGCAGGCGCCTTGCCTTGGGCAGGAAGTCACGCCCGACGCTGGTCAGGCTGACGCGACGAGTAGTGCGTTCCAGCAACGAAGTGCCCAAGCCTTCCTCGAGCTTCTTGATCCGCCGGCTCAAGGCGGGCTGCGACAGGTGCAACGCTTCTGCGGCTTCGTGGAAGCTGCCGAGTTCGGCGATTTTCACGAAAGATCGTATGTCTTGCAGCTCATATTCCATCTCGGATCGCTCTTGGCAGTCAGTTCTGAATTGATGCTTGGATCGCAATAATAGCTACGATATTTGCATTGGATTGATTTATCCATCCCTGTCAATCTTTTGTCCACAGCATCAATGATCTCCATTGATCAACAAGAGTGCGAAATCATGCAACGAATTCCTTGCGTACTCATGCGCGGTGGCACCTCCAAGGGCCCCTTTTTCCACGCATGGGACCTTCCTGCCAATGTGGTCGAACGCGACGAATTGCTGATCAACCTGATGGGTTCCGGGCATGAACTGGAAATCGACGGCATCGGTGGCGGTAGCCCGCAGACCAGCAAGGTAGCGATTGTCAGCCCCTCGCTGCATGCCGACGCCGACGTCGACTACCTGTTCGTGCAGGTCATGGTCGCCCAGCGCCGGGTCGATACCGCGCCCAACTGCGGCAACATGCTGTGCGCCGTTGGCCCGTTCGCCATCGAGCAAGGTCTTGTCAAAGGTCAGGACGGCAAGACGCTGGTGCGTATTCGCAACCTCAACACCGGCACTTTCGTCAATTCGCTGGTGGAAACCCCCGGCGGCATCGTGCGCTATGAAGGCCGCACGGCGATCGATGGCGTACCGGGCACTGCCGCTCCGGTGCACCTGACCTTCCTCGATGCGGTCGGCAGCAAGACCGGCAAGCTGTTCCCGACCGGCAAGGCCAAGGATGTGATCGACGGCGTTGCGGTCACCTGCATCGACATGGCCATGCCGATGATGGTGGTGGAGGCCAGCCAGCTGGGCGTCACCGGCTCGGAATCCCCGGCCGAACTCGACGCCAACGGCGAACTGCTCGAGCGCCTCGAGGCGTTGCGGTTGAAAGCCGGCAAGGCCATGGGCCTGGGTGATGTCAGCGGTATGGTCATCCCCAAGCCTGTACTGGTGTCCAAGCCCCGTTATGACGGCACGTTGCAGGTCCGCTACTTCATGCCGCACAACTGCCACCGAGCCTTGGCCATCACCGGAGCGATAGGGCTGGCGACTGCCTGCGTCAGCCCAGGTACGGTGATCGGCGAACTGCTGGGCGAGGGCGCCGAGCAACTGGCCGAGGTACGCCTGGAACACCCAAGCGGTGGTATCGATGTCGCGCTGTCACGAAGCGGCGCCGATGGCAAGACGATTCAGGCCTCTGTGGTGCGAACCGCCCGGCGGCTGTTCTCAGGCTTCGTTTACGCGCCTACATTCCGCAGGTTGGCGGGGTAGGCCCAGGCGGTAGTCCAGACCTGTACATTCGCAACAAGCGCATCCGCACAATTTCAACAATGGGTGATGCCTCATGAGACTCGCCAAATCGCTGTACTTCCAGATCCTCTGCGCCGTCCTGCTGGGCGTGGTGGTCGGTCACTTCTGGGCGCAACAGGCCGTTGCGCTCAAGCCCCTGGGTGATGCGTTCATCAAGCTGATCAAGATGATGATCGCGCCGGTGGTCTTCTGCACCATCGTCACCGGTATCGCCGGGATGACCGACAAGCGCTCCCTCGGGCGTTTGATGAGCAAGACCTTGCTGCTGTTCCTGGTATTGACCGTCATCAGCCTGATGATCGGCCTGGCAGCGGTTTACCTGTTCCGCCCAGGTGTCGGCATGAACATCGACCCTGCCACGCTAAGCACCGCGGGGCTCGGCCAGTACGCCGCGTCTGCGGCAAAGCTCAGCGTGGTCGACTTCTTCATGCACATCATTCCCGACACCTTCATCGGGGCGTTCAACAAGGGCGAAGTGTTGCCGGTGCTGTTCATCGCGGTGCTCAGCGGTTTTGCCCTGTCGTCCATGGGCGAGAAGGGCAAGCCGGTACTCGATGTGCTGGAGTCTGCCTCGACCATGGTGTTTCGCATCTTTGGCTACCTGATGCGCTTCGCCCCGGTCGGCGCCTTCGGTGCGCTGGCCTTTACCGTCGGGCAGTACGGCGTGACGTCCCTGGGGGCACTGGCCAAGCTGGTCGGTACGCTCTACATCGCCTGTGCGTTCTTCGTGCTGGTGGTGCTCGGTGGTATCTGCCGTGCTCACGGCTTCGGCCTGTGGAAGCTGCTGCGCTATTTCCGCGAGGAGTTTCTGGTGGTGCTCGGCACCTCGTCCACCGAGCCCGTGCTGCCACGCATGCTGGAGAAACTGGAGAAGCTGGGCTGCAAGAAAGGCGTGGTCGGGTTGGTGCTGCCAACCGGCTATTCCTTCAACCTCGACGGAACTGCCATCTACCTGTCGTTGGCGGCAGTCTTCATCGCTCAAGCCTGCAACATCGACCTGAGCCTGGGCCAGACGGTGACGATGCTGGCGATCATGCTGTTGTCGTCAAAAGGCGCAGCGGGTGTGACCGGTAGTGGCTTCGTTGCACTGGCTTCAACCTTGACCGTGATTCACGACATCCCGTTGGCAGGGCTTGCCTTGCTGATCGGCATCGATCGCTTCATGTCCGAGGCGCGTGCCCTGACCAGCCTGGCCAGCAACGCCGTAGCCACCGTGGTCATCTCGCTGTCGGAGAATGCCTGTGAACGGGAAACCTTGCTGCGCCGCCTGAACGGCATTCCGGCTGCACCGGACGAGGCGGATATTGCGCAGGCCGACTGGTCTGCCGAGCCTCGGCATCACAGCTGAAAGCCTCTTCCATCTCCCATTGTTGACTTAAAATCCCACTCAGCATCCTGGCGATGCCGAGTGGGGTAGGGGGCCGTCTGCCTTG
Organism: Pseudomonas sp. B5(2017); assembly: GCF_002112825.1. Lineage (NCBI taxonomy): Bacteria > Pseudomonadati > Pseudomonadota > Gammaproteobacteria > Pseudomonadales > Pseudomonadaceae > Pseudomonas > Pseudomonas sp. B5(2017). The sequence goes on from NZ_NEIR01000001.1 coordinate 550,282, forward strand.
CCGATGGCCGCAATAGAATAAAAACAAGAGAAAAGACCATGCTCGCACTCCTGGGCCTGATCATGGTGGTGACCTTCACCTACCTGATCATGAGCAAACGCCTGTCGCCAATCGTTGCGCTCACCGTGGTACCCATTGTCTTCGCTGTGATCGGTGGCTTCGCCCCCGAACTGGGCAAGATGATGCTCGATGGCTTGAAAATGGTGGCGCCCTCGGCAGCGCTGTTGCTGTTCGCCATCCTGTTCTTCGGCCTGATGATCGATGCCGGCCTGTTCGACCCGCTGATCCGCAAGATCCTCAAGCGCGTCAATGGCGACCCGGTCAAGATCGCCATCGGTACCGCGCTGCTGTCGCTGCTGGTGGCGCTCGACGGTGACGGCACCACCACCTACATGATTACCTGCGCGGCCATGCTGCCGCTGTACAAGCGCATCGGCATGAACCCGATGATCCTGGCCACGGTATCCATGCTGTCGCTGAGCATCATGAGTGGCATGAGCCCTTGGGGTGGGCCGGCCACCCGGGCCATTGCCGCGCTCGGGCTGGATGCGACCGAGTACTTCATCCCGATGCTGCCGACCGTGATCGGCGGTGCGGCCTGGGTGGTGTTCACCGCCTTCCTGCTGGGCCGTGCCGAGCGCCGACGCATCGGCAACATCGCCCTGGAGTCGGGTGGCGGCAACTGCTACATCAAGGAAATCCTCGGCGACAACCCGCACAAGCGCCCGCGCCTGGCGTATGTGAACCTGGTGCTGGTGATCGCCGTCATGACGGCGCTGGTGATGGGCGTCATGCACTCTGCTCTGTTGTTCATGATCGGTTTCGTTGCAGCGCTGATGATCAACTACCCACAACTGGATCTGCAGAAAGAGCGCATCCTCGCCCACTCCGGCAACGCCATGACAGTGGTACTGCTGGTATTCGCCGCAGGCATCTTCGCGGGGATCTTCTCGGGCACCAAGATGGTCGATGCACTGGCGCAGACCCTGGTCGACTGGATTCCCGAGGCTTGGAGCCACTGGTTCCCGCTGGTGGTGGCGCTGACCAGCATGCCGCTGACCTTCGTGCTGTCCAACGACGCTTACTACTTTGGCGTGGTGCCGATCCTTGCCAATGCTGCGGCCGCCTACGGCATCGACCCGGTTGAAATCGCCCGCGCCTCGGTGCTGGGGCAGCCGGTGCACCTGATGAGCCCGCTGGTGGCCTCGACCTTGCTGCTGGTGGGCATGGTCGATCGCGACATCGGCGACTTCCAGAAGGCCACCGTGAAATGGGCGGTGCTGACATCACTGGTCATCACCGCACTGGCCTTGGTCACGGGTGCCTTGTCCTTCTTCGTCTGATCTGCCTCGGGCGCTGCTGGGCGCCCACCTCATCCAAGAACAACAACAGAGTATCGAAAATGTCCCGAACTGTTTTCCGTGGGGCCACCTGTGGCCTGCTCTGCGGCTGGCTGCCTGTGGCCGGCGCTGCCGGATTCATCGACGACGGCAAGCTCAAGCTGCAGCTGCGCAACGTTTACTTCAACGAAAACTTCCGCGACGAACAAGGCATGAGCGCCCGCGCTGCTGCAACTGCAAAGAGCGAGCGTGTGGAATGGGCACAGGGTTTTCTGCTCGACTACCAATCAGGGTTCACCCAAGGCCCGCTGGGGCTGGGGCTCGATGCCCTGGGGCTTGTAGGCGTACGGCTCGATTCGGGCCGCGGGCGCAGCGGTACCGGCTTGCTGCCGGTGCATGACGATGGCCGTGCCGCGGACGAGTTCGCCAGTGCCGGTGTGACGGCCAAGGCGCGACTGGGGCAGACCATCGTCAAGCATGGCACCTTGCTGCCCAAGACACCGGTGCTGGTGTACAACGATGCGCGATTGTTGCCGCAGACCTACCAGGGTACGCAGCTGACCAGTACTGATGTCGATGGCCTGACCCTGACCGCCGGCCGCCTGGACCGTTTCAAGCAGCGGGACTCCTCCGACAGCACCGGCCTGTTCCTGGATGGTTACAGTGGCAGCGAGTCCGGCGATTTCAGCTTTGCCGGGGCCGACTATGCCGCCAGCAAGCAGCTGCGCTTGAGCTATTTCCACGGCCAGCTCGAACACTTCTATCGCCAGGACTACCTAGGTCTGGTCCACGACCTGCCGTTGGCCGGCGGTGTATTGACCACCGACTTGCGCTATTTCAAGAGCCGCGACAGCGGGGCCGCTCATGGTGGTCAGATAGACAATGACATGTTCAGTGGGCAGCTGTCCTATACCCACTCCGGGCACACTGTCGGTGCCGGTTACCAGGTGCTCGACGGCGAGGCAGGGCTGCCATACATCAGCGGCGCGACGGTCTACTCGTTCAGTAACGTTGGCATCGGCAAGTTCATCGAGGAGGAAGAGAAAACCTGGATGGCCAGCTATGCCTACAACTTTGCTGCGGCCGGTGTCCCCGGGCTGACCTTCATGGCGCGTTACCTGAGCGGGGACAACGGTCGCTCGGCTGATGCCGGGCTCAGCGAGTGGGAGCGTGACGTGGAGCTTGCCTATGTGGTGCAATCCGGGCCTGTGAAAGGTCTGGGTGTGAAGCTTCGCAACTACGTCTACCGCTCTGACTTTTCCCGAGGGCGCGACAGCAACCGGATCTACCTGACCTACGATATTGCGATCTGGTAATGCGGCCGTGCGAGCATGCATGCCTCGAGGTGCTTGCTCGCACGCGTTTCATGCTTTGGACGGCTGTGGCGCTTTCTTGCCCAGTCGGATCAGCTCATTGGAGAAGCACAGGCCGAAGAGAATCAGCCCGGCCCCCAGGTACAACGTGTCCCGCGGTACTTCATTGAGCACCACGAACGCCAGCAGTGCGGCAAACAGCGGCTCGGTCAGCTCCAGCGCCTGGACTTGCGAGGGTTTCAGGTATTCGATGGCCTTGGTGGTACAGAAGAAGCCGAGGATGGTCGGCAACGCGGCCAGCGCCAGCAGTGCCATGACCGCCACCAGCGACAGCTCGCCAATGTTGAACCCATCGGTTGCAGCCGGCATCAGCAGGTAGAGGCTGCCGAAAAACAATAGTTGCCGGGTGAAATGCAGCCCCCCGGAAACGCCCATGCGCTTCATGGCAACCGAAAATGCGCCATAACCGCAGCCTCCGATCGAAGCGAGCACTGCACCTTGCAGTGTAAAGCCTTGTTCCAGGTCGGCGCCAAAAATCACGGCAATGCCAGCTATGGTCAAACCGGCGCCTACCGTCGCGTTGGCGGTGATCGGGTCCTTGAGAACTATTCGCCCCAGTATTATCGAAGATATGGACGCGCTTGCCATCAGGATCACCACGACGCCTGCCGCGGCGTAATGGCTATAGGCCGAGGTTTCAAAGTGGAACAACACAAAAATGCCGAGAAATGCGCAAACGGCAGCATGGAACCACTTGGCCGTATGCAGGGGCCGCTTTAGAAACAGGAGCAATGCTGACAGCAACAGGCAGCCGAGGACTGTTTTTATCAGGGCGATGCTGCTGGAGCTGAATCCACTGTTCATCAACACTTTGCTGAGTACGCCGATCGTTGCATTCAATGCAGCGGCGCAGAGTGCAAAGAGTACGCCTTTGCCGAAATGAGATTGCATTTGTACATTCCTTGTTATTGGCTTTATGCCTTCGCCCGGTCGACATGCAGGCGATTGCGGCCCGCCTGCTTGGCGATGTAGAGCGCCCGGTCGGCGCGTTCAATCAGCGATGGCGGGCTTTCGAGGGCCGCTCCATCGGCGCAGGCGATGCCGATACTGGCGGTCACATGCCCGAAAGGGCTGCCTTCGTGAGGGATAGGTTGCAAGGCCAGGCGCTCGAGCATCAGCCTGGCGACGACGACCGCTCCGTCGTTGTCGGTATCGGGCAGGATCACGGCAAGTTCCTCACCCCCGTAGCGTGCCAGCAGGTCGCGAGGGCGGCGGATGCAGGAAGAGAGCAGGGCAGCCATCTGCTGCAGGCAGGCGTCGCCAGCCGGATGCCCATAGGTGTCGTTGTAGCGTTTGAAATGATCGATGTCGATCATCAGCAAAGCCAGCGTGGTGCCGTTTCGATGGGCGGTGCGGATTTCCTGGGTCAGCGCCTCGTCAAAGCAGCGCCGGTTGGCAAGCCCCGTGAGCGCATCGTGCATCGCCAGGCTTTCGAGTTGTTGATTGCTCTCCAGCAACTGCTGCTGGGTCAGTCGAAGCTCGCTTTCGACCGCACTGCGCCGGCTCATGGCGCGAATCAGCAGCCAGCCAATGGCCCCGATCAGTACCAGCAGCGCAGCGACCACCAGTGACGACAGCAGCGCCTCGAGCCGCCAGGCCGAGAGTGCTTCCTGCTTGCCCAGCGCGACCGTTGTCACCAGGGGTAGCTTGTCGCTCTTGCGAAACGCATAGAGGCGCTCCACGCCGTCCAGGCTGGAGGTGAACGATGCGGTGCCCGCTGGCTGGTCAACGAGATACTTGGTAAAGATGGGCGACTTCGAAAAGTTGCGCCCCATGTCCTGTTCCCGAAATGGGTAGCGCACCAGCATGGAACCGTCGGTGTAGGCCAGCCCGATGGCACCGTCATGGCCGACATCCAGTTTGCCGAAAAGCTGCAGGAAGTTCTCCACGCCAAGCGTCATGGCGACAACGCCGGCGAACTCGCCGTGGTCATCGTTGAACCGCCGGCTGATGGTGATCACCCATTCCTGGTTGACGCGGCTACGGATTGGCAGGCCGATGAAGGGGTCGCGGGATGGGTCGTCACGGTGGTGGATGAAAAAGGCTCGATCGCTGCTGTTGGCACCGACGGGTGTCGGCTGGTTGGATGACATCAGCCAGCGTCCGTCCCTGGCGTAGATCATGATGCCGCTCATCGGCGGCATCAATGGTTGCTGGCGCTTTACCAGTTGATCCAGACGTTCGATCTGCGCAGGCCCGGCGCCCTCGGTTTCCAGGCGCTCGACCAGGCCGAGCAGCAGCATCGAGCTCTGCCGGACGATACCTTCCGAATAGGTGGACAGTGCCTGGGTCAGGTTCAGGCCATGGACATTGACGTCTTCCAGGGCGCGCTCGCGAGAAGCCATGACCTTCCACAGCGTTAACGATGCGAGAGAGCAACCGATGACCGATAGCAGTAGCACAACGAGGTGGATGTCACGCTTCACGTCAATTCACACGCCTTTTTCCCTAAAGACCAAGTTGAGCGTCGACACGCTTTAACTAACCAGACGGTCAGGAAGTAACCATCCGGTTCATGCGCAATAATATAACACCGAAGTTGCTGGAGTGTTCGACAGAATTACGCGCTCTGTCAGAACCCGTTTGTTATCTTCCGCCAGGTTTTGCAGAAGTGTGAACATGACGAGAGGGCAAGTAACCCTGGACGTAGCGCACGGTCTTTTCCAACGTTCGCGCCATGTCGGGATGTGCCAACTGATACTTTCGTTCCAGTTGCTGGCTGTCACTCATGTCGAAGCGCTGAGTCTGGATGAAGTTCAATGACTCGGTGCTGATCGAGAATCGGGTGGCCAGGCCGGGAATCGCCAATAGCCACTTCAGCAACCCTATGGGTACATGGCGGCGGGGGGGCTTTATATCCAGCGTTTGTGCCAATTGCTCGAGCATACCCTGCAGGTTCGGGGTGTGCTCATACAGCGCCAGGACCTGCCGGTTGGCCATCGACGGGTCGAACGCCACGCAGGTCATCATCTTTACCAGGTAATCGACGCTGACCAGTGGCAACCAGTGTCTGGCGGAACCAGGGACAGCCTTGAACCGGCCCAGTGCCAGGTTTCGAATGAGGTCGGCCAGAGGTTGCCCTTGAGGGATATGCCCGCTCTCGCTATGGCCACACACCGTAGCAGGATGAACGATCGTGTAATCCGCGCCTGCCTCCTGCATGTAGCGGATGACTGCAAAATGGGACTCCAGCTTGCTGCCTTCGTAGCCACCCACACGACCGTAGACTGCGGGCCAATTGGTGTTTTGAGGGCGCTCGTGATCAACCCCGATACTTGAAAGATGGGTAAGGTTCTGCAGCATATAGCCGCCCACCATCAGCAAGCGGATACGCTGGCTCGCCGCGAGCCTGGCGACTCTCAGCGCACCTTGTACATTGACTGCGCGGGCCTGCTCCATTGTCAGGCCCCAGGTAAACTGCGCCGCGAGGTGGAAGACCACAGCGACTGAAGCTACGCATTGCCTGCCTGTTTCGCTGAGTCCAAGTCCATCCCTGCTGATGTCTCCTTCAACTGCATTTATATATGCAGGGTTACCTCCCAGTTGGCCTACTTGCGCTTTGAGGTGTTCGATATTTTCAGGGTTGCGCATGAGCACCCAGGTCTTGTGCCCTGTCGCAGTAAGACGGGCCAGTAGGTGTTGGCCGACAAACCCACTGCCGCCGGTAACGAAGCATTCCACGCTCATATCTGAATCCTTGTCTGGATGATTGGCGCAGGCTAAGGTGTAGAGCGTACTCTACAGTCAAGGAATTTTTACTGTGAATGTTGGAGAGTTGGAGCGCCGGAGTGGCGTCGGCCGCCATACATTGCGTTATTACGAGCAACTCGGGCTTATCGTGGCCCACCGCCAAGCCAACAACTACCGCAGCTACAGCGACCAGACCGTTGTTGATCTGGCGTTTATTCAAAGCGCCCAGAGCGGCGGTTTCTCGCTCGCCGAGATCGGCGACATCCTTGCGGCCAAGCGAGGTAATACGATCGATTGCGCGCAAGGCGCGATGTTGGTAGCCAGCAAGATGGCCGACATTCAAGCGAAGATCACCACGCTGCAAGCCGCCTATGTCCTTCTGGACGCGGAGCGTGCAAAGCTTGAAGCCAGTGCCATTGCCAACGGGCTGACCATTCCTCACCTGCCTGCGATTTAGCGTGGCTCGACGCCGTAGCTTGTTTATTCGCAATTATTTCTCATTTACACTTGTGTCTTGTTTCGGGGCCTCCCTCTTATTCAGGATGCATCGTGTCGTTCGAACCCGCCAAACCGACGCTGCTGTCTACATTGGTACGTCACTATGACTATCTGGTGGACCACATTCGCCGACGCTTCGGCGACAGAAGCATGGCGCGCGATGTAGTGCATGACGTGTGCGTGCAGTTGCTTGAGCGCGGTGAGAAAGACGACGTCCGAACCCCACTGGCCTTGCTACGAAAAATCTCCCACGACACCGCCGTGAGTCGCTATCGTAGCGATCGCCGCCGAGGCGCCTGGGTAGAGGCTATCTCCGAGCTGCCTGAGGTGGCCTGCCCGGCAGCCACCCCGATGACCAGGTATGACAGCGAGCGCGAGTTTCAACTGCTCGTCGACGCTATCACAGACCTCCCACCTCGCTGTCAGGCTGTTTTCGTCATGCACAAGATTCACGAAATCCCCCAGGCAGAAGTAGCCGCTCGCCTCGGTATCTCCATCAAGACAGTGGAAAAGCACCTGCGCCTGGGGTTGGCTGCGTGCAGGCAACGGCTTGGGCGCGATGAGGTGCATCCGTGACCAAGCAGCCCGAACAGGCGCCGCTGGACGAGGCCCTGGGGCGACATCGTGAAGAGCTCAAGCAGCTGTTCCCCATGCCGCCGTCCAGGCCTGCGCCCTCGAAAGCGGTGAAGTCGGCAGGTATCACGCTGGCGCTTGCGATCGCCTTTGCAGCCCTGGCGTGGCTGAACCCTGCCTACAAGAGCGAGCGTTTCGCTACCGCCATTGGTGAGCGGCGCGCTGTGCTGCTGGGCGATGGAAGCAAGCTGCTGCTCGACAGTGGCACGCATGTCGATATCAGTTGGCGTCTGCTCAGCCGCGAAGTCGACCTGCGCGCAGGGCAGGCGCTTTTCGATGTGTCCTCGGCCGTGTACCGCCCCTTCGTGGTATCCGCTGGCCTGGCGAAAGTCGAGGTGCTCGGTACGCTGTTCAATGTTCGCCGCCTGGATAACGACGCGGTGCGTGTGTCCTTGGCCCGTGGGCGCGTGGACGTCACCGCGGCGGCTGCAGCACAAGCGCCTGTCACCCTCAGGCCAGGGCAACAGGTCGACTCGATTGGCGGGCAACTGATGCCGGTTGCGAAGGCTGACGCCTCCAGGGCGATGGCATGGAAAGATGATCGCATCGTGTTCGAGCAGACGCCGCTGGATGAAGCGGTGTCGTTGCTGCGCCTCTATCGCAAGGCCCCCATCGAGCTGAGCGACCCAAGCCTGGCCGCACTCAAGGTGACAGGGGTGTTCGAGGCGCACAATGTCGACCTGCTACTGGATCTGCTGCCAAGCATCCTGCCCGTCGCCGTGCTGCGAGAAGGGGATGGCAGCGTCCGGATTCAACCCAAATCGACAAGAAAATAATTCTCAGGCGCAGGTAGGGTTTCTCGATCCCCATGGCGGCTACTGGAAAAGCCCAACCATAAAAAGGAACTCGAGAAGTGCATTTTCCCCTCCGCAGTCGCCAACTACGCCTGTCATTGCTCGCCAGTAGCCTGCTCATCGCAATGTCGGCCCAGGGCCGGGAAAAGGTGAACGTCGATCTCCCCGCCGCGCCGCTGGGCGAGGCCATCAACGCGCTAGCACAGCAGTCTTCGGTGCAGATCATCTTTGCCAGCGATCTCGGTGCAGGCAGAAACGCGCCTGCGGTGAAAGGGCGGTTCACACCTGAGGAAGCACTTCAAACGCTGCTCAAGGACAGTGGCTTGCAGGTACAGGCCAAGGATGAGCGCACGTTCGTCATCGTCGCGCAGGGTACCCCTGCATCCAGCCCCGCACCCCACAGCGTGCCCGTGGAAATGGCGCAGATGGAAATCACCGCCTCGCGCACCAGCAGCAGCCTGGTTTCCGCAACGCGGCAATCCACCGTTCTGGAGCATGAACAACTGCAGGAGCTGCGCCAGGGTTCAGAAAGCCTGGCCACGGTACTCGCCAAGGCGATTCCTGGCATGTCCGACTCCAGCCGCACCGTCACCGAGTATGGCCAGACCCTGCGCGGGCGCAGCATGCTGGTCATGGTCGACGGGGTGCCGCTCAATACCAACCGCGACTCTTCGCGCAACCTGGCCAACATCGACCCGGCACTGATCGAACGGGTCGAAGTCATCCGTGGCAGCAGCGCCATCTACGGCAGCGGCGCCACGGGGGGCATCATCTCCATCACCACACGGCCTGCAGGTGGCGAAAATCGTGCCGAAACCAGCCTGAGCGCCACCTCGCCGCTCACCCGCCTGGGCAGCGATGGCCTGGGGGGGCAGTTCCAGCAGTATTTCGCAGGCTCTCAGGGTGCGGTGGACTACTCGTTCGACTTCGGTACCCGCCACATTGGTGCCTCGTACGATGCGCATGGCGACCGGATCGCCCCGGAGCCCAGTCAAGGCGACCTGTTCGATTCGAACATCTACAACATTGGCGGCAAGCTGGGGCTGCACATCGACGAGAACCAGCGAATCCAGCTTGCAGTCAGCCACTACGACGCCCGCCAGGACACAGACTACGCTACAGACCCAAGCGTCGCGAAACTCCCCGCAGGCTCTGTGCCGGCCAATGCCATCAAGGGCCTGGACCTCGACGAGCAGAACCGCATTCGCAACACCCTGGTGAACCTGGAGTACGAGAATCTCGACATTCTCGGAAGCCGGCTTTCTGCCCAGATGTACTACCGTGACTACTTCACCCGCTTCACCCCGTTCGACGCCCGGGCCGTTGCCACCCGTGGCGGCAACATCGACCAGATCATGCAGAACAGTGAAGTCTTCGGCAGCCGCCTGACCCTGCGCACGCCACTTGGCGACAGCGGCAGTACCGAGCTGGTGTGGGGTGGCGACTATAACCAGGAGCGCAGCGACATGCCGCTCGACGTCTTCGACCCGGCGGCTTATGACGCCAGTGGCGGTTTGGTTTTCGACAAGACCGGCAAGCTCACCTACATGCCCCCGCTGAGGACGCGAAGCGCCGGAGCGTTCGCCCAGCTGCAGCATCGCTTCGACGAGCATTGGTCTATCGACGGCGGCCTGCGCTACGAATACTCCACCGCCGAGTTCGATGACTTCGTTCCGTTGTCTGAATCCACGGCTGCCTCCCCGGTGGCGGTGAAGGGTGGCGACATTCATTACGATGCGGTTCTGTCGAACCTGGGCATCGTCTACTCACCGGTACTTGGCCAGGAAATCTACGCCTCTTTCAGCCAGGGCTTTCAATTGCCCGATGTGGGCATTCAGTTGCGCAATGCGCGCCGTGGTTTCGACATCGACGCATCGAACCTGGAGCCGGTCAAGACCAACAACTATGAGCTTGGCTGGCGAGGAGAGCTGGGTAGCAACACCCTCGGCACCTTGGCGCTGTTCTACACCACCTCCAAACTGGGGGATGTGCAAAGTTTCAATAATGGCCTGATTCTGACCCGCACCAAGGAGCGCATCTACGGCGCTGAAGCCAGTGCCGATTGGCTATCGGACGATGCGGTGTGGGGCGCAGGGGGGAGTGCGACCTGGATGCGCGGGCGAGAAAAACCGGACGGCAAAGGCTGGCAAGACATGACCGGCTATCGCGTTCCGCCGCTGAAGCTGACCGCCTACGTGCAATACAAGCCGACCCTGGATTGGAGCAACCGCTTGCAAGCCACGTTCTTCGACGCCAAGGACTACAGGCTCGATGGCGTGGACAGCTTTGGTCGACATCAGGTGAGCAGCTATACGACAGTCGACCTGGTCAGCCAGTACCAGATCTCCACTGACGACAAGGTGAGCGTCGGCATCCAGAACCTGTTCAACCGCGACTACTACCCGCTCTACAGCCAATTGCTGCGCAATAACAACAACACCAGCCACTTGCCGGCACCCGGCACTGTGTTGACTGCCAGCTATACGCACAATTGGTAAGGTGCTGAGCAATCACCGGGCCGGTATCGAGCCCGGTGGTCATTTACATGTTTCGCTCTACCAGGCATGAGGAAGGTGGAGCGGACTATCTATATTTGGCAGATAGCGCTCAGTGCCAATGCTGTCGGCCTGGGGACAGTGTTCAGACAGTTTGCGTTGCTGCTGTACAGGACAAGCCTGAGGGCTACCCGCTGAAAGCGGCAGTTGACCGTTGCATGCCTGGTGGCATGGCAGGTGCAGTAACTGTGTTGAATACTTTTGAGGTCTGATCACATGGAACCCGTCAGCCTGCTACCCAAGCTCCTTGTTCGCAAGCCCGTCAGCGCTGATGCCGCTGCCATTGCCATCCTTCACATCCGCAGTTGGCAGAGCGCCTATGAAGGGCTGTTGTCGAGCCGTTACCTGAGCGCCCTGGACAGCAGTGTGGAACGCCGTGTGGGTTTCCTGAGGCAGGCAATCGAGTCTGGCAATCCTTCCATTCGCGTAGCCGAATTGAATGGGCAGGTGGTTGGCTGGGTTTCCTTCGGCCCTAGCCGCGATCAGGACGCTGTGGATGGCACTGCCGAACTGATGGCGATCTATTTGGCCCCGACCTTCTGGGCGCATGGCATAGGTACGGCTCTGTGGGCAGAGGCCCTGCAGGCGATAAGGAACAATGGGTATCAGCGGGTCTGCGCATGGGTACTTGATGGCAACGAGCGCGCCAAACGCTTTTACCTCAAGCATGGTTTCACTGCGCAGGCTGCAAGCCAGCGCGTCTTTGAAGAGAACAGTGAGCCACTTGCGATAACCCGCTTTGGCTTGATGCTCGAACCCTGACGAGGCTTTTTCGCTCTGCGTGCTTCAGGCCAAATGGCACGAACAAATGGCGAATCAAAGGAGAGCGCACATGGACTTGCTCATTGCCCCGGCAGCCCCTGAGGACCTGGCAGGCATCGCGGCCGTGACGGTGAAGGCCTGGCAGACAACGTTTCAGGGCATCCTGCCGGATGCATTTCTGGCCGGATTGACCACCGAGGCTCAGCAACAACGGCATCAGGCCCTGTTCGCTGTCAGTGGCGTGATCTACCACGTGGCCAAGGTAGCGGGCGAGATCGTCGGCTTCTGCTCGGGAGGGCCGAACCGAAGCCCGGGGTTCGGGGAGGCTAACGAGCTCTATGGTCTTTATCTGCTGCCGCATTGGCAAGGACAGGGCGTTGGGCGCCAGCTGCTGCTGGCCGTGGCGATGCAGCTGCAAGCGCCGGGCCGGCAAGGTTTGCTCGCCTGGGTGCTGACGGATAACCCGAATCGGTACTTCTACCGACGCTGCGGTGGCCGGGAGGCGTCTGTACGGTCCATTGAACTGGCAGGGCAATCACGGCCGCTGACGGGTTATCGTTGGTCGTCTGCCCCTCCAGCCGATACCCGAGTGTTCAATCCAGACCATTACCTTGAAACGCTCGGTGGGCGCGTGTTCAGCCAATCGCGCAACGCCGACGCTTGGCGGCTCACCCTGCTGGCGCTGGAGGCTGCGCTAACGCGCAGTGGCCCGAAAGCGCGATTGCTGTTGGTCGTGGGCATGCAAGCTGCGGGGAAAACCACCTGGATCGAGCAGCATCGTGGGGCAGGGGATGATAACGGTTGCCTGTATTTCGATGCAGCACTGCCGCGGCGCGTGCATCGTGCACCAATTCTGGCGTTGGCCGCGCGCGTTGGCGTGCCGGTCTCGGCGGTCTGGGTTCGTGCCTCGGTGGAGCAGGCACTGGCACGCAATGCGTTACGCCGCGCGGATCATCAAGTGCCGCGGGAGAGTATCGAGGCAGTTGCGGCTGCATTCGAGCCGCCTTGCAGGTCAGAGGGGTTTGTCGAGGTTGTCGAAGTAACGGGCAACGATTGAGATGGCCACCCCTCCAATCGCGTGAAGTAGAACCTGGCTTAACCTGGTTCGCCAGCATGGAAGCCTTCCTGGAAAACGGTATTGACCTCGAGTTAAGTGGAGGTTCTAGAGTGTCGTCCGGACTCTCTCGCAACTTCCGGAAACGAACTCACAAAGGACCAGGAATGGACACTCCGACCTCACTGCTGATTTTTCAGATCACCTGCTGCATTGGCTTGAGCCTGTGGCTGAGCATCAGTCTGATCAACAACCTGCATGCCTTTGCCAGTTCGGCCGGGGCGATCGGGGCGACCATGTCGATGGCGCCGCTGGCCCAACCGCCCGCAATCAGCCTCCCACTGCTGGGGCGAGCGATGACCTCTCCCTCTCTCCATCGCCTGGCCTTGTCGATCATCGTGCTGATACAGGCCGCCGCCGCCCTCACGGCCTGGGTCGGGTGCTATGAGCTGGTGCTTGGCGCCGGCCTGGAGGCTTCGCTGCCCTGGTTGAATCTGGCCTTGAGCGCAGCGCTCGGCTTCCTGCTCGCCATGCTGCTGGGCGGGATATGGTTCGGCTACTGGATCCGTCAGGAAGGGTTGCAACTGACCCATCTGCTGCTGATGGTCTGGATCCTGCTGCAGTTCGTCGTACTCAATGTCCAGTGGGGTTGATCGGTCGATGGATACTTGCAGGATGCCAGGAAGGAGCAACAGATGAAGACGATGATCGTAGGCGCCAGCAGGGGGTTGGGCCGTGCCTTGCTCGAAGGGCTCGGCAAGCCAGGGGACACGCTGATCGGCGTATCCCGCAAACAGCCGGTCGACCTGGCCCTTGCCTCGGGCATCGATCTGCACTGGATCGATGCCGACCTTGCCAAGCCAACGGCAGCTGTCGCACAGATCGCGGATCGAACACCTGCCGATCTGGATGTCCTGATCTGCAACGTCGGCATCTGGGAAGAACACGCCTTCAGCGAGCACTACGCATTCCTCGACGACAGCGACGAATCGATCACCAGGCTGGTCGAGGTGAACATCACCGCCACGCTGCTTCTGCTCAAGCGGCTGGTGCCGAAGTTGCTGGGTGCGCCCCGGCCGCAGTTGATCCTTACCGGTTCGACCTCGGCCCTTCGCCAGAGCGGGCGCCCGGAGGTGGCGTTCGGTGCCTCCAAGTTCGCCCTCAACGGCATGGCTGATGCGCTACGCGAAGGCTTCAGGGATGACAACTTGGCGGTGACCGTGCTTCACCTGGGTTACCTGAATACCGACGACTCCCTGAACACGCCATTGGCGCAAGCCGCAGCACGAGGCGAACGGCGCCAGGTACCGGTGCATGATGTGGTCACCATGGTCGACGCGCTGTTGCGCTTGTCCGAGGCTTCGTTCGTAAGGGAGCTGATCTTGCCGGCGATCGGCGATGAGCGCTTCTGACGCCAAAGCTGCCATTCAGCACTCACGTTTGGTGGCTGTGCTGCCTCCGGTACTCGCCCGGTGTCATGCCTGTCCAGGCTTTGAAGGCGCGCAGGAAAGAATTGGCATCCATGAACCCGATCAGGAACGCAATTTCCCCGGGGGACAGGGTTGAGCGAGACAGGTAATGGCAAGCCAGGCCCTGACGCGTGCCATTGAGTATCTCCTGATAGTTCAGCGCCTCGTCTGCAAGATGACGCTGGAGTGAGCGCTTGCTCATCGCCAGACGACTGGAGACATCATGGATGCTGCTCCGCCCGCTCGGCAGCATATCGAGCAGCGCGCTGTGTACTCGTTCTTGGGTGGTGGCGCCGGCTTCGAGCTTTGAAAGCCGTGTCCGGAGTTCCGGCTCGAAGAATTGCCACATGGCAACGTTCTCGGTAAGGAAAGGGCGCGCAGCATCTTCTTTGGAGAAGCGAATACGATTGCAGTCGCCTTGTCGCAAGCTACATCCCAGGAACTCTTCGCACGGTTTTGCTGGTTCGGGCAGCGCAACCAGCTCTGCCTCCAGCGGGGTGATCGTTTGCCTTGTGGCGAGGCGCGCCAGGTGGGTAAGGAAAACCAGTTCCATCGCAAGGAGGCTGCGCGGGAGCGGACGGTCGTATCCGTAGCACTCGATAAAAACCTCGGTATAAGCGTCGTGGAAGACCACATCCAGTGCCAAGGGACCACACAGACGCTTGTACTCGGCAAGCCGGGTGAGCGCTACGTTGAAGTCCGGGCTGCACAGGCAAGCAAAAAGAGCCGGATCGAAGGCTTCGACTGAAACGGCACCACCGAGTCGCAGTGGTAGATGCGACTCTCCGACCAGCTGCTCAAGGCTTTCGAAAAGTCGAAAATACTCAGGTGGCGAGAGCACGGAGTCCTTGCGGCTGAATAGATCAGCCGGTAGCTCGGCCAAGGCCAGCAGGTCCCCAGGCGCTACTCCCAAATCAGCAATGATCACCTTCCACCCAGCATGCACGGCGAAGTTCTTGGCTTGTTTCATTATCGAGGCATCTCTTTGCAGCGCATTGCCTTGGCACGCAAGTCAGCAAGGCGAACGGGTAGGGCTTCTCTGGCGTTCTCAGGATGCCTTTTCCATTGCCTTGCGGGACATCCTGAGCACCAGTTTGCGAGGCAACAGCGGAACAATCCAGTCGAGCATGACGCGCAACTTGCCTTCATTGAACGCAACCAGTTCACCGCGCTCCATGGCCTGGTAACCGCATTGCGCCACGGATTGTGCCGTCCTGGCATTGTTCCAGGCATCCACACCCTGCAGATCACCTGCGGCGACGAAACCTGTTGCGACTGCTCCCGGGCACAGCGCAGTGGCGGTTACACCGTATTCCCGGGTTTCCTCGGCGATAGCCTGGGTGAAGGATGTCACGAATGCCTTGGTGGCGTAGTAAACCGCCTGCAGGGGGCCTGGTATGAACGAGGCGGTCGACGAGACGTTGAGAATACGCCCGTGTCGACGCAACACCATCGCCTTCAGATAATGATGGGTCAGAGCGGTAAGCGCGGCCATGTTCACTTGCATCATGGCTAGATCGGCAGCGATGTCGCGTTCGACGAACTTCCCGTGGCCACCGAACCCGGCGTTGTTGATCAGAACGTCGATGGACAACCCCAATGCTTCGGTGGCAGCGAATACCCGATCTGCTGCGCCAGGATCGGCCAGGTCTTCCACGATTACATACACTTTCACGCCGTATCGAGTCTGAAGTTCCTGCTTGATGGCCTCCAGCTTGTCACGCGAGCGCGCTACCAGGACGACATCGCCACGCTTGGCCGCATGGAGGCGTGCCAGTTCCAGTCCGATGCCACCCGAGGCGCCAGTGATCAATGCGGTGTCAGTAACCATGTTTTCTCCTTGCTTGGTGCAATACGTTTGGGCAAGGAGATGCTACGGTGCGGGTTTGGGGATGGCACTAGCACAAGATGCCATGGCTAATTCCGATTGCGCCAAGCTGTGGTTCGCGCAACGCGAGCCAAGCGTTATCCATTACTTGATAGCGACTGCTTTCTAGCCGAAGCAGACATCAGGTGTGGCCGCAGTCGAGCCGCAGCTGGCATGCTTGTTGATCGCTAGCGGGAAGACGCAGGGAGTCTACGATGGAACGGTCTTGCATTACTTATTACCTGGAAATGACCTCGGCTTCCGAGCTGCAGGAAAAACCACAGCGTCACGACCTTCAGATCATCGAATGTGAAGTGCCTCAGGCGGAATTCAATCGGTTTCTCTACAAGCTGGTAGGAACGCCCTGGGAGTGGGGCGATCTTGATAGCTGGAGCAGTTCCGAATGGCAGGCACTCGTTGAACAGGAGTGCCACCGTACCTGGGTTGCCTATCACCGCGGCGCGATAGCCGGCTATTACGAGCTTTATCGCCCCGATGGCTGTAACTGCGAAATCCGCTACTTCGGGTTGGCACCGCAGTTTCTAGGGTGTGGCTTCGGCGGGGCACTCTTGAGTCACGCTGTTCGATCTGCGTGGGAATGGCAAGGTACAGAGCGGGTGTGGGTACACACATGCACGTTCGACCATCCTGCCGCGCTTGGAAATTATAAGGCGCGCGGATTTCGTGTTTTCAAGCTGGAGGAGACGCAGCCAAGCCAATGAGCGCTGACGCCAGACTGCGAAAGCTCGCCATGGAAGAAGGCGGCCGTTCACGAGTGGCCGTTTTCGACCCTTGGCTGTCATTTTGCCCCACAGCAATCATTGTGGGAGCGGGTTCACCCGCGAACACCGGCACGGCCGGTGCCATCCACCGCGGCGCCTGCTTCGCGGGTAAACCCGCTCCCACAGAGTACGCGTCGCGCTTACGAAACCAGTTATCTTTTAGCGTCCGTTTTGGGTCGAAAGCAGCCGGTCGCCACTGACCGCAATCGACCCATAGCGGACATCTGAAGGCCGGCACTGACTACAGTGCGTTGGTACGGTATCCGCTATGGGTCGAAATCGCTCCCTCATGAAACAACGCTGCCACAGACAATGACTGCCATATCCCAACCGATCGCCAGCCCCAACATGTCTGGGCCTTACGCCAGCCAATAAAGGTATGGCTCACATCTGAATCTTGTATTTCATCTGCACGCGTTCGCCTGATTAGCATCGTCGATGTCTTCCTGTCGACGAGAACAACAACGTGAACCTTGGAACGATCATTACCCGAAGTGCCCGCTACTGGCCGGACCACATCGCCGTGGCGGACAGCCAGACACGCGTCACATACGCCCAACTGGAGCACCGCAGCAACCGCTTGGCCTCAGCGCTGGGTACGCTAGGCGTGGGTGTCGGGGAGCATGTGGCGATACTCGCCGCCAACCGCGTGGAGCTGGTCGAAGCTGAAGTGGCGCTGTACAAGGCGGCGATGGTCAAGGTGCCGATCAATGCGCGGCTGTCAGTGGATGAAGTGGTGCGGGTGCTGGAAGACTCCTGCAGCGTTGCACTGATCACCGATGCCAGTTTTGCCCAGGCGCTCGCAGCGCGGCGCACGGAGTTACCGCTGCTGCGCCAGCTGATCGTGCTGGAAGACGAGGGCGGTGATCTGGGTTATGCCGCGTTACTAGAGCGCGGCAGTGAGGCACCGCTGGGCCTGGACCCGGCCGACGATGCGCTGGCCGTGCTGCATTACACCTCCGGCAGCTCCGGCGTGCTCAAGGCTGCGATGCTGTCGTTCGGCAACCGCAAGGCGCTGGTGCGCAAGAGCATTGCCAGCCCCACACGGCGCTCCGGGCCAGGCGATGTCATGGCCCACGTGGGGCCCATCACCCATGCCAGCGGTATGCAGATCATGCCGCTGCTGGCGGTGGGCGCCTGCAACCTGCTACTCGATCGTTATGACGACCGCCTGTTGCTCGAGACCATTCAGCGCGAACGGGTGACGCGGCTGTTCCTGGTGCCGGCGATGATCAACCGCCTGGTCAATTACCCCGGCGTCGAACGCTTCGACCTGTCGAGCCTGAAGCTGGTCATGTACGGCGCCGCGCCCATGGCACCTGCCCTGGTGAAAAAGGCCATCGAACTGTTCGGGCCGATTCTCGCGCAAGGTTACGGGGCCGGTGAAACCTGTTCGCTGGTCACGGTGTTGACCGAGCAGGACCATTTGGTGGAAGACGGCGATTATCAACGCCTGGCCTCGTGCGGGCGGTGCTACTTCGAGACCGACCTGCGGGTGGTCAACGAGGCATTCGAGGATGTGACCCCGGGTGAAGTCGGCGAGATCGTGGTCAAAGGGCCCGACGTGATGCAGGGCTACTGGCGCGCCCCAGCGCTCACCGCCGAAGTGATGCGTGACGGTTACTACCTTACCGGCGACCTGGCGACAGTCGATGCCCAGGGGTACGTGTTCATCGTCGATCGCAAGAAGGAAATGATCATTTCCGGCGGTTTCAACGTGTACCCCAGCGAAGTGGAGCAGGTGATCTACGGTTTCCCCGAAGTGTTTGAGGTGGCGGTGGTCGGCGTGCCCGACGCCCAGTGGGGCGAAGCGGTGCGCGCGGTGGTTGTGCTCAAGCCCGGGGCGCAACTGGAGGCCGCCGAGCTGATCGATCGTTGCGGCCGTGCGCTGGCCGGTTTCAAGAAACCGCGCGGCGTCGACTTTGTCAGCGAACTGCCGAAAAACCCCAATGGCAAGGTGGTGCGCCGCCTGGTCCGGGACACCTACTGGCAACACAGCGAACGTCGTATCTGACCCGGGAGCATCACCATGTATCAACCCAGTGCAAAGGCTGCGCAGATTATCGAAGCGATCGAGGGTTTCGTCCGCGATCAGGTACGCCCGCTGGAACAGCAGGCACAGCTGGACTGGGCGCGCCCGCACCCCCAGCCGGTGCTGCGGCAGGTGTGGAAACTTTCCAGCGAGCAGGGCCTGTACACCGTCATGCTGCCCGAAAGCATGAGCGGAGCCGGCCTGAACGTGGCCGACCTTTGCGCGGTGAAGGAGGCCACGATGCTGACAGGCTCGATGCTTGCCTCACACGTGTTGGGCGAGCTGTCGGGGCCACCGCGCGTCGGCCACCTGTTCAAGGTGGCCAGCCCCTACCAGGTCGAGACCTTTCTCAAGCCAGTGTGCCGCGCTGAAAAGGCCGTGTGCTTTGCCCTGACCGAAGCCGAGGCAGGTTCCGATGCCACCGCCATTACTACCCAGGCGCGCCGCGACGGCGACCACTATGTGCTCAGCGGCTGCAAGCGTTACATCTCTGGCGCCTCCTACGCCGACCTGGCGGTGCTGCTGGCGGTGACCGGGCCGGGGAAGGGCGCCCAGGGCATTTCGGCGTTCTTCGTCGACCTCAACGCGCCGGGTGTGCGAATCGACAGCGATTACTCGGTGATGTCCGGTGGCGGTGCCCACGGCGACATCGTGCTTGACCAGGTGCGCGTGCCCGCGGCCAACCTGATCGGTGAAGAGGGACAGGGGTTCAAACTGGCCATGGGGCGCATCACCCTCAACCGTCTGCTGCATTGCCCGACCCTGCTGGGGATGGCCGGCCTGGCGCTGAACTTGTCGATCGAGCATGCACGCAGCCGCAAGCAGTTCGGCCAGCCGATAGCCATGTTCCAGGCGGTCAACCACATGATCGCCGACATGGCCACCGAGCTGCACGCTGCGCGAAGCATGGTTTACGCCACGGCCCAGGTGAACGACGCAGGGGGCGATATCCGCACCCAGGCGCCGATGTGCAAGCTGTTCGTATCCGAGGCTGCCTTCCGCATCGCCGACAAGGCGGTGCAGGTGCACGGCGGTGCCGGGCTGATGCAGGGCCATCCGGTGGAGTGGATTTTCCGCGCCACGCGGATGATGCGTATCCTTACCGGCACCAGCGAGATCCAGCGCAACACCATCGCCAAAGGCGTGCTGATGCCTGCCTGAACGACGGGCCGCCCTTGCGGCGGCCTTTTTGCAACACCTCACAACAATAACAAGAGTACTCGCCATGACTGCGGATTCTTCCCTGCCTAACCCCCGTACCGCCTGGCTGGTGGCCGCGCTGCTGGCCCTGCTGATGCTGGTCAACTTTCTCGACAAGGTGGTGATTGGCCTGGTGGCCGTGCCGATGAGCGCCGAACTGGGCCTGACGGCCACCGAGTTCGGCCTGATCGGTGGTGCCTTGCATTGGTTTTTCGCGATCTCCGCCGTGGTCGGTGGCTTCATGGCCAACCGGCGCCCCACGCGCACCTTGCTGTTGGGCATGGGCCTGTTCTGGGCGCTGATCCAGCTGCCGATGCTGTTCGCCACCTCACTGTGGACCATCGTCGCCTGCCGGGTGCTGCTGGGCATCGGTGAGGGGCCGGCATCGCCGGTGGCCACTCATGCACTGTACAAGTGGTTCCCCAACGACCGGCGCAACCTGCCGGTGGCCCTGCTGCATGCCGGCAGTGCCATGGGCCTGCTGGTGGCGGGGGCAATGATCCCCTGGGTCAGCCTGCATTACGGCTGGCGCACCAATTTCATCATCCTTGCGTTGATCGGCCTGGTCTGGTGCCTGTTGTGGTGGCGGCTGGGCCAGGAGGGCACCCTCGAACGCCTGCGTGCCAGCCAGCTCAAGGCCGACGAATCGGCTATCCCCTATCGCAGGCTGCTGGGCGACCCCAGCGTGATGGGCAACTATCTGTGCCACTTCGCCGCCAACTGGTCGCTTGCCCTCACCCTGACCTGGGTGCCCAGTTACCTGCAGGTGGGCCTGGGTATCGACCCGCTGCAGACCGGGCGCATCTTCATCATGTTCGTGGTCGTGACCACGCCGCTGAGCTTGCTGCTGGCCTGGTTTTCCCAGCGCCTGATGCGTCGCGGCGTGAAGTCACGGGTGGCACGTGGCGTGTTCGTTTCGGTGTGCCTGATACTGGGCGGGCTGTTGTCGGCTTCGTTGATGCTGCCTGGCTTGAGCACGGCCGTAAGGGTCGCCGCGCTGACTTTGAGCGGTGGCCTGGCGCTGGTGATGTATTCCGTGGGCCCGGCAATGCTCGCCGAGTTCACCCCGGCGGCCCAGCGCGGCGGCATCCTCGCCATGGGCAACGGCATCGCCTCGCTGGCCGGGCTGGCAGCGCCGGTGGTGACCGGCTTGCTGGTACAAGGTGCGGGTAGCGAACACCCGGCGGGGTATGCCCAGGGCTTCCTGGTGTGCGGCGCGGTGCTGGTGCTGGCCGGATTGGTGGGCCTGGCCACCATGAACCCGCAGCGCACCCAGCAGCGCCTGCGCGAATCTGCTGCCGCTGGCGGGCAGGTGTGCGCTCAGACCGCCAGCTGAACGCCGAGCACCGACTCCAGCGGCTCGGTCTCCTTGCCGATCAGTTCGCCCCGCCACCGGCCGCTGTTGACCAGGTCAATCAGCACGCTGCGCACCAGGTCGCGCAGGCAACCGGCAGCGAACGACAGGGGTTTGTGCTGGGAGTGCGCCAAGGCGATGGTGCGGCTGATGCGCGGTTCGACGATGCGCCGCGCCGCCGTGGGTTCGAGCAGTACGCTCAGCGGCGGCCAGTTGCTGATGGTCGCCGCCAGGCCGGCGCGCACCAGGCTGGCGATACCGGGTGCCGATTGCTGCTCGTAGGCAGCGGCCAGGGGGACGGCGGCTTCCATGGCGGCTTGCTCGATGCGTCGGCGCAGGTGCAGCGTCTTGGGCGGCAGCACCAGCCGGGTGGCGGCGGCTTCGGCTAGGGTGATGGTGTCGGGGGTGCCGGGGGCTGATGCGCCAACCCAGTACAGCGCCTCGGTGAAGATCGGCTCGGCCTCCACATGGTCGAGTTCCTCGGCATTGGGCACCACTCCGAAGTCCACCTTGCCCAGCTCGATGGCCTGGCCGCCTTCACGGCTGAGGCCGTCCCATACGGTCAGAGTGACGCCGGGGAAGCGCTGTTCGGCGCGCCTGACGATTTCTGGCAGCAGCAGGTCGGCGGCTGTGGCCGGGATGGAAATGGCCACGTGGCCCTTGGGGTCGCCGCGGCTGGATTTCAGCTCATCCTTTACCGAGTCGAGTTTCTGCACTACCTGCCGGGCCACTTCGTAGAGCTGGCGCCCGGCATCGGTCAGGGCAATGCCATCGTGCTGGCGGTCGAGCAGCTGCATCTCCAGTTCACTTTCCAGCAGGCTGATCTGCCGGCTCAACGCCGGCTGGGCAATGTAGGCGCGACGTGAAGCCGAAGAGAAGCTGCCGGCTTCGACGATGGCGATCAGGTAGCGGAGCTGTTTCAGGGTCATCGGAGCGGTTCCAAGGGTATGCCGAACTGATATGGCACGTATCCGAACACGTTATTTGTGGGGTTCGAAGCGCGGCTCCTAGTATCACCCCGAAAGGGCGTGCCAAGGCAAGCCCGGCCAGGACACCACAACAATAAGAGGCCAAGCCCGATGAAACCATTCGCTCTGCTGCGCAGCTTCCTGTTCGTCAACGCCAGCCTGCTGAGCCTGTACGTGGGGGCCACGCCACTGCCCGCAGACCTGACGCCGGTGGGGGCCGAACGCGGGCCCAGCGGCGACGGGCGCATACCGGCCTGGAACGGCGGTCTGCGGGCGGGGCAAGTGTCTCTGGCGGTCAACGGCACGCCGCTGGACCCGTACGCCGATGAGCAGCCGCTGTATGTGATCACCGCCAACAACTACACCCAGTACCGGGAGCAACTGACGGCGGGGCAGGTGGCCTTGATGCAGCGTTACCCCCAGTCTTTCCGTCTGCCTGTGTATCCCTCGCACCGCAGTGTCGCGGTGCCGCCACCCGTGGGCGAGTGGGCCCGGCACAATGCGGCCAGTGCCCGGCTGGTCAATGACGGCAACGGCGTGGCGGGCTTTGCCGGCGTAGTGGCATTCCCCAGGCCCGAGAATGGCCTGCAGGTGCTGTGGAACCACCTCACCCGGCCGCGCAACGGCAGTTACAGCCTGGCCTCGGACAGCATCACCCCGCGTGGCGATGGCCGCTTCGCGACGATGAGCCTGCAACAGAACTTCGCCCGCCCCGACGTACTGGAAGGCGGCCAAGCGGGCAACGTGCTGTATTACCTGAGTTACCGTATGACCGCGCCGTCGCGTCTGGCGGGCGATGCCGTGGTGCTGCACGAAACCCTCGATCAGGTCGCCCAGCCGCGCCTCTCGTGGCTGTACAGCAGCAGTCAGCGGCGGGTGCGGCGTGCCCCGACGCTGGCTTATGACAGCATCACCCCGGGCACGGCCGGCCTGCGCACCGCCGACAGCCGCGACATGTTCAACGGCGCCCCGGACCTCTACCAGTGGACCCTGGTGGGCAAGAAGGCCCTGCACGTGCCGTACAACAGCTATCGCCTGGCTTCGCCCGTGCTCGGTTATGCCGCGCTGATCGGGCCGGGGCACGTCAACCCGCAACCCACCCGCTACGAGCTGCACCGGGTGTGGGAAGTGGTGGGCACCCTCAAACCTGGGGCGAAGCACCTGTACGCCAGTCGCCGCTATTACCTGGACGAGGACAGCTGGGCAATCCTCGAGGCGGACTTTTTCGACCACAAGGGCCAGTTGTGGCGCACCGCCCAGGCCCACAGCTACTACCACGTGACTGGGCAGGCGCTGGTCAACGCCATGGAGGCGATCTACGACCTGCGCAGTGGCCGCTACCAGCTGTCAGGCCTGACCAACGAGCAGCCAAGGCCGTACGCCTTCGACGTGCGCACCAGTGCTTCCTACTTTTCCCCCGGCGCATTGCGCAGCCAAGGGCTGCGCTGACACAGGGCTCTCATGAATTCCGATCACCGTCGTACTCCTTGGGAGCGCTGGTTGCTGGGGCAGGGCAAGGCGCCCGACCCGCGTTTTACCTTGGCCAATGAGCGCACCTTTCTTGCTTGGATTCGCACCGCACTGGCCTTGCTCGGCGGCGCCATCGCCATCGAAACCTTCGCTGCCCATGCCTGGCCACCCTCTGGGCGCGTGGCGATGGAGCTGGCGTTGCTGGCCATCAGCTTGCTGGTGAGCCTGGGCGCCGGCTGGCGCTGGTTCGCGGTGGAGCGCGCATTGCGCCGCGAGGCGCCGCTGCCGTTCCCGCGCCTGGTGCCACTGCTGAGCGTGGCGTGCGGGCTTGCCGGTGTGGTGCTTGTCGGCGTGCTATGGGCGCGTTGGCATGGCGGATAGCGCCAGAGACACCGGGCTGCAGGCCGAGCGTACCGTGCTGGCCTGGCGGCGCACGCAGGTCTCGTTGCTGCTGGTAGCGTGCCTCGCCTGGCGTGGCGAGATGTGGATGGTGGCTGGCCTGGCGGCGCTGCTGGCGGTGTTGTGCCGGGCCCGTGACCGCCGGGTGTACCGCCGTGGGCTGGGCATGCTGCATCGCGAGCAGGGCCACGCGGCCGCCTGGAGTGTGCTGCTCTGTGCCCTAGGGGTGACGGGCCTGGTGCTGAGCGTGTGGTTGCGCCGCTCGCTTTAGGGCGGCGCTGTAGGTGATTTAGGGGGTGACGATATTGAAGCGCCCGTCCGGCTCGTCCAGCCCTGCCATGAAGCGCATGAACTTCATGCGCTCGCCACTGATGTCGATATCACCCACGGTCGCTTCCTTGAGAAAGCCGGTCTGCTTCAGGGCGATGCGGTCCAGAATAGCCTTGCTCATTTTCACCTCGACATCCGCCTGCCCGTGGCGGGTGTGGTCGCGGTGGGTGAGAACGCCGTTGCGTAGGGTCAGTGCATAGTCTTCGTTCAGGTCGGTGAAGTGCCAGTTGATGGTCAGGTCCTGCTCGGCGGCCTTGGCAGCATCCACGCGTACGCCCAGGTAATCGAAGAACAGCGTCGGGCTCAGGGCGCGTACCAGGTCGTCCGCGCTGCCGCCTTTGCTGGTGGTCGGCGCCACACCGTTGCGCAGCTCTTGCGCACCGGTCAGGTAGGCGTTGCGCCAGGTGGCGTTCTCGCTCTGGTAGCCCAGTTGCTCCAGGGCGTCGGCCTGCAGCTCGCGCGCTGCGCTGTTGTCGGGCTCGGCGAATACCAAGTGTCGGGTGAGCTCGGCAACCCAGCGGTAATCACCGCTGCCGTAGGCCTCAAGGGCCAGGGTCAGCACCCGCTCGGCACCGCCCAGGGCCTTGACGTAATGCGCACCGGCCTCGCTCGGCGGCAAGGGGTTGAGGGTTGCCGGGTTGCCGTCGTAAAAGCCCATGTAGCGCTGATACACCGCTCGTACGTTGTGGCTGAGCGAGCCATAGTAGTCGCGGCTGTACCATTTGCTGGCCAGCCGAGGCGGCAAGGTGGTCAGCTCAGCGGCGATCTCGGTGGGGCCAAGGCCACGGTTGATCAGGCGCAGGGTCTGGCTGTCGATGAAGGCGTACATGTCGCGCTGGTCAGCCAGGTAGTCGCGGATCGCCGCGCCGCCCCAGGTCGGCCAGTGGTGCTGGGCAAACACCACTTCGGCCTGCTCGCCATAGCGCAACAGCGACTGGTCGAGGTAGTGCGCCCACACCTTGGCATCGCGCACCTGGGCGCCGCGCAGGGTCAGCACGTTGTGCTGCACATGGGAGGCGTTCTCGGCCATGCACAGGGCCTTGAACTGGGGGAACCACAGGTTCATTTCAGCAGGCGCTTCGGTGCCAGGGGTGAGCTGGAATTCGATGTCGACACCGTCGATGCGCAGGGTCTCGAAGGGCTGTTCGATCAGCCGGGTCGGGGCAATCAGGCTAACCGTGGCATTGGTCGGCACACCCTTGCCCAGGCCGGCATCCACCTGGCCGCGTGGACCGCGTGGCAGTGGTGCGCCGTACATGTACTGCGCCCGGCGCTTCATTGCCGGCCCGGCCAGCACGTTTTCGCTGACGGCATGTTCGAAGAAGCCCTGCGGGGCGATGACCTGCACCTTGCCGGCCTTGACGTCCGCCTCGTCGATCACCCCACGCACGCCCCCGAAATGATCGACGTGCGGGTGGGTATAGATCACCGCCACCACCGGTCGCTGCGGGCGATGGCGAAAGTACATGGCCAACCCGGCCCTGGCGGTTTCCACCGACAGCAGCGGGTCCATCACGATCAGACCGTGCTCGCCTTCGATCAGGGTCATGTTGGCCAGGTCCAGGCCGCGCACCTGGTAGATGCCTTCGCTGACCTTGAACAACCCGGCAAGGGTGTTGAGCTGGGCAATGCGCCACAGGCTTGGGTTGACCGTGGCCGGTGCCTCGCCTTTCAGGAAGGCATAGCGCTGCAGGTCCCAGACGGTTTTACCGTCGGCATTGACCACCGGCTGGTCAACAGCTTCGAGCAGCCCGCGGCGGGCATTGTCGAAGTCGCTGCGGTCGCCGAAGGGCAGGCGCTGCAACCATTGCTGATTGCTCTGGCGGGTGAGGTCGCTGGCGTCCTTGGCCGGCCCGTCGGCCAGCGCCGCGTAGGGCAGGGCCAGGGCCAGCAGGCAGGGCAGTGTGCGTAGGCGCATGGGGTAGTCCTTGTTGTTCTGAGGGCGAACACTCTAAGGACAGAGCTCGCCGGCAAACCAATACCACTCTTGCATGGCCACCCATGCCCAAGTGCTATGGCTCAGCCGGCACCAATGTCCATGATGCGCGCCACCAGCCAGGCCAGTGCCGGGTCGTGCTGGCGATGGGCAAGGTACACCAGCTCCAGCTGGAAGGGCTCCAGGGCGAACGGCAGCTCGAATACCTGAAGCGGCAGCAGCCGGGCGAAATAGCGGGCCAGGGCGGTGGGCAGCACCACGCACAAGTCGGAGCTTGCGGCCAGGTGTGCGGCCTGCAGGTAATTGGGCGTGGTGTAGACGATGCGCCGGGCCAGACGCTGTTCCCCCAGCCATTGGTCGACCATGCCACGTGTCTGCCCGCCGTGCACCCACAGGTGGCGCAGGGCGAGAAACGCTTGAAGGTCGAGGGTGCCATCCACTTCGGGGTGGCCCTGGCGCACCGCCACGTGCAGGGTTTCGCTGCGCCAGTGGCGCCGCTCGTAGCGCGCGGGCACCTCATCGAAGCGCCCCAGCACCAGGTCGAGCTCGCCGCGATCGAGGGCTTCGGCGGGCAGATTGGGCGTCAGGTGCAGCACATCCACGCGCAAGTGCGGGGCCTGGGTTTGCAAGGTGGCCAGCAACTTTGGCATGCACAGCTGTTCGGCGAAGTCGGTGAGCGCGATACGCAGCTGGCGGTGGCTGAGCCGCGGGTCGAAGCTGTCGCCGGCGCCAAGGGTCTGTTCGATCTGCAGCAATGCCGCGCGAATCGGGCCTTCCAGGGCCAAGGCGCGCGGAGTGGGACGCATGCGTCGGCCCACGCGCACCAGCAGCGGGTCGCCCAGCAGGTCGCGCAGACGCGCCAGCGCATTGCTCACCGTCGGCTGGGTCAGCGCCAGGCGTTCGGCGGCGCGCGACACATTCTGTTCACGCAGCAGCATGTCCAGGACGCGCAGCAGGTTGAGGTCGAAGTTGGTTATATTCATGCGAAAAATACATGGGATGGAAAATGAGAATTTCAAAAATAGTAGGCGCCTGACTAGGGTGAGGGCAATGCCTTCACACCTTGAATCAGGAGCGTCACGCGTGATTATTTCCTACAACGTTCAACAGGCGGCGGTGATCGGCGCCGGCACCATGGGCCGCGGCATCGTCATCAGCCTGGCCCGTGCGGGCCTTGCGGTGCTGTGGCTGGACAACGACTCCAGCGCTACCGAAGCCGGCCTGGCGATGATCGCGCAAACCTGGGCACAGCAGGTGGCCAAGGGCCGTATCGATCAGGCCGAGGCTGACACCTGCCTGGCGCGGGTGCGCCAGGTAACGGCTTATGATGACCTCGCCGAAGCCGACCTGGTGATCGAAGCGGTGTACGAGAACCTGGCGCTCAAGCAGGCCATCTTCCGTACCCTGGACAGCACGCTCAAGGCCGACGCCATCCTTGCCAGCAACACCTCGGCACTGGACATCGACGCCATCGCGGCAGTCACCCGCCGGCCCGAACAGGTGCTCGGGCTGCACTTCTTCAGCCCGGCCCATGTGATGAGGCTATTGGAAGTGGTGCGCGGGGAGCGCACTTCGCCTGCGGTGCTCGAGGCTGCCCAGGCCCTTGGGCAGCGCATGGGCAAGGAAGTGGTGGTGGCCGGCAACTGTCCAGGCTTCATCGGCAACCGCATGCTCGCCAGCTATGTGGCCGAGGCGCGCAAGCTGCTGCTCGAAGGCGCCACGCCGCGGCAGGTGGATGAGACGTTGCAAAGGTTCGGCATGGCCATGGGCCCGTTTCGCATGTACGACGTGATCGGCATCGACCTGGAGTGGCGGGCCCGTCAGCTGGCTGGGAAAGGCATGGATGCGCCGTTGGCCCAGGTCGACAATAGCCTGTGTGCGCTGGGGCGCTTCGGGCAGAAGGCGGGCCAGGGTTACTACCGTTATGCCCCTGGCAGCCGTGATGCGGTGCACGACCCCGAAGTCGATGCACTGGTGCTCAAGGTCGCCCATGACCTGGGCGTGCGTCGGCGCCAGATCGACGACGAGGAAATCCGTGAGCGCTGCCTGCTGGCGCTGGTCAACGAAGGGGCAAAGATACTTGAGGAATCGGTGGCCAGCTGCAGCGCTGACATCGACCGTGTCTACCTGCATGGCTACGGCTTCCCGCACGAGGTTGGCGGGCCGATGCGCTGGGCTGACCAGCAGGGGCTGGGCTTGCTGCTGGCACGCCTGGAACGCTTGGAGGGACTGTTCGGCGAGCACTGGCGCCAGGCCGGATTGCTGAGGAGCCTGGTGGCTGAGGGTAAACAGTTGGCCGACGTTCGCGAGGGCCGCGCATGAACTACCGAGCCCCCCAGCGTGACATGCACTTCGTGCTGCATGAACTGTTCGATGTGACGGCGCACTGTGCCCGCCTGGGCAATGAGCTGGACCGCGAAACCATCGATGGCATTCTTGAGCAGGGTGCACGCTTTGCCAGCGAAGTGGTTGCGCCGCTCAACCGCCAGGGCGATGAGCAGGGCTGCCGCCTGGAGCAAGGCAACGTGCGCACTCCGGATGGCTTTCGCCAGGCTTACCGGCAGTATGTGGAGCAGGGCTGGGGTGGCATGACCGGCCCGCTGGAACATGACGGCCAGGGCCTGCCGCAAATGGTTTCGGCCTGCTTTCACGAAATGCTGATGGGCGCGTCGCTGTCGTTCCGGATCTATTCCGGGCTGACCGAGGGCGCCGTGCTGGCCTTGCACCGGCATGGCAGCGCAGCGATCAAGCGCGATTACCTGGGCAAGCTGGTCAGCGGCGAATGGGCCGGCACCATGTGCCTGACCGAGCCGCAGGCCGGCACCGACCTGGCGCTGCTGCGTACCCGTGCCGAGCCGCAGGGCGATGGCAGCTACCGCATCAGCGGTAGCAAGATCTTCATCAGCGGCGGCGATCAGGATCTCACCGACAACATCGTCCACCTGGTGCTGGCGCGGCTGCCGGATGCGCCGGTCGGTGTGCGTGGCATCAGCCTGTTCCTGGTGCCCAAGTTCGAATGCACAGAAAACGGAGGGCTGGGCCCGCGCAATGCGGTCGAATGCGGCGCGCTTGAGCACAAGATGGGCATCAAGGGCGCGGCGACCTGCGTGATGAATTTCGATGGCGCCCGTGGCTGGCTGGTGGGAGAGGCCAACCAGGGCCTGGCGTGCATGTTCACCATGATGAACGATGCGCGCTTCCAGGTCGGCCTGCAGGGGCTGGGCATCGCCGAGGCGGCCTTCCAGGGTGGCCTGGGCTATGCCCGCGAACGCTTGCAGTCGCGCAGTCTGGCAGGGCCGGTGGCGCCCGAGCGCAGTGCCGACCCGATCATCTGCCACCCTGACGTGCGGCGCATGCTGCTGACTCAGAAAACCCTCAGCGAAGGTTGCCGCATGCTGGCGGCCTTTGCCGCCCAAGCGCTGGACCTTGAGCACGGTGCTTTGCAGCCTGAAGTGCAGGCGGCCGCAGGGCGCCGGGCGGCGTTGCTGATCCCCATCGTCAAGGCCTTCCTCACCGATGTCGGCCAGGAGACTGCCAGCCTGGGCGTGCAGCTGTACGGCGGGCATGGCTACATCCGCGAATGGGGCATGGAGCAACTGATGCGCGACAGCCGCATCACCCAGCTGTACGAGGGCACCAACGGCATTCAGGCGTTGGACCTGATTCGCCGCAAGCTGCTTGGCGATGGTGGCGAGCAGTTGCGCCTGCTGATCGATGAGTTGCTTGAAGGGGCACGCAACTGCCGCGCAGACGCGCTGGCCGGGATGGCCCAGGCGGTTGCCCAGCGCCTGCAGGAATGGCGCAACCTGAGCGCCGAGGTGCTCGACGCCTGCCGCTGCGACCCGCAGGAAATCGGCGCGGTGTCGGTGGATTTTCTCGCCTATTCGGGCTACGTGCTGCTGGCCGCACTGTGGCTTCGGGCGGCCGAAACCGCCAGCGCGGCATTGACCGCCGGCAGCCAGGACAGCGCCTTCTACCAGGCCAAGTTGCAGGCTGCAGCCTTTTACTGGCGGCGGGTGTTGCCGCGCGCGAGTGCCCACTGCGAGGCCTTGCGCGGCGGCGCACAGTGCCTGATGAGCCTGGATGATTCGCACTTCGCCTTTTGACCTGGCCCTGCTGTTCACCCACAAGAACAAGAGGAACATGAGTATGCAGCCTTTCAGTTTTGCCACCACCCCCCACCTGCTTTGCGAACCCGGCGCGGCCGGGCGCCTGGCGCAGCTGTGCCAGCAACGCGGCGTGCGCCGCGTGCTGATCGTGACCGACCCGGGTATCGTCAGTCTGGGTATGCTCGATGACTTGCTCCCAGGGTTCACCCAGGCCCACTTGAGCGTGGCGATCTTCAGCGAGGTCAGCGCCGACCCCAGCCATGCCTGCGTGCTGTCGGCCGCCGCTCGGGCGCGGCATATCGGCGCCGAGCTGATCGTCGGCTTCGGTGGCGGCAGCTCCATGGATGTCGCCAAGCTGGTGGCGCTGCTGGCGCACCCGGCCTGTGACCAGACCCTGGAGGCGGTGTACGGCATCGACCGGGCCAAAGGCCAGCGCCTGCCGTTGATCCAGGTGCCGACCACCGCTGGGACGGGGTCAGAGGTCACTCCCGTCGCCGTGATCACCACTGGCGAGGCGGCCAAGATGGCGGTGATTTCACCCCTGTTGCTGCCCGACCTGGCCTTGCTCGACGCAGAGCGCACTCTGGGCCTGCCCCCGGCGATCACCGCCGCCACGGGGATCGATGCCATGGTCCATGCCATTGAGGCCACCACCAGCCAGTTCAAGTGCAACCCGCTGTCCAGCCTGTTGGCCCGTGAGGCGCTGGCGCTGCTGGCCGGCAACCTCGACCAGGCGGTGCACAACGGTGGCAACCTGATGGCGCGCCAGGCCATGCTGCTGGGCGCCTGTCTGGCCGGGCAGGCGTTTGCCAATGCGCCGGTCGCGGCGGTGCATGCGCTGGCCTACCCATTGGGGGCGCGTTACCACGTGCCGCACGGGCTGGCCAATGCGCTGGTGCTGCCCCACGTGATGCGCTTCAACCGTCGCGAAGCGTTCGCCGACTATGCCGCGCTGGCCCCGGCCCTGCTGGGCGATCGGCTGGTGCCTGGCGACCCCCATGAGCTCTGTAACCAGTTCATCGATGAGCTGGAGCAGCTGGCGCCACGCTGCGGCCTGCCCAGCCGGCTGCGAGATGTCGGGGTACCGCGGCACAGCCTGCCATTGCTGGCCGAGGATGCCCTGCAACAGCAACGGTTGCTGGTCAACAACCCGCGCAAGGTCACCCTTGACGACGCATTGGCCCTCTATCAGGCGGCGTTTTGAACATGGCCAGGGAACGCCCGCTGCGCGGCGCCTACCGCCACTTTCAGCCGATCACCACGCGCTGGCATGACAACGACCTGTACGGGCATGTGAACAACGTCGTTTATTACGGGTTTTTCGACAGTGCCGTGAATACCTGGTTGATCGAGCAGGCCGGCCTCGATATCCACAACGACCCGGTGGTGGCCTACGTGGCCGGGTCCGCCTGCGACTATTTCGCCGCCGTCGCCTTCCCGCAACGCATCGAGGTGGGCATTGCCGTCGAACGTTTGGGCAACAGTTCGGTGCACTACGCCCTGGCCGTGTTCGTCGAGGGCGAACCCGAGGCCTGCGCCGCCGGCCGTTTCACCCATGTGTTCGTCGATCGCCGCAACAACCGCCCGGCCAGTATTCCCGCCCAATTGCGCAGTGCCTACGAAAGCCTGCTGCCGGTGTAATTGCCCAAGGAGAGCCGTTTCATGCAAGACGCAGTCATCGTATCCACCGCGCGCACGCCCATCGCCAAGGCTTGGCGCGGCGCGTTCAACGACCTCACCACCCCCAGCATGAGCGCTATTGCCATCCGCGCCGCCGTCGAGCGCGCCGGCGTGGAGCCGGGCGAAGTCGAGGACCTGGTGCTGGGCACCGCCATGCAAAGCGGGACCGCCGCCATCAACCCGGCGCGCTTGTCGGCCCTGGCGGCCGGCTTGCCGCAGTCGGTGGCCGGGCAGACCATCGACCGCCAATGCGCTTCAGGGCTGATGGCAATTGCCATCGGCGCTCAGCAGATCCGCGGCGAGGGCATGCACGTGGTGGTCGGAGCCGGGCAGGAGCAGATCAGCCTGGTGCAGCAGGCACACATGCAGGCCGCCAATGCTGCCCAGGACGACACGGTGCGGCGCCTGTGCGAGCACGCCTATATGCCAATGCTGCACACAGCCGAGCACGTCGCCAAACGCTATGGTATCGCCCGTCACGCCCAGGACCGTTACGCCTTGCTGTCGCAGCAGCGAACAGCGGCAGCGCAGGAGGCCGGGCTGTTCGCAGATGAAATCGTGGCAGTCACGGCGCAGCGCAAGGTCGTCGACAAGGCCACTGGCGTCCAGTCCCACGAGCGCGTGCACCTGAGCCAGGACGAAGGTAACCGCCCGCACACCCGACTGGCGGACCTCGAGGCACTGCAACCGGTGATCGAGGGTGGCTGCGTGACGGCTGGCAATGCCAGCCAGTTGTCCGATGGTGCCAGCGCCTGTGTGCTGATGAGCGGTGCCCGGGCGGCACGCGCAGGCTGCCAGCCGCTGGGACTGTACCGGGGCATGGCGGTGGTCGGCCTGGCGCCGGAAGAAATGGGCATTGGCCCGGTGCTGGCGATACCGCGCCTGTTGGCGCGCCACGCGTTGCGGGTCGAGGACATCGGCTTGTGGGAGATCAACGAGGCATTCGCCTGCCAGGTGCTCTACTGCGCAGAACACCTGGGCATCGACCCGGCTCGGCTCAACGTCAACGGTGGCGCCATCGCTATCGGCCACCCCTATGGCATGAGCGGTGCGCGCATGGTCGGGCATGCCTTGCTCGAAGGCCGCCGGCGCAAGGTTCGCTACGTGGTGGTGAGCATGTGCGTGGGCGGGGGCATGGGCGCGGCTGGCTTGTTCGAAGTGCTCTGAAGCACTGCCATCGAGCCATAACGAACCGGCATGGCATTGATCCGAAGACGCTATTTGTGAGCGTAATCAAACCTCCCTGATACTGCTCGTCACCGACACCGCCGGCCTGGGCGGCCGGCGCGTCCGCGCTGAACCCATCATTTCCCTCTCTAATAAAACAACAAGAGGTTAAGAGTGAGCGCAACCCTTCTATCCTGCCGGCGCCAGGCGCCGCTGGCGGCCCTGTGCTGCCTGCTCGCCACTCCGGTGGCGGGCGTTCAATTCGACGTTGGCTCGCTGCAAGGGCGTTTCGACTCGGCGCTGTCATTGAGTACCGCCGTCAGCACTGCCAACCCCGATAAACAGCAGTTGCAGGCTGCCAATGGCAATGACGGGCGGCGCAACTACCGGTCGGGCGACATATTTTCGGCGATCTTCAAAGGCACCCATGACCTGGAGCTGCGCGGCGATAACGTGGGTGTATTCCTGCGTGGCACCTACTGGTACGACACCGCGCAACGCGACCACAGCCAGCGGGCCGTCGACATCGACGATCGCAACCGCCAGGTGTCGGCGAAAACCGCGGGGACGGAGCTGCTCGATGCGTTCGTCTATGGCCTTTACGACATTGGCGGTGAGCCCGGTTCGCTGCGGGTGGGCAAACAGGTGGTCAACTGGGGGGAAAGCCTGTTCATCCAGGGCGGGCTGAACGTGATCAACCCCTTCAGCCAGGCTGCGCTGCGCCGGCCAGGGTCGGAAGTGAAAGACGCCCTGGCGCCGGTCAACCTGCTGTATGTCACGCAGAACCTCAACCAGGCGCTGTCTTTCGATGCCTTGTACCAGCTGGACTGGGAGCAAACTCGGCTGGAGAACTGCGCAACGTTCTTTTCCGGCAACGACTTCATGCCCGAAGGCTGCCAGGGACTGGATGTCGGCGGGCAGATGGTGACCAATCCAGCCGTGTCGTCGGCCCTGGCCCCGTTTGGTGTGACGCTGACGGAGGAGGGTGTGCGCGTGCCTCGGGGCGCCGACCAGAATGCACGCAACGGTGGCCAATGGGGTTTTTCGCTGCACTGGTACGTTGAGCCACTGGATACCGAGTTCGGCCTGTTCGCAGCCAATTACCACAGCCGTTCGCCTTACCTGGGCACGGTCAGCAGCCGCTATTACGCCAATACGGGCTTTGCCCGTGAACTGTGCGGCAATGTCGGTGTGGCGCAGGCCAATTGCGGGGCCTTTCTGACTTCCAGCAACGGGCAGACCCTGGCTGGCGCGCTACGTATGGGCACCTCGCAGTACCGGGCGCAATACCCCGAGGACATCCGCCTGTACGGCCTGACCTTCGCCACCACCTTGCGCAACGGTGCCGCCGTGCAGGGTGAACTGAGCTACCGGCCGAACATGCCGGTGCAGCTCAACGGCAACGATGTGCTGCAGTCATTGCTCAATGCCCCGGGCCGCAGCCCGCTCAACGCCGACGGCCTGCGCCCTGCGACAGACAACACCCCCTTCGACGGTTACCGGCGCAAGGAGGTGACCCAGGCCCAGGTGTCGGCCGTGCAGGCGTTCAACCAAGTCATGGGCAGCAACCAGCTACTGCTGATGGGCGAGGTGGGCGCCACCTATGTAGGCGGGCTGGAGGGGCGTTTCGGGCCGCGCTATGGCCGCTCTGGTGCCTATGGCAACGGCGAGCTGGCCGACAACAGCCTGTGCCTGGCGATCTCGAAAAGCCCGGTCGACTGCAACGGCGAGGGCTTTGTCACACCCTTTTCCTGGGGCTACCGCCTGCGCGCGACCTGGAGCTACCCCAACCTGATCCAAGGCCTGGACATTCGCCCAGGCCTGGCCTGGGCCCATGACGTCAAGGGTTACTCGCCAGCGGACAGCTCGGCCTTCAACGAAGGCTCTCGCTCGATCAGCCTGGGCGTGGACGTCAGCCTGGCCAGCCAATACTGGGCCAGCCTGGCCTATACCGATTACCTCGACGGCGATTATGGCACCCGCGGCGACCGCGATTATGTGGCGTTCAGCGTGGGCGCCAGCTTCTAAGGCAACCAAGGAGCAAGACCATGTCCAAGCGCAGCATGCACCCTTCATCCGCCAACCTGACTGGTATCGCCCTGGTGCTGGCCGGTGCCTTGGCCCCAACCCTGGCGGTCGGTGCACCGACCGGGCAGGGTGTGATGCAGGGGTTCCCACCGGCGCCGGAGTTGCGGGTCACCCAGGCCAATGCCTTTCAGCCACCGTACTTGCGCTGGTCGATGCGCCACGCCCGTGAGGTGTCGCCCACCCGTGGTATCGGTCGGGCAGCCACACCGCTGAGCTTGACCGAAGGCCGCGCGGTGGCGCTAGACCAACTGGCCTTCAGCGCCGGTGACCAGCCTTTGACCTTGGCCGGCTACCTGGAGCAAACCAGCACTGACGGGCTGATCGTGCTGCACCAGGGCAAGGTGGTGTACGAGCGTTATCTGGACGGCTTCCAACCTCGCCAGCCCCATATCTGGGCGTCGATGACCAAGTCGGTCACCGGCCTGATCGCTGCCCAGCTGATTGCCGAAGGTGCGCTGGACCCGCAGCGTACGTTGGCGCATTACGTGCCGGAACTGCGCGGAACGCCGTTTGGCGAGGCGACGGTGCAGGCCAACCTGGACATGCAGGTGGCGGTGCAGTACCCCGCGCAGATGCCGCCGGACCTCGGCCTGTTTGCCGCTACTGGCCTGATACCTCGGGGCGAAGGAATGCCGGGGGACATCTACAGCTTCCTGCGGCAGGTGCAGCAGGCGCCGAACCTCGGCCAAGCACCATTCTTCTACCAGAACGGCTCGCCGGAAGCGCTGGCCTGGGCGTTGCGGCGTGTCACCGGGCTGAATTGGGCGCAGTTGGTCGAACAGCGGTTGTGGTCACGCTTCGCCGAGGACGATGCCTATGTGCAGGTCGATCCGCTCGGTACCGAAATGGCCAGTGGCGGCATCAGCTGTAATTTGCGCGACACCGCCCGCTTCGCCGAACTGGTGCGCCGCGAACTGGCCCGTGATGCCAAGGGCGACAGCTTCAACCAGGCTGTGCACAGCACGTTCCAGCCTGCGGACCCAGCAGTTTTCGCCCAGGGCAGCCTTGGCCCCGGCCGTCCTGGCTACAGCTACCGCAATTACTGGTACCAGAAAAACGACGGTGACGGTTCGTTCGAGGCCAGCGGGCGCTTCGGGCAGAAAATCTACATAAATCCCCGCCGCGAACTGGTCATCGTAAAGCTCTCAGCCACCGCCGACCAAGCCCGTCGCGCCACGCGTGCTGACGGCGAAGCAAACGCCCCCGCGCGCGTCGTGGACTCGCCGGCTACGTTCAATCGCATGGTGGATGCGGTGTTGGCGGCACTGCCGGGTTAATGTGCAAAAGCGCAACTAGAGGCGGGTTTGATCATCCTCTTTTGGCCAATAGCTGCCCTCAGCGTATGGCTGCCATGGGGCGGAAGCAGTCGTTCGCGAGTGACCGCTTTCGACCCAAAACGGACATCTGTAATCGGGGCCGCTTCGCGGCCCATCGCCGGCAAGCGCGGCTCCCACAAGTACAGCGCATGCCTGAAGGCTGGTGATATTCCTGTGAGAGCCGGCTTGCCGGCGATGAGGCCTGCACTGACTACAGAGCTTTGGTACCTAGGTAGCTGCTTGTGCTCAGCAGTAAGTTTCGAACTAGTCACTGCGCCAAAGGCAGTTACTCACTGCCATTGCAGCCAGTGCCGCAAAGGTCACGGGGCTGCATTCGCATCCTACGGAAGCGTCCCGCGTAGCGACCTGCGAGTACTACGTGGCGCCGATAGCATCAGGACGTATGCGTCTTCACCGACAGTAATGCGCGAATTTTGTCTGGCGTGCGGTTCGACTTTATTCTGGTCACGTTCTCAAGGTGAATATGCCGGCTGGATATCCATAGCGCTAGGAACGCTTGATACCCCCTTCGAGCCGAAGCAGCAGAGACATGTGTACGTCGACTCCGCTGCGCCTTGGTACACACAGGCCAGCATTCGGATCCAGCTCGGCTGACCGACACAGGTTAATACCCGCCATCAACAGGAGCAGCCGATTTGCAACGGACGCCAAGAGCATAAGTGCGCTTGCAGTTGACCTCGTCGTCCATTGCCGTAAAATCGCGCGCCCGAAATTCCGCAGGCATGGCCAGAGGGAGCTTAAATGCAACGGGTGATGATCATTGGTCAGCCAGGGTCTGGGAAAAGTACCTTGGCGCGCAAACTCGGCGAACGAACAGGCTTGCCGGTCGTGCATATCGACACGATTCACTGGCAGCCAGGGTGGGTCGAGCGGAGTCGGGACGAGAAGACGCGTCTTTGTCATGAGGTCGAGGCCCGTGAGCGCTGGATATTCGAAGGTGGGCATTCGACCACATGGAACAACCGGCTGGCCCGGGCTGACATGTTGATTTGGATTGATCGCTCGGCACCGCTTCGATTCTGGCGCGTGCTCCTTAGAACAATGCTGAACCGCGGTCGATCCCGACCTGACTTGCCGGACAACTGTCCGGAATTGCTGGGCAACCTGCCGGAGTTCTTGAGGTTCATGTGGCGGACGAAAACCTCGTCGCGGGAGGCGATGAAGCGATTCGTGGTAACGGCCCCTTCGAGCTGTCGCGTTGTCTGCCTACGGACTAATCGGGATACCGATATTTTTCTCGCGAGTATGGGCACGCAGCCTGATCAGGTTATGCAAGGTCCTTAGATGCTGGATCGCGACTGATTGGCGGCAGGCGCCTTCGGTGAAGGCACCGCGGTCAGCAGGAGATGAACTACGCTTCTGTAATAACACCGCAGATCGAAGAAACATTGCACGAGGCCGATACGGCCGGATGCTGGTAGTAAGGGACTGGCCATTCTTCGGGACCCGGCACCCTCATCGCCATCACCCGGGGTAGCCTCCGTGAGAATCAAACAGCCCCTTCCTGCTCTGCTGTTACTTACCCTGCTATTTGTTGGTTGTACGACACCCACGGTCTCTCACGAACCCAGTCAGGCCTTGCCTGCGAACGATTCGGCGTTCGGTCGTTCTATCCAGGCCCAGGCAGCCCCCCATCGGGGCCAGTCGGGCTTTCGCTTGTATTCCGATAGTGCCGAGGCTTTCGCCGCACGCGCCGAGCTGATTCGCAATGCTCAAAGCAGCATCGACTTGCAGTACTACATCGTTCACGACGGCATCAGTACTCGGATACTGGTGCGCGAGCTGCTCATCGCCGCCGACCGTGGCGTCCGCGTCAGGATCTTGCTCGATGACACCACCAGCGATGACCTGGAGCGAATTATCGCGACACTGGCGGCGCATCCGCATATACAGATCCGCGTGTTCAATCCACTGCACCTGGGCCGCAGTACCGTCGTGACGCGTACCATGGGCCGGCTGTTCAACCTGGCCCGGCAACACCGGCGCATGCACAACAAATTGTGGGTGGTGGACAACAGTGCGGCCATCGTCGGCGGGCGCAATCTGGGGGACGAGTATTTCGATGCCGAGCCCAACAGGAATTTCACCGACATCGACATGCTCGGTGTCGGGCCGGTTGCAGAACAATTGGGACATAGTTTCGACCAGTACTGGAACAGTGCCCTGAGCAAGCCCATCGAGCAGTTCATCTCGACCAGGCCGACGACCGGGGACCTTAAAAACCTCCGGACTCGGCTGGACGAGTCCCTGGAGAAAGTACGCAAACAGAATCATGCGCTCTATCAACAACTGATGAGCTATACCACCCGGCCACGCCTGAATGACTGGCGCAGGGAGTTGATCTGGGCCTGGAACAAAGCGATGTGGGATGCACCGAGCAAGGTCTTGTCGAGTGGCGAGCCAGCCCCGTACTTGTTGTTGGCCACCCAATTGGCACCCGAGCTCAATGGGGTATCCAAGGAGCTGATCCTTGTCTCGGCGTACATGGTGCCCGGCCAACCAGGGGTGGTGTACCTGACCCGTCGTGCCGACGCTGGCGTGTCGATCAGCTTGCTGACCAACTCACTGGAAGCCACCGATGTACCCGCCGCGCACGGTGCTTACGCGCCTTATCGCAAAACCTTGCTGGAGCATGGTGTGCAGTTGTTCGAATTACGCAGCCAATCCGGTGACAATGGCGACAGCGACAGTGGGCTGGGCCTGTTTCATGGTGGATCCTCCAATAGCTCCGAGTCCAGCCTGCATAGCAAGGCGATGATATTCGACCAGCAGAAAGCGTTTATCGGCTCGTTCAATTTCGACTCGCGCTCCTTGTTGTGGAATACCGAAGTCGGCGTGTTGGTCGATGATCCTGAGCTTGCTGGACGGGTGCGCGAACTGGCTCTGGAGGGGATGGCGCCGGCTCTGAGTTATCACACCCGGCTGGAAAAGAATCAGCTGGTATGGGTCACCGAAGACGATGGCAAGCAACATACATTGACCAAGGAACCGGGGAGTTGGTGGCGACACTTCAATTCCTGGCTCAGCAGCGCGATCGGGCTGGAGAAAATGTTATAGCGTGGTTGTGTTGTAATTAATCGTCGGAGGCCACTCCGGTCATTCATTTCATTTTCAGGACCAGGATCATGCAGATGTTGATGAGGGACCCCGGGCGGCTTGTCAGCCAATCGATGATGGCGGTAGGGATTGGCTTCATCGCGATCATCGTGGGTAGGGAAGTATCTGCTACACCTCAAACCACTCAAGAGATAAGAGGCTTGCTGGACTTTGTCGAGCACAGTGAGTGCAGGTTCGTGCGCAATGGTACCGAATACTCTGGTCCCCGGGCTCGGGCGCATTTGATGCAGAAGCTGGATTATCTCGAAGGTAGGAAAATGGTGAAAAGCGCGGAAGACTTCATTGATCTTGCTGCCACCAAAAGCAGTATGAGTGGCCGCATCTATGAGGTGCGATGTCCAGAAGGCGCGGAGCCGGCGAGCATATGGTTGAAACGAGAGCTACAAAGGCAACGGCAATAGATCCAAGGCGCGACGATGATTAGCGCCACTGATCTGCTACCAGTGCTGCGACAAGCATGGTCATGAAGCGAACTACCTCACCATGAACAACCTGGTTGCCTCGACCAAGGCTACCGGTGGATTTCCCATCGTTTGACGCTTGCTGAAGGCCCCGATGCCTACAAGCACTTTGATGCGCGGGATGATGGCTGGACGAAGGTGGTGCTCAAGCCTGCTGCCTGACTCGCACCCCGATGCTTCCAGGCAAGGAAGCTCGGCGAGGGAGGCGTTCGTCTGGTGTGCTAACTGGCACCTGCTTGAAACAAGCCCCGAACCACCTCCCTCATCCAGCGATTCCCGCTGTCTTGCTGGTAGCGCGCGTGCCAATGCTGCTTGACCGTGAAGCCCTCCACTGCAAACGGGCAATCGTGCACCTGCAGACCATGCATGTCGGCAAGTGTCTGCCCGATGTGCCGTGGCAGCGTTGCCACCAGGTCGGTCGACCCGACGATCATCCCCAACCCTAGAAATGCCGGCAGCTCCAGCATGATCCTGCGTTCGATGCCGGCCCGCGCCAAACCAGCCTCGAGCAACTTCTGCCCGGTCCCGGCACTGATCTGTACATGCCCCTCGGCCTGGTAGCGCGCCACGCTCATGCCTTTGCCCAGTCGAGGGTGTCGCGGGTTGCTCAGGCAGACCCAGTCCTGTTCGAACAACACTTGCTGATACATCCCCGCACCCAGCCAAGGCACAAAGCCGATGGCCAGGTCCGCCTCGCCGGACTCCAGCGCGCTTTCGGTGTTGCCATCTATGCGCGCCGCCTCCAGGCGAATACCCGGCGCATGGGTACGCAGGTGGTTGAGGATGCTGGGCAGCAGGGTGATATGGCTGGCATCACTGACGCACAGGCGAAAGCGACGCTGGGCCGTGGCCGGAACGAATTGCGGCTCCCAGGTAGTCAGGCGCCGCAGCGATTCCAGCACCTCGCGGCATGGCCCGATCAACTGGTCTGCCCGCGGGGTAGGGGCCATGCCCCCGGGGGTGCGCACGAACAGCGGGTCGTTCAGTTCTTCACGCAAGCGCCCCAACCAGATACTCACGGTAGGTTGACTCTGGCCGAGCTGTTCAGCGCTACGGGTCACGCTACGGCAGTGGTAAAGCACATCGAACAGCTGCAGTAGCTTGGGATCAGGCAAGGCATCGAGCGTGCTCATTATTGCGAAACTCAATAAGTGTATTGAGGCCATTGTATAGCCGAAATAAGCCTTGCTGCATAAGGTGTGGTCGCAAACCACAGGAGGTCAGCGATTTGAAAATCTGCATTCTGGGCGCCGGCGCCCTGGGTTGCGCCATTGGTGCGGCCTTGAGCGAGGCGGGGCACGAAACCTGGCTGTTGAATCGTGGCCAGGTGCATGTCGAGGCGATGAATTTGCGCGGGCTGCGGGTGCAGGATGAACGCGGCGAGCGGCAGGTCCGGGTGAAGGCGGCTTGCGACGCAGCAACCGTGGGCGTGGCCGACCTGGTAGTGGTGCTGGTCAAGTCGTTCCACACCAGCGAGGCGATTGCCGGTGCCAAGGCGCTGATCGGGCCGCAGACGCTGGTGCTATCGCTGCAGAACGGTCTTGGCCACGAAGACATCCTGGCCGAGGCCGTGGGGCGTGAGCGGGTATTGGCCGGCAAGACCTACGTCGGTGGCGTGCTGCTGGCGCCGGGTTCGATCCGTGCCGGCGTGGCAGGCAAACACACCTTCATCGGCGAGCTCGACGGCCAACGGACCTCGCGTGTGCAGGCCATCGCCGAGGCTTTCAATGGCGCCGGGCTCGCCACCACGGTCAGCGACAACATTCTCGGCACCATGTGGGACAAGCTGCTGGTCAACGTCGCGACAGGCGCGCTCAGCGGCATCACCATGCTCAGTTATGGCCAGCTGTACAGCGAGCCGCTGCTGGAAAGCACCGCCAAGGCAGCGGTCAGCGAAGCCATCGCCGTCGCCGAGCGGGCCGGCATCCGCCTGAGCCTCACCAGCCCGGACGCTGCGTGGTGCCTGGCAGCTGAAGGCCTGCCGGCAAGCTTCCGAACCTCGATGCTGCAGAGCCTGGAAAAGGGCTCGGTCACCGAGATCGATTTCATCAACGGCTCCGTCGTGCGCTGGGGCCAGCGCCACGGCGTGGCTACGCCGGTCAACGCGACCCTGGTTGCCTGCATCAAGGGTATCGAGCGCGCCATGGCCGATCAGCAGAAGGGAAGTAATCCATGAGCCAGCCGAAAGCCTACCTTGAACACGTTGCGTTCTGGGTGCGGGACATCCAGTGGCACATCCGCTTTTTCAGCGAGGTGTGCGGCATGACCATGCGTGAAATACAGGGCGACGTCGAGCAGCCCGCACAGTACTGGACCCTTGGTGGCCTGCAGTTCATTCACCAGCCGGACTTTGCCGGCCCGGAAGGGCGCATGGCACACCTGGGCATCATGTGCGAGGACCTCGAAGCCGCCCTGGCGGCCGCTCAACGCTTCGGCGTCAGCGAAATGCCCCAGGGCCGCAACTGGCTGCGCCTGCCTGACGGCCTGGCGGTCGAGTTCATTCAGGCATTGCCGGCGAAATGCGTCGCCCAGGCTCTGGCCATCGACCCACGTGCAGAGGTGGTGGCATGAGCGTGGTGGAAAAATACTGGGACGATGCCTGCGAAGGCGATGAATGCATCAGCCCCACCTACACCGTTACCCGCGAACGCATCCTGGCCTACGCCGAACTCACCGGCGACCACACCCCGGTGCATGTCGACGAGGCGTACGCCAACGCGAGCCACTTCGGCTGCCTGGTTGCCCATGGCCTGTTCGGCCTGTCGATCGCCGACGGCCTGAAGACCCAGTGCGAGTACCGCTTTGTACCGGGCATGTCGCTGGGCTGGACCTGGGACTTCGTGCTGCCGATCAAGGTCGACGATGTGCTGCACGTGCGCATGCGCGTGGGGGCGATGCGCCCGAGCAACAGCCGACCGGGCTGGGGCATCGTGGTCTTGCCGTCGGAGCTGATCAACCAGCATGGCGAAGTCGTGCAGCGTGGCGAGCACCGGCTGATGGTGCCGAGGAGAGTGCAGGCATGAGCCAGGCATTGCCATTGACGGGTATTCGCGTCATCGACTACAGCCACTTCCTGGCCGGGCCCTATGTGGGCCGTTGCCTGGCAGCACTGGGCGCCGAGGTGATCAAGGTCGAACGGCCGGGCAGCGGCGATGCCGGCCGCCAGCACGCGTTTACCCTTGATGAACAGCAGAGCGGTTACTTCCTGCAGCTGAACATGGGCAAGCAGGGCGTCAGCGTGAACATGAAGGACCCGCGTGGCAAAGCATTCATGCAGCGCCTTACCGACTCGGCCGATGTGTTCATCGAAAACTATCGCCCCGGCGCCCTGGACAAACTGGGCCTGGGCTATGCCGAGCTGTCAGCGCGCAACCCGCGTCTGGTGTACTGCTCCATCTCCGCCTACGGCCATACCGGCCCGGATGCCCACCGCGCCGGCTTCGGGCTGATCGCCGAGGCCAAGAGCGGGATCATGCAGATGGTCGGCGTGCCGGGCGAAGCGCCGCCGTTGCTGCGCATTTCCCTGGGTGACATGTACACCGGTATCCATGCCGTGGCGGCGATCAATGCGGCGCTGTTGGGCCGGGTGAGCAGTGGTCGTGGCCAGCACATCGACATGGCCCTGTACGACACGCTGGTGTCGATGCATGAATACGCGGTGCAGTGCTACACCTTGTCCGACGGCACCGTCCTGCCCGAGCAGACCGGCCATGACATGCCCACCTCCACCCTGTACGGCGTGTTTCGTGCGGCTGATGGCGACCTGGTAATCGCCGCCCAGGTCGACGACGCCTGGAAGCGCTTTGCCGCGATGCTCGAGGCCAACGGTTGCCCGCCCGGGTTCGGCAGCGACAGCCGCTACCACTGCCTCAATGGCCGCAACGCCCACCGCCAGGCGATCCTGGCCGTGGTGCGTGACTGGGTCGGTGCGCGCCGGGTAGCCGATATCCTGCAATTGCTCGATGACATCGACATCCCCAGCGCCAAGGTGCAGCGCATCGACGAGGTCGTGGCTGACCCGCAGATCCAGGCGCGCAACATGGTCATCGAGCAGCAGCACCCGCGCTACGGTACCTTGCGCCTGCCCAACCTGCCGTTCCGCTTT
Organism: Pseudomonas sp. B5(2017); assembly: GCF_002112825.1. Lineage (NCBI taxonomy): Bacteria > Pseudomonadati > Pseudomonadota > Gammaproteobacteria > Pseudomonadales > Pseudomonadaceae > Pseudomonas > Pseudomonas sp. B5(2017). The sequence goes on from NZ_NEIR01000001.1 coordinate 594,852, forward strand.
TCCGAGTGCGACACCACGATCCACCAAGTGGCCCCGGACCTCGGTCAGCACAATGCCGAAGTGGCCGCCGGCCTAGGTTTCAGCCCTGAAGAAATCACCGCCATGCAGGCAGACGGTGTGCTGTTCACCCATGGAGATGCACGATGAGCGACCGCTATGCAGTGATCGGCCGACCGATCAACCACACCAAGTCCCCGTTGATTCATGGCCTGTTCGCCCAGGCCAGTGGCCAGTGCCTGGAGTACGGCGCCATCGAGGGCGAGCTAGAGGGCTTCGAGGCCCAGGTGCTGAACTTTCGCAACGATGGCGGGTTGGGCATGAACATCACCGCACCGTTCAAGCTGCGCGCCTTCGAGCTGGCTGACCAGCGCAGCGAGCGCGCACAGCTGGCGCGGGCGGCCAATGCATTGAAGTTCGAGAATGGCCGTATCTTTGCCGAGAACTTCGACGGCATCGGCTTGCTGCGGGATATCGAGGAAAACCTCGGTGAACCACTGGCCAATCGGCGGGTACTGTTGCTCGGCGCCGGTGGCGCGGTGCGCGGCGCGCTGCTGCCATTCCTGAAGGCAGGGCCGAGCGAGCTGGTGCTTGCCAACCGTGACATGGCCAAGGCGCTCACCTTGCGCAACGAACTGGATCACCCAAGGCTGCGCATCAGCCGCTATGAGGAACTGGAGGGGCAGTCCTTCGACATCGTGGTCAATGCCACCTCCGCGAGCCTCACCGGAGAGCAGCCGCCGCTACCTGAAGGTGTGCTGGGCGAGACGCGGCTGGCTTACGAGCTGGCGTATGGCAAAGGCCTGACGCCGTTCCTGCGCATGGCCCAGGCGCAGGGTGTGGGTCGCCTGGCCGACGGTGTCGGCATGCTGGTCGAGCAGGCGGCGGAGGCGTTCGCCTGGTGGCGCGGGGTGAGGCCAGAAACCCGTGCCGTGATCGATCGCCTGACCATTCCACTGGAGTAGGATCCCGCTCCTATGGAACTCCACATAACTCCTTGATTTAGCAGGGACCCTGTGGGAGCGGGTTTACCCTGGTGCCAGTCAGTTGAGCGATTTGGGGCCGCTTTGCGGCGCATCGCCGGCAAGCGGGGCTCCCGCAGGTACGGCGCAGACCTCAAGATTTTCACGGTCCCTGTGGGAGCCCGGCTTGCCGGCGATGGGGTGCGCAGCAGCCCCAAAAGCTACGGGCCTGTTGATTTTGCACAGTTTCAGTTTAATGTAGAGATACAAACATATTGTGTTGAGTACTCTACATGCTCCACTGGTCGCTACTGATCCTCGGATTGCCGACGGCCAATGCCACCGAGCGCATGCGTGCCTGGAGAAGCCTGAAGGCCTCCGGAGCCGCAGTGCTGAGGGATGGTGTTTACCTGCTGCCCGAACAATGTGCGGGTCGGGAAGTTTTCGAGGCAGTCGAGCGTGACGTGCTGGCTATCAACGGCACCGCATTTCTCCTGTCGCTTCCTGAGCGTGAAGAGCGCTTCAGCAGGCTGTTCGACAGGAGCGACGAGTACGCCAGCCTGATGGAAGAAATTGCAGGCTGCAGGGCCGAGCTGGCGCCAGAGAATGCGCTGCAGACCGCACGGCAGGTGCGCAAGCTCAGAAAGGCCTTCAGCCAGCTGGCGGCGACCGATTTTTTCCCGGGCGTGCCCAAGGCACAAGCCGATGCGGCGCTGCAAGAGCTCGAAGCCGCGATTGGCCGCGCACTGTCTTCCGATGAGCCGAGTGCCCACGACGAGGCGATCACCCGACTGGAACGCAACGACTACCAGGGGCGCCTTTGGGCCACCCGCAAGCGCCCATGGGTGGATCGGCTGGCATGTGCCTGGTTGATTCGTCGCTTCATCGATGCCGACGCTCGATTCATCTGGCTGGACAGGCCTGAAGACTGCCCGGGCGATGCGCTGGGCTTCGATTTTGATGGGGCCAGGTTCAGCCATGTCGGCCAGCGAGTGTCCTTTGAAACCCTCATCGAGAGCTTTGCCCTACAGCAGCCGGGCCTGGCACGCTTGGCCGCGGTCATTCACTACCTGGATGTGGGAGGCAACCAGCCCTCGGAAGCACCAGGTATCGAACGTGTCCTCGCGGGCTTGAGACAGAGCATTGGCGATGACGATCAACTGACAACGGTCGCCGGGGGCATCTTCGATGGCCTTCTGACGGCTTTCGCGAGTGAGGAAGCGCAAAATGGTTGATAGCACCTCCGCAGTGGGCGAACAGCCACCATCGCAAGCGGTTCAGCGGCCGATCGGACTGTTCGAAGCATTCCTGTTCTGGCTCAAGCTGGGCTTCATCAGTTTTGGTGGGCCCGCCGGGCAGATCTCGATCATGCACCAGGAACTGGTCGAGCGCCGGCGCTGGATCAGCGAGAAGCGGTTCCTGCACGCGCTGAACTACTGCATGTTGTTGCCAGGCCCCGAGGCACAGCAACTGGCCACCTACATCGGTTGGCTCATGCACCGCTCCTGGGGTGGGGTGATTGCCGGCGTATTGTTCGTATTGCCCTCGCTGTTCATCCTGATTGGCCTGTCCTGGGTCTACATCGCCTTTGGCGAGGTCCCGGTGGTGGCGGGGGTCTTCTACGGCATCAAGCCTGCAGTCACGGCCATTGTCGTCCACGCGGCTCACCGGATCGGCTCGCGCGCGCTGAAGAACGGCTGGCTGTGGGCCATGGCCGCAGCGTCGTTCGTGGCCATCTTCGCCCTCAATGTGCCGTTCCCGTTGATCGTGCTGGTTGCCGGTATCGCAGGCTATGTGGGCGGTCGCTTCGCCCCCGGCAAATTCGTGATCGGTGGTGGTCATGGGGCTGCCAGGAACAGCTACGGCCCGGCCCTGATCGACGACGACACACCAACGCCTGAGCATGCGCGTTTTCGGGTGGGGCATTTGCTGCGTCTGGTGCTGATCGGCGCCGTATTGTGGACCTTGCCCATGGGGCTGCTGACACTGACGTTTGGCTGGGCCGGCACTCTGACGCAAATGGGCTGGTTCTTCACCAAGGCCGCACTTTTGACCTTCGGTGGCGCCTACGCCGTCCTGCCCTATGTGTATCAGGGCGCCGTCGGGCATTACGGCTGGCTGTCACCCACTCAGATGATCGATGGCCTTGCCTTGGGAGAAACCACGCCAGGACCATTGATCATGGTGGTGGCTTTCGTCGGCTTCGTCGGTGGCTACGTGCATCCGATGTTCGGTGAGCAAAACCCGTTCCTGGCCGGTGCAGTCGCGGCCAGCCTCGTCACCTGGTTCACCTTCCTGCCGTCGTTCCTGTTCATCCTCGCCGGTGGCCCGTTGGTGGAGTCGACCCACAACGAGATGAAGTTCACTGCACCGCTGACGGGGATCACGGCCGCGGTCGTGGGGGTGATCCTGAACCTCGCCATGTTCTTCGGCTATCACGTGCTCTGGCCAAAGGGTTTCAGTGGGGCGTTCGACTGGCCTTCGGCGTTGATCGCCATTGCTGCCGCAGTGGCCCTGTTCCGCTTCAAGCGTGGCGTGATCCAGGTACTGTTCAGCTGCGCCTTGGCCGGGGTGGCGGTCCATATGTTGCGTGGTTGATACCGGTTGCCGGCCGACATCGTCGGCCGGCTTGTCACGAATCAGAAGGTGTAGGTCACCCGCCCGAAGTAATACCCGCCGGTAAAGCCATAGGGTGAGTACACCCCGTATCCCTTGACCATGGTCTTGCTGCTCGGTGCCTGGCGCTCGGGGTAGATATCGAACAGGTTGCGCGCCCCGATCGCCACTTCCAGGTCCTTGGTCAGCTGGTAGCCTGCATCCAGGTCGGTGATCCAGCGCGCCTTGTACTCGCGGTCCAGCGAACGGTCGTTGGCGGCATTCACCTCGCGCCAGGATCCGTAGCGGGTCAGCCCCAGGTTGACCCGGTAGCGGTCCAGGCGCCAGTTGCCGCCAAGGATCAGCTTGGTGTGCGGTTGTACCTCGGTCAGCAGGTTGCGCGCCTGGCGATTCATGAGTTCGTAGGGCGTGCCAAGGATGTTCACGCTCTGCTTGTAGTCGAGGATCTCGGTGTCGTTCCAGTTGAAGGCCGCCGTCCACTTCACCGTCCCGGCACCACCCAGGTCCTGGTCGTAGCTGCCCACCAGGTCCAGGCCCTTGGTGCGGGTATCGGCGCCGTTGGTGAAGTACTGGCCGCCCGAGGTCGAGTCGATACCGTTGGCGAGCAGGGCCTGGGTGACCTCGGGGCCGAGCAGGGTACCGGTGAGGGTAATGCGGTCGCGCACGTTGATCAGGTAGGCATCGGCAGTGAAGGCCAGGCGCTCGCCAGGCTGCCAGGCCAGCCCCAGGCTGTAGTTGGTGGACTTTTCCGGTTTCAGTGGTTCGGCGCCCAGCGCCTTGGCGGCGGCCGAATCCACCGGCAGCACGCCATAGTTGATCGACTGGTACACGCCGTCGACCACGCCGTAGGTGGTGGAGCGGGCGCTGAACAGGTTGTTGGCCAAGGACGGCGCGCGGAAGCCGTTGCTCACCGTCGCCCGCACGGCCAGTTCGGGGGTCAGCTCGTAGCGGGTGGTCAGCTTGCCGCTGCGGGTGGCCCCGATATTGCGATCATAGTGCTCGTAGCGCAGGGCAGCGCCCCAGTACCACTGCGGCAGCGGGTTGAAACCCACGTCCAGGTAACCGGCGTAGCTGTTGCGGCTGGCACTGGCGGCCTCGGCGGGGGAGATGCCGTTGGTGACCTGGGCGCCGGAGGCGGCGCAATTGCCGGGCGCCTTGCAGTAGCCGCCGTCGGCCCAGCTGGCCCAGTCGCCAGCCTGCACCTGGTAGGTATCGCGGCGCTGTTCCAGGCCCCAGGAGAAGTCCAGCGGCTTGGTCAGCCCAACTTCGAAGCTGCGGCGCAGGTCGAGGTTGCTGGTCAGTTGCGAGCTGACCCAGGTGCCGGATTCGAAATGGTTGGGCGTGGCCTCGCCCAGTGACGGGTTCTGGTTGTTCCAGGTGCCCTGTTCGGCCTCGTTGCGCCCGTAGGTACTGGACAGGTCCCAGTCCCATTCGCCGGCCAGGCCCCTGGCGCCAAACGCCGCCTGGTAGTCGTATTCCTCGATGTACCAGGTGGGCGTGTAGCCCGAGGGGCGTCCGTTGGGCCCGGTGGTTATGGTGTTGACGATGGTCGGCAGGCGGAAGTTCTGGCCCTGCTCGGCCTTGCGGTACGACCAGGTGCTGAACGAGTAGAGCGTCAGGTCGTCCTGCAGCGGCAGTTCGGCGTTGTAGCCCAGGGTCAGAAGGTTGATCTTCGGCGTGCCATAGCCGCCGTAGGTAACCTTGCCGGCGCGGTCCAGGGCTTCGGCCTGGCTGTAGCCATTGGCGCTGGCCTTGTTGTCGTCGTTCTGGCTGCGGGCGTCAAGTGCCAGCTGGACGATGCCGTCGCGGCCGATCTCGAAGCCCTTGTTCAGGTTTTGCTGCACGGTCTGTTTCTTGCCGTCGTAGCCCTGGCCTGCGGTGGTCACGGCAGTGCCGCTGGCGTCGGCCTTGAGGATCACGTTGATCACCCCGGCGATGGCGTCGGAGCCGTATTGGGCGGCCGCACCATCACGCAGCACCTCGACATGGTCGATGGCACTGATGGGAATCAGGTCGAGGTCGGCGGGGGCAGCGCCGGCGTTGATGCCGCTGATGTTGAGCGTAGCGCTGGTATGGCGGCGCTTGCCGTTGACCAGCACCAGCACCTGGGCGGCGTTGAGGCCGCGCAGGTTAGGGGCGCGGGCCATGCCGCTGGCGTCCCAGCCGGTCTTTTCCGGCAAGGTCAGCGACGGCACGCTGGCGCTGAGGGCTTCCATCAGGCCGGGCTTGCCGGTTTCCTGCAACTGCTTGGCGCTGATCACATCGATGGGCACCGGGCTGCTGGTTACGGTGCGTTTCTCGCTGCCACGGTTGCCGGTGACGATCACCGTGCCCAGGGCCTGGGCGGCGGGTTCCTCGGCCAGGCTGGGTGCGTTGTGCAGCCCGGCGGCCAGGGCCACGCCGAAAAAAGAGGCAGTTTTAAAAGCTGGCTTCATGCACGCAGTTCCTTGTCTGGCATGGCTGGCGCACTTACGGCGCCTTGGCCGCGATCGCGTCGATTTCCACCAGCGCGCCCGGCAATGGCAGGGCCACCACCTGGATGGCGGTGCGGGTCGGTGTACGGGGTTGCTCGGCGGTGGCGAAGAACTCGGTGTAGGCCGCCTGCAGCCCGGCGAAGTCGAGGGCGCCGCCGTTGGCTGGGTCGCCTACCAGGAACACCCGTAACTGGACGATGTCGCCAAGGTCCAGGCCCTGGCTGCGCAGCGCCGTGCGCAGCTTGTTCAGCACCGAGCGGGCCTGGGTTTCGGTGTTGCCCAGCGCTGCAACGCTACCCTTGGGCGCCTTTGGGTCGGCTACGTCCGGCAGGGTGCCGCTGATGAACGTCAGCTGGCTGCCGGCCGGTACCGTGACCAGCTGCGAGATGGGGAAGTTCGAGCCGGGTGGCGCGACGCGCTTGATGCCGTCGGCGTGGGCGTTGAGGGTGAGCGACATGAGTACTCCGGCAAGCAGAAGAAGACGAGGCATGGGGGTGGTTCCTTGCAGGTCAGGCGGCAACGCCGCGGGTGGTCTGGCTGGCGTGTTTGGCAATCAGGCCGACCACCCGGCGGGCGGACTCGGCGGCACTGTTCTGCCAGATGCCCACGCCGCCATGGGCCAGGGCGTCGCTGGCCAGCCAGGTACGCCCCTGGGGCTGGTTGAGCAGGTCGTAGCCGGGCTGGGCGACTTCGTCGTGGACGATCCACGGCGCTTCGCTGAAGGGGATCTTCGACCAGTTCACCACCACCGGCCTGGCCAGCTTGTGGCTGTGGCCCGGATGCAGCGATTCCACCGCCTGGCGCGAGGAGGCGACCTGGGCCTGCAGCGGCTTGGCGGCAAACTGGTGGGCCACCGCGCCCGTGTTGTAGGTGGCGACCAGCACACCCTGGGCGCTGTTGAGGTGATCGCTGGGGTACCACAGGGTGCGGGCTTCGTGGTTGATGTAGCTGAGCCCACCATAGATCTGGAAGTCGGTTTCCCAGAAGCGCGGCGACTGCCAGGCCACCTTGTTGGCCTTGTCGCCTTCGGCGCTGGCGATGGCCTGCCTGAAGGCCTTGTCGAAGTTGTTCGGCAGCTTGGCCAGCAGCGGCAGGGGCAGGGTGACGATGGCGTAGTCGGCCTGTTCGACGTGCTGCTGGCCGCTCTTGCGGTCGCGCCAGACCACCTTGGCACCGTTGTCACCGGTATCCACCCCCAGCACCTCGGCGCCCAGGCGCACGCTGTCCTTGACCTGGCGATAGAACGCCTTGGGAATCTGGTCCATGCCGCCGACCGGCTGGAACATGGTCGAGGAGAACTCGGGGATTTCGTCGAACACCAGCGGCAGTAGCAGGTTGCTGTCCAGCAGCTGGTCCAGTGGCACCGGCTGGCGCTGGATCGGGGTCTGGTCGCCGGCGCCGGCGAAGCGGGTGTAGCCGGCGCGTACCGAACCGCGGTACTGCTGCTGGCTGTCGAGGTCGCCGTAGACCTTGAGGAAGTCCAGCAAGGCCTTGCGCTGGCTGCTGTCGAGTTCGGCATCGAGGGAGTTGCGGCTGACACTGCGCGCCAGCAGTTCGCTGAAGTGCCCGCGGGTGTCGTTGACTGCCTGACGCAGCAGCAGCGGTGGGCGAGCCAGGTCTGGTTGGGCCAGGGCGTTGCGGCTGCTGTTGACCAGCACCTGCAGCTCCACGCCCAGCTCACGGCAGTAGCCGAGGATGGTCAGGTGATGGCTGGGCAGGCGCGCGGCGCCGGCGTTGAAGAAGTGGCCCTGGTCGAACTCGACGGTTTGCGAACTGCCGTCGTTGTGCTCGACGCGGTCGCCCTGGCGCAAGGTCCAGACCCGGCCACCGACCCGCTCGCGGGCCTCCAGCACGGTGACCGAAAAGCCGGCCTTGCGCAGCTCGTAGGCGGATACCAGGCCGGAAATACCAGCGCCGACAATCACCACGCGCTTGCCGTTGCCGCCGCTTGCGGCCAGTTGCAGGGGTTGGAAGGTGGCAGCCAGGGCATTCTGCCCCAGCGCGCCCAGGGCTGCCGAATAGCCGCCAATGGCGGCGAGGCGGGTGATCAGGTCTCTACGGGACAATCCCATGTCGCATGCTCCGAGAAGGTTGGGTTCGGATGTGCGCAACGGGCGGATCGAAGGGAGGGACCCGACGGCGGCTGGCACAAATCCATTTGCCTCCGCCATGTTGGGGTCGGTTTACAGAACCTAATGGACTTTCACGGTGCTGTGAAAGGCTTTTTGGTTCTATGTTAATTATGTTTATTACTGATAAAGCTAATCAGTATAAATGCGTAATGCTGATGTTTTGGTGGGGCCCTGTGGGAGCGGCTTTAGCCGCGAACACCGGCGCAGCCGGTGCCATGCACCGTGTTGGATTCTTCGCGGCTAAAGCCGCTCCCACAGGGTGGACTGCCCCCAAGAAGTTGGACACCAATCCAACCCTTGGGGGATCTATGGGTAAATACACAGAGCAGTTCAAGCTCACGGCTATCACCGCTTACCTA